>CAXMOZ010000044.1:0-36273 GCA_964195315.1 uncultured Acidimicrobiia bacterium | reverse complement strand
AACTTTTCAATAATACGGGTGATAGGGATTTACCAAAGGTGATCAATGCTGCCGATTCTTTGGGTTTTGGGTTGAGGTCTATTTTTTTTTGTAGCGTGTGCATCCAAGATCTTAAAACAGTTTTGCGGGCAAGAAAAGGTTGTCAATGAGGATTAAATTGTAAATCCCTGAATTTAAACGCTGAAATATAAGTTCTGTATCGATAGTTTCACCGCCTACTGTAATTCAATACATTAGGCAGGGTAATTGAAATCATTATTGGCTGCAATGATGTTGAATTGGAGCAACCGACAGGCGACAGGCTCTATATACTATGGCTGAATTTGAAAATGACAAAGGATCGATAATGCCCATAAATAAAGAACCTCAAGAAATGCCCAGCGGGGGAGGTAATGACATCAATACTATCGAGGACATCGACGACGATAACCGGGGTAACAGGGCAGAAGCTGAACAAGTCGAGGGTGCGCTAGAATTGGATAATAGCTTGGCTGACCACCCTTACCAAGTACTAACCCCCGATGTCGTGATTGATGCAGTTGAATCGACAGGAAGGCTTTCAGATGCCTGTATCCTAGCTCTCAATAGTTATGAAAACCGTGTCTATCAAGTGGGTATTGAAGAGAGTGAGCCTGTCATAGTCAAGTTTTACCGACCCAATCGCTGGACTGTTGAACAAATACTCGAAGAGCATGAATTTACCCAGCAGTTATCTGATCTTGAAATTCCAGTCGTGCCGCCTCTCGTCATCGATGGCGAATCAGATACTCCAACATTGGCGCGTTTTAATGAGTTCTATTTTGCGATATACCCGCGTCAGGGTGGGCGCGCACCAGAACTCGATAATCTTGATCATTTGTATCGTCTGGGACAGGCTATTGGGCGAATTCATGCGGCAGGCGCAGCCTTCCCATTTAAGCACCGAGTGCCATTCACGGTTGAAGCATTTGGACATAATAATGTGGCATACTTGCTCGCAAATAACTTTATCCCGGCTGATTTGGTGCCTGCCTACCAATCGATAGCGGCAGAGGTGTTGGCGGAGATAGAGCGCAATAACCCTCAATCAAAACAATACCAGCAAATCAGTTTGCATGGTGATTGTCATCCCGGCAATGTGTTGTGGCGTAATGACAGCCCCCATTTTGTCGACTTTGACGATGCCATGACCGGCCCCGCGATTCAGGATCTGTGGATGTTACTGTCGGGTGACCGAAACAATAAGCAAAAACAATTGTCCGAAATTATCGAAGGATACGAAATGTTTCATTCTTTTAATGTTCGAGAACTTAAGTTGATAGAGCCACTGCGTGCGATGCGTGTTTTAAACTATAGCGCCTGGCTAGCTAAGCGATGGGATGACCCTGCATTTCCGCAAAGTTTTCCCTGGTTCAATACACCTAGATACTGGTCGGAACATGTACTTGAGTTGAAAGAGCTATTGTCGGCATTACAGGAGGAACCATTAACTATGCCAGACTCTAACTTTTGAAATATCGACTATAAAGTTGAGCGTCATTATTACAAGTACATTGAGCTAGATTATTGAAGACAGCATTTTGATACTAAGCAGTATTAGTAATACTGAGAATATTTTTTTGAGCAGGGGGACAGGTAAGCGATGCGCCATTTTTACACCAAAAGGCGCAAATATAGTACTGATCAGTGATATCAAAATCACCCCTGGAAGGTAGATGAAACCAAAGGTAAGGTTATCTGTGGAGGTATACGACCAGCCGTTGATAACATAACCCAATGTGCCTGCTATTGATATCGGTAAGCCTATGGCGGCTGAGGTGCCAATCGCTTTTTTAATATCTACTTTACGACTGACAAGGTAAGGCACTGTTAACGAACCGCCACCGATAGAAACGAGCGCGGAAATTGTTCCAATGCCAGTGCCAACCAGAAACAATTCCCCCGAGCCAGAAATGTCTTTGATCGGTTTTTTGTCCATAAACATTTGTAAAGAGACATAAGCCATAAAAAGCGAAAAGAAGATGGCGAGATATAACGAACTGAGTGATGAAGCCAGAAATGTCGCGAGGAACGTGCCAATCAATATCCCCATCACCATTTGTTTTACGATAGGCCATATCACGCCATCTTTGGCATGATGCGCTCGTAAACTTGATATCGAAGTGAAGATGATAGACGCCATTGAGGTGCCTAAAGCAAGATGTACAACTTTCTCTACAGGAACCCCTTGATACAGAAAAATAGTCGTTAGTACGGGCACCATGATACCGCCGCCGCCGACACCCAGTAACCCGGCTGTGAAACCAACCAACGAGCCAAGCAATATAAATGAGATGATAATTTCTAATTCGGGCACTGGAGATCCTTGATGACAAAAATACATTGACTGCGTTGATAGACTGTCCTAAACATTTTCATTTCCAGCAAAACACCGACCAGAGTTTTCAGGCTAGATCAGCTTGAGCTAGCTGCTTAGTATTTGCTTGAACGCCAAAAACTAGCAACTAAGCACAATAGACTTAAGCAAAGTAATAAGGTAGATGTCACCATGAGAACCTCAGCCATCGAAATTTTGAAAATGATATACGGCGTGTAGCCACAGGATGTTTTTACTTCAAACAACGCTGGAAACCATTGATCAAGCTGAAACCAGGGGGGTAGACCGGCATCCATATTGCAGTCACCGAATACCCAGCCACGTTCTACAGCTAGAGTTTGCCAACTGCGTTCGACAAAACCAACCATCATTAGACTGTTTAACAGGTGCAGGGCAGGGATGACTGGTTTGAATTGTTTGAGCAGCAAGGCTAAAATTGCAACAGCAACAAAACCCAGTATCCAGATACGAATATGAATGCAGAGTACGCAAGGCCATTCTTCCAGCACATACTGATAATAAAGCGCGGCAGCTTCCATCGATAATCCCAGCACTATGAGAAAAATCCAGTACCAATTGTGCTTGCCGATCTTTTTTATTAGGTTCATTTTTAGTGGGTACTCATAGTGCTATTCGGTATTCGTTGATTGTAAAACGGCTCATTACTCAGATTATTCCCAACTAAAGGCAGCTTTAAAAATAGTTATTCTACCTGACATCTATTGAGAATAAATGCCAGATTAGTTTTATATGAGATAGGAATTATGACAGTGATTTTTTTTGGATACGATATAGATGACTCATAACATTTCAGCAACTAACTGCTAGTATAGTTACATTCAAGAGAGGTGATTCAGCTAATACCTATTTCATCATAGACAATTGTGATATCAACAATAAATATCAGTATAAGGAATCATTGGGTGTTTTAGATTGGACACAATTAAGTCGTCAAAAAAAAATAGACTAGAATTAAATTCTGAGCCTAAATTAGGCCAGTTTGAAGATGTTGCTATGTATGCGGCAGACTGGTTTTGGGAGCTTGATAAAGATCTTAAATTTACCTATCTCTCCGAGAGGTTCGAGGATTTAACAGGATTGAAAATATCCCAGGTTCTTGGTAAAACACGAGAGCAAGCATTCATTGGTTTGATTGACGACACCAATAAATGGACGCGCCATGGTGTGGATTTGCAACAGCATCACCATTACTCAATGGTATGGACAATCATTCAGCCTAGTGACAAGACACGTATATTACGCACTCAGGCCAAACCTTTTTATGACTCGGATGGTGTGTTTAACGGGTATCGCGGTGTCGGTAGTGATATTACTGAGTCAATTGAAGTAATCGAGGCCCTGGCATCTAGTGAGTCTCGCTTCAGAGACTTTGCAGAGGTTGCTGCCGACTGGTTTTGCGAACTGGATGAGCACTTATGTATCACTTATATGTCGGGTGATATTCATCCTCCTTCTGGTCGAAAATCGAGTGAAATGATTGGCGTTTCCGAGCGTGATAGTTTCGAAGGCCATCTCGATGAGGATGGCAAGTGGAAAAAACACCTGGCCAAACTAGAGGCTCATCAACCCTTTAAACTAGATTACGAATGGCAGCATGATGACGCCGCCGTTATTTATATAGAGAGCGAGGGTAAGCCCTTTTTTGATAAGGACGGGCAGTTTAAAGGTTATCGCTGTTGTGGTACCAATGTCACAGAAACTCGACTAGCCGAACATGCGTTACAGCAAAGTGAGCAACGATTACGTGATTTTGCTGACACTGCAGCAGACTGGTTCTGGGAACAGGACAGTGAATTAAGATTTACTTATTTGTCTGTCGCTGCACCTGGATTTACGGGCGTTTCTGCTCAAAATCTCATGGGTAAGACTCGACAGGAAGTTTTGACAGAGCAAGACTTCGATCTGCCAAAGTGGAAGGCCTTGATAGACAAGCTGCTAGCTCAATTGCCATTTGATGACTTTGAGTATCAATCTTTCAATTCTGATAATAAGGAAATGTGGGTTCGTATAAGTGGTAAGCCATTTTTTGACATCAACGGCAACTTTTCTGGCTATCGAGGTTGTGGCATCGATATAACTCAATCGTATCGTATGTCGAAACAACTGATCTATCAGGCAACTCACGATACCTTGACAGGTTTGGTGAACCGAATTGAGTTTGAAACTAAACTTGATGCTGCCATAAAGAGTAGCAAAAATAAGCACTTGAATCATGCTCTTTGTTATATTGATCTGGATCAATTTAAAGTTGTTAACGATACCTGTGGCCACGCTGCAGGTGACGAGCTGTTAAGGCAGGTCTCTAAAATTCTCGAAACTAAAGTTAGCCGGCGAGACACTCTCGCTCGACTCGGTGGAGACGAATTTGGATTGTTGTTAGAAAACTGTTCGCTGGTACAGGCGACCCAAGTAGCTGAATCTGTGCGCATAGCTATCGATAGCTATCGTTTCGGCTGGGGCGGTAATAGTTTTAAGCTGGGCGCCAGTATGGGTCTAATTCCTATTGATGAATTCAGTGGTAGTGTCGATTCAGTGATGCGCGAGGCCGATGCCGCCTGTTATGAAGCCAAAGATTCGGGTAGAAATCGAATTCATGTTTATAATGTTGATAGCCCTAAATTGGAGCAACGCCATCAAGAAATGCAGAGAATTGTTGATATTAATCAGGCCTTCGATGATCAAAGGTTTGTGTTGTACCACCAAACAATTTACGACCTTCAAAAAAGCAAAGACGATCAGCCAATATTTAGTGAAGTGTTGGTTCGTATGTGGGACAAGAATAATAGTTTGATATTACCGGGCATATTTTTGCCCGCTGCAGAGCGCTACAATTTAATTACTCGACTTGATATATGGGTTGTTACGGCGACATTGAAGTGGTTACAAAAAGAATTGTCCGAAGGGTTTGATATTTTCTGTACAGTTAACCTTTCTGGTAGTTCGATTGCAGATAAAGATTTTTTGCACGCAGTATTGGAAAGATTAGATCGCTGTGATATTGAGCCTCGGCGCATTTGCTTTGAAATTACTGAAACTGCTGCGATTGCTAATCTCACCAGAGCGACTCAGTTCATTGACCAGTTAAAAGAACGAGGTTGCAGCTTTGCACTGGATGACTTTGGCAGTGGTTTTTCATCCTTTGCGTATTTGAAAACCTTGCCAGTTGACTATCTCAAGATAGACGGCCTCTTTGTTCGCGATATGGTGAAAGATCGCATTGATTTTGAAATGGTCAAATCAATTAATGATATTGGACATGTGATGGGTAAAAAAACGATCGCCGAATTTGTCGAAGATCAGAAAACCCTGGAAGTGCTTAGAGAAATGGGCGTTGATTACGCACAGGGTTACGCGATATCAAAACCCATTCCTGTTGATGAAATTATTGTTACATAGATAGAGTACGACTCTAAACTTTCATTCGCTCGCCCTTAGGATCGAAGAAAGGCCTCAATGACGCCGTTGCAGAAAATCGGGTACGAGCAACTTCGATTTCAAAATTCCCATTCGCTAGTTTATCGGCATTAATACCTGAGTGATTAACATAACCCATACCAATAGCTCCAACAAGACTATGCGCATACATACCTGACGTTAAGTAACCAACTATTTCGCCGTCCATCACAATGGTTTCATTGTGGTATAACAAGGGCTCTGGATCGTTGAGTAAAAATTGCACCAGCCGACGATCGGGTATACCAGCCGCTTTTTGTGCGATAAAGGCATCACGGCCAATAAAGTCACTGGCATCTGGCTTCGCAACAAAACCGAGTCCGGCTTGAATCAAGTTATCCTCTGCACCCACATCATGGCCCCAATGACGGAAACCTTTTTCGAGGCGCAAGCTATTCAATGCATGAAGACCCGCGTTGCAAATATCAAACTCTGAGCCAGCCTGCTGAATAGATTTGAAAACTGTGACGGCGATTTCTGCAGGTACAAAAATTTCCCAGCCCAGTTCTCCAACATAAGATAGACGTTGCAACCAAACCTCGACACCGGCTACCTGGCCGAAGCGACCAACGCCAAATTCGAATGCCTGTGCTGATAGATCGATGTCGGAGATTTTCTGTAAGGCATGTCTTGTGTTTGGCCCTTGAATTGAAAGACAGGCCATTTGCTGACTAATATTGGTTAACGTCACATCGCCTTTTAAATGCTTCTTCAAATGCCACCAATCGCGATTAAACGAACCGATACCAGTGACCACCCAGAAACGATTCTCGCCAACCTTGGCGATGGATAAATCAGCATTAATACCACCACGCTCATCCAACCATTGCGTGTAAACTACTTTACCAACTTCAACATTCATATCTGCAGCTGAAATATATTGCAAGGCAGTTTGGGCATCCGGACCTGACACTTCAAACTTGCCAAAAGAAGTCATATCAAACATCCCAAGCGAGGAACGTACCGCACGATGTTCTTGTGCATAAAACTCAAACCAGTTTTGACGCTTGTAGCTGTATTCGTATTTGGCTGGCGCACCATTGCGGGCAAACCAGTTGGGTCGTTCGTAACCACCGACTTCGCCATAGCAAGCACCTTGATCAAGTAGTGTCTGATGAAGTGGAGAGACCATTAGGTTGCGAGCAGATTTGTACTGGTAAAATGGCCAGTGCATGTCATAGGTATGGCCGAGCGCTTCTGGAATTCTTGATTCAACGTATTCCTGTGTCCGTTGTATCGGATGCGAGCGTCGGACGTCACATTCCCATACGTCTCCAGATGGGTTACCGTCAATTATCCAGTCAGCCATCAACTTGCCTAATCCGCCGGCTGCACCAATGCCCTTTGAGTTCATGCCACAGGCGACATAAAAATTATTGACTTCAGGGGTAGGGCCCATCAGGTGCAAATTGTCATTGGTGAAGCTTTCTGGTCCATTAAAAAAAGTTCGTATGCCGGCTTCACCAAACTCAGGAAATGTTTCCATGCCACCGATTAAGTTAGGTTCGATATGGTCCATATCAACCTCGAATTGATCAAAGCAAAAGTCTTCACTAATCCTATCCATTGAACAGCCAATCGCGTCTTTTTCAAACCAACCAACCAGCATTTTTCCTGCATCTTCTTTAAAGTAGAGGCCTTTGTCAAAATCACGCAGCACAGGACGTTTGCTCAATCCTTCCATTTCATCGGTAACAACGTAAAAATGTTCGCAGGCATATAAAGGTAAATCGACACCAATTTTAGCGGCTAGATTGCGAGACCAAAGTCCAGCAGCCAATACAACGGTTTTTGCTCGAATTTCACCATGCTCTGTGCTAACGCCAACAGCCGTTCCTTGATCGGTGATTATGTTATTGACCTTACAGTCTTCGAAAATTTTGACGCCTTGATTTCGAGCGCCCTTGGCGAGCGCCATCGTGGTATCGATAGGGTTAGTTTGACCGTCCTTTTCAATATATAAAGAACCTATAACACCTTCGCTATTAATGCCGGGGTACATCTCTTCGAGCCTTGCGTTGTCGATAAACTCTGATTCGACCCCAAAAACTGCTGCCATAGATGATGTGCGTTTTAATTCTTCCAGACGTTCTTCTGTACGTGCGAGAGAAATACTGCCGATTCGACGATAGCCAGTGGCTTGCCCTGTCTCGGCTTCTAGTGAGGCATACAGTTCATGGCTATATTTTGCCAATGCAGTCAGTGTTGGTGTTGGCCATAACATGCTGACCAGTCCAGCTGCATGCCAGGTAGTGCCGCAGGTGAGTTGCTTGCGCTCAAGTACCACGACATCTGTGATGCCACGCTTTGCCAGGTGATAAGCAATAGAGCAGCCTTCGATACCACCGCCAATGATAACTACTTCGGTATTTTGAGGGAGATTTACTTCTGACATTTTCGATACCCTATCTTTCTTTTGTTATTTGAGGGAGGTTCACTTCTGACATTTTTTATACCAGATCTATAAATTAAGCACGTAATAATTTGTTAGTAGGGTCATAGGCCGCGTCCATTTCAATGTGCGCCTTGCGTGTACCCATAGATGTTTCGACAGTGACTTCAATGTCTTGAGAGATGATAGCAGGCCTTAGATAGGCAAATGCGAGACTTCTACCAATACGATGCCCGAACCCACCGCCTGTCGTGAGTCCAATCAGTTCACCGTTATGATAAACCGCTTCGTTACCAAAGCACTCACAGGCCACATTATCGTCAAACACAAGATAAGCTAGTTCAATGTCAAACTCTGCATCGGCGCGTTTTTTGATATTTTCACAACCAATAAAATCTCTCGTGGTGTCAATGAAACGGCCCATACCAGCCTCCAGACCACTGATCTCTTCTGTGAATTCATTACCATAAGCACGATACATTTTTTCCATGCGCATCGAGTTAAAGGCATATCCACCAAAATTACGTAGGCCAAATTCCTGGCCGACTCGACAGATAGAATCGTAGATGGATAATAATTGATACGATGGCATGTGAAGTTCATAACCAAGTTCACCTGCATAAGAAACTCGAATTGCGAGCACTTTGGCACTATCCAGCTGAATATATTTTGCACAGAGCCAACGGAAGTTTGTGTTGGATAAATCCTCTTCTGTCATCTGCTGTAAAATATCACGTGAGCGTGGACCGGTGATCAGCATCGAACTGAAATCATCGGTCACATTTTTGATATTGACGTCAAAGCCATCTGCATTCGATTGCATCCAGTGTAAGTCTTTATGCTCTGACCCAATTGCAGATATTAAGTAGTAGAGGTCTTCGGCCAATCGCGTGATGGAAAATTCGCACATGATGCCACCTTGCTCAGCATGAAACAGGGTCAAGCTGATACGGCCATCTTTTGCGGGTAGTTTGTTACAGGATAGAGTGTCGAGGAATCGATAAGCATCGTGTCCTGATACTTCATATTTAGAAGAACCCGACAGATCAATAATGCCAGCCGCTTGTTGAACTGCTTTACACTCTTCAGCAACCACGTCATGCGCTTCACTGTGAGACCACGACAGACCTTCGCAGCGAACTTTGTCGGTTTGAAACCACAGTGCCTTTTCATAACCTTGCACAGCACCATGAACACAACCTTTTTCCAATAGTCGAACATAAAGTGGACTGGTACGGCTAGGGCGTCCATGGGGGCGATTAACATTGGGCGCACCGACACCATACATTTCTTCATAAGACTCGATGGCTTTTATGGTGCAATACTTCTTATCTGCCCAATCACCAAAACGTCGACTATCGAGTGGAGCCATATTGATTTCGGTCTGACCATGTACCATCCACTGCGCCAGGAACTTGCCAACACCGCCTTGTGCGATACCAATACTGGCACCGCAGAGATTCCAGAAATTACGCAGGCCAGCTTGTGGGCCAGCGAGGATATTGTCATCCGGTGTGTGGGTAATAGGGCCATTGACAACCGTTTTGACACCGACGTTTTCGAATTCAGGTGTTAACTCAAAACAGCGCTCAAGAAACGGCATCAACCGGTCAAGATCGGGTTCGAATAATTCTCGATCAAATCCCCAGTCCATACCGTTTAGTGCCCAGGGCTTGGAACCCCACATTTCATAGGGGCCAACCAAAAAGCCATTGCCTTCTTGGCGAATGTAAGCAGAGCTGTAAGAGTCACGACAAACTGGAAGCTCCCAATCGAGTGCTTCAATAGCAGGATGACTTTCGGTCACTAGATATTGGTGTTCGAGGTTAGTCAAAGGCACGTTAACGCCCACCATGGCACCCACTTCACGTGCGAAGCAACCTCCAGCATTGACAACATGTTCGGCAATGATAGTGCCCTTGTTGGTAAGGACTTCCCATTCACCTGAAGGCAGTTGATTGATATCAATAACCTGAGTAAAACGGTTAATCTCAGCTCCATTTTCTCGAGCTAGTTTTGATAATGGCATCACAACCGAAGTGGGATCTACGTGGCCATCATTCGGCGTACTGACAATGACGCGAGCCTTGTCAAAGTTCATAAAGGGATTGAGCTTTTGGGCTTCTTGCTTGGTAATAAAATTGAATTCGAAGCCGACACTTTTAGAACGGCTTTCCAGATTTCTAAACCACTCCTCTTCTGTTTTGGTAAATCCGACTCGGATACTACCTGTTTTGTGAAAGGTTGAATCGAGCCCAGTTTCCTGTGGCAATATTTCGTTGTATAACTTGATGGTGTAGTCATGAATTTGGGAGACAGTCATGTTACCAATGAAGTTTGAACAGAGACCCGCAGCATGCCAAGTAGAGCCACTGGTGAGCTCGCCCTTTTCTACCAGTACGATGTCTGTCCAGCCTTCTTTTGTTAGGTGGTAGAGCAGGTTTACACCCAACGAACCGCCACCGATGATGACTACTCTTGCATGACTTTTCATATTGATACCTTTTCCTTTAGTTTTCTTGTAGCACTTATTGCAGGGAGTGTGAGTGTGCAAAATCTACTGATTGATCACTCATCCGAACCTGACCGACCAAATGCCTCTCTTGGCAAAAAGATTGGAAACTGCTCTCGTACCTGATTATCAATTTCATCACTGATATGCTTGGGATGATAATTGCTTAATATCTCGTTTTTTCGGGCAACAGCTTTATCTAGCAATACTGGCTTACCCTGTTCAGCCCATTCATTCGGACTCAGTCGGTCGCCAAACTCAGGATAAATATACTCTGTTTGCATCACTTCGAGTGTTTGATCGGCACCCAAATAATGACCTTTCTTGCCTAAACAAACGTCTTTCAAAACCTCGAAGCTCAAGGTGCTTTCGTTTACTTCGATGCCACGTGTAATTCTCAATGCTGAGCCAAGAATGTCGTTATCCATTAATAGAGACTCAGGGCAGGTGCTAAGCAGACTGGCGTACATGCCGGCCGCTTCATAAATAATATTGGCACCCGATGTGGCAGCACAGGTTATGTTGTGTGCACGTTCGGCACCGCCTTGAAAATCAGGGAATTTGGAGTCTGACATACCGCAGGCAGTGCCGGTGGGTAAATCATAGTAATTGCCCATTTGTGCACAGGCTGATGACAAAATTGCTTGCTCGGGTGATCCACCACTCATCGCCCCTGTGCGTAAGTCAGAGACAAATGGCCATGTGCCCAGAATGGCGGGCGCGCCTGGCTTGATTGCATTAACATAGACTAAGCCACCAAGGCACTCAGCCCAGGCCTGTGATACAGCGCCTGCAAGGCATGCTGGTGCAGTGGCGCCAGACTGTCCAGCAGACAATAGCAATACTGGCATGCCACCTTCGACAGCTGTTCTGACGCAACCCAGCGCTTCTTCGGTAAATTTCATCGGTGGTACAACATGACAGCATGAAATACTAACAAAAGGACGCTCTCGCCATTTGTCTTCTCCACCTGCGATGATGTGCAGCATTTTTAGGGTATCTTCAAGATGATGCACTTCTGTCCAGCTCGCACCAACATGCTTAGTGGTGCCGCTAACGGCATTGTAAGTAGTATTAATGTCCATAGCACGGTTGTCGAGTACATCACGTAAAACACAAGTGCGTTGGAACATGTGGATGTTGTCGCACTTATCGGCTATGCGCGCCATGTCGTATAAGTCCTGAGCGGTTGATTCGCGGTATTCATTTTTTACTGGATCGGCGATTAAAACAGCGGCACCTGCGGTCGAAAAATGTACCCTCTGACCCGATACATTCATGTCATGCTTTGGATCTTGACCATACAAGGTGAGATTACGACAGCATTTGTCCATAGCATCTTCGATGACTGATTTTGGAAATCGCAATCGGCCATCTTCTTCGCTGTAGATGGCCCCGACCGCAACACAGGTATCGATACAATGTTGTGTTGGATCGGCGAAGCCTACTTCTGCCAATATTTTGAATACATTGTCATTAATCGCTGCAATATCAGTCTCTGTTAAAGGGCGGTATTGACCACCTTCAAGGCCAGGTTGGACTGGTTTTAAATCGTCTGCAATTGCTGCTTTACGTAATGCAATTTTGGCTGCCCGGCTGTTTATTCGTCTTCCCATAATAATGCACCTGATGGTTATTGGAAATTGGATAGAGTTTTTGTATAGAGGTTATTTTGGTACTAGCCTAAATGAGATACAAACGATTATTTTTTATAGCTTGCATTAGAATAAATAATGCATAAAGTTGACTTCATGGCACGTAAACTTCCCCCTCTCAATAGTCTAAAATCGTTCGAAGCATCCGGCCGGCTTTTAAGCTTCACGTTGGCGGCACAGGAATTAAATGTCACTCAGGCAGCGATAAGTCATCAGATTAAAGTCATAGAGGACTTCTTAGGCGTATCGTTGTTCTATCGATTACCCAGAAAGCTCGCCTTAACCGATCAGGGAAAGGCTTTACTACCTGAGGTTATCGACGCCTTTGACACACTAGCGTCGGCCATTGGAACTGTGAGTAAAGACCCTGACAATAGCCTGCTCAGTGTGCGCCTCGCGCCTTCATTTGCAGCAAAGTGGCTTTCACCCAAACTCAAATACTTTTGGCTGCAAAACCCTGAAATCGATTTAAGCCTGTTCCATGCCCATGCTGCTGTTGATTTCGACCGAGAAAATATTGATATTGCGGTTACCTATGGCAAAGGCGATTGGCCTGGTGTTGTTACTGAAAAGTTACTCAGTCTAGATTTTTCCCCCGTTTGTGCACCTTCATTTCTTGAAAACGATAAACCGCTAAGTGATAAGAATAACCTCAAGTACTACACGCTGTTGCACGATGCTAATTACGAATGCTGGGATGAATGGCTAAAGTTGGCTGGGGTGAAGGATACTCCGTCAAACAAAGGCACTATTATTGATGATACGAATGTGCTGATTCAGGCTGCAGTGGACGGGCAGGGTGTGGCATTAGGCTCTACTACTTTTGTACATGATCACCTTGAGGCGGGGCGGTTAATCAGGCCATTCGACACTATCCTCGAGAATGATTTTGCTTATTATATCGTTTATCCAAAATCCCATTTGAATAATCCAGCCGTATGCGCATTTCGAAATTGGTTGCTCGAATTGCTCGACGAATATGAGACAGCTATTTTAAGTTAAACTGGATGGGCACCAGCTAAATAAAGCAGGTATTATCTCTGCTTGTTCATTTTAAGCGATTACTAAGGAATCACCATGGAATTGTCAGCAGACCACTTGCGGCAACGCAACCGAAAGCTACGAGCACAACTGAGTAAAGACGAGCTAGAGTCTGCTGCAATGCAGTTATTTGAGCGAGTTTGTGTTTTACCTGAATTTATTAATGCTAAAAAAATTGCTGCTTATTCTGCAGTCAATGGCGAAATTAGTTTAAGCCCGGTAATCGATCGAGCACTCGAATTGGGCAAACAAATTTACTTGCCAAACCTTGACCTTAAATCGTTGCGTTTTTCACCGTTTTTTAAGGGTCAGACAATGCGTATCAACCGTTTCAAACTGCCCGAACCCGACGTAACTGATGATGAAATGCTGGCACCTGAAGCGTTAGATCTAGTGTTAGCGCCATTGGTTGTTTTCGATCGACAACTCAACCGGATTGGTATGGGTGGTGGATACTACGATCGCAGTTTTGAGTTTCGAAAACGTGCAGGATGTGGTGTGCCCACTTTAATCGGCGTAGCGCATGAACTTCAAAAAGAGGACCAATTGGTGCCGGAAGATTGGGATGTTCGTCTTGATTTGGTGGTGACTAATGATGCAGTTTATAAATAATGATCGAATGATGCCTGATTGAAAAAGGACTAAACACATCAGCCTCAATTAGACGTTTGAAAATTATGTCATAAATCTGTCCATGGTTAATACCGAATAGTTACAGTCGCAGCGGCAAGCAATTGAGCGTAGTATTGTGTTGATTCCACTTCACATAAGAGGTTTTCAAATGGTTAATAACACACAGGCACAGGTCATTATCATGAGCTTAAGGCCTTTTTTTGAACGAGCCGAGGCTGAGAGCCTGTGGTTTTATCATGACTCAAGTGAGTCAGGTGAAATCTGGGCATCGCCTGAATATCTTCGATTAATGCAAAGCAAAGGTAATTTCCTGTGGTCACCCGAGCACTGGGAATTACGTAACCCGATGGGTTATATGAAGTCATTGCATCGTCAGGCAGAAGAACTGATCGAGGAATATAACGAAATGGCTGAACGTTTACAGATACCGAATGTATTACTACTGGAAAAGCAGGACATGCAGCCAATGGTCGAGCTAGTTGTAGACGAGTAGTTGTCTGCTTCATAAGTCAGACTACCATCTTATTAAAAACAGGTGCTAACACCGTCCTCGAGGCGAAGATACAACTGCAGGGCGTATTCGCAGAGCGTAATACGTCCTGCACCTTACTTGCAGATACAACCAAACAGACGAAAAGAAAATAATCATAATAATCGACGTGATGCATAGTTTCTGAGAATTTTCCGGAAGGCGCTTTGCTTTCCGGCCTATGCGACTAAAATTTTCGTCATGCTGGTATAAGGCATTAGTATAAGCCTATTGGTTCGCTAGCCTCCGGACAAGGATTTAGCCGTTTCGCGCAGCACGTTTTTCTGAATTTTACCCGTAGCGGTTTTCGGTAGTTCACCAAAAATAACTTTCTTGGGTCTTTTAAATCTTGCCATGTGGCCTGTGCAGAATTTGATTAATTCTGCTTCAGTAGTTTCACAATCAGTTTTTAATTCGACAAATGCACAAGGCACTTCTCCCCATTTTTCATCGGCTAGCGCGACCACCGCAGCTTCGCCAACAGCAGCGTGTTTGTATAATACCGCTTCAATTTCTACCGACGATATATTTTCACCACCAGAGATAATAATGTCCTTGGTACGATCTTTGATTTGTATATAACCATCAGGGTGAATCACAGCGAGATCACCACTGACAAACCAGCCATCTTGAAACGCTTTTTTGTTGGCATCTTTGTCTTTTAAATAGCCTTTCATGGTGGTGTTACCCCGAATCATTATCTCGCCAATGGTTTCAGCATCGGCAGGTACAGGTTTGCCAGTTTCAGGGTTAATGACTTCTACAGCCTCTGTCATCGCAAAACGCACACCCTGACGTGATTTTAATTCAGCTTGGGTTTCGATACTTTCTCGTTGCCAGCTTTCCTGAGCTGCCGATTGCAATATATGCCCGTAGCTTTCGGTTAAACCATAGACGTGCATGATGTTAAAACCAAACTGGTTCATGCTCTCTAGCACTTTCGCTGGTGGTGGTGCGCCAGCAGTCATCACTTGAATGGTTCTGCCAAAAGTTTTTTGATCGCTTTTTGGTGCATTCGCGAGCATGTTTAGAATGATCGGTGCTCCACCAAAATGGGTCACTTTATGTTCTTCAACTAAATCAAATAGCAGCTTGGGATTAAATGCGCGCATGCAAACTATGGTGCCTGCCACTGCGGTCATGGTCCATGCGTGACCCCAGCCATTACAGTGAAACATAGGAACGGTATACAAATATCTTGGGTGTTGGGGCAAGGCCCAGGAAACAACAGTTCCCATGCTCATCAAATAAGAGCCGCGATGATTATACACTACGCCTTTTGGATGACCGGTGGTGCCAGAGGTGTAATTAAGTGACAGTGCTTGCCACTCATCTTCTGGTTGGCGCCAGGCGAAGGTTTCGTCACCTCGCTCTACCAAATTTTCGTAATAACTGAATTCATGCTCAGTTGGCAATGGCGGTTTTTCTGTCGCGTCTACATCATCGATGATGATGATTTCTGGCTGCAATGTTGATGTTTCGAGTGCGGCTTCGAGTATTGGCCAAAGTTGACGATCAACAATGAACATCTTGGCTTCACCATGATCAATAATATAGGCCACAGTTGAGGCATCGAGACGGGTATTAATTGTGTTTAAAACGGCGCCGGACATAGGAATTGCAAAATGCGCTTCAAACATTTCTGGCGTGTTGAATGCGAAGACAGAGACAGTGTCATTTCTGCCAAGCCCGCGGGCGGCAATACTCGATGCTATTCTTGTGCATCTAGCGCGTGTTTGCGACCAGGTATATCGACGATCATTATAAATGAGCGACTCACGCTGAGGATAGATGTCGGCAGTCCGTTGTAAAAATGAAAGTGGTGTGAGAGCAACAAAATTGGCAGCATTTGTTGGTAATTGATCATATTCGATGGTCATGTTGTTCTCCTTTTAGTTATCGCTTTTATATTTATTATCTTATATTTCGATTAGTACTAGTTTCTGATCGGTGAACCGTTTTCTAACATCGTTTCGATACGCAGTCTGGTTGCTTCACCAGACACCAGTCTGAGGAATGAACTACGCTCAGCATCATATAAATCTTGCTCACTCCAGCGTGTGCCAGGCTCGATTTCTCCGCCGGTAACTATGCGAGCCATTTCGGTTCCTACGACAACATCATGCGGTGTGAAGAAGCCTTTGTCGCGATTTTTAGCGAGCCATTCTTTCATTTCTTTAAACACTGGTGCGCCAGGCATAGTAAGGTCAGGGCGAATAAACGACACTTGCTCTGATGTATCATTGATGGCGCTAATAGCTGCCGGCAAAAGTCGATCTCGATTGATTAAAAACCGATCATTCGGACGTAGCATGGCATTTTTCTTAGCAATGATAGGCGAAGTTGATGTTTTACCATAACCCAGGTTCATAAATGCTTTCCAGCTTGCTTTGGTGATGACCTCATCACATTGTAGCAGCTCAATCCAACGATACAGGGTTTCCTTACAGCCACCGCCGCCGGGTACAACACCGACTAAAGACTCAACCAATCCCATGGTTGAATTAGCGTGGCAGATAACCTGCTTAGCATGCAGTACTACCTCGAAACCACCACCAATCGAAAGCCCTGCTGGCGCCGCTACAGCGGGTGCCTGCATTTGCGCCATGCGGTGAACGGTTTGTTGGAACTGGGCAAGAAATTGATCCAGTCCATCCATATCTTCCTTGCGGAAGAAACCACGAACTGCCTGTAGATTAACACCACAAGAAAAATGCTGGGCATCGTTGTGAATAACAAGTCCACGCATTTTTTTCGACTCTACCTGGTCAATTGCATCGGCCAGTATTGCCATCGAATCAGCATCTAGCGCATTCGCTTTGCTATGAAACTCTACCATGGCGATATTATCAAGATCGTACCAGCTAGCGACTGCACAGGTATTGACGGGCTGAATGGTTTGTCTTTTTTCAGTGAATCGGACAATACCTTCATCCCGTTGAACTGTTTGCCATTGTCCGCCGATGAGCCGGCACTGCAGTTCTCCTTGATGCACCCGATAAAAACTCGAGCCCTGGGCTTCTGACAGAAAAGCGGGGATTGCGAGGTTATCTGCTTCAAGACGATCGATGAAGTAATCAACACCAATATCATCGAGCAGTTCAAATGGTCCCTTAATCCAGTTGTAACCAAGCTTCATGGCATCGTCAATACCGACCGGGCTATCGCCGACCTCAGGAATAAGCGACGCTGCATAACACAGTGAGCGTGATAACACACGCCAAGCAAATTGCCCATACACACCATCATCATCGAGTAAGTTTTTGACGCCCTGTTGCTCTGCTTTTTCAGCCAAAGCTAGATTCAATCGTGGTGCTGGCCCATAGGTTAGGTCTTTCAGGTCGAGTACTTCGCGCCCATCGTCAGAATCACGATAAAAACCAAGCCCTTTTTTGTTACCGGTTTGGCCGTTTTCGATCATCTGGGTCATCATTGAAATTCGCGCAGCTTCCTGATGAAAGGCATCTTCAGCGGGTAGAATATTGACCAGACTTTGTACAACATCAGACATTAAGTCGATGCCAATTAAATCATAAAGTCCAAATACACCTGTTTTCGGAATGCCCATGGGACGACCAAACAGGGCATCAGCTTCTAACGGTTTCAAGCCAAGGTCGAATGCGGCATGCAAGGCACACTGAATTGCAAAAACACCGACTCGATTACCCAGAAATCCAGGCGTGTCGAGACATTGAACAACACCTTTACCGAGTTGCTGTTCGCAAAAACTGGCCAGAGTTGCCATGATTGCAGGGTCAGTATCTTTACCCCGTACCAATTCCAGTAATCGCATAAAACGAACAGGATTAAAGAAATGAGTAATCGCAAAGCGCTGACGGAAAGACTCAGGCATGTCTTCAACTAACAGGCTAATCGGAATAGTCGACGTGTTTGAAGAGATAATGGCCTTATCGTGGCAAGTCTGGTCAAGACGTTTATAGAGTGACTTTTTAATATCAAGGCGTTCGACTACGGCTTCCGCTATCCAGTCACAATCTGCAAGCTGGTCGAAGTCATCGCGCGTATTACCCAAATGAATAAAGGATTCGGCTTCATCGCTGATGAGCCCCGGCTGATCAGGATCACGAAGGCGTTCAAGACCTCGCTGGGCAAGTGCATTGGGGTTGTCGTCGCTTGGTAAATCCAGCAACCAGACTTCGATGCCCGCATTGGCAACTTGTCCTGCAATGCCAGCACCCATGGTGCCTGCTCCAATTACTGCCACTTTTTTGAACATTATGATTTTTTCCTTCTTAACTGGATAATTTGGTTTTGGTAATAATATTACGTAACTGATGCAAACACTGTTTGGGTGCTTCGATAGGCAGCATGTGGCCATAATTTTCAATAATAGTATGGTCCGCATTCAGTTGTTTAGCGATGGCTAAGCCAGCTTTTATTGGCGTTAATCTATCTTGACCTGCCAGAATCATATGGGCTGGCACCTTGATTTCAGATGCTGCTTGCTCGCCATCCGAATAGGCAGCACAGGCTCGAAGATCAGCCTCAACAGGGTTGTTGGCCATAATTTGTCGTCCGATGGCTAAGGGCTGCATACCGGGCACAGCGCTAATACCCATATGGGCTTTTTGACCGAACCCCCACTGTAGTAACATGTTAGCCGCCTCGCCTGAAGACCGTTGTGCCGCTTCTATGAGTGCGGGATTAACTGGAATAGCTGCAGCAGTACCGATTCCAATGAGTGAGGCTACTCGTTCTGGCGCCTGACGGGCGAGTTCCAAAGCAGACAGGAAACCCTGCGAATGACCGACAATATGTGCTTTTTTGACACCGGTTGCATCTAGCGCGTCAATTAACCATTTACCCATGTCTTCAATACTGGTTAAAGGGGTACCTTCGGACAGGCTATGCCCCGGAAAATCAGGCGCTAATACCGAGTAACCATTGTAAGCAAACCAACGGGTTTGTAGTGCCCAGCAACGGTGATCTAATCCTGTCCCATGTAGGAAAACCACAGTCTCAAGGTTACTGTTAAAATCCTTGCCACCGGTGGCTGCGTAAGCTTTGGTTCCTTTTACAGTGAATTCCACTATTGTGCTCCCGCGACTTGATCCGCAACACGCTTTGCGGCTCGTAGCCCACGTGCGAAGTCAGCTTTAATATCAGCAATGTCTTCGATGCCAACAGATACTCGAATTAAATCTTCGCTTATTCCCGCGGCGATCATGTCTTCAGGTGTTAAACGAGAATGTGTGGTAGTTCCTGGGTGCAATACCACCGTGCGTGAATCTCCAACGTTCGCCAGATTTGAGGCTAGTTGCAGCGCATTGATAAATGCAGCACCGCCAGCTCTACCACCGACAACACCAAAACACACCATCGAACCCGCACCTTTAGGGAATAGCTTTGCAGCGATTTGATGACTTGGGTTAGCATCCATATCAGGGTGGTTAACCCAGAGCGCATCTTCCTGAGCTTGCAGCCATTTGGTTATTTGCTGTGCATTACTGACATGCTGTTTCATACGTAAGCTGAGGGTTTCGATGCCTTGTAAAATCAAAAATGCACTGTGAGGGCTTAATGCCGCTCCGATATCACGCATCGACTCAGCTCTAATTTTCATTGCCAAAGCAGAGGGCCCGTATTCTTCCCAGAAACGAATACCATGAAAGGGTGCATAGGGTTCAGTTAACTCTGGGAATCGGCCACTGGCGGCCCAATCGAATTGCCCACCATCTACAATCACACCACCAACTGCGACACCATGGCCCCCCATCCATTTGGTGACTGAATGCACGACAACATTGGCACCATGATCGATAGGGCGACATAAACTCGGTGTGGCGAATGTCGCATCGACTACGACCGGAACTCCCAATTCGTTGGCTACTCGGCTGATTTGGGGTAAATCAGCTACTTCCAGTCCAGGGTTACCAATCGACTCGCAAAACACCAGTTTAGTGTTGGGCAGTATTGCCTCACGCAAGGCTTGCTCATCATTGATTGGAATGAAACTACAGCCAATATTCAGGCGCTTTAAAGTATGGCGAAGCAGGGTGGCGGTTGATCCGTATATTTGAGCTGATGAAACAATATGGTCGCCTGCGGAGCAAAGCGTAATAAATGTCGTAAACAATGCACTCATGCCTGATGCGGTACATATTGCACCAACGCCACCTTCTAAAGCAGCGATGCGTTGTTCTAGCACGGCAACTGTAGGGTTGGTGATTCGGCTATAAATATGACCACCTTGTTCGACGTTAAACAATGACGAGGCATCACTCACACTTTCGAACACATAGGAAGTTGTTTGGTAAATAGGGACGGCACGTGATCCATGGTCACTTTCTGGAGTGTAACCACTGTGTAAAGCAATGGTGTCTGGCTTAAGATAGGAGGATCGGCTCATGCTAAGTGTCTCTATTAGGCCTTAATTTCTGTGAGTTTTATCTAAGATTGAAGCGTTGCAAGGCTAAAGGGCAGCTCGCTGATAATCCCTTTTTGGCCGTTTACTTCTAACATAGTCTGGTTGTTTAAGTAATCGGTTTGCATCATCACAAAAGCCAGATGTTTTTTGTAACGTGGCGACCAAATGTGCGAGGTCAATTCACCAACAATTTGTCCATTATAGCTTAATTTATTGCCTGGAAAGGTCATCGCTTGATCGAATAGTAGACCGACTAGTTGTTGAGTATGGGTGCCGGCCAGTTTACGCAAGGCCGGTAAACTTAACGATTCAATATCAGCATCAAGTTTAATGAATTTATCGAAGCCACATTCGAAAGGATTATTGGAAGCATCCATATCGTTACCGTATGACAATAGACCACTTTCGTGACGTTCGATTGCATTGGGGCAACCCGCCCTGACATTTAAATCCTGTCCTTTTTCAAACAGTTCATCCCACAATGCAAGGGCAAGATCAGGGTTGTTCAAATAGATTTCAAATCCACCTTGCTTGCTCCATCCAGAGCGTGCAACGTACATCTTAGTACCCTGAAAATCTAGCATTTTGCCGTGAAAGAAACGAGTATCACGAACTGATTCGCCAAATACACGAGCGACTAGTTCTTCTGCCTTTGGACCTTGTACCGCTAGAGGGGAGACATCAGGTTCTGTTACTTTTACATCTAGTCCAAAGCCCGTCGCGAGGCCTTTCGCCCAAAGTTTAACATCGCTGTCGGCAATCGACAGTGACCAATGAACGTCCGAGAATTTAATTGCTATTGGGTCATTAATAATACCACCGTCAACATCACATAGCGGTGCATAAATGCCCTGACCGTCGACAGCTCTACTAATATCGCGGGGGGTCATTAGCTGTACTAATCGAGTACTATCGGGGCCTGTTATTTCGACCTGTCGCTCTGCAGACACATCCCACACCTGAACATGCTCACATAAATGCCAATAGTCCGCTTCTAATGATTCGAATACTGTGGGTAACAACATGTGGTTGTAAACGGTGTAAGCCGAAATGTTAGTGGCTTCTACGCGTTCGCTAAATACGGTAGAGCGGGTACGTCGAGAAACGCTCAAAAGTCTATTTGCCAAGATAAGGCCTCATTTAGGTAAAAGGTTGAGATACCAGTATTTTTAAACGGCTATTTAGCTTGGTTTTGACTGGACAGAAGTACGCAATATTTGCAGCGATATATTAGCGTCTATTTATTTGTCTTACAAATAGGTGAATGTTGTGTGGCCGCCATTTTAATAGCCATTTGCGACTCTTTGGCAGCGCTATCTCTCAAGGACAATTTACGGCATTAGTAACGAGGTGTGTTGGTGAAATTTTCAGGGTAGGCCCAGACAGGCTGAATTTTGTTTTCAGCCTGTCTGGGCTGTATTTCGGTCTGTTTGTTAAGAGCCTTCAGTAATGGGTACCAGAGATAGCTCAACACGTTGATTCTGTGAGCGTCCTTCATCGATGGCGTTGTTGCCAATTGGAAAATTTTCTCCGAAACCAGTCGAATCAGTTCGAGCGTTAGCGACTTTTTTTGAGATTAAATAAAAAGATACTGACGCCGCTCGACGTTCCGATAAGGTTTGATCGGCTTGATTAGAACCCTGACTATCGGTATGGCCTGCAACTACTGTGATGGTCTTTTTATATTCGTTTACTACGAGCACTACTGAGTCGAGCACTTGTAAGAAGTTTGTATTGAGTTGGTATCCACCAGAAGCAAAGGTGATGTTGCCAGGCATAATTAAGTTGATATTATCGCCTTCACGCACAACACTGACTCCCTAATTCCTAAGTGTTTTTCTCAGTATCGCTTCTTGCGTATCCATATAATAATCAACGCCACCTCCGGCGATTGCACCGATACCTGCGGTTTGCAATATCTTTTTATTACAAGTTCTGTTGTCTTCATTTTTGTTCGCTAAAAAGGCCAGAAGAGCGCCAACACCAGCACCAATACTCGCACCTTTAACCGTAGCAGATGTTTTTTGTTCCCCGGTGTACCGATCAAAAAGTTTGGCAGCCTGACATTCCTAAAGCGCTAACAGCACAAATTGCGATAATAGTTTTTCTCATGGTGTGATATTTCTCGATGGTGGTTGATGGTTAAAACAAATAAGGGGCAGCTAATGGATAACTAAAGGCGCGCATTATATTTATATACAGATTTGATGGAACGGTAAAGATAATGCTCTGGGTCACAGTTATATGATTTCGCTTAACGTAGGGTTAATGTCGAAAAATGCTACTTGTGATGGCTTTTGAGATCTGAAATGATCAATCAACTACTATAAATTAGCTGAGAATTTTCTTTTGGTGAGAGTAAATAGTACTTAAATGTTATTTGAAGTAGTTAGTGTCAAACGACAGACTGCTGGACAATGGATCCAGCCTTACAATGACAAGGTTGATGTTTAGTTACTTTGGAGCTTGATTGTATTCAAATCGCGCACCAAGGTGATATCGTCAAATTCACTACTAACTGGGTTAATCAAATCATTGCTAATATTGAACATTATATCCAGGTTCTCAATTAAAAGGTCGAATAGTTTCGGCTCGAAATGATAGCCACTGAGTTTATTCGGGTTTTAAACATTCTTTCTGTCATGCGAGTTTGCAACATCCTGCATCGGTACGGCAATTCTGATCTCTTCTAAGAGTCATGACATTGAGTATCTCAAATAAAGCAGCAGCGATCATCTTCTCTGACTGACGCTGCTCACGTGCAAGCTGCTCTTTTTAATAGTCGTAACTCATTGTTTTTTTGGAGCGCAATTGCCAACCATTCAAAAGATTCAGCTTAATCGCCCAAAAAAAGCCAGTAACACTGATGGTTCTTAAATAAATGAAGATATTAATATCATACTCCGAGATTTTTTTGATTTGACCAGCCAAAAATATCGCTATAAACAATATTGTTGTTTTTATCCTAGTTGGGTAAACCGAGTGTTTTCAGATTAATGCCCTGGTTCAAATGGCAGTATTGGGTTGTGATCAACTACAAGCCTATTTTGTTTCGAGACCAATGCCGTTTGACACAATGCTTGATTGGTTGAAGTAGTGGCGGTCGGATCAACCTTAGTGAAGTATCTTCAGTCATACAAACTTTAAGTTCCGTGTGAAATTAATTTATTTTTATCCTTGAAACAAATTAATTCGATCCTAGATTAGCATTACAGGCACCAGGTCTCTTAGTAGAGTGGTGATCTGCTTTTTTAGACATTGCTTCTTATGGAGAATATATTATGACTACTATCGATCTATCCCCGCTTTATCGCAGCAGTATTGGCTTTGACCGACTGGGTTCTTTGTTAGATACCGCACTACGCGCTGACAAAACAACCGGTGGTTATCCCCCTTACGACATCGAAGTACAGGGTGAAAATCAATATTCAATCACACTGGCTGTTGCAGGATTTGAAGAATCGGAACTGGATATCCAAATAGAAAAAAGCGTGCTTCGTGTTCGAGGTAAGAAAGCTGAAGATGATAAAGAGCGTAGCTTTTTGTATCAGGGCATAGCGAACCGTGCATTTGAACGTAAATTTAACCTGGCTGACACCATAGAAGTGACAGGTGCAGACTTAGTGAATGGACTTTTGACTATTAGCCTGGTGAAAGAAATACCTGAAGCGATGAAACCAAGGTCGATTAATATCAATCAATCGGGTAAAGAGCTGAAACACGATAGTCATACGGGGCAGGCTACTTGAGCTAAGCCTTTTTGATTGGCTGTTCTCGACCAGATATTGGTTGATAAAACAGGGCAATGATTTTTAGCTCGTTGCCTGTAAACAAAAAAAGCTTACCCAATCAGGTAAGCTTTTTCCTTTTTGGGCTCGATTTCAGAGAAAGGTTTACTATCAATTACTGGCCTATATCAATCACTAGAGGGCAAAGTGCTCGGTACTTTCGCTATCTATCAGCATGACGCGCATTATCCTACAGGAGCTAATATTGCGATAATTGAGCAAACGGCAGGTTTGTCGAGTATCGCCATTAAAAGAATACAAGCTGAAGAAGATTTAAATAAAAGGAATGACCTGTTTCAACAGGTGGAAAAATTGGCCAGTTGGGCCATTGGGTATGGGGTGAATTAGCCGGCCGTTGTATAGCTTTTCCCGAAAAGCATGCCAACCTTCATGATATGGCCATTTAACAGATGCTTGAGATTGTAGGCGATATGAATTTAGTTTGTGAGGACGATCGCGTGCGGTATAAACAAGTCACTGACGCGGCCAGGGGGAATATATAAAGATGGATGTTGAGTACTGTCGCATTGATAAGGCCGGCCACTTGGTTTACCTACATGAAATAGGCGAACTTGTATTAGATACCATGGCTCGATCATTAAGACGACAGGAACAATTCAAGACTTCACCGAACGCAAATAAGTGGAAGGAAATCTTGAACTTCTAGCCCATTACGACGCACTGAGCGATATGCCTAACCGCGTATTACTATTAGACCGATTAAGCCACATGGTGCAGTGCCAACGCCACAATCGATCATTGGCTGTTGTGTTTATGGACTTACACGGCCTTAAAACAGTGAATGACACTCTCGGCTATAATGTAGCGGATTAACTTCATTGCTGTGTCACACCGCATTAAAGAGGCCTAAGGGGATGAAGCTGCAACGAGAAAGTATCGACCATATTCGTTCAGCTTTGGATTAACGTGAGTTTTTGCTGCACTATTAACTCAAGTTAAATATGCGTCCTAGCGAAGTGATAGGTGTTGAAGCATTAATCCGCTGGCAAGATCCTGGTCATGGTACAGGCCCATCTTTAGACGCCTGCCAGCATACCTGGTTAAAATTGACCAGAGTTTTGTACGGAAAATGATGAAGATGCTGACGATTTAGCAATTGTGAAGGCGTCGTCGGCGACGTTATTTTGGCGGCGCAAAAATATAGCTATAGCACCACCTTTTAGATTGAAGTGCCAAGGACTATTACCCACACCCTCTCGGGTAAAACCTTAGCTGAAAATGATCTATATGGGTCAAATAATTGATTTTTTGTATACAAATCTAATATTTATAAAGCACGATTTCGAATTGTTTAGGTTTAACAAAAATAATCGAAAAATAGTTGGCTCTTTATTCGTAAAATAAGAATAAGAATGATAAATTTACAAAATGAATATATTTGCAGTAATCCACTATCCTCAG
The DNA here is from genome assembly GCA_964195315.1 of uncultured Acidimicrobiia bacterium. Classification (GTDB taxonomy): domain Bacteria; phylum Pseudomonadota; class Gammaproteobacteria. The sequence goes on along the minus strand of CAXMOZ010000044.1, from coordinate 10,083 downwards.
GCAAAAATCATCAAAGTTTATGTTGACAAACAGTTAGCGCAAAACTTTAGTGACAACGAAAATAATACACTACGCTCGAAATTTGGTAACCGAGTTGATAATTTCTATGCTGTTGAAAAGCACTTACTAATACAAAAAAAGATGAAGGTATAGAACAGTTAAACCTCAGAAGATTAAATTCGTAATCTCTGTCGAGTCTGCATAACTATTTGATCTTGATAAGAGGATAAAAATATGCATAGATTGTGAATTAGCTGTAAATATCTAGATGTAAGAGTTTCAGCACAAAAAAGGACGTCTATAGTCGTCCTTAAAACGTTATATGACGAAGTGGTCGGTTTCGAATCTATTACTTTAAGCGTTGTATTCTAAGTGAAAAAACACTGTAAATTTTAATTGTATCCCCATAGATTTTCCCATAAGGGTTACTGGCATTATTTCTGTTCAGCACTTCATGAACGAAAACTGCACCACAAAAGAGCCAGCTTATAATATTGATATCTACAGTGATGCCGGAAAGATAACTGATGCGGCATGATACTGTACCGAGCCATCCAATTTAGAATAGGTTGATAAACACTTGTAATTTAGATTGAATAGCCTTGGATCAATTTTTAAATCGTAGATTTAAAAGGATTTAAAAATATTAACTTGGCAGGTTCATAGCCTTAATTTTGGCGGTGTGAAAATATAGCTATGAAGCCGCTGTTGATAATGTAATTATAAGAACCATTAATATCGCTCCACAGGTAAAAGATTCTTACAATTGGTTATTTTAGTAAAGGGAAGCTATGAGAGCGATCTGCGACTGTCAGAAACCAGATTATTAACTCGCCCCAGCCAGATTGCCTAATGAGTGTCCATCAATAAATAGGCCTTTTTCAAAATTCGAAATCGCTGTGACTAAGTGAATTTAGCTCCTATCACAATCGGTTATGCTTTATCCCGACTCGAATCGAGTTAACCTCATCAAATTGTCACTGATCACGGTAGACCAAACAAATGTCTTAAACCCATCATGACCTCTCAAGGTTGCTTTGATGGCGCCATATGAGCGATTAAGCTTTGATATATTACCGTCGACACCAGTGCGGAAGTGACCTAATTGAGCAAGTTTTGTTGCTTCACGCCCATGGCCCGATTGGTCAGACCGACCAGCAAGGGCGGACAAATTTAAATGTTGCTGATAACGAGCTATTAACGGGTTATGTTAACGAAAAAGTAGCCCTTTTATGCTATCTGTATCCTCTATAGATAACTTAAACGATAGGAATGAACACGTAAATGAGACTAATTTTGAAACTATATTTTTACATTTATAACAATTAGGGCTTTAAATCAGGGAGAAATAAAAATATATCCCAATCCTTCTACTACACTTTTCTACGAATCATTTGATTTTCTGATTATTTAAAATTTATTAAAGAAATGTCCTGGCTGGTCGATCTAGAATTTTATGTCTTTACTTTAGATGGTGGTGTTCAAGTATCGGTTAAACTGCTTTGAGTTGGTGAAATGCCGGAAAAAGAGTAAATAGCGTTAAATTTAGTACTCATTAACGATCAATGTGCTCGATTTGTACTACATTCGCGGATCAGTTCGTCAGTTTTCACAGGGTTTTCGATTGTGCAGCGTAGAAAATAATTAGTCAGTAGTTTTTAATGCATTGGTGTCGCAAGGCCTAATGCCAGCAGCGTGGTTTGACGAGTTTGTAATCACACTTAAATAGAAAATGTAGTCACTTTTAGTGAATAAAGTGACAGTTGTTATATGAATATTATTAGGTAGTGTGATGAATAGTTTTAGCATGAGTAAAAAATTGATTCTGGGTTTTCTCTCTATGGCATTAGTCATAGCGGGTGTCACCTTAATGAACAACTCCAGGTTGGATAAAAACGCTGATATTTCAACACGAATGATAGAACTAAGATTGCCAACGGTCGAAGCGACGCTGAAGATGCAAAAAGGCATCAATCGAGCGCTAGCTGAGCTTCGGGGTTGGATGTTGTTAGGTAACGATAAATTTAAACAAGGACGAGAAAAAGCGTGGAACGAAGATATTTGGTCGTCGTTGTTATTGATGCAAGAGAAATCTAAAAACTGGACAGACTCAGCAAATGTTTCCCGACTTCGGGAAATTGAACAAGCTCTCTCCAAATTCGAACAGTCGCAGATTGAAATTGAAGACATCGCACAAACTTTGTCTAATGTTCCCTCTGTAGAGTTACTGTTTACCGAGGCGGCGCCTCGAGCAAGCATTATGGCTTCAAAAATCACTGAAATCATTGATATTGAAGCTACCTTGGAATCAACCAAAGAGCGCAAAGCATTGCTCGGAATGATGGCCGATGTGCGAGGCACCACGGGTTTGGGATTAGCGAGTATTCGTGCCTTTCTGCTCTCTGGTGATGTTAAATTTCGTGATGAATTTGATCAATTATGGGCAAAAAACACAAAGAGATATGGTGATTTAGATCGTAACTCATATTTGTTAAATGCTAAACAGAAGGCAGCCTTTGATAAATTTTCAACCGCACGTGGCGAATTTGATTCACTGCCACAAAAAATGTTTGATTCAAGAGCATCTAAGGAATGGAATGTTAGTAATTACTGGCTAGGTTCGAAAGCGGCACCCTTAGGTGCGCGCATTTCCACATTATTGGAAAGTATGTTGTCCAGCCAGGCAGCTTTGCTTGAACAAGACTCGCAACAACTTCAGGCAGAAACAGCATCAGCGATAAACTTGGGCTGGATTCTATTATTCATAGGCTTGACGATAGCCGTATCGGTCGGTCTTTTAATTACTCGGAATATACTAGGTCAACTCGGTGCAGACCCATTCTTTATAAAAAAAATTGCTGAAAGCATTGCTAACAATCAGTTAGACATGGACATGGAGCCAAAGGGCACAAAGCGGGTCGGTGTACTGGCAGCAATGATATCAATGCGCGACAATTTAGTTGAACGAGATAATGCCGAAGCCGAGGCAATCGAAAGAGAGAAGCTTGCGCTTGCTAATGCACGCATTAAGACAGCGCTGGATAATGCACAGACCAACGTCATGATGACCGATACTGACCTGAATATTATTTACATGAATGATTCTATCAAGGGCATGATGAAAGAAGCCGAGCCTGAGTTGAAAAAAATCATCAGCGGTTTTAGTAGTGACAGACTAGAAGGCAGCTCCATCGATAGTTTTTATCAGGATCCCGCGCACCAGCGTAAGCTACTCGACGACTTAAAAGAGACGCATAAAGCCATGTTAGACATGGATGCTCTTCAGTTTAATATTATATCAATACCGGTATTTAGCGATGACGGCAAACGTTCTGGTACCGTGCTTGAGTGGGAAAACCGGACCACTGCCATTGCCGCAGAGAAACAGCAAGCAATACAGCTGGAGAAAGATGCAATCGCAGCTGCAGCCAACGCACGCATTAAAACAGCGTTAGATAATGCACAGACCAACGTTATGATGGCCGATATCGACCTCAATATAATCTACATGAATGACACAATAACAAGAATGATGAAAGAAGTTGAGCCTGAGTTGAAAAAAATCATCAACGGTTTTAGTTGTGACAGTTTACTAGGCAGCTGCATCGACAGTTTTTATAAGGACCCCTCGCACCAGCGAAAACTTCTTGAAGAATTAAATGATACTCATGAAGCGATGTTAGACCTGAGTACTCTGCAATTTAGCATCGTTTCCAATCCAGTATTCACCGACGACGGTGAACGTGTCGGCACCGTCTTCGAATGGGTCAATCGTACTGCTGAACTGGCGGCTGAAAAAGCGGCTCAAGAACAGGCTGAGCAAGACAAGTTAGCGGCAGCAGAAGGTAGACGAATTGAACAAGAACAAATGAAATGCGATGCTATTGTAGCGGCAGAGAATAGTCGCATTAAGATTGCGCTCGATAATGTGTCTTCGAATGTGATGATGGCCGATTCAGATTTGAATATTATCTACATGAACGATGCCGCATTGAACATGATGAAAGAAGCCGAATCTGATTTACAGAAAACTTTAGTCGGTTTCAATGCAGACCAGTTAATTGGTGCCAGCATTGATAGCTTTCACGTCAACCCCGCACATCAACGTAATTTACTAGAAAACTTGAAGAGTACCTATTCTGCAACACTCGAGGTTGCGGGTTTGACCTTTACGGTAGTTCAAAACCCAGTGTTCGACGAAGAAGGTACTCGACTTGGCACCGTCGTTGAATGGCAAAATCAGACCGTCGAAGTGGCAGTTGAAAGCGAAATATCGGCCATCGTTGCGGCAGCTGCTGCCGGTGAATTTAGTGATCGTATTGATATGAAAGGCAAAGATGGATTCTTTGCAACTTTAGCCAGTGGCGTTAACGAAATACTTTCGACTAGTGAAGTTGGATTAAACGATATATCACGAGTTATACAGTCCCTCGCCAAAGGTGATTTGACTGAAACTATCGAGGCCGAATACAGCGGATTGTTCGGTCAGTTGAAAGGTGATATTAACCTAACTATGGAACGCCTCAGCTCGGTCATGAAGGATGTTCAGTCGAACTCGAACTCTATAGCGTCGGCCTCGAAAGAAGTCAGTGGTACGGCTGAATCCTTAAGCCAAGGCGCCAGTGAGCAGGCTGCTAGTGTTGAAGAAACAAGCGCTGCGGTAGAACAAATGGGTGCCTCGATTAATCAGAATAGTGAAAATGCGCGAGTCACCGATGGCATTGCCACCGAATCTTCAAATGGAGCGAAGCAAGGCGGTGAATCAGTACTGGCTACGGTGCAAGCAATGAAGGACATTGCTGACAAGATCAGCGTCATCGAAGACATTGCCTACCAGACCAATATGTTAGCACTGAATGCGGCGATCGAAGCGGCCAGAGCTGGTGAACATGGCAAAGGCTTTGCTGTTGTCGCCGCCGAAGTCAGAAAGCTAGCAGAACGCAGTCAGGTCGCGGCCTCTGAAATTGGCCAGCTCACCGGCGATAGTGTGAAGGTTGCTGAACAAGCTGGTGGCATGCTAGAAAAAATGGTGCCAGATATTGCTCGAACTGCCGAACTGGTGCAGGAAATCGCTGCCGCTTCGGAAGAGCAAGCCGGAGGTGTTGGTCAAATCACCAGTGCCATGCAACAGCTTGATCAGGTGACGCAGCAAAATGCGGCAGCCTCCGAAGAGTTAGCGGCTACAGCTCAGGAAATGCGTGATCAGTCACAGACATTAATTGATGTGATTAGCTTTTTTCGCTTATCAGGTCAGGAGGCAGTCAGGCAAGCTGCCCCATCACCTAAATCAAAGATGAATGTTTCGAATGGTAGGGCATCTTCGAGCCATGACTTTAATACTGCAACGGTCTCAATTGACGAGAGCCAGTTTGAACGTTTCTGAAGGAGCTGCTTATGTCACAGTCTAAATCGGAAATGGCCAGCGATTATGAATCAAAGCATTCAGGGAAAGTGCAGCAGTTTCTGACCTTTGTGCTCAACGATGAAGTATATGGGGTCGACATATTACATATTCGTGAAATTATTGATTACGATAACCTTACAGTGGTGCCTTTGATGCCCGATTTTATATCTGGCGTGATCAACCTTAGGGGTAATGTCGTTGCGGTGGTAAACCTGGCGCGACGTTTTAATCACGAATCAAAGGGCATTGGTAAACGTACCAGCATAGTCATTATTGATATGCAGGATAATGAAGGTGACATCGTCGAGGTGGGTATTGTTGTCGACGTCGTCAATGAGGTTATCGAACTGGCGGTTACCGATATTGCCGCCGCGCCAACTTTCGGTGCTAAGATCCGCGCCGACTTTATCCAGGGTATGGCTAAGATCGACGATAAGTTAATGATTCTACTCGACGTCAATCATGTGTTATCGATAAAAGAGTTATCGACCGTCACTGAATAGCTGATGAATCGAATGGATAAGCAGCCGTTTAATAAATGAATTTGTAAAACTTAATTGTGGAGATCCGCACTACACCGCTGCCATTCTGGGGCGCTAAATTCCAGTTATATGAAACCTAAAGCATAGTCATAGCTCCCGGTAACAGGCTAATGTAAACGAAGCTTTTTGGATTATATTATTTTCTAAATGATGGCCTAGCCGATGGGTCGATTGTTTGGGGGTTCCTGTCGATCACAACCCTCATTATTCCCTGACAAACTTGACGATTAGATAGCCACCGAAAAAAGCTCGAGTGATCGATGCATTTGTTGATACTTTGATTGTTGCCGATTAAGGGTTTAAGGCAATATCTGCTGATACGGGTCGACTGGGTTACCGCTCGGCCACTTTGCTCAAACTATACGTTTAAGATTACCTAAATTTTATTCAGTCATGCTGTTGGCTATAAACTGAAGCTGGTCGTAATGTCGAGTTGATGTGGTTGCTGGGGCGCCTGGCGACTGATTTTAAAACCATCGAAGATTTCATAAAAGATAACGACAAAGGTATTAAGAATACCTGGCGGGAATTCATCGACCGGTGTCATCAAATGAAACTATTTGATGATGCAGTCGCTGCCATAGACAGCAGTAAAATCAAAGCAGTGAATAGCAAAGATAATAACGACACCCACATCCAGAGGAAGCTGCAATTCCATATATCCGAGTTGAAAAACACATCGAGTGATGATAAACCGATAGAGGAGAAAATTACCGCACTCAAGCGAAAAATTTCAGCGTTAAAATCTCTGGAAACTCACAGATTTAAACTTCATGGTCCAGACAAGGCTGAGACGCTTCGCGTAAGTGGTTCAGCTAAGATTGTAAGAGATCAGAGTTTGAGTGATTCGATGACTTTAAGCGAGTGCAGCTCCGATTAAGCAACAGAAGTTTCTGTCGAAGAAGCGTTTTTTTCAGAGATCCAAATTCATCATTCGATCCAAGTTGTGGGAACAAGATAGTTGGCCAAATTTAGTGGGCTTGCCACGATTGGCTGAGGCCATGGTTAATGCAGGAAAGCTAGATATTAGTGAGAGTGATATGCACGAAGATGCTGTAAATGACGAACCTGAGGGCTCTTTTAACTTTTCATATTACACTGGAAAACAATATAACATAAAAGGTAGCGCTACTCTTGTCCCAGGAGTTTTTATTCGTAAGGACTGCGATTATAGGCATCAAGAACAGTTCTAGCTTGTTATTTCGAACGGCGGTTTATTTGCCAAGGAGTGATCGGGGCTACTTGTGGTATAGACCCATTGATACCTTCATCGGTTGGCACCAAAGCTGATCCGGTCTTGTCAGGCGATGTATGGACTCCACCACACTAATTAAATTGGGGGGGGCTACTAAAACAAAGAAGCCCATACGATGAAAAACTCTAACGTTATTGGTATCGAGCTAGCAAAGAATGTTATTCAAGTTTGAAAAATAGATAAACACAGCGAGTTAGTTTCCAATAAAACGATGAGCCCAAGCAAGCTTAAAAAGTTGTTAGCCAAATTAACACCCTCAATTGTGGCAATGGAAGGATGCGGATCATGCCATTACGGGGTAAGACTGGCCCGACACACGGGCATGATGTACATAGGTTTCAGGTACAAAAAAGGACGTCAATGGACGTCAATGGACGTCCTTAGTTTGATGTATGGTACCGGTGGGCGGACTCGAACCGCCACTGCTTGCGCAAATGGATTTTGAATCCATCGTGTATACCAATTTCACCACACCGGCTTGGAAGAGTGCGAATTCTAATGTAATTTGATTGTTTGTGGTAGGCCTACGAGGTAATAATAAGCAGATATTTAGAATCAGTGGCAATCTCTTTACTGAGCGGTATCATACTCGCTTTTTTAAACCACCTAATCTTAAACTCAACCTATGCAACTAAGCGATTTTGATTATCATTTGCCAAATGAGCTAATTGCTCAAAAACCACTGGCACAACGCAGTGCGTCCCGTCTTTTGCGTATCTCACCCTTGACGGGTGATATTAAGAATGAACAGTTCTCAGATATTACGACTTTTCTAAATCCTGGTGATTTACTGATTTTTAATGATACCCGGGTTGTACCGGCGCGATTGTATGGTCACAAGCAAACAGGCGGCAAGATTGAAGTTTTAGTCGAAAGAATACTCGATGATCAAACATTGTTAGCCCATATTCGTGCTAGTAAATCGCCTAAATCAGGTTCTGTTTTATTACTAGAAGGGGCAATTAGTTGTGTGATGACAGAGCGACAGGGTGCTTTGTTCAAGTTAACTCAAGATAGTGATAAAAACTGGCTAACCCTGTTAGATCAACATGGCCACATACCATTGCCGCCGTATATCGAACGCGCCGATGATGACGAAGACTTAGAGCGATATCAAACGGTTTATGCTCAAAATCCAGGCGCAGTTGCAGCACCGACAGCAGGGTTGCATTTCGACCAAGCGCTTATTTCTGAATTAGAAAATAAAGGGATTGAAACCGCACATATTACGTTACATGTCGGGGCCGGAACCTTTCAGCCGGTCAGAGTCGAAAACATTAATGAACATGTGATGCATTCAGAATGGGTTCAAGTATCGCAGCAGGTGTGCGACGCCATTTGTCGGACGCATGCGAAGGGCAATAAAGTGGTGGCTGTCGGCACTACGGTTGTGCGTAGCCTCGAAGCGGCAGCGTCAGGTGGCACCGCAAAAGCATATGAAGGAGATGTTTCAATTTTTATTACACCCGGATATCGGTTTAATGCGATTGATGCCATGATTACAAACTTTCATCTGCCTAAATCAACACTATTAATGTTAGTGAGTGCTTTTGCTGGAACCGAGTTAATACAACGCGCTTATCAACAGGCGGTGAATGAACGATATCGCTTTTTTAGCTATGGTGACGCCATGCTGATCGAATCAAGAAAGTCGGTTTAAGACAAACGATTTAAGCATCACCAAACAAAAAATGCCCAATTTAGAGATTAATAATGAAATTTACACTGGATAAAACACTGGGTACTGCCCGTCGAGGAAAGCTCACATTCGATCGTGGTGTGGTTGAAACACCGGCCTTCATGCCGGTCGGAACCTATGGCACGGTGAAGGCCATGACACCGGAAGAATTAACCGGGTTAGGGGCTCAAATAATCCTCGGTAATACTTTTCATTTAATGCTTCGCCCTGGTACCGACATAATTAAAAAACATGGCGATTTGCATGACTTCATGAACTGGCATGGACCTATCCTGACTGATTCCGGTGGCTTTCAGGTTTTTAGCCTGGCGAAGATGCGCAAAATTAGTGAGGAAGGCGTTCATTTTAATTCCCCAGTCAACGGTTCAAAAGTATTTCTCAGCCCCGAAGTTTCGATGCAGGTTCAGCGTGACCTTGGCTCAGATATCGTTATGGTATTTGATGAATGTACGCCTTATCCTGCTGAGGCAAACGTGGTTCGAGAATCGATGGAAATGTCAATGCGCTGGGCTGCTCGAAGTAAGGTTGCTCATGCAGACAACCCGAGTGCTCTATTCGGCATTGTGCAGGGCGGTACTTACCCAGAGTTACGCCGTGAATCTGCATTGGGCTTAACCGAGATAGGATTCGATGGTTATGCCATTGGTGGTCTTTCAGTTGGCGAGCCGGCGGATGAAAGGAATGAAACACTGGATCATTGCCTGCCACACTTACCAACAGATAAACCTCGTTATTTGATGGGGGTCGGAAAACCAGAGGATTTAATCGAAGGGGTGCGTCGCGGTATTGATATGTTTGACTGTGTTATTCCGACGCGCAACGCCCGAACTGGATTTCTCTATACCCATACGGGCATCGTGCGCATACGTAATGCCCGCTATGCTGATGATACGTTACCCATCGACGAACAGTGTGGTTGTTATACCTGTCAGAATTACTCGCGTGCTTATTTAAGACATCTAGATAAATGTGGTGAGATTCTAGGTGCCCGACTCAACACTATCCATAATTTGTATTACTTCCAAGTATTGATGAGTCGTATTCGTAAGGCGATAGAAGAAGATCGATACGATAGTTTTTGTGATGAATTCTATGAACAGTTCCAGGCAAAATAAGAGTCCTGACAAGTAGTTGATCGAGGGCTTCAGATCTACAAACTTGAAGGCTTGTGAGAATACGAGGC
>CAXMOZ010000043.1:0-5574 GCA_964195315.1 uncultured Acidimicrobiia bacterium | reverse complement strand
TGCGCTTATCTGGCACTCACTCAGTCAAGTTTCGCAGAAGCAGATTTTGAGGAGGCAATCAAATGGGGCCACCTTGCGATACAGTTGCACTCGAAGGCACCGATTCGCCGCGCATTGATGGTGGCAAGTTGCGCCTATACGGGTGACTTTGAACAGGCGGTGCGTCATGCGGACGAGCTGAAAACATTTTCACCTGATTTCATACCAGCCATATTGCGTGGGGACATGCCGCTCTACAAAATGCCCGACCATAACAAACTTTTGGTAGACGGGCTTCATAAGGCAGGATTTAAAGAATAAGCAGACGCTGAAAAGTGTTGCCTGGGCTTCTGAGTTCGGCCAACAAAGGACACTGGGATAAAAGGCTAGCTATACTTAGATAATTGAATAATTCTAGTTCCAGCTTAATATGCAATATCCCGAATTAAATGGCCGCCCTCTAATAATTATTAAGAAGCCACTGGCCTCTTAAATATACTGTTATAAGTTATTGTGAAAACTATCCTATTTTTTGTCTTTACCCTGATTTCGCTTTCGACTATAGCTTCGTACGACGCTGAAATCTTCATCTTTAGTAAAACTGTTGTATTGCCTGGTGACTGCAAATACTTGGTTAAGAGAGAAGAATATGTTTGTCGCAAAGAATCAGACCTAGTTATTGTTTCTTTTCCTTCAATGGAATCTGTAATCCAAAATTATCATGATTTTACATCATCAAGTGGGGGATCGACCGAACAAATAGAGCTAAAGTTTTCGGAGAAAACGTCATATGGACCGTATGATCATTTTGCTACTGCGTTTGGGTCTCAAGGAGTAACCGTGCTCCAGTACTCAATTTGTAATGTCAAAGAATGCATATCAGTAATTAGTGGTAACCCGCATATTCTTAGGAAATTACTCAATCAGTTTGTGAGTGAGTTAATATTAGTTCCAGAAGATCTAAATGACTTATAACAAGCGCATGCAGTCGGAAAAATGCCCGCTACGCGAGAGGTAAAGCAAGGGCACGAGTGTCTCAGTTGGGTGGTAAGCAGCCGCTGAAATATCAAATTTGAGTGTCTGCTTTTGGCGAGATTGAGTTGGTAGTTCGATTTCACCCCTGGCAATCTAAATCAGACGCACAATTGCGATAATTTCTATAGGGCGCGAACCGATCATTTAAACAAAAGATCTAACATGCCTATGAGTGCCTCTGTGATTTCCCAGGCTTTTCATTAAATGACAACATCCTTAGCAATGGTTGTATCGCCTTTTTTCGAGTAGCCTCGTCGATGTTAATTTCGTTGTTCATCCCTTCTAGAGCACTTGCTAAGTTATTGAGACTGTTCATTGCCATCCAGGGACAATGCGCACAGCTCTCACAGGTAGCTCCTACACCGGCAGTTGGGGCCTCGATCAATTGCTTATTCCCGGCTACCTGCTTCATTTTATAAAAAATCCCATTGTCAGTCGCAACAATAAATTGGCTATTTGGTAATTCAGTAACTGCCTGAATTAGACTCGTGGTCGATCCAACCACATCTGCCTGCGCAACAACGCCCATAGGTGATTCAGGGTGAACGAGAACAGCTGCCTTTGGATAATGTTTTCTCAGATTCTCTAAGGTATCGGATTTAAAAGCTTCATGTACAACGCAGGCACCATCCCAAATCAACATGTCCGCGCCGGTTTTTTGTTGTATATATTGGCCCAAATGTTTATCTGGCCCCCAGAGAACTTTTTGTCCTTTTTCATGTAAATATTCAATGATGGCCACTGCATTACTTGATGTTACGACCCAATCTGCTCGCGCTTTGACTGCAGCACTAGTATTGGCATAAACAACGACAGTTCGATCCGGGTTCCTATCACAGAATTTACTGAACTTATCGATAGGCGCGCTTATGTCTAAGGAGCATTCTGCCTGCAGCGTGGGCATAATGACTGTTTTTTCAGGATTAAGTATTTTTGCTGTCTCACCCATAAAGCGCACGCCCGCGACGACGAGCGTAGAGGCCGAGTGGTTGGATCCGAATCGTGCCATTTCAAGTGAATCGGCAACTGTGCCACCGGTTTCTTCAGCCAGTTTCTGTATCTCAGCGTCCACATAATAATGCGCCACCAATACTGCATCTTTTTCATTCAGTAACTGCTTTATTCTCGCCCTGAGCTGCGTTCGTTCAGACTTTGAATATGAAGGGGCGGCAACACTGCCAGTGGCCAATAAATTGGTAGCTGGTTGTATAGATGTATTTTTTAAGATGCTCATAGTTCATCTCCTAACCTGAGTGATTCTGGCTTACTAAAATATTAGCCTTTTGCTTAGCTACATAAATGGTGGCGGTTGCACCTGAATTAAATGCCAAATAATCGGCTTCAATACCATCGCTGAAGATCACACCATTGTCGGCCATGTGCGAAGTGATCGTTAGTGGGTGCGATTTATCAATTACGCCAAATGTTATCTGTGTGCCGGTGACTTTGCTTGGAAAGGGTTCTCGCACAGCGTAGATCAATTGATCCGTATCCCAGGGTAGGCGGCCACTGTTTTCCGGTTCAATGACATGACCGCCCAGGGCCTTCACCACACCTGATGCACCTGCATAAATTGATTGCAACCAGCCTGTAGACCCTGCACCGGTAGATACAATAATTCCACTGGAGGATTGAAACTCCTGGCGTTCTCCCTGCGCTATGTCATATCTGGCTGATACATGAGAGCGTGTGCCGATAAACAAGTCATTAAAGCCAAGTAAGCTTTGACCATTGTTTAGTTTTGATTCGGCCATGGTTACCGCTTTGATCGGTTGCTCTTGAGCTAAGCTCTTTTCAAAGGCATCCGTGAAATTAGATGCATTGAACGGCAATAATATGCCATCTATATGCTGTGGGTCCGGGTTCACCGGAAGAATAGGTTGGCCGTCCAGGTACTTTGCGGTATTAACCACCAGGCCATCGGGGCCGATAGTAATGATCATATCTGCCTCGCCAAATTTAAACTGAGGTAGGAATCCCCGTTCGATCACCTGGCTTTTAAGCCGTTTTGGGATGGTCTCTCTAATACCGTTGAGTACATCAAGATACTGCTGATGTGATTGCGCGATGGCTGAAAAGTCCTGCCCTGCGTGCTCGAGGTAAAACTGGGCCTGCGGCACGGAGTTAAACCGTGCCGTCAGTTCCTCGAGCTCCGTTTTACGGGTGACAATGACTACTTTTTCATAAGCGGTCTTGGTATTACTCACTGGTCTGTTTGCTATCGCGACCATCGTGCTGTCCTCCGACCCAGTTAATAACCTGACCAAACATATCTGGTGTGATATTAAGGCTACCGATGCGCCCCGCATTACCGGCAAATTCCTTCAACGCAAGTCCGATCAGTGCTTGGGGTGCTAAATCGGCGTAGGGATTGAGTTTCATCTGATCGGCCTTGGCTTCGGCTTCAGCCAGTTTCAGGCTGTTTTCTGCCTGCATACCAACCAGTTCCTTGCGACGTTCCTCCAGTTCAATTTCAATATCCATTTCCCGTTGTTGAATTTTTCGTTCCTCTTCGACGGATGCACCGCGACGGTCGTAAATTGCTTTGTCCGCATTACGCTGCAAGCCTTCTCGATACTCCGCTTCAAGCGCTTTTTGCATTTCCGGGGTGGGAGTTATTGCAGTGAAGTACAGGCTTTCTACGACAACGCCTAACTTTTTCAGGCTGCTCTCGTCACCCACCGCCGCTAACACCTGGTTTGATATTTCCTTGGCGCTGGTCAATGCCTGATCCAGTGTAAAGGTGTTAATGGACTTACGAGTGTGTGACTGTACCGCATTAGTTACACGCTGACTCAGCTTCTCCACATCTTTCTTGCGGTACTCACCGGTTTTTGGTTCGATAGAAAAATCGAGATACTTCGCCGCTTCAAGCGGTGTCTCAAAGCGGTAGGTCAGATGACCCTGAATAGCCACCTCTTGGAAATTGGCGGTAGATTCATTAAAGATAAATAAGGCATCCTGGGAAACCGTGTCCACCACAGCGATAGAGGTATTAAACGGTGTATACCAAAAATCCAAACCTTCTCCGTGTTTGAGCACTCGCCCATTTTTGTATCGAATAACGTATTTGTTGGGCTCGCCTTTGAAGTAATTAATAATCATGACACACCTCCTACAAAAAAGTTACTAGCTGTTAACTAGATGGTGTTTTTACTACACTAACTAAGTTAGCGTAATATATACACTAAGTCAAGGAGATATAAGCGGAAGCGATTAATTAACTAATTTCCAGCGGCCAGGGCGACTATTGACGTGCCTGCCTAAAATGAATTGAGAAAAATGAGGTTGGTAGTTAGCGTGAACGTATATTTATTTAATTATTGTTACCCTATCCGGGAACTTCTTTTTAAAAAGTTTTGCCGGTCGGTGGGCCCCACCGGTACTTTTTTCACCGGTCTCTTCAATCTGACCCAAGCCCAGGATCCATTTCCTGAAATTACGTTTATCGCTTTCTTCCTGAAAGATAATCTCATAGATATTTTGCAATTCATGGAGCGTAAATGATTCGGGTAAAAACTGAAAAGCGACTGTTGAGTAATCCAGTTTGGCGACCAGCCTTTGATGTGCCATTTTTACGATATCTGCGTGATCGAATGCCAGTTTTGGTAGCTCATCCATACCAAACCATCCAACTGCGTCTGCATCGGTTGCAGCCTGCAGTTGCATTTTGTCAGATGGAATCAATGCGTAATAGGCAACGGTAATGACTCGCTCCCGCGGGTCACGCTTTGGTTTGCCAAAGGTATACAGTTGTTCGAGATAGACGCCTGATACCCCGGTTTCCTCTAGAAGTTCCCGGCTTGCGGCTTCGTCCAGGCTTTCATTCATATTTACAAAGCCACCGGGCAGAGCCCATTTTCCCTTGTGTGGTGAGTAAGCGCGCCGGATCAGAAGTAGTTTTAGCTGGTTATCACGTATTGTGAAAACGACTATATCAGCGGTAACTGCAGGGTGAGGGTGATCGTAACTGTACATCTGCTTTCCCCCAGGGAACTTGAAATTGATATGTTAGTGTACTTCATACACTAATACAAGCGCTTGTAACAGTTGTTGCACCACGAAAGTAGAACTACAGATGGTATTGGGCTCTCCAAAGCAGACACTCAAATTTGATGTTTCAGTGGCGGCTAACGACCCAAAGGGGATTCTCACGCACACATCAAATCGTTAGTGTGGCGTCCATTTTGTTCGACTGCATGCGTTTGTTAGGTGCGGCCAGGTCGACTACTCGTTCAACAAGTTGATAAGTGAGGTAATCTGCTTGTCACCTAGGCCTGCTTCTGCACCCTGATTTACAAGTTTTGACATTAATCTTGGTAACTCATCACTGACACCATTATCTTTAAAGGACTCGAGGGTATCTGCAAATGCAGCAACGTAAGTATCGATAGAGGCCTGCGGATCGGAATAGTCATCTGTGGGAACTGACGATGCAAATACCTCGTAGTAATCATTCATGATCTTTATAGTTAATGGTATTTGCTCTACATAAGTATCCATTGAAACGCCTGCTTTTTTACAAAGGAGGGCACCATAAATCATTCCAAACATGAACCC
>CAXMOZ010000042.1:0-1809 GCA_964195315.1 uncultured Acidimicrobiia bacterium | reverse complement strand
CCAACAAATCTTCAATGTCGCGATGGCTGAGATTGAATCTGTAGTAAAGCCATACGGCGTGTTGGATAACTTCTGGTGGAAAACGATATCGTTTGTATTGGTTTGAGTTTTTCATCCTGCAATTATCGCCAAACGGCAGTTAACTTGTCATATATGAACCATCCCCTTTTGCAAGCTAATTTTCAATTCATGCTATAGATTTAAGTTGCGGTCATATATTCGGCTTGCAAGCAAAGCTTGTGCCCTGATGTAAATCCGCGCTCTTTTTCCTCATCAGTACCATGGCCTCTTTGGGCCGTGACAAGTTACAGGTTTTAAAAGAGTTGGTTCAACCTATTAGCCATCATCTAAATCAACATTAGCAAACTTGTGATATTTTCCAGTTTGTTGAAAGAAGCCACCCGCTATTGAGTATCAGGTAGCAGCCATTTGTGCATTGCAGTTAAATTCTTCGCCTGTATTAAGCAACGACCATATAATTCGTGCATTTTTGTTGGCCAACGCGACAGCTGCCTTATTAAAACTGAGCCGAACTCGTTTTCCGGTTAACCAGCGACCATAGTCGTTGTCTGTATTTTTATAATGGCTTAAAGCCGATCTCGCGCCATGTATCAGCAAGGTGCGTAAATACCGATCACCCCGCTTACTAATACCCAGCAAGACCCGCTTATCACCACTGGATGATTGCCTTGGTACCAGCCCCAACCACGCCGACATGTGACGACCATTGTTGAACTCGTTGGCGTTTGGAACAGCCGCCACCATAGCCGTTGCGGTTAATTCACCCACTCCGGGTATTTTCAGTATGCGACAGCAAGTTTCATTCTGTAGACAGAGTTGCCGGATCTTTTTATTCAGATTTCTTAACCTGGCTTCAACATCTACAAGCTCATCGTAGAGATCTTGCATACACTCGCGTGATAGCGGCGTGAGCTCATTTTTGTTGTCAGCAATGATTGCGCATAGTGACCGCTTGACCCTGGCTGCGCCTGGAGCGACGGTAATTCCATACTCCAAATTCAAGCCTCTAATTTCATTGATCAATGCAGTTCTATTTTTGACGACTCGGCTACGAACCCTATGTATTGATTGGATATCCTGTTGTTCAACCTGCTTGATCGGTACAAAGTGCATCGAGGGTCTGCTCGCCGCCTCGACTATCGCCTCGGCATCATTCGCATCATTTTTGTTTGTTTTGACAAAGGGTTTCACAAATTGCGGACTAATCAACTTTACGGTATGACCACTTCTCTGGAATACGCGCGCCCAATAATTCGCCCCTCCGCATGATTCCATCACAATCAGACACTCAGGTAAATTAGCAACATAGGCGGCCAGTTGATTGCGCGATAACCGTTTTTTCAGAACCGCCTTACCAGGATCATCAACGCCGTGAAGTTGAAACGTGTTCTTTGCTATATCGATACCCAGTACTTTAGTATTCATGTCTATCTCCCATCTCAGATTAAGAACTCTCAACTTTGATGCCAAACTGACAGAAAGCAAATTCCTAGCAGTCTGGGTGGGGATGGTTCATTACATTAGTACCAAATTTTGTTCACGCCCGTTGGCAGTAGTTGGTATATTTGCGGTGGATCATGTCTAAACTCACTAAACTAATAAATACGCCAGGGCCCTTTCTCCGCGATTTGCTCGTAAAGCGGCACCCCATCGACTTTCGAGCAAACCTGGGACAGGCCAGCAGCTCTACAAGTGGGCTGTTACAAGAGGCTTTTCCGGTCGGCTTTCCTATCGACATAGCAAAAAACACTTTTCAGCTCCACGGTGCTAATGATGCTGGTAAGGCGG
>CAXMOZ010000041.1:0-5003 GCA_964195315.1 uncultured Acidimicrobiia bacterium | reverse complement strand
CGCATGATTAACAGTTCTTCACCGTCAACCTTCAGTTCAGTACCCGAGTATTTGCCAAAGTAAACGGTGTCGCCAATTTTGACGTCAAGCACTCTAACATCACCCGAATCGGTAATTTTGCCACTACCAATGGCGAGGATTTCACCAGTACTTGGCTTTTCGGCGGCTGAATCGGGAATCACGATACCACCAGCAGTAGTGCGCTCTTCTTCTTTGCGCCTAACGATTACTCGATCATGCAAGGGACGAATATTCATTGTTATTATTCTCTAAAATATTATCGTTTGAGTACCTGCCACCCATCTGGGCACCAGGGTAGAATTAGCACTCTTACCAAGCGAGTGCTAATTGTAATCAGAGACATTGGGCCGAAAAAATGAGATGCAAGCGAATAAAGATGAAATAGATAAATTTGAGGTAATTATCCTTTTGCAGCAACTCTGATCAGCTTAAAGACCACTGCGATTACGAGCGAAGAATGGTTATCTTTTTGTTAGAGCTCAATACGCAATTGGCTGAGCTGGTGGTAAGGCACGCACCCAGGTTATGAGTGACAAACACCAACGTAATCCCGACCAGTAGCCTGCAATAGTACAGCAAAATGCTCCAGTGCCCGGTACAAACGCATTTTGGTTGCACTAAGTTTTAGGCCGAGATGGATTGCCATTTCTTTCATCGGCAGGTCGCTGTAAAACCGCAGTTTCAAAATTTCGCGTTCGTTTGTTGGCAAACGTTGCAAGACCTGATTGACCAAATCATCGTTTTCACTAACCTGTTTTATTTTGGTCATCGATTTCTCATGAATCTCAATCAGGTCTCGCAGGTGATCACTCAGTAAATGCATATTCCGTTTGCGCACAAGGTCATGACACTGGCGATCAGCGATGGCAAAAAGCCAAGTCTTGAAACTGGAATCCTGGCGGAAATTACGAACCGCACGAAATGCACGCAATTCAGTTTCCTGTGCGGCATCCTCGGCATCTGCTCTGTTTCGAAGATAACAATTACAGCGAGTAACCAGTGAATTGTGGTGTCGATTAATGAGTATCGAAAACAGGGACTTCCAGTGGCTATTCTGAGATTTGATCGACTTCATTATCTCTTCATCACTGAGACTCGAATGTTCTAATTGCATTTGAATTACTCGTATATAAGAAATTCGCAGCACTATAGAAGGACTCTAACGACAAATATAACTATCTATTTTTATCGGTTTGACAAATAATATTTGTCATGGATATCGAATTATTGAGAACTTTTCTGGAAGTCAGCCGTACTCGTCACTTTGGGCAGGCGGCAGATTCAAT
Organism: uncultured Acidimicrobiia bacterium; assembly: GCA_964195315.1. Classification (GTDB taxonomy): domain Bacteria; phylum Pseudomonadota; class Gammaproteobacteria. The sequence continues at coordinate 3,696 of CAXMOZ010000041.1, read as the reverse complement.
GTTTTTAACACAGGCTGCTGTTAGCGCTCGCATAAAGTCGCTGGAAAACCTGCTCGGTGTAAGTCTGTTTATCAGAAAAAAGCGGGATATACAGTTAACCCCTGAAGGCAACAGGCTTATAAGTAGAGCAGATCGGTTAATTTCTGAATGGCGGAAAATTCGCCAGGAAATAAGTGCCGGTGGTGCAACCCAACAACTATCGATCGGTGGTAGCTTGCGCTTATGGGATATCATTCTGCAGCAGTGGCTAATCGATATGCGACTGGCACAGCCCGAACTCGCTCTCATTCTGGAATCGCATACGACGGAGCTTTTAACCCGCAAACTACTAGATGGCGTGCTCGATCTGGCGTTCATGTTGGAACCACCGCAACTGGAAGTATTGCAGACCAAAGTAGTCGGCAAACTTGTGTTGCGATTGGTAAGCAGTCAAGCTGATGGGGACTGGCAACAGGCTGTTGGAGACGGTTATCTAATGGTCGATTGGGGCTTAACACATGCGTTGCAACATCGTCGTTTATTTCCGGATGCACCCGAACCACAAACCCGACTGGCTAATGGCTTTCTTAGCCTGCACTATTTGCTGTCGTTGGGTGGCGCGGCTTATCTGCCGGAAATAATTGTACAGCCACATATCGAAAGCAAAAGGCTGTATTGGGTTAATGATGCACCGGTATTCGAACATGTTGTTCATGCCGTATTTCCGGTGCGTAGTGGTCGGAAAGAGTTAATTGACACCATACTGGGTTATTTTCCTTTATAGTCCCAGGCCGACACTTCGCTTGTCATTTAGATATTTCATCTGGTATAGATTCTGTTTGCAAACGAAAAATTCGCACCAAACCTACGTGCCGATCGGTTAGATTGACAACTTCAAGGCGATAGCCATCTTCTAGTATTTCATCACCTGCTTCTGCCATTCTGGACAAGCGGCGCATAAACAGACCACTTACTGTATAGGCGTCAAGTTCGGCACTGACAACAAGGCCAGTTGAACGTTCCAGGTCCGATAGCGAGACTAGCCCATCGACTTCCCAGTTGTTTTCATCGATACAAGTAATGCCTGGTTTTGAGTCCTCGCCATCGGTTTCATCTTCAATCTCGCCGACAATTTCTTCCAGTAAATCTTCTAGCGCGATGATACCGATAAAGCTGCCGTATTCGTCAACCACGCAGGCCAAATGGGCACGCCTAATTTGCATCAAATCGAAGAGTCTGGCGATACGTTGTGATTCCGGCACCACCATTGCATCTCGCTTATATTTTTCGAGGTTCGTCCAGGGTTCTGCTTCACCATTTAAAACGGCTCGGTGAATATCCTTGGCGAGCACTATTCCGATTAATGCATCGTTGTTATTGCTATCGATCAGAGGAAAGCGCGAATGCACTGTTTTGCGTAGTACCTCTAGATTTTCCTTTGGTGATTGCGATATATCAAGAACGCTGGCTGAACTGACCGGAATCATGATGCGCCCAACGTGGCGTTGATCAAATGCAAATAAATTGTGCAACATGGTCGCCTGTGATTGATGAATTTCACCATGCTCTTTCGATGTAGTAACCAGCCCCTTAATTTCTTCACCACTCAATACTTCTACATGACTCACCTCGGCGATTTTAAATAATGCCAGGATGGCATTTGTGGCCAGACTGAGCAGTCGGGTAAGTGGCCAGGCCATTAGATACGAAAAATGCAACGGGTAAGCAACCCAGAGTGAAACCGGTTCGGCTTTTCGTATCGCCAGTGTTTTGGGAACCTGTTCACCAATGACTATATGTAGGGCAGAAAACAATAAAAAACCGATGATGAAAGAAGTGGTATGTATCATCGAGTCAGGTAAACCTAGCCGCGTAAATAATGGTTCTAATATGGCAGATACGGCTGGTTCACCAACCCATCCTAGTCCCAACGACGCCATTGTTATACCTAACTGGCAGGCAGCCAGATATGACTCCAGGTTGGCCTGAATTCTAACCGTTAACTTTGCAGCCGAACTGCCTTCATTTGCAAGCGCCTCTATACGAAAACCTCTTGCCTTAACCAGTGCGAATTCGGCCGCGACATAAAAGCCGTTTGCGACGAGTAACAACACAATCACGGTGATACTTGAAACATTATCCATTTCGAATTGACCTTAAATTAATCCTGAGTACAAATCTAATGACGTCTGCTTGTAGTAAGAAGTCACACGAAAATATAAATGTGACCAAATTAGTTTGGAACCAGTCTTAAACCAGTGTCCAGGGAATAAATAAGACCTGAACTGTTTTAGGCCTGAACAGCGAAATTAACCTGGGATGTAAAATACAGCTATGGATATAAGTATGGATAAAAATCAAATATCTGACTGGCAAATGTCATTAGCCAGTACTTACGATGAATTCATTTCGCAGTTCATTGCATTCGCGCCACTATTAGCAGGGGCTGTGGCGTTACTGATTGTGGGATGGATGATCGCTTACATTTTGCGACTGGCAACCAGAAAACTAATACACGGCTTCGATACCATTTTCAATGCTTCCACTAGAACTCCCAGCGCCGAACAACAAAAAATGAAACGGTCATATGCTGTGATCATCAGTAACTTGGCATTCTGGATTGTGATGGTGTTTTTTATTACCGCCGCCGCCAATCTACTGGGCTGGAAAATGGTTTCCAACGGGTTAGCCGGCCTGATTAATTACTTACCCAACCTTGTTTCTGGTTTATTGATAATACTGGCGGGAATATTATTAGGTAACCTTGCAAAATCTACCATTATGAATGCCACAAATTCGATCGGCATTAACCAGATAGGTTTGCTTGCGCGAGTGATCCAGCTGGTCATTCTATTTACCTCCCTGGTTATTGGTATTGAGCAAATCGGCATCAATGTAGGCTTTTTGACTAACGTTCTAGTCGTTAGTATTGGGATGTTATTTGCTGGTGGTGCGCTGGCGTTTGGCCTGGGTGCGAAAGACTTGATCGCGAATATTATCGGTGCGCAAAACATTCGAAAACATTGTCGTATCGGAGAATTTATGCAAATTGGAGCAGCAGAAGGATTTTTAATCGATGTCACACAAACATCTATTGTGCTTGATACCGAAAAGGGCAGATCGGTAATTCCAGCCAAAATCTTTCAGGAACACATTAGTAGCTTCTACTCGGAGTCAGAATCCTCGGTGGATCCTCGGCCTGACTCAGCTGAAGCTGGCGTCAAATGATGCACACCGGAAAGATCGACCTGGCATTGGCATTTTTACAATCCCATGCCGATCAGGCAGCCTCCATTCTGGAGCAGCAACCTATGGATCAGGTGGCTGAATTCCTAACCCATGTGCCACTGACTCAAGCCTCGGAAGTGATTCGCAAAATGCTGCCGCAATACGCCGCGAGGATTTTTAAATCGTTGCCAAAATCAACTTCAGCAGGGTTATTGTCTGGCATGGATTTTAGTTCTATTGTCGCCATTATTCGACACTCAGAAGTAGATTTTAAAAAGCAACTATTGGGACTGCTACCCGACAAGACTAAAATTGCCTGCCGATTATTGCTCAATTATCCCGAAGACGCGGCTGGTGCCTGGATGTTGACTAACATCACCACACTACCCGACAGCTGCACTGTAGAAGAAGCGCTCGCTCGGCTGGTCGTCGATAGGGAAGCGACCGCTTTAGATAAAATTTATGTCGTCAACCGAGCAAGATTAATCA
>CAXMOZ010000040.1:0-44288 GCA_964195315.1 uncultured Acidimicrobiia bacterium | reverse complement strand
CAGTCAACGCCCGTCTGCAATAGATGGGCGTTTTTTTCGTCCAGAAATTCATCGATTAGTCATACAAGGTCGCTAATATCGAGATGTGTTAATCGGCGATAAAACTATGCTTTCTGTTGAATCACTCATCTCATCAAACTTCCCTGGTTTTGAAAATCAGACGCGCTACCTGCGCCAGCTCATCCTCGGTTTTTTTCGTTATCTATTTCACGAAATTAAAATGCAGCGTTTCAAGGCAAAAAATCCTCATTTAGTCGGCATATATTTTGTTGAACAGGTTCTAGAGTATTTGACTTTAAATACCTGGCAAACGACAAAGACAAAGTATAAATTCCAACTTCGGGCAAAGTGGTTATTGTTGCCAATCATCCCATTGGCAGCCTGGATGGTCTGGCACTGATTAAATTAATATCAGGTATTCGAAGTGATCTGAAAATTATTGCCAATCAGGTATTAGGCAATATTGAACAGCTTAAAAATTTCGTCATTCCAGTTGATAATTCATCGAGATGCACTCTTAGAATAAATCCTCGTGACATAGACCAACATCTGAAAAAAAAGGCGTTGTCATTTTTCTGCAGGAGAAGTATTACGCAGTGATCTGTTAGGCGTCACAGACGCTTTATGGAATAACGGATTTCTGAGAATTTTTATTAAGCACAAAGCATCAGCACTCTCGATTCATATTAAGGCACGAAACTCGTGGGGTTTTTACGGCCTGCCAATGATCTATAAACCTATGTCGAAACTATGTTAATTCGGAAAATTTTCAAGCAATCTAATAATATCCAGTTACGTATCGGTACTCTGATAAGCCACGAAACCTATTCAAAAATACCACCCGATATTAAATCGAAGTCAAAGTTATTTATGAAGCATGTTTATCCGTTAGCCAAATATAAAACAGCCAAGTATTTTACAAAACCGGTTAATGAATTTGCCCATCCAGAGTGTCGGCAACGACTAAGAGAGTAAGTTGGCCAATCAGAATATCTCGACCGAATCTCCGATACGATGCATATCTATCTGCACCGATTCCACGGAGACAGTGTCGTCATGCGCGAAATTAGCTTTCGTGCTGTTGGTGAAGGATCAGGGAAAACAAGAGACATGAATCGATACGACCTCAGTTACGAGCACATCGTTCTTTGGGATGACCAGACGCTTGGAATAGTGGGCTCGTATCGCGTACTCATGAAAGTACACAGAAACACTGCAGCCTTATACGGCAATACGATTTTCAGCTACACAGATTAAACGGAACCTTATAATATTTCGAGGCCTCGAGCTAGACGCAGCTTTACCCAAGTTATTCTATCAGATCAACTCGGGTGAAGGTTTTTAAGCATCAGGAAATTTTTGCTTCAAAAAAATAATCTCGTCGCGAATATTTTGAGTTATTTTTGAAGGGCCACAGTATGACTCGATATACCAGATTTGTTTTTTCAAATCACGAATAACTCCATCAATATCACTTAAATCAAGATTAGTAAGGTGGCTGGAGTAGGATAGTTTTTGTAAAACTAGTTGATTAATTTTCATTTATTTACTTACCCAAAATAACTACGTTGCTCGGCTTTGTCTTTTTCCGAATATTATATTTACTCCATATAACAATTTAATGACAAGTGAAGAAAAACTGTCTATAACAGTTTTACGTTACCGATATTTTTTTTGTAAACTCGGGGACTGAAAAATTCACGAATTTAGTTTGGATTTTTGTAACTGAAATTTCACGGTGTTGTCATCGAATTGAAACTAAAACTATCTAGACTTATGGTCTTTCTATAAAAGCTAACAGGAGACTAAAATGAGTCACGATGATGAAATCAGCAATCAATCAAACAACACTACTTTTGAGCAGATACTCGACAGCTATCTAGCTCGTCGTACAGTTTTGAAAGGCGGGTTAATGGCAGCCATGGTAACGGCGAGTGGTTTCGCTGCGCTGGCGATGGCGAAAACATCGGATGGAGATAATTTGCACAATTCGCATAAAAGCCATCGACACAATCGCCTGGTTAACTTTGAGCCAGTGCCAGTCGAAGCCGGAAGCGGCCCATTACCGACCATCTCTTCGGACTACCAGTATGACGTTCTAATCCCCTGGGGCGAGCCACTCGAACCATCTGGACCAGCATACCAATGGCCACCCACCGCAGCGGATCAAGCTCGCCAGATTGGCATCGGACATGACGGTATGTGGTTTTTCCCAATGAAAGATGGCAAAAGCAATCGTCACGGTATGCTCGCAATTAACCACGAATTTGGTCGCAATTCACATGTGTTCGGTAAAGATGCTCCAGACTCGATTGAAGATGTCAGAGTCTCACAACACGCCCACGGTGTATCAGTCGTAGAAATTCGAAAGAAAGGTGGAAAATGGCGTCAAATAGAAAGTGAGCGAGCGCGTCGAGTTCATGTCAATACTCCAGTTACATTCAGTGGGCCGGTAGCTGGAAGCTCTTTATTAGAAACAGCCAATGGTAATGTTCCTTTAGGTACAGTTAATAACTGTTCGAGTGGCTATACCCCCTGGGGGACCTATTTGACCTGTGAAGAAAATTTTAATGGTTATTTTGGTGCAACCAACCTTCGTGATACTTGGCAGCCAACACCAGAGCAGGATCGTTATGGTTTTTCTGGTGGTGGGTTCGGTTATGGCTGGGAAAATTTTGACCGACGCTTCGACCTGTCTGATTCCGACTATCATAACGAAGAGAATCGATTTGGCTGGGTGGTCGAGATCGATCCGATGGATGCCACTCAAAAACCGGTAAAACGAACTGCACTAGGCCGCTTCAAACACGAAGGCGTCGCAATAACGGTAGGAAAAGGAAATCGCGTCGTGGCCTATATGGGAGACGATCAGCGTTTTGATTACATCTACAAATTTGTCTCGGCAGACAATTGGAAACGGATGCGTCGTCAGGGTAAGAGCCCCCTCGATGAAGGTAGTTTGTACGTTGCTCGTTTTAATGACGATGGCAGTGGCGAGTTGCTGGAACTAACGATGGAAAACCCAATATTATCGGGACGTTTTGAAAGCCAGGCAGAGTTGCTAACCTATGCTCGCATCGGAGCAGATTTACTCGGTGCAACACCGATGGATCGTCCCGAGTGGACTACGATAGCGCCAGATGGGACTGTTTATTGCACCTTAACCAATAATAGCCAGCGTACTGAAACCAATACAGCGAATCCAATTGCGCCGAATCCCGATGGACATATTATTCAATGGAAAGACCAGGGCCGTCATGTGGGCACACGTTTTGAATGGAGTATTTTTCTGAAGGCGGAAGATAGTCATGGAACTGAAGATAGCTATAGTGATCCCGATGGTCTCTGGGCGGATCCTGATGGACGTCTGTTTATACAAACCGACGGTGGTAAAAAAGACAGTTTGAACAACCAGCTTTTGGTTGCGGATGTACGAACTGGCGAATTGAGACGTCTGTTCACCGGTGTGACCAGCGATGAAATAACCGGTCTGACGGTAACACCTGATCGCCGCACACTATTTATCAATACTTAGCACCCTGGTAATGGCGATCCAAGCGTGACCAACTTCCCAGCGCCACTGGATGGCGTCACCGTCCCGCGTGATTGCACCTTTGTTATCACCCGAAAGAATGGCGGCATAATAGGGTCGTAGTCATCGCTTCAACTACTTCATCTATTAATTTTGAACCTGCTCCGGCAGGTTTTTTTTGCAAATAATATTAGCGAGGACATTTGAGAAAACCTTTGCCGCATATCATATTCAACTCATTGAGCTGCCCTTTGATCATGACTCCATCATGTAAACCAAAAATTGACGTAGAAACTAGCTTGATTCTAATGCCTGTATCAATTGATCGATATCGGCCTTTTCATGCGACGCCGATAAAGTAATGCGCAATCTAGCACTGCCCACTGGCACGGTTGGTGGTCGAATCGCGCTGACTTGTATGCCAGACCCCAATAGTTTTTCACTGAGCGCGAGGGCGTTATTATTATCACCAACCACTATAGGTTGTATCGCAGTCTTAGAGGGCATCAATTCAAATTCAGTACTTTCCATACGTTGGCGGAAGTACGCAATTTGCTCTTGAAGTTTCTCTCTTCTCCAGTTGTCCTGTTTTACAATTTCGAGGCTACAGAGGGTGGCGGCGGCAATTGCTGGCGGTGATGCAGTGGTATAAATATAGGGCCGGGCTTGCTGAATTAAGGTTTCGATCAATGCGTCACTGCCTGCAACAAAAGCACCTGATGTACCGATAGCTTTACCCAGGGTTGCCATTAAAATTGGCACTTGTTGCTGCCCTAACCCACATTGCTCTAATAACCCGGCCCCTGTGGCGCCCAACACGCCAAACCCATGCGCATCATCGACCATGCAACAGCTGCTTGACTGGCCCGCTATCCGACTAATTTGCTCAAGATCAGCACAGTCTCCATCCATGCTAAATACACCATCTGTCATGACGAGCTGCCGCACTGATGTGTTGTTATCCGCCTGAGACGATTCTAATTGCGACTCCAAATGTGCCAGATCATTATGTCGATAGCGTTTCAGTTTAGCGCCGCTAATCTTCGCGGCATCAATTAAAGAGGCGTGATTGAGTTTGTCTTGAAAGATAACGTCGTGACGTCCGACTAAAGCCGAGGCAATTGCCAGGTTTGCCATATAACCATTGCTAAACAATAACGCTCGGTCTCGACCCGTAAATTCAGCTAAACGCAATTCACATTCGTGATGCAACTGGCTATGCCCGCTAATTAAATGGGCTGATCCACTGCCAACACCATAGTGCTCTGTAGCATTCACAAATGCTTTTTTGATATCGGGATGATTCGCCAGTCCCAGATAATCGTTGCTCGAAAATGAAAGTAATGACTGCCCATTAACCGTGAGACGAACAGCCTGTGCACTGCTGACTATCGAGCGTCTGCGGTAAAGACCAGCGTCGCGTCTGCGGTCTAGTTCTGGTTTGAGATCAAACATAGGGAAGGAAACAAAGGCAGGGGGAAGTCAGGTCGCTCGATAGAAAGACCTGACGATAAATGCGCTAGGCAGCAGCCGTACCCGACGATTCTTCAACCAATCGACCACTGGCATTAATGCCGAGTTTTTCGAATAGCTCAAGATCCTTATTTTCCTCGGGGTTAGGCGTCGTCAACAATGTGTCCCCATAGAAAATTGAGTTAGCACCCGCGACGAAACACAAGGCCTGCATTTCGTCACTCATATCGTTACGCCCTGCCGACAGTCGAACGGCTGATTTTGGCATAATGACTCGAGCAACGGCAATAGTTCGCACAAATTCAATTGGGTCTAGCTTTTCTGTACCATATAAAGGCGTATTTTCGACCTGGACTAGTAAGTTTATCGGCACACTTTGTGGGTGCTCGGGTAAATTGGCCAGTTGCTGCAATAATGCAGCACGATCCTTATCAGTTTCGCCCATACCAACAATGCCGCCACAACAGACATTGATATTTTCAGAACGCACATTTTCCAGGGTGTCGAGCCTGTCCTGATATTTACGGGTGGTAATAATATCTTTGTAGTATTCAGGGGACGTGTCGAGGTTATGGTTGTAATAATCCAACCCTGCCTCTTTCAGCTTTTTGCTCTGTGGTTGAGTCAGCATACCCAATGTGACGCAGGTTTCTAGCCCCATGTCTTTAACTGCACTAATCATCTCGATAACCTTATGGAGGTTTTTGTCAGTAGGGTTGCGCCAGGCAGCACCCATACAAAAACGGCTTGCGCCATTTTGCTTGGCATTCAGCGCCGCTTGTTTAACCTCTTCCAATGGCATTAAGCGCTCACGCTCTAAGCCCGTGTCATACCTCGCGCTTTGCGGGCAATAGGAGCAATCTTCTGGGCATGCACCGGTTTTAATACTCAGTAAAGAGCTTATTTGAACTGCATTAGGATCAAAATTCTGCCGATGAATAGTTTGTGCCTGAAACACTAAGTCATTGAAAGGTTGGTCGAAAAGCGTTTTAATTTCAGTCAGAGTCCAATCGTGTCTGACTGCTTGTGTTTGGTCCGTCATAATTTTCCAATAGCCGCTTTCAAATAGATTGCTAAGTCTATTGCAACAAAGGGAATAGTCAATGTCGGGAAGACAGTTTCGAGTTCAATTATCTGCGGTTTTTAATCGGCTACTCGATCCCAGGCTTTGCATTGGCTGCGGTCACTCACTTGAACCGTTACAACAATTTTGCCCTGCTTGCGCGTCGCTTCTCGACTGTATCGAGCATGCTTGCCAACTTTGCGGCCTGGAGAATCCAACGAAACAGCCTATTTGCGCAGCCTGTTTGCATGATCCGCCGCGCTGGCAAAAAATCGTTGCGCCACTTATTTATCACAACTTTAGCCGCGACCTACTCATACAATTGAAATTTAATGAAAGCCTATATCTTGCGAACAACCTTGTAAGTCATTTAATCGAGCATTTCCAGCAGAGAGATTCCTCTCCACAGGTGTTAATACCTGTTCCGTTACATCAAAACCGGTTGATTGATCGGGGTTATAACCAGGCATTTGAGATCGCTAATATGCTATCGAGACAACTCAAAATTCCGATCAATACTCAGGTATTGCGACGCATTCGTCACACCGAAAGCCAATTAGGCCTCAGTGCTAATCAGCGCAAGAAAAATATACTTAAGGCATTTGAATACAAATCCGATATTAAATATTCACACGTTGCCGTAGTTGATGACATTGTTACCAGCGGCTCAACGGCCAATGAGATTACGAAAACGCTGCATCGCACAGGCGTATCTAATGTCGAGATATGGGGTTTGGCGCGGGTATTAAGATAAGCTTATTGAGTATCAATTTTTAATTTAGGCCAGCGCATACTCAACTGCTTTTTGAGCGTGAATTTCGGTGGTATCCAGTAGCTTAATACTCGTGTCACTTTGTTTGATTAGCATCCCAATCTCGGTACAACCCAAGATGACTGCTTGCGCACCCTGGCCTGACAGTTCATCCACTATTCGCAGATATTCAAATTTAGAGCTCGACAGCTGATTACCAAGACATAACTCTTCATAAATAACGTTGTGAATAATTTTCCTATCACTCTCATTTGGCATCAAGACACTTAAGCCAAATTGCTCGACTAACCTGCCCTTATAAAAGTCTTGCTCCATCGTAAACGTAGTTCCCAGCAAACCAACTGTTCCAATTTTTTCATGTTCGAGGACCTTTGCAGTTGCATCAGCAATATGCAGTAGTGGAATATCAATAGCCGCTTCAACCTGAGGCGCTACTTTATGCATTGTGTTAGTACAAATAAGCAAAAGATCGGCTCCAGCTGCCTGGATATTTTTTGCTGCGTCGATCAATAAATTGGCTGCAGCATCCCAATCACCAGCACTTTGCATCTTTTCGACCACATCAAAGTCGACACTATACAAAACAATCTTAGCCGAGTGTAAACCACCTAACTCCTCCTTAACGCCCTGATTAATCATACGATAATAATCTACCGTACTCTCCCAACTCATCCCTCCGAGCAGCCCTATTGTCTTCAATTTACTCTACCCATTATGTAGGCCGACTTGCATTCAATATCTCTCCAAACGATGCATATTCCCCAGCACCCAATCGAGCCAACGGCTTAATCTTTTCAGCATGAACCTTAAGCCTCCCCGCTTCACTCAACTCGGCACTGCCATCATCCAAATAGATTTCTTTCACCTCACCGAACAGCAAAGTCTGACCCTTATTACCAATCGTTTGAGTTTGATGACGCTCACACATTAACGCAATTTTACAATCACTCAGACGCGGCATATGGAACCCATCAACTGAGTTGATTGATAAACCGCTTGCCAACACTTCAGACTCGCCTGGTGGCAATGTTGCTGACGACTGATTGAGAACGTCTAGCTGGCTATCGCTAGCAATATGAATGACGAATTGTGAACGCTCCCGAATATTTCTGAGAGTGTCTTTTTCACTACCGTCATCTTGTAGGTTGATTGAAACCACAACTAATGGTGGATCAGTACAAACCGCATTAAAATAAGAAAAAGGTGCCAGGTTAAAACTGGCATCTTCGTTTTCCGACAGCACCCAGGCAATCGGACGCGGCATGATGGTTTGCGTCATCGCGAAATAGGTTTGCGATTCAGATAGTTCGTCCAGCTTTATTTGCATTTTTTATACGTGTCCTAAAAAATAGTCGAATAGATTAAATAGGTGGGTTGAACTGAATTTCTTGCTGCCTTATCTTTTCAGCCCAAATTTTAGGGCCTGTTTGATGAACCGACACACCAAGGTAATCGACTGCAACAGTTACGGGCATATCTTCCAGATCAAATTCATAAATAGCTTCCATGCCCAATTCAGGAAACCCCACTACCTTTGATGCCTTAATTGCTTGTGAAACTAGATAAGCGGCACCGCCCACTGCCATCAAATAAACTGATTCAAAGTCTTTGATAGCTTCGATGGCGACTGGGCCGCGTTCGGCCTTACCAATCATGCCTAGCAGGCCAGTTTTTTCTAGCATGGTGCGCGTAAACTTATCCATCCGAGTTGCTGTTGTTGGACCTGCTGGCCCAACCACTTCATCACGAATCGGGTCTACTGGTCCGACGTAATAAATAAATCGACCTGTCATATCAACCGGTAGTTTTTCTCCTTTCGCAATCATGTCGACCATTTTTTTATGCGCGGCATCGCGGCCAGTGAGCATTTTCCCACTTAGCAATAAGGTATCACCAGGCTGCCAGGTTTTCACTTCATCTCGGTTAACGGTATTGAGGTTGACACGTTTAACGTTGGCGCCAGCTTCTCGCGTCACTTGAGGCCAGTCTTCCAGTTTTGGTGGAGTGAGCTTTGCGGCACCGCTGCCATCGAGGGTGAAATGTGTATGCCGAGTGGCAGCGCAATTGGGAATGATGGCAACGGCCTTGTTCGCTGCATGCGATGGAAAGTCTTTTACCTTAACATCCATCACGGTGGTTAATCCGCCTAAACCTTGCGCGCCAATGCCCAATCGGTTTACTTTATCGTAAAGCTCCAACCGTAATTCTTCAGGTCGATTCGATGCTCCGCGTTGTTGCAGGTCTTGAATGTCGATCGGTTCGAGCAAAGCCTCCTTGGCAAGTATCATTGCTTTTTCAGCCGTACCGCCGATACCAATGCCTAACATGCCGGGCGGACACCACCCCGCCCCCATTTGTGGCACCATATTTAACACCCAGTCGACCACTGAGTCAGATGGATTAAGCATAGTAAATTTTGACTTCGCTTCGCTGCCGCCGCCCTTCGCAGCAACATGCACTTCGACGGTATCACCGGTAACGATTTCATAGTGAATAACACCCGGCGTATTGTCGCCTGTATTTTTTCGTGCACCATCAGGGTCTGCTAAAATTGAGGCACGTAAAACGTTATCGGGGTTCATATAGGCTTGTCGTATACCTTCATTACACATATCAGTTACCGACATATCTGCTTGCCACTGAACATTCATGCCTACTTTCAAGAATACAGTGACGATACCGGTATCCTGGCAAATCGGACGCTGTCCTTCGGCGCACATGCGTGAGTTAATCAAAATCTGTGCAATAGCATCCTTCGCCGCCGGATTTTGCTCTCGCTGATAAGCCTGATCCATTGCTTTAATAAAATCAGCGGGATGGTAGTAAGAAATAAATTGTAGAGCGCCAGCAATACTCTCGATTAAGTCTTCTTGTTTTATGATAGTCATAAATAACCTCAGTAAACTTCAAATTTAAATTACGGCATCACTAAAAATGCACTTTTTCCGCGATTACCGCATTGCCTCGTGACACTTACTTTTGGCAGCTCTGTGTGGTGTGCCAGCCCAGTGGTACGCCACCCGGTCGATCCTCATGTACTACCCGTACACTCCAATTCTCGGCAATTGATCCATAGCATTGCTCTACCTTCTGCATCCATGCCGTCGTCCGCACGGTGCTTGCTTGCACTCACAAAAAATCACTATGTTAGTAAATGCCCTTCTGCTATTCCCAACGAAATATTTTCGCGCCAATGAGCAGCAATACAATACTGGTTAATGCTAACACCAGTAGGTGATCCGATACCTGTGCTAGTCCAGCGCCGTCTATCATTATCTCGCGCGCAGCCTCTGTGACATGCGTCAATGGAAGTATCAATGCAAATTTCTGCATTAGAGGATGTGCGCCTTCGAGTGAAAACCACACACCTGACAGAAACATCATCGGCCAACTAAATAGATTCAGCATACCATTGGCGACTTCCTCGTTCGAAATCCTGGCAGCGACTAATAATCCACAGCAAATGAGGCAGATGCAACCCAGTGTAAATACGATAAACAAATTCAGATAAGAACCATACATGCGAAAGTCGAGAAAGTAATTCATGCAGGCAAATATCATCACATTGACAGCAATCAACAACCACAGACGCGACATGATTTGTGCTGTGAGAAATTCTAACGGCGTCACAGGCGTTGCTCGTAACCGTTTCAAAACACCCATTCTTCGATAACGAACAATGACAAAGCCGATACCGAAAAGGGCGCCCCACATCATATTCATCGCAATAACGCCAGGCATCACCCAATCCAGATAACGAACTTCGTCTCCTTCGACCACCGCTTTTATAAGCTTTTGATTTGAACTCGCATTTAAATTGGCATTTGAATGGGCATAAGCAGCAATGAGTAGTTGCTCGACGATATAACCATTCGGTGACGTTTGATTTATCCAGTAACGACCAGAGCTGGCATCAATCAGTAAATCGACCTGATGGCGTTCTATCTTGCGTAGATTTTTATCGATCTCCTGCACAGGTATAAACTGAATGTAACGAGTAGCGGTAAATTGCTCAAAGGATTGATTCGTTGCTTCTGCTACCTGCTCTTCTGCTACAAGATAGGCGACCTTAAACTTTTCAGGGTTCTCATCAGTGAAAGCATAGGCAAACACAATGATGATCAATACTGGCATTAAAATGCTCCATGCCAACGCCGAGCGATCTCGAAAAAACTCTGTATTGCGCGCCACGAATAAGGCGTATATGCGTTTCCACATCATGCGCGTAACTCCTTGCCGGTCAGTTCCAGAAACAAGTCTTCCAGATCACGTGCGCGAATTCTTAAATGCTCTAACGGTATATTTAAAGCCAATAGCTGCTCGATGGTTTTATTCACATCATTAGTCACGATGTGCGCACTATCATTTCGGTAGGTCGCACTAAACTCAGCCTCGCCAATGGCGGGGGGGATATCTTGCTCGCGCAATTGAACCACTACGTCATTAAAATGTTGTGCGAGTAAAACGTCAGGCTCGTCGTGTGCAATGATTTTACCATGATCCATAATCGCAATTTCATCGCATAACTCATAAGCCTCTTCCATGTAATGCGTGGTCAATAAAATGGTCGCCCCATTGTCTTTCACACGACGAACCTGCTCCCATAGATTGCGCCTCGATTGTGGGTCGAGCCCTGTCGTCGGTTCGTCAAGAAACAAGATTTTAGGTTGATTAATGAGCGCAATAGCGAGCAATAATCGCTGTTTCTGCCCACCTGATAATTTACGTGTATCTTGATGCAAAAACTCTTCTAACGAATAGTCTTCGACCAATTGCTCGATGTTGGCTGTCTTAGGATAAAATCGACTGAACTGAACCAGCATCTCTTGTACGGTGACAAATTCCTGCAAGGCCGTATTTTGAAACATAATGCCAGCCTCGTTACGAAACTGTTGCCCAAGCGGCTCACCGTTATAACTGATACTGCCTGCCGTTGGCGTCTTAATACCTTCCATTAATTCAATCGTAGTGGTCTTGCCCGCACCATTTGGCCCAAGCAAACCGACACAACTACCCGCATGAATATTAAAGCTCACGTCGTTAACCGCTGTTAAATCACCAAAGCGCTTAACCAGGTTCAATACTTGTAAAATGATAGACATCAGTGTCTCGAAAAATACGAGGTAGAAGTATAAACAGCCAGCACTGTTAAAACTACCAAGACTAGACAATAAGCACCCGAGAAAACGTTATTCAAGTTTCCGTTTGATTGAACGGATAACTTTCAATAATACTTTGCATTACATAGCATTATGATATTTAATATACTGATGAATGAAGACACTTTTTCAAAATGGCAATCCCAGTTACGCAAAGGCTACCTCGAGCTTTGCGTAATGATTACTCTAAACCAGAAGAAAACATCCTATGGGTTTGAGCTTTTACAATTGTTTCAGCAGGCTGATGTCGAGGTAAACGAAGGCACCCTATACCCCCTGCTTAATCGAATGCATAAGAATGGATGGCTTGAATCTAACTGGGTAACCCCGCAGGATTCTGGACACCCACGACGTCACTATGAACTCAGCAAAGCGGGCAAAAAATTACTGCCAGACATGCTAGAAAAAAATCAGCAAAATCAGGTTTCATTGAAGAACCTAGGGGAACTCACATGACTAACACGCAATTTATTGCAATTTTAGAAAAAGCCCTCGCCAATATGGACAAGCAGTCTCGCAACGATATTTTGATGGAAATAAAAAGCCATGCGGACGAGTCGGGCAATAATGATTACTCCCTGTTAGAGCAGTTTGGAGCGCCGGTAGAGCTCGCAAGGCAATATCTTGATGGCGCAACAATTACTGCACCTATTGTAGGCCGAGCTACTTTTTGGGGAAAACGCTTGCTACTGTCTATCGGAGTTAGCACCGTTTTTGTTATTACAGTGACCATTATTTCTGTTTGGTACCTGTCTCAGGATGATTTTAACTTCGCTGACGAACAGTCACCGCAACTACAAATTGAAAGTGCAGATTGGTCCACAGAAGAGATGTCGCAATCAGTTGAAGTGAACCTCGAACAATCACAGGCAAGCATCTACTGGCATAGTGAAGATAAAATTATCTGGAAGTGCAAGGGTGCAAATCCTAAGATAGACCCAACTGAGGGCAAGCTAGATATTCGTCACAACCATTGCTTGATATTTTTACCTATTCAATCAGCCAGTATCAACATCATTCAGGCTAGCGCTGTTATCGTTCGACCTCAAGCAAATGTCTCTCTAAAGATGAAACAAGGGTCGCTTCGAATCGCCGAAAATAATACAGAGTATCGCTATGAGATCAAAAAGAATAGAAGTCATTCTGATGACTTCCAAACCAATCAGTCAGCGCTGGTTTTGATCGATATCAACGCAATGGAATCGACAATAGAGCGCTATCAATTTTAATCGCGCTCTAGCCGCTGTAAAAAAGGGCCCCTAATATCCAACTTCTTTCTCAAAGCACTTAACCAGATTAATGAGCTTCGAAAAACCAATCTCAATCATAAAATCAGCCAACTAATGCCTTCTAGCTTCGCTACAGCTTACAACTGAAAAAGTTCAACATCAATTAATGTTTGGGAGCCAATTCACGCCTCTAAATCAAAAAACGGTTGTAAATCCGACTAAAACCATGGATTGATCTAAGACCCTATTTTTTAGTACCTCCATTTTTCAACTGAAAATACACAATCAAGAGTTTTTACATTGATGAGAAGTATTTGAAGTAAAGATGAATGCTTTTGGGGGCTGGGATGCTCAGTTTTCAACCGCTTTTGTTGACCCCGCAATCTCTTATGATTGAATTGCAATCGTTCTCGCCGAATACGAACGCTCTCAAATATTCATCGATACGCCCTGGAAAGATTATGTTGAAGGTAATGAGACAGCCATTAGTGAGTCGGCAAAGCGTGGTGCAATATTCTTCTTTGACGATATATCGAATGGTGGCGCTAATTGCGCATCCTGCCATTCAGGCGAATTTTATACCGACGAAAAATATTATGTGCTCGCAACACCACAAATTGGTCGTGGCAAAGGTAACAACAATGGCACTTTAACTAACGATGACTTTGGTCGGTTTAGAGAAAGCGAAATAGCATCAGATAAATATGCGTTTCGCACATCTATCCTGCTTAATGTCGAAGTAACGGGCCTTGGGGCCATGCTGGTGACTATACATCACTCGAGGCAGTCACCCCGTATATGCTCAACCCGAGCAGCGCCATTTCAAACTACGATGTTAATCAGCTGGATTCAAATATTCAAACGGCTAACATGCTAACAAATACGCAGTTTGCTTTAGATCAATTAACAGCAAACCGTACCGCCAATATAAGCAATGTGCATAGAGATGTGGCATTTACGGAAGGCAATGTAGCCGATCTTGTTGAGTTCATGAAATCCCTAACAGATCCCTGTGTCAAGAGCCGTACATGTCTAGCACCCTGGGTCCCTGCTACCTCAGATGCCATTCCAGATGCTTTACGTCTCATCGCTTTAGATAGAAACGGAACCCCACTCTAGAAGCCATCTTAAAAAGGACATTTGAAAAAAAATTAACCTAATAGCACCCTATTTCAAACTAAGTATTACATCTATGAAATAGGGTGCCGTTGGCAACACTTAAACCAGTTCGCCACGCGCAGGATAGTCATTCGCTGAAACAAAGCCCAAGGCACCTAAGACCTCTTTAAAATGTGGGCGTGCAAATGGCATTGTGCTCACCTGGCTCCAATATAGAGTTTGATTTGGACGGACCAGAAATAAACCAGGTTCACTAAATTCTGCAGGTTCTTCAATACCAATCGAGGTTTTACCCTTACCGGCTGAACGATGTAAACCCCATGCCTGTGCTTGCTCAATGCTGACACCATAGCCTAAACTTATATTTTCCAGCGCCCAATCCGTTTGAGTTCGCTCGGCACGTGCTTTGTCATCGCTGCTTAATGCTAAAATTGACACACCTGCCTCAACAAATTCAGAAGCCAGTTTATCTAGCTCCTTCAAGTATTTGCTGCACAACGGGCAGTGTAAGCCGCGATAAAAAACGACCATGGTGAAATTTTCGGGTGATTGATCGGACAGGGACCAGGGTCCTTGTAACGTTTCAACATTCAGTGCCGGTACTGACTGGCGGGGTTTCAATACTATCATTTTAGTTTCCTATTTATTGTGGCGAGTAGGTTTTGATGAACTTATCGTGATGCTAATTTTGATTGTCAATATATCGCAATCGTCTGTACAATTAGAGACCTATAAACCATAAAAACTATCTTATCGTACAATTATGGATCGCCTTTCCTCCTTGCTTGAATTATTCAGCCCTAGGACGGAACAAATCAAGTTATTGATTTGTGACCAGTCAGATTTAATTTTGCCTGCAGTTTCAACCATTTCTATTGTGCATCACGGCAATGCACATATTTCTATCGAAGGTCAGGCTGATATTTTTTTACAGCAGGGAGATTTGATCTGGATAACGCAAGATTCTCATCGCCATATCACCATTGACAGTGAAAAATTTCAATTGCTGTGCTGTCAACTCAAGTTTGGTCCAGTGAAACTGAACCCCTTGTTCGATATGCTGCCACCTATTTTAAAGATCAAACACGACGACACCGCTCGTCAAACGCTCAATCCAATTATTCAATTACTACTGCAGGAAAGCCAGCAGCAGCGTTGCGGACAGGAAACTGTGCTCGATCGACTTGGCGAGGTGTTGCTAGTATATGTATTGCGTTTTTTAATGGCGAATCAAAAAGTCGAGTCTGGTGTATTGGCGGGATTGTCTGATATTCGGCTCGCGCGTGCCATCACTGCCATGCATCGCGACCCTAAACAACTTTGGCGTACTGAATCACTCGCCGAGTTAGCCGGTATGTCTCGTACTGCTTTCAATAAACACTTTCGCCAAACCGTCGGTTGTCCACCGGGTGAATATCTGACCCAGTGGCGTATGCGTTTAGCCTGTCGTTTGCTAGAAACTAGCACTCTATTAATTAGCCATATAGTGGATCAATTAGGCTACCAGAGCGAGACTGCTTTCTTTCGCGCATTTCGAAAACGGATTGGAATCTCACCCAGACAGTACCGGCTAAAAGCGAATAACATTTCAGTGAAAAATTAGCTCGCGTCTAACCGGAGTTCTCGCTACATTAGCGTCATCTTTAAAGTATTTTAGGTAAGCAGGTAATGCAAGATCAACACAGGGTCGCCATTGTAGGCGCCGGTATCGTCGGTTTAAGCTGCGCGCTGTGGTTACAGAAAAAAGGTTTTACTGTCACCTTGATCGATCCAGAACCACCCGGTTCAGGTACCTCCTCGGGTAACGCCTGCACTATCGCCGACTATGGCTGCATACCGGTCAATAACCCCGATATTTTCAAACGATTACCGTCATTATTATTTTCTAAAAATAGTCCGCTGACGGTTAATCATTTCTATGCATTAACCCACCTACCCTGGCTATTACAATTCTTATCAAACTGCCGGCCTTCACGTGTTTCAAAAATCACTGAAAACCTCGGTCAGATTTTGCAGCAATCTTATCAAGGGTTGAATCCATTGGTTGAACTCAGCGAATCACAAGGCCTAATGTCTCAGCAGGGTTGCATGCACGTTTACAGCACACTGGCTGACTTTGAGTCCGCTCGCGCTACCAACGAAATACGCAGGCAACAAGGTTCTGAGTATATCGAACTTGATCGCGCTGCCATTCAGCAACTTGAACCCTATCTCAAACCCATTTTTGAAAAAGGCATCCTGTTCGAAAAAGCGAGTCAGACCCTAAACCCACAATCTTTGTGCACCAATTACTTTAATAGCTTCCTCAAAAATGAGGGGCAATATTTGAATCAACGGGTACTTGAAGCTATACCCGATGGCGAAATCGTTAAGCTAAAACTGGATGGCTTAGATAACCAGCTCACAGTCGACCATGTTGTTATTGCGGCTGGCGCATTCTCGAAAAAAATCAAAGGTACGGGAGCCAATCACTTGCCATTAGAGACCGAGCGCGGATACCACATTCAATATGCGAACCTACAGTCTAGCGTTAACCGTCCAGTCGCCTGGAACCAGGCTGGCATCTACGCAACGCCAATGAATGAAGGATTGCGCTTCGCTGGCACCGTCGAAATAGCGGGTAACAACCCAAAAAAGAATCAACAAATTTTAGACTATATAGCCAGAAAGGGAGGCGAGATGTTTGATCTGCCGAATCAACCCGATCAGCAGTGGCTCGGCTTTAGACCAACCCTGCCTGACGCGCTGCCAGTCATCGGCCATAGTTCAGTATCCAATCATATACTATTCGCATTTGGGCATCATCATCTTGGACTAACTCTGGCGGGTATTACTGGAAAACTCATTTCAGAACTCCTCAATAATGAACCACTGAGCTTAGATATAACAGCGTTTAACCCTGATCGTTTTCATTAATACAGATTGTTGATTCCAGCCAGATTAGAGGAATCTAGGCTTAAGGTTTAGGGTCAATATTTGAGTAAAAAATTTGACCCTGATCATCAGTCCAACTATAGATTTTTGCAGCCTTTTTCACGATGTCAGGTGATGGTTGCTGGGGCGCCGAAGACTCTGATCCACTGCGTAGTTTTTTATCGGCAAAAATAATATTGACCAATTCGAGTAATTTTGAATTGGTCAATAAATCAATCGGGCTCCCTGATTTCAAGCTCGAGGCAAATTTGGGGTCATTCATAATGTCGTTAACTCGCTGATTATTTTTGACTTGTTGAACACGCCCCCAGACATTAGTCGTCTGAGCCGCGAGAGCCGCTTTCGCCATTTCGATATCGTCACCTGTCTCGCCAAACATCCCTGCAGATTTTGCAAGACCTAACATATCTGGATTTTCAATCAAGCGCTGAAAGGCAGGTAACTGCCGTACTGCGCTAGCATCCCCGCTATCCAATACGGCCTGATTATTGGGATCACCAAATAAGGTGGTCAAATCATAACTTTTAGTTAAACGTTGAATTTGTTGCGAAACCTCGCCAGGCTTTGTGATCATGGCCTGACTCAAGCTCTTCACTTCTGAGCTGGTAGATGCAGCCGACATGACAATTTCTGCCACTCGACTCACCACATGCTTAGCCATCGTTTCTATCAGACTTGACGGTTTTGCTATCAGTACCTGACCTGGCGCCACAGGCCTCATGTTATTTGCAACAGTAAAAGCCCAGACTAAAACAATCGCTATTAGCGTTCCAACCAATGCACCCATTACAGCACCACCAATGGCTGGCACGGCTGATTTGCCTTTTTCCTTAGGCCATAACTTGCCAAAAAAACCAAACAGCAGGCTAACGAATAAAAATGCGCCCATGAATAAAACCGTCGACGCGATAAAAAAAGCAACGATAGCGCTCAATTGAAACTCTACTTCAAGAATTGAGCTAACAGGTGAGATATATAAAATAGTTGCAGCATAACCTGCGATCAGGCTTGAAACTTTTACGATCGACTTGAACAAGCCTTTTTTGTATCCACGATAGGCAAAGAATGTTACGACGATTAGGAATAGAACGAGAGACAAAAAAAGACTCCTAAATGATTTAAATTAATTTTCAGCAAAAATACCAATAGGTGCTCTCAATCGCTCAGTTGACGGCCGACAGAAATGATTAAACGCCGCATCCACTGATGGGATGGGTTGTTATGCAACAAAGGACTCCAGGCCATTTTCAAATCTATCATCGGAATACGAAACGGCGGCTGTTTAATCACTAAACGTGGATTATTTCTTTGCATTCTGGCAGCCCTGGCTGGAATAGTCACGATCAAGTCCTTTTCTTCCGCGAGCAACATAGCGGCCTGGTAGTGCCGAGTGAAAACACTGATCCGGCGCTTTTTATTCATACCGGTTAACGCTTCATCTACCCAACCCAGGTGCTGCACATCATCCGGGTCCATGCCGACACCAACACCCATTCCAGTTTTGCTCACCCAAATGTGATGTGCTTGCAGATAACTGTCGAGAGAAAAGTCGTTCAGGATTGGATTATCGACACTGAACAGGCAAGCAAAACTATCACTCCAGATTGTCTGCTGGTGAAATGACTCAGGAATTTCGTCAAAACGATTGATCGCCATGTCTACTTTACCCTGCTCAACATCGAGAAAACTGACATCGCTGGGCGTCATAATATCCAGGGTCACGCCAGGAGCTTCCTGACGCAACTGATGCAGTATCGGCCGTAGCAAAGTCGATTCAGCATAATCACTGGCCATGATACGAAATACGCGCTCAGAAGACGCCGCATCAAACGACTTTTGTGGTTGTACTGCTAAATCGATAGTGGACAATACACTTCGAATCACCGGCTTTAATTGTTCCGCTCGCTCCGTTGGTGTCATTCCCTCGCTAGTGCGAACCAACAATGGGTCATCAAACATGACCCGCAACCGCCTTAAACTATTACTCATAGCCGGTTGACTGATACCCATTTGACCTGCTGCACGAGTCACGTTTTTTTCTCGTAACAGCACATCCAGATAGGTTAATAAATTAAGATCAACTCGCCCAATATTCATAAAATGAATAATAACTATAATCTACATTTATTTCTATTATAGTTTGTTAGCCATTATCATCATCTTCATAATTTTTGAGTGCTGACGCAACCGTCAGCAAAGCCGATTTTTTATACTTTGAAGAGCATAGACCATGACAAAACTCCAGAATGATATCGATTCAATCACAAGCGCCCGAGCAGCTGCCGGTAGTGCCTGGGATGCGATTGACCCTGAATCAGCCGCTCGTATGCGCGCTCAGAACCGCTTCCAAACTGGTATCGAAATAGCCAAGTACACCTCTAAGATCATGCGCTCCGATATGGCAGCATATGATGCAGATTCTTCAAAATACACACAGTCATTAGGCTGCTGGCATGGTTTTATTGCACAGCAAAAAATGATCGCTGTGAAAAAGCACTTCGGTACTACTAAACAAAAATATCTTTACCTATCAGGCTGGATGGTTGCAGCACTTCGCTCTGAGTTTGGCCCATTACCTGACCAATCTATGCACGAAAAAACATCAGTAGCCGACCTGGTTCGTGAGCTTTATACGTTCTTACGTCAGGCTGATGCAAGAGAATTGGGCGGCCTTTTCCGCCAACTAGATGCTGCTCGTGAAACTGGCGACACTGTAAAAGAAGCTGATGTTCAGTCTCAAATCGACAATCATGAAACTCATATTGTTCCAATCATTGCTGATATCGACGCCGGATTCGGAAACGCCGAAGCGACTTACCTAATGGCCAAGCAAATGATCGAAGCAGGCGCTTGCTGCTTGCAGATCGAAAACCAAGTTTCTGATGAAAAACAATGTGGACATCAGGATGGCAAGGTAACCGTACCTCACGAAGATTTCCTCGCAAAAATCAATGCCTGTCGCTATGCCTTCCTTGAGTTAGGTGTTGAAGATGGTGTTATCGTTGCCCGAACTGACTCATTGGGTGCTGGCCTTACCAAGCAAATCGCTGTTTCACGAGAGCCTGGTGATTTGGGTGACCTTTACAATTCATACCTTGATGTCGAAGAAATTTCAGCTGAAAACATGAACAACGGCGACGTTATCATTAACCAGAACGGCAAGATGGTTCGTCCTAAACGTTTGCCTTCTAACCTCTACCAATTCCGTGCTGGCACGGGTGAAGATCGCTGTATTCTCGATTGCATCACCTCTTTGCAAAACGGCGCAGACATGATTTGGATCGAAACAGAGAAGCCACATATTTCGCAAATTGGCGGCATGGTTAAGCGTATTCGTGAAGTGGTTCCAAACGCTAAGCTGGTTTACAACAACAGTCCGTCGTTTAACTGGACTCTTAACTTCCGTCAGCAAATTTTTGACGCCATGCAAGAAGCGGGGCAAGACGTGTCTACTTACGATCGCAAAGACTTAATGGATGTTAAATACGACGAAACTGAGTTGGGAAAAACTGCCGATGAAAGAATCCGTACCTTCCAGGCTGACTCTTCACGTGAAGCAGGCATCTTCCATCACTTGATCACTCTGCCGACGTACCACACAGCCGCACTGTCTACCGACAACCTGTCTAAGGAATACTTCGGTGACCAGGGCATGCTCGGTTATGTTGCCGGCGTACAACGCAACGAAATTCGTGATGGTATCGCCTGTGTTAAGCATCAGAACATGGCCGGTTCGGACATGGGTGACGACCATAAGGGATACTTCGCTGGTGAAGCAGCTCTAAAAGCATCAGGTAAAGACAACACAATGAACCAGTTCTAACTAGAACCTTTCATTGCTGTAATAGCGAGTTGTAATAACTGGCTTGTTTTAACAAAGGGCAGAATTTATTTCTGCCCTTTTTTATGCCCATTCAAAAAAAACATTCAGTCAAACCATTGCTTCAATGTCTTCTTTGCATTCTCTTTATGCTCTTTTTTAATATAGCTAATAATCGTCGATGCCGCTGCAACCAAAACACCCAGATCATCTGAGTAGCCAATTAATGGCGTTAAATCCGGAATCGCATCAATCGGCGAGATAAAATAGCCCAAAGCAGCATAAATTGCAGTTTTTGCCCAGGTCGGCGTCGCTGAATCTTTCGAGACGAAATATAGCGTTAACGCTGGTTCCAACACACTCTGTCCTGCCACCCTCGCATAGCTTTTCACCTTGTCCCAAAAATGACTCTCGGTGAATTCTTTTTCGAATTTATTCTCGGACATATTTAAAGACCGGCTATTTAATTATTCTGGGTTTCAAGTGATATTAACTGAATTGTTCATTTTTCCATTCAATTTATTGTTTTCTACTACAGTTAATTCTTAATGAAATTACAACCCTTGTCGATACATGAAGTAAGGCGTGCGAATCATATCGACAATACTCAAATGAGAAACCAAAAATGACAGTTAAACTGAAATTACTAATTGGACTAACATTACTCGCCACCATACCGATGCTCGTGTCGATCACAATTAGCACCTGGGTTTCGAGTGACTCTGCTAGTCAGCTCCTGATTGCACAGACACAAGTCCAACTCAATACGCTACGCGACACTAAGGGTCGCCAGGTTGAAGAGTATATGGTGCGTTTCAGCAACCAAATTGAAGGCTTCTCCAACAGCGCTACAGTGACAGAATCAATCCTTGATTTCGAATACGGCTTTTCCGAGTATTCAGAACAATTCAAGCATATAGGCGTCGCAGATGCTCGCAAAGCATTGTTAGCCTATTTTAATGAGAACCGTCCAAATCCCGACTTCGCAGTTCAAGCTCACGTTGATTCGTTATCCGATAACGCTGCATTACTGCAATACACCTATATCGTCAAAAACGAAAACCCGACTAACGAAAAGTACAAGCTCCATAACCCGCGCGATTCAAGTTTATACTCTGAAATGCACGCGCGAATGAACGAGAAATTTCTCTCTTACATGCAAACAAATAGCATTTACGATATCTATCTGGTGAGCCCAGAAGATGCCACGATACTCTACACAGTTCGTAAATCTTATGACCTGGGCACTTCACTCACGAGTGCTGAATTTGCCAATACTGAGTTGACCAAAGCCTTTAACGAAGCTGTAAATTCGACCTATAGTACATCCGTTTTCAACTCTGACTTTTCACCCTACGCACCCGCTTTTAATCAGCAAGCTGCATTTTTATCGACAAAAATATTATCTGGCGGCTTTCCTGCGGGTATCCTTATTTTTCAACTTACCAGTGATGCTATTAATAGCATCATGACTAATGATAATTCATGGGAAAAAATCGGCCTCGGTGTCAGCGGGGAAACTTATCTAGTCGGAGCAGATAAAGTGATGCGCAGTATTAAGCGGGCATTTGTAGAAAACCCTGAAGATTATATTAGAGAACTACAAAGTGACGGCGCAGATACTGCAACCATTGATGCCATTCGAGCAACGCAATCCACTGTCGGACGAATCGAGTCATATCACGGTGGCATTGGTCTAGAGCAAGCTTTAGCGGGAGAAAGTGGATCAGAGATTTACTTCAATGCAAAAAATGAACGAATTTTATCTGCCTACGCGCCACTCAATATACCAAACCTCAATTGGGCTGTTGTGACTGAAATTGAAGAGCGCGAGGCAAACGCTTCGGTCGATCAATTATCCGACCGTCTCATCAAACTGTCGGCTATCGCCGCCATTGTTATGACAGCTGTTTCCGTTTTATTTGGCTGGCTGTTTACCACTCGATTGGTTCGCCCAATCGATAAATTAGCAGAAGAGATCAACCACATCGAATCACACTCCGACCTTTCTTTCACAATAAGTGGCCATGCATCCGACATCACCATTGATATTGTTAATTCGATGAACAAAATGTTACGCAAAATTCACGGCATCGTCAGCAAAGTTGCCAGCAATAGCGTCACATTGTCGGAAGCAGCAGCCAGCATCGACCACATCAGCGCGCATAGTTATCAAAGCATCGAGAAGCAGATGATCGAAACTGATAATATCTCGTCCGAAATTTCAATCATGGCGGATACTGTTCAGCAAATGAGCAGCAATGCCGATGCAGCCAATAAAACAGCCCTGGCCGCGAACGAGCACGCCAATAGTGGTCATGAAATTGTTAATTCAACGACCAGATCCGTCGGTAAATTGGGCGATGAAGTCAATCGTGCCGCCAAAGTCATCGAGGAGTTAGCGCAAAACAGCACCAATGTCGGCAGCGTACTCAATGTGATTAGCAGCATTGCCGAACAAACCAATTTGCTTGCCTTGAATGCCGCTATCGAAGCCGCGCGCGCTGGTGAACAGGGTCGTGGTTTTGCCGTGGTCGCCGACGAAGTGCGCACTCTGGCGAGTCGCACACAAGAATCGACAACAGAGATAAAACAGATTGTTGACACCCTCAACACTTGTGCCGCTAACGCCGTAGAAGCGATGAATAACGGGCTTGAACAGAGTGAGAAAAGCACTAATAGAGCGACTCAAACAACCGAGGCATTACAGAGTATCGTCGAGTCTATTGGCCAGGTAACTACACTAAATCAACAAATCGAACAGCAAACTGGCAAACAGCGCGAAGCAACCGAATCAGTCAGTCAACGTATTTCAACCATTCGAGAAATAGCCAAAACCAACACCGAAGGCGCACAACAAACGAGGCAAGTCAGTGAAGAAATTAATAACCTGACAACTGATTTACAAAAAGCCGTAGAGCAGTTTAAGTTATGACACCAACCTGCCTGCCGATAATAATGATTAGCAAGGTCACTCGGTTAACCCGCTAATCTTTATATAGTTTGGGGTTATACACATCACGTAGAAAATCACCCATTAAATTAATGGTGATCACAATGACGATCAAGAATATGCCTGGGATCAGGGTGATCCACCACGAACCTGAGAACAGGTATTCTTTACCAATGCTAATCAATGATCCAAGACTAGGTTCGGTGACAGGCATACCGAGACCAAGAAATGATAAACCAGCTTCGGTGATAATGGCATTCGCAATTTGTACGGTAGAGATAACAAAAATAGGCGATAAGCAATTAGGCAGAATGTGCTTGAACATGATTCGCGCTGGGCCAAACCCCATCACCTGAGCAGCATCGACATATTCTTTTTCTTTTTCGGCGAGTACCGATGAGCGGACCGTCCTGGCGATTTGCGGCCACTCGGATAATCCAATCACTAGTATCAAGATCACCATCGCCCAGTTATTGTAGTCTTCTCCACCGAAGGCGCTCTTGACGATAGCAAGCACGATAATCGCGACCATTAGCGTCGAGAAGGACAGCTGTACGTCGGCAATGCGCATCAAAACACTATCGACCTTGCCACCCATATAACCAGACACTAGGCCGACCGTGATTCCTATCGTGCCTTGAAATAAAACAGCAAAGATACCAATCATCAACGACACACGCATGCCATACAGAATGGTGCTCCAAAGATCACGCCCCTGATCGTCAGTACCCAATAAGAAACGTGAGTCAGAGTCTTCGATCCAGACGGGTGGTAATTCCGAATTCATTAAATCGAGTTGGCGCAGATCATAGGGATCAAATGGTGCAATGAGCGGCGACAATAACGCGAGTACAGCCAGCGTCAAGAAAACCACGCTGCTGACAATGGCAACTTTATCTCGACTGTAATAGTAGAATAAATCTGACTGTTTAATGCGTTGCCATCTCGATACTGGATTACTCATATTTTTCTGGCTCATTTATTGCCACCCACCAGATCGACCATTGGATTGATGACGCCATAAAGCAAATCAACCAACGTATTCACAACAACAAACAAGAAACCAACAAACATGATATAGGCGGTGATTAACGGAATATCAGATCGATTGACGGCTTCTAGAAACATAAAACCCATACCCGGCCACTGGAATACTGACTCGGTCAGAATGGTGTAAGCCACCATGATGCCGATTTGAACACCACCGACGGTAATGACTGGCAACATAGTATTTTTGAGCGCATGTTTCATATAGACCTTGAACGGGCTAAGTCCTTTGGCGCGAGCAAATTTGACATATTCCGAGCTAAGTACTTCCAGCATTTCAGCACGAACCAGCCGAATGAAAAGCGGCAGCATGATTGATGACAAAGCTACCGCTGGCATGATGATATGCAGCAGGCCATCACCGCTAAAAAAGTTACTGCTCCAGTATCCCCAGATATGCACAATTTCACCACGACCAAATGATGGCATCCAACCCAGTGTGACTGAGAAGATATATATTAATCCAAGCGCGGTTAAGAATACCGGAATCGAAATACCAATGACGCTAATCGCCATCGTTAAACGACTAAACCAGTGGCGAGGTCGGATAGCAGAAAAGACACCGAGCGGAATCGACATCACAATAATAAGTATAGAGGCTGCGAATGAGAGCTCTAAAGTTGCAGGTAGTTTTTTAAGAATGACGGTCATTGCCGGTTCCTTAAAGA
Source organism: uncultured Acidimicrobiia bacterium (assembly GCA_964195315.1). Classification (GTDB taxonomy): domain Bacteria; phylum Pseudomonadota; class Gammaproteobacteria. The sequence goes on along the minus strand of CAXMOZ010000040.1, from coordinate 18,519 downwards.
AGTAGGAGTTGCCTAAATCTCCTTGTAAGGCACGGCCCATAAAACGGCCAAACTGGACAATGGTAGAATCATTTAAACCGAGCTCTTCACGAAGTAATTCGCGTTCTTCGGTTGATATAGAATTAGCTGCCATTTCTCGGGTTGGATCACCCAGGCTGTCTTGAATGGCAAAGCAGGCAATACTGATAATCGACATCACAAGCATGGCCTGAAATAAGCGCTTTAATAGAAATTGAAGCATAGGATTCGAATAACAGTTAGGTGAAAGATAGGCTGACCCGCTTTAATCTCGGGGCAGCCTATAGTCAATGACTTACTTGATGATCAATTATTTGATCACTAGGTCGCCAAGATAAGGGAAGTTCATCGCGTTAACGATAGGCTCAATGTTAACGCCTTTACGAGCAGCCCACGCCAGATTTTGCCAATGTAATGGAACAAAACCAGCTTCCTGATAAATACGCTCTTCTACTGCTTGCAGCATGCTAGCGCGTTTGGCTGGATCAGTTTCCTGGTTAGCAGCCATTGTGGTTTCATCAACAAAACTGTTGCTGTAGTTACCGGCATTGTAGGCACCCATACCAGATTCGCTATCAGGTGTCATAGTCAGGAACTCATGAAAGTTAGCGGTATCTTCAGTATCCGAATGCCAACCAATCATCATTAAATCAGCAGCACGGTCGTCAAACATTGGCCAGTATTGTGCTTTAGGCATAGTTTGAAGATCAATTTTGATGTTGATTTTTGACAGCATGGCTGCCACTGCCTGAGCAATTTTGTCGTCATTCACATAACGATTATTAGGTGCCATCATGGTTAAGGTGAAACCATTCTCATAGCCCGCTTCTTTCATCAGGTTACGTGCTTCTTCAAGGTCAAAACGTGGTGTCAACTTTGGATTATAACCAAGGTATCCTTTAGGACTCATTTGACCGGCAGTTGTAGCAAAGCCTTTCATGATTTTCTTCACGATAGCTTCATTATTAACCGCATGCACGATCGCCTGACGAACACGAATGTCCTTCAGTTCTGCACGACGCTCTTGGTTCATTTGAAACATGATGATACGTGTGCCAGCTTTAGTGACTAGGTCAGCTTTGCTGCTGTTACGAATTTGGCCAAAATCATTTGGAGAAACAGGCGCAATCATATCAACACCACCAGATAACAATGCTGCAACACGAGTTTGCTCATCTTTAATCGGTGTGAATACAATTTTATCAACGTTGCCAGGAGAGCTCTTATCCCAATAATCAGCGAAACGCTCGAATTCGATTTTCACACCTTGCTCGCGAGAGGTGACTGTAAAAGGTCCAGTACCTGAAATATTAGTCGAAGCAAATGATGCGCCGTTCTTTACAATTTCGCCCTTATCTTTTCCATTACTATCAGTGCCAGTGTAGAACTTGCTGTCCATTGGGAAAATATAAGTCGCGGTATGTAATACCAGAGGATAGGGACCAGTAGTCACTAAATCGATGGTGTAATCATCAATCACGTTTAGTGCACTAAAGTTAGTAAAAATACCTTTAAAATCCTGGCTACGCTTGAGACGATCAAAGGTCCAGCTAAAGTCAGCTGCAGTCATTGAATTGCCACTATGAAACTTAACGCCTTTACGTAAGCTAAATCGAACCGTTGTGTCATTCAGACGTTCGTGGCTTGTGGCTAGACGGTTTTCGAAACCTAGATCTTTTGTCCAACGGATCAATGGATCAAAAGTCATATGAGCTAGTTGCAATACACCACCAGATAACTGCTCATGTATATCGAGTGTAACTGGGTCAGCGTCATACGCTAAACGTAGCGTTTTTGCATCGGCAGCTGTAAACGCAAGCATTCCCGCGCAAAACAGACCACCTATTAAATGCAGTTTATTTTTCATTCTAGTTTTCTCCGTTAGTAATTTATTTATTTATGTGAGTAGACGGTTTTTACAAAAGCCGCCAAAAATATAATTCAGCTTGTTTCGTAAATATTATCAAACCGAGGCATTAAGCTCAGTAGTTCGGCACTATAGGCATTTTCAGGATGCTCAAAAAACTGCTCGCTCTCTGCAGTTTCGAGGATTTTTCCGTGACGCATAATAGAGACTCGGTCGCACATTTGGCGGATAACTGGCAGGTCGTGACTGATAAATAACATCGTTAAACCAAGCTCATCCTGCAAGTCTTTCAACAGATTGAGAATCTGCGCCTGAACCGACACATCGAGTGCTGAAGTAGGTTCGTCACAAATTAACAGTCGAGGCCGACTGGCTAAAGCGCGTGCGATTGAAATACGTTGGCGTTGGCCACCTGAAAATTCATGCGGATACTTTCTACCCGACTGGCGACCCAAACCGACATGGTCGAGTAAATCACCAACAATTTGACTGACGTCCTGTTTCGGCGCGATTTGGTGAAACAAGATCGGTTCCGCAATAATATCTTCAATTTTCATACGCCCATTGAGTGACGAATAAGGATTCTGAAAAACCATCTGTATTTCTTTGCGTGCATCTTTGATGGCAACTTTGTCTGGATTGCCAACCAGTTCGAGACCGTTGAATTGAATTGATCCACTATCCGGCTTTTGCAGTCCCGCAACCATGCGCGCTATGGTTGATTTACCCGAACCACTTTCACCAACGAGGCCGTAGGTCTCACCCTGCTTTACGGTTAAATTAACATTCGAAGTCGCCTGTAGATAACGACGATTACGTTTAAACATGGCATCACGAGTGATGAAGCTCAAGTTCAAATCTTTAATGACGAGTAAATCATCGTTATGGGTGTGACGAACTCCCTGCCCTAGCCAATGAGTTGAAACATCGATACTTTTAAGACCTTTTTCAGTGCTTTCAATATATTCAACGAGTGGGAATCGGTCTGTTTTGATATTCGATCGAGGCACCGCACTGATCAAACTTTTAGTATATTCGTGATTAGGCGCACCGAGAATCTGAGCCGTATCACCTATCTCGACCAGATTACCTCGATACATAACAGCCACTCGGTCGGCGACATTAGCAATAACACCCATATCGTGGGTCACTAACAAACATCCAACATTATGTTCGCGACAGAGATCTTTGATCAGCGTTAGGATTTGATCCTGCACCGAGACGTCGAGCGCAGTCGTTGGTTCGTCTGCAATAATCAACTCTGGCTTTCCTGCCAAGGCAATCGCAATAACGACGCGCTGACGCATGCCACCAGAAAACTGGTGAGGGAATTGTTTAATTCGAATCTCTGGTTCGGGAATGCCGACCTGGGTGAGTAGCTCTATCGCGTATTGACTAGCTTGCTGCTGATTCATGTCGAGGCAATTAACGATAGTTTCAACCATCTGGTTTTCGATCGTAAAGAGCGGGTTTAACGAGGTCATCGGATCCTGAAAAATAAATCCAATACGCGAGCCCCTCACTTTAAGTATTTGCCTATCGTTAAAATTAGAGATTAAATCGTCGTTAAGGTAAATTTCGCCAGATGTGACATGTCCAGGTGCGCTGAGTAGCTTGACAATACCATTGCCGATGGTCGATTTACCTGCGCCAGACTCTCCTACTAGGCCTAAAATTTCACCGGCATTTAATTCGAAACTAACGTTATTGGCAGCGCGTTCTATCTTTTCGCGCCCTGGGAATTCGATACATAAGTTTTTAATTGTTAATAAAGGCATATATCTAATTAAGCTGACCAGTTTTCACTACAAATTGAAGCATGATTCGAACTATAGAATCTGCGCGATCTCCATTTTTTGTATGGAACGTCATTTCGTAGAAAGGTTACCATCTTGGCGAGTAAATCGGTACAAAAAAAGGTTCTGAGCTAAAACTAATAGATTTCAACTTTTCCTAGCCTCCAGTCAATACCATGGCTTTGCTGCTCGACCAACCGTTTACGCGTTTGATAATTTAATTGGGGTACTTGATGGAGAAGACTACGATAAGCCTCTGCTTCGAGCCTTAATAAACCGCAGTCTGTATTTGCGACTAATTCAACTGGATTGTTCGCCGTAAATGGACGCCAACCGAATTCGTCTCCTTTATCGGCCTTTTGCTCGATGTTGTCGGTTGACCTTATAATTCCGTCACCTTCAACGAACAGATATAGATTCGAGTCATCAAGTTGCACCGTCTCACCTTTAGGCACAAACAATGATTCAGCTACCCGTGAAATTTTTTCGGTAACCGTCGAAGACAGTAGCTGATATTGAGGTAGAGATTTGATCACTGGGCGCAACAACCAGCGACTTTCAAGCTGACTTTGCAGTCCGCTCTGGCCGATGAAGTTGCGAAACGTCTCTTCACAAAATACGCAAATGGTGACTGGCGTGAGCGCCACAACACTGGCGTTTCTGACACCAGACCCAGTCAATATTGCCATTTCCCCAGTAATATCACCAGCCTGCAAAGTGGCTATTGACTGTCGTTTGCCACCTTCATGACGCACGACTTCGCAATAGCCTGTCAGTATCAGGTAAACATAACCCTGAGTAGAAGCATTCTGCACAATGATGACGTCTTCCGTGTTGTAGCGTTTGATTGATTGTTCGGCGAGCAGGTTACGCATCCAGCGATTGGGCAATGGCTGACCCAACCACAAGGTGAGGTAGTGATTGATTTGAGACGTGTAAATACTGCTATCACCATCGAGTACGGTGTAGCGCTTTCCGGCACTCGCCAGCGAAAAAGTAGCCGTTAACTCTTCAGGTAATTCATCAACATGAACAAAAACCACTCTCTCAGCCTTTGAGTGGAGAGAGTCGTTCGGATCGCCATGTATAGCACCAGCACCGCCATCCGCTATTAGCAAATGGAAATCGTCGGTATAAAGGCGCTCGAGGTTCTTTAAAGTGCTATCTCGAACAAGACCGGCTTTCGCCATTTCGCGCACACCGATCATATTTTGATTATCGCCAACAATACAAATATCGCGGTATTGGCCTTGATGTAGCGTCGAGAAAGTAGCGCCTATCGTCGGAATACTGTGCACCGTGGTATGCACTTCGATGGAAAGCCCATAGTAATTCAGCGTGTCACCCGGCTTGACTTCGACCAGCTGAAAACACTGATCAACAACATCAGTAGACCAGCCAAGATTACAGCTGAGCTTTTCGATTGCCATGTTATAAATTTCTCGAGTGGTTATAACCTCGACCCGTTGTGGCATTTCGATGAGTGGAAACATTGAGCAATGATCGTCATGCAGATGCGTCAAAAATACTGCCGACACCTGATTTTTAGAAATTCCGCGCGCATATAAATGCTGATCTAAAAATGGAATAGAGTCGATCAAAATATAGTCGCCGTTGTAACACAGCGCTAATCCGGTACAGGGTTCAGACGTCGAAAATCCAGACGCCCCGCCTAGAATTTCGAGCCCCATTTTGATTTGCCCACCAGGCACATAGTCCATCGGCACTGGGTAAGGTGGAATAATTTGTTGATCATCATTTAGGTCGATGACCACCTCCCCACCCTGACTTGAGACTCTATATTGATCAATGCCGGTATGCTGAATGGCAAAACCACCCACAACAGCCAGATCATTCTCAAAAAGAACTTGATTGAAGAAACCTTCAATTGGAATGGCTTTACCGCTATCATCTTTGAGCGCCAGGTGATCGGAAACACCGAGCCATTCTTCACGAAGCTCTGCTGATGTTTGCCATTGTTCAAGTTCGTTTCTGGTTGGTCCAAATAGCGTAAAACGTAACAAACGCAGGGCCTGGCTAATCGATTCGGCATCACCCACCAAATTAATTTTCCGTTTTTCTGCGAAACCCTTAGCAACGAAGAGAAAGAAATAAAATGGAAACTCCAAATTATTTAAAAGAGACCCATTCTTTTCCTTGATATCGGTTAAAACCAGGGTGTCAAAACGACTAATATTTTCTCGCAACAACCCTTTTAACACTTCGGGTGGCTGGCCAAAAAGTATGGTTTCGCTTTCATCTTTGACAACCCTACTCCCGGGGGCGGGGGTCAGAATTTGTGGCATTGTCATGTTGTTTAACTTCCCGATAGCTCGAAGATGATGCTAGTCAAGTTTACAGCGTGACCAAAATGGGGGATAGGTTAAATATAGTAGATAGTTTGAATTTTGATCAGCATAAGGGCGTCTGTGGTGAGCAAAAGAGTGAGTGACGACTAAACCATTCATTCATCACAAATGCCCAGGCTAAATTCAACCCCCATACTTTTTACTACAAGATAAGTATCCCCGCAGCGATCAACTTGTTGCGCCATATTGGCTAAGTCAAAAAAGGCGCTTCGGCTAATGAGTGCGTCGAGTCCATTTCGAAACTGGATATAAGGCCTTGGTAGCGAGGTAACTGGGTCTATTTCTACCCGAATTGGGTGCTGTTCATCAGCAATGATGCTATCACCAAGTGTTGTCGTAAAAGTTATTGCCTGCTGATCATTACTGCCCATCAACTCCAGGGTAGTCGCCACAAATGGTGCGTCATCCACCTGTATTAAGAGTTTTTCTCCGGGAGTGACTAAATAGTGAGTATCGCCTTCTCGACGTAATACACTGGCAAATAGCTTAACTAAGGCAATGCGTTTAAACGGACGGCCCTCATGAAACCATTGGCCGTCAGCTTTAATATGAATATTAATCTCGCCAACATGGACCGGCTGCCAATTTTTATTGGCATGCCCCGAAGATTCCGCCTGCTCAATACTGGTGAGTAATTGTTCTAATTTAGTCATATTTATTTTGGAGTTAAACCCGGAAGCACAAATACCAATTTATGATGTTTGGGAAGTCAAAGGCTGTCAAGTCTGAAGCCCAAATTTAATCCGATTAAATCATAAACCGCTTACCCCCAAAACCAGCCCAAAAGGACGCCGAGCAACATTTGCATTTCACTAACGAGCCACCAACCCTCAGCAGTTTAAGTTCTAACGCAATATTTGTCGGTTCTAAGGCGGGATATGTCGATTTAAGCCATCACCAATATAGGCAACTTCTATACTATCTTCAACCTGAGACTACCCAGCGTTCCATAAGTGTTGGCACTCTTAAGATTAACCTGCGAAATAGTGTCGGGCTTTGCAAAGCGACGTTCAACGAGTGATAATATTCGATAGGCAGTGAGTTCGTTAGGTTTTTCCACTTTAGTCATCGATCATCACTAAGATTCGAGCACCCTGACCTAAGATTAAATAACCGGTTACAAATATCGGCTAAGAAAGCCAAAAGCAAACTCGATAAAGTTTTAGAGCTGAATTAAACCTTGCGGTAGAGAACGTTTATGTCCATAGCAGAAAGAAACCCTCAAGCGGTTGATCGTAAAACCAAACGCAACCGAGGTAAGACCAAAGGCCGTGTGGTTGACATTAACGCCCTACTCCAAGTGCAATCATTACTGGGCAGTGAGTCGCGAACAAAGGACCTACTGATCGAGCATCTGCATAAAATTCAGGACAGGTTTGGTCACTTATCCGCACCACATCTAGTCGCACTGGCTAGCGAAATGAGACTGGCAACTACGGAAGTCTATGAAGTCGCCAGCTTTTATCACCACTTTGATATCGTCAAAGAAAACGAAGTGGCTCCAGCGCAGCTGACCGTTCGCGTTTGTGAATCAGTGAGTTGTGAAATGGCCGGTTCTGAAGCACTCATCGCTAAGCTGGAATCGACGCTCGGTTCTGACGTTAGAGTTCAGCGAGTACCTTGTGTTGGCCGTTGTGATAAAGCGCCCGTGGCAGTTGTTGGCCAAAACACTATCGATAACGCTCAAGTTGATACGGTTAAAACAGCAGTTGATGCGAATGCCATTACCCAACCCATGCCAACTGATACGATCGACTTTTCCGCCTATAAAGCAGAAGGTGGATATCAGTTATATGAAGATTTAATTTCTGGCAAAACCAGTGGCGATGCGATTATCGAAACACTCAATGGCACAGCATTACGCGGCTTAGGTGGCGCTGGCTTTCCTGTCGGTCGCAAGTGGGGCATTTTGCGTGACCAACAAGCCCCTCGTTTGATGGCGATCAACATCGATGAAGGTGAGCCAGGCACTTTTAAAGATCGCTTTTACATGCTTGCCGATCCGCACCGTTTCCTTGAAGGTCTGTTAATTGCTGCCAATGTTATCGGCATCGATCATTGTTATGTTTATGTGCGTGACGAATACCCTACGGTTAGCGAAGTATTGCGCCTGGCTATCGAGAGCCTGAAAAGCGAGTCAGGTTATGACTTACCCGAAATAGAATTACGCCGCGGTGCAGGTGCTTATATCTGCGGTGAAGAATCAGCCATGATCGAGTCAATTGAAGGCAAACGCGGCATGCCTCGTTTGCGCCCACCGTATGTTGCAGAGGTTGGTTTGTTTGGTCGCCCAACACTAGAACATAACTGCGAAACACTCTATTGGATTCGCGATGTGATTCAGAAAGGGTCTGAGTGGTTTGATTCTCAGGGTCGGAATGGTCGTAAAGGCTTGCGTAGCTTTTCAGTTTCTGGTCGCGTCAATAAGCCGGGGGTCCATTTAGCACCCGCTGGCATCACCATGCGTGAGTTAATCGAAGAGTACTGTGGCGGTATGCTCGACGGCCAAAGTTTTTATGGTTATTTTCCAGGTGGTGCATCAGGTGGCATTTTGCCTGCGTCGCTTGGCGATATTCCACTCGACTTTGATACATTGCAGCCCTACGGTTGTTTTATCGGGTCGGCAGCTGTCATCGTATTGTCGGATCATGATAGCGCCAAACAAGCAGCTTTCAACTCTATGAAATTCTTTGCCCATGAATCCTGTGGCCAATGCACGCCTTGTCGTGTTGGCACCGAAAAGGCAGTGAACATTATGGAAACCGGGGAATGGGATCTCGACCAGCTAAATGACTTAGCAACCGTTATGGTTGACGCATCAATTTGCGGTTTAGGGCAAGCTGCGCCAAACCCCATGTTATCTGTAATAAAGTATTTCCCGCATGAACTGGGACTAGAGGAGAGCAAATAATGGCTGCTAACCCTGACAAACTATTCGAAACAATCGAATTCAGCTTAAACGGTAAAAGCGTCGAAGCACTGGTGGGCGAAACTATCATCCAGGCAGCGGAACGCACAGGTACTGAAATCCCTCGTCTTTGTTATACCGAAGGTATGCGTGCTGACGGCAATTGTAGAGCTTGTGTCGTCGAAATCGATGGTGAGCGCTCGCTCGCACCCAGCTGTTGTCGTAACCCAACACCAGGCATGGTGGTAAGCTCTGACAGTGAACGCGCTAAAAAATCGCAGAAAATGGTGTTAGAGCTATTAATGTCTGACCAGCCAGAACAGTCCTACACGCTCGATAACGAACTAGCTCAATGGGCCAAAAAACTGGAGATTGGCAAACCTCGTTTTAAGGCACGCCATCAACCTAAGGCGGATCTGTCACATTCAGCTATTGCGGTTAACCTTGACGCCTGTATTCAATGCACTCGCTGTGTTCGCGCCTGTCGTGAAACCCAGGTGAATGATGTCATTGGTTTCGCGAAACGCGGTCACCATGCAGAGATCGTGTTTGATATTGGCGATGCCATGGGCGATAGCTCATGTGTGGCCTGTGGCGAATGTGTTGCAGCCTGCCCTACTGGTGCACTCAGCAATGCAACCGGCGCGCATCAAATTGAAGCCGATCGTAAGGTAGACTCGGTTTGTCCTTATTGCGGTGTCGGTTGTTTACTCACTTATCATGTTAAGAATGACAAAATCGTTCGTGTCGAAGGTCGAGATGGGCCGGCTAACTTTAGTCGCCTCTGCGTTAAAGGCCGGTATGGCTTTGACTACGTTAATCACAAGCAACGTTTACTTAAGCCTCTTATCCGTAAACAAGGCATTCCTAAAGGCATCAATGAGCACTTCGACCCAAGTGATCCTTCTAAGATGTTTCGCGAAGCGAGCTGGGAAGAAGCCATGGCGCTTACAATTAGTGGTTTACAGAAAGTCAAAAGTGAACTAAGTGGTAGCGGTTTGGCAGGTTTTGGCTCGGCTAAAGGTAGCAACGAAGAAGCTTATTTATTCCAGAAACTAGTACGGGTTGGTTTTGGCACTAACAATGTCGATCACTGTACTCGCTTATGCCATGCCTCCAGTGTTATGGCATTGCTCGAAGGCGTTGGATCGGGCGCGGTATCGAACCAGGTCGAAGATGTTAAAGAAGCCGAGGTCATTTTAGTGATTGGCTCAAACCCAACCACTAATCACCCGGTTGCAGCAACCTTCATGAAGAATGCGATTAAACAGGGTAAGAAACTAATCCTGCTCGATCCTCGTCGCACAGAAATTGCTCGTCATGCAGAACACTTCCTGCAATTCAAAGCGTCTACCGACGTATCATTATTGAATTCAATTCTTCATGTTATTGTTGATGAAGGATTAACTGATGACAAGTTTATAGCCGAGCGCACCACTGATTATGAAGAGATCAAAGCAAACGTCGCCAATTTCAGTCCTGAAAAAATGCAAGCTGTTACCGGTGTTGAGGCAGACGAAGTGCGAAAAGTTGCGCGCTTATTTGCGACATCAAAAGGCTCAATGATCTTCTGGGGTATGGGCATCTCTCAGCACATTCATGGCACTGATAACTCTCGTTGTTTAATTGCATTGTCGATGATCACCGGCCAGATTGGTCGACCTGGCACTGGCTTACACCCACTACGGGGTCAAAACAATGTTCAGGGTGCATCGGATGCTGGCTTGATACCGATGATGTTCCCGGACTACAAACGAGTTGATAATCCAGAAGCCAATGCTCGATTTGAGAAATACTGGGGCGCCGAGCTCGATAAAAAAGCGGGTTTGACCGTGGTAGAAATAATGCATGCCATTCTCGATGATAAAATCAAAGGCATGTACATCATGGGCGAAAACCCAGCAATGTCTGACCCTAACCTGAATCATGCAAGAGCCGCATTAGCCGCACTTGACCATTTGGTTGTTCAGGATATGTTCCTTACTGAGACTGCCGCATTTGCTGATGTCATATTACCAGCCTCTGGTTGGGCTGAAAAAGACGGTACGGTATCGAATACCGATCGTCGCGTACAGATGGGCAACGCCGCAGTTCCAACACCGGGTGAAGCACGCCAGGATTTGTGGATTATCCGTGATATCGGTAAAGGGCTTGGGCTCGACTGGAACTATCAGCATGTCTCAGAAGTATATGAAGAAATGCGTGGTGCAATGCCAAGTATCAATGGCATCACCTGGGATCGCCTGATTGATCAGGGATCGGTTACCTATCCCTGTAAAGACGAAGATGATGCGGGTCAGAGTGTTGTTTTTGTCGATACTTTCCCAACTCAAAGCGGTAAGGCCAAACTGGTAGCGGCCAAAGCCATTCTCGCCGACGAGCAACCTGATGCCGAATATCCAATGATACTCATGACTGGACGTCAACTTGAGCATTGGCATACAGGGTCAATGACTCGCCGTACTGAAGTACTGGATGCTCTAGAGCCAGTTCCGGTTGTTTATGTTAGTCCACAAGACATGGAAAAAACCGGGCTAGAGGCCGGTGGAAATGTGACGGTCAAATCACGTCGTGGTGAACTCACCGCCTTTGCCCGAGTCGATTCTGCACTTAAGCAAGGTGAAATTTTCATACCTTTCTGCTATCACGAAGCGGCCGCAAACTTGCTAACCAACGAAGCACTCGATCCAGTCGGGAAAATACCCGAATTTAAGTTTTGTGCGGTAAAACTGCAAGCAGCTTAGTTTCCATAAGGCTGGTGTGTTAAACATTAAAAGGGAGATTCTTATCTCCCTTTTTTGTGCGCGCGATCTAAGATGATTATTTTCTGAACAAGTGTACATAGGAAATAAATATAGATACAAGTCACCAAAACTCGATAAACTTGTCTCTATAGAAAACGCATTTACAGCAGAGCAACTATGAAAAAAAATAGAATCAGAGTGGCCATTTTGTTTGGTGGTCGTTCAGCAGAACACGAAGTATCACTCCGTTCGGCTCGAAATGTCATCGAAGCAATCGACAGCGATCAATATGAAACAGTCTTGATTGGCATTGACCGTAAAGGTGGTTGGTTTTTAAATGAAAATTCGATCGATTTGCTGCACTCCGACAATCCTCAATTAATCTCATTGAATCAATCGAACATAGCTGTCTCGCTAGTACCAGGTGCAGAAACTGGCAGGCTAATAGACAGCCAGAATTCGACTTCAATAGCTTCTATCGATGTTCTGTTCCCGGTTTTGCATGGCCCTTATGGAGAAGACGGTTCAGTTCAAGGCTTGGCCAAACTGGCAAATGTGCCCTGTGTCGGCAGTGATATCCTGGGTTCAGCAATTGGTATGGATAAGGATGTTTCCAAGCGTTTACTGCGTGACGCGGGTATTTCAGTTGCCAGCCATATTTGCGTTAAACGTCGCGACCTGTCCGATGAACTACCCCAACAAATAGGCCGGGGTTTCGGTTATCCAGTCTATGTAAAGCCGGCCAACATGGGTTCTTCAGTCGGTGTTGTTAAAGTATTGCGAGCAGCGGATTTATTACCCGCAATAGACATCGCCCTGCAATATGATACGAAAATTTTAATCGAAGAGTCGATTACTGGCCGCGAAATAGAATGCGCCGTACTTGGAAACGATGATCCCATCGTATCGATCGCAGGCGAAATAATCACCAGCGATGGTTTTTACTCTTACGAAAAGAAATACATCGATGACGAAGCAGCAAAACTAAAAATTCCCGCAGCACTTGATCCCGATTGCTTGGCACGTTTACAAGCGACTGCAATCGAAACTTTTCGTACGCTAGAAACTCGTGGCATGGCTCGCGTCGATATGTTCCTTACCAATGACAATCGAATTTATGTTAACGAAATCAATACGATACCTGGCTTTACCGCCATCAGTATGTACCCCAAACTCTGGCAGGCATCGGGCATACCCTACCAGGAATTGATAGACCGACTGATCCGCCTATCTATGGAAGAGTTTGAAGAGAAGATAAATCTGGAAACAACAGGCCATTGATCGAGACTTGCATATCAATCCAGCTAGAGCATTCTATGGCACGACCGAAATCGCACCTTACTGGCCAAATTTGTATCCAGGCAAAAGAGGTAGGGCAATTAGAATAATACCCGCAGATACCGCAAAGCCAGTATAAAGGTGAGAAAAGCTAAATCCTCGTCCGAACAAACTAGCAATGATCGGCACCATTATGGCACTCATACCCAACGATAAAACATATTCCAGTGAAAAAACTCTCGACCGCCAGGTCATCGATATATACCCAGCAACTAACCAACCGGTTACTGGAATTTGCGCAAACATCAGCAACACTAGAAAGCAGGCAATCGCGACAACAGAAAAACCGGTCGCATTGGCAAGCATCAGCAACATGAGCGACTGCAAGCTAAGTAATATCAAGAGAACCGGTTTTGCTCCAAATCTATCGAGCAAATTGCCCACTGGTAATTGCGCAAATGCGGCAATCGCAAAAACTAGCGCACTGTAAGCACCGATACTGGACAATTGATTCCCCGAACCGACTAATCGAATCTCAAGTAACTTGGGAAGCGTGATAGTCACACCATTAAAAATAATCCCACCGAATAATGCTGCAATCATAACGACAACGATGACCACTGCCTGAGTTTCTGTCGTAGCTCGTGGTTTTATTTCGGTTTTACTTTCTGGCTCCGCTACCTGTGTATTTTTGTCTGATAGCAGATTCATGCAATAGAAACCGCCAACCACCAACGCCACTACCCCTGGCAACAGAAAAGCACTACGCCATCCAGCAAGGTCCGCCAGCATGGCTGAAATCAGTGATGCGGCCGCTAACCCTAGATTGCCATAGACGCCATTGATCGCGAGTGTTCTTCCAGGACGATTGTTTAACATCGTTATCATTGACAGACCAATTGGATGATAAATAGAAAGAAACAAACCCAATCCACCAAGCCCAACCATGAGCCAGAAAGGGGTTGTTGCAATAGCGACAGCTACGCTGGAGAGTCCCGTCCCAATAAACAAGGCGACCATAAGATACTCGCGCTTATAAGTATCGCCTAGCCAACCAACCGGCAATGTACCGACGGCAAAACCAACATAAAGCGGAGCGCCCAAAGCAAGTGCCTGGTCATAACTCAAATTCCAGATCGGCGCGATAGCGAGTACAACGAATGGAAATATCATTAAAAAATAGTGATCAAGGAAGTGACCAATATTCAGATAAGTGAGCATTTTTGAAGGAGACATAATCAACCACGAGCAAAAGAGCGAGTGGACAGACTAGGGAGAAATGTGGAATCATACTGTCGATATTATGAAACTTATTATCGTTTAAATGCCTAACTGGGTAATAGAAGAAATATCTGGGCTAGCCAGCAACTATGTTGCTGGAGAAATAATAACAGCTCACCAACACGCTGATCACCACCAGATAGTGCATGCGGAAGACGGCATTTTTCGAGTCAGTAGTAATGCAGCCTGTTGGGTTGTGCCACCCGGAAGGGCTATCTGGATGCCGGCTGGCAGAACCCATTCAATTCGTTGCTACACTCAAGTGAAAATGAGAACGCTTTATCTTGACCGAAGTATCGACATCGGGATGGATGATTACTCAGTATGGTCAGTCTCACCATTGATGCGAGAAATCATTGTGCGCCTGGCAGAAGATTCATGCCGCGGTATGGAACAGCATCTAATCTCACTCTTGTTTTCTGAAATTGAAACCATTAATACCTTGCCGCTGAAATTGCCTCAGCCAAAAGATAAAAGGTTGTGCCGTATTACTGACACCATAAGCAGGCAGCCAGCAGACAAACGTTCATTAGAGGATTGGGCAAGCCAACTGGGGTTTTCACAACGTACATTAATCCGCCGGTTTCAGATAGAAACTGGTATGACGTTTCGCCAGTGGCGACGTCAATCACGCCTTCTCTCATCGTTGGAACAGCTGGCGAATAACGAGCCGGTTACTCGCATTGCGCTTGAGCTCGGTTATGAATCACCCAGCGCCTTTTCAGCCGCATTTCGGGATACGTTTGGCCTAACGCCTCGGCAGTATTTTTAGTGCCCTTATAAGGCCGAAGAAGGCCATAAATTCAGAAACGTTGGATCGAGCAATATTTATAAGTCCCAAAGAAATTGACGTAACGCTTCCATTCCAAATGTATTTTAGCATATCCTTCTTCACTGCTAATGCCTTGCTCAGCGGTTTTTGTGAAATGAAGGCTTGTTTGCATTCTTTGGCAAACGAGGTAACAGCTTACACAAATCCACTGTAAAAACTTGTTAAGTGATACCTTCAAATAGATTCTACAAGTTCAGATAAAACCTGCTCGCCATTACAAAATACAGGCCAACCATCACCAGGTAAAACTGCTTTAATACCGGGGATATAAGCAAGCCTTCTTACAGATTCTTTAGCCTTATTTGAATTTTTCAACTTAGCTTCCGGAAGCATACAAAGCTTACCTCCACTATGGGCTCGAATAAGATCACCTGTAATTAAAGTTTCACCTTCAATGACAAATGCAAGTTCACCCTCAGTCTTAGACCCACTTAAACAATATACATCCAGTCCCTCAATAAACCCTTTAGTTTCTTCCAACCACTCTGAACATTTAATTGGAAAACAATCTTTCTCTCCAAATGGCCCACAAATTTTAGCACCCGTTAATTTGGCTAGTTTTTCAGAATCACGGATATGATCAGAATTTGAAATAATAATGTGAGTAACAACCCCTAGAGAATTAAGATGATTTTCATCATGAACAGTCAATGGTAGTGGGTCAAAAACAACATTACCCTCACTTCTCACCCAAAGATAACTGTGAAAATCAATATTTCGATCATCGTCAAAATGACTCCAACAGAAGAGATTTTTTTTGTGCAGTAATTTCATCGGTTTTTCTCAATTAGTAATATGATATTGGTTACGAAAAGATATAACGCCGCGCTTTGCGCAGAACAAACGTAGCGAGTGAGTCCGACAACAGCACCTTGTTATGTTTTTTCTTAAAGCATACCATGCCCCATTTGCTCTAGATAAATAAACTCTCGAAATTTAACATCTGCTCTTTCGCGGGTTGCCATTAACTCTAGTGACTCAAAAAATACTTTTACATTATCAAGTGATGAGCACTTTGAGAAATGAACAGTTTTATTTGATTCATTTTCATACTTTATAACTTGATAGCTTTGTTCCCCGCATTCTTACTTATTGAAGCAGCCTCATCAAAAGTCTTATCCAGGATGGGTAACCCTTTACTTCGTGAATGATTAATACGTATTACATCAAAACTCCATTTCTAAAACGACTACTTAAACATAGCGCTCGCATAAAATACGTAAAGGCATGACGCAAAATTAAGGTGGCTAAAATCTTAATAGCTACTGTTAGTGGTAAAAACTGACGTCTTACATTAATAAACAACTAATAAATCACTGCTTTCTTGGCCGAGCTTTCTTAACCTGTCCTTTATATCATTCGAGAGTATATTTTCTTCAACACACAGCCATCGAAGTTGTTTAGCATTTGTTGACCATCTAATTAATGCCTCTCCGCCTTTCTCACCTATACCAGATTTCACAAGTCCTATCTCTGTAATCGTTTGGGGTAGATTTTTGACTAAAATCAAGACACCCTCATCTCCTAAATTTGAATTATAACTCATACTAAATGATTGTAACGAAGGCCCTCCATTTTCATGCACGGTCTTTATTGCTTCGGCTATTGATTTTATCTGATTATAGTTTAAATCGGCATTACGCAAATGTAAGTCATAGCTTGATTCACTATTTTTCAATGACAAAAGAGTTTCAGCTACTTTGTTACTGACTAGATTGTTAGTTAATCTTAAAGCATTAATTAATGGGGTAATAATCGTCCCTTCTTTTTTTGAAAGTGAATTATTCGCAAATACTTGCATTGCAATTGAAAAACTAAACACACGAACCAAAGCTGTTTTAAGTAATGTTTTTATAGACGCTCTTTTCATAATTCATCATCTCGCATAACGCTGCCAACAGCGCGCGTAGCAAACTGGCGGGCTTTTTGGAACAAAAAAGCGTGACTGCTTGTGGAGTCCGTTGCTTGACTTTGTTATGTAATTTACTTGCTTGTGCAGGTTTTTACCCACTACCATTTGGCCAGTGAATTTCATGGCTAAACTCGTTTATGTTTCTCTGAGATGATTTGCTTATTCAATATTCGCGTCTCACCTACCATCAATAGTCGCATGTCTTCCACAATGTAATCAGCTAGTGTTTGATCGTCGATATTGTCACCTTCGATATCAAGTCTGAACCCTTGCCCCTGAATGCCACCACCGTTTGAAAAATCAATTTCAAAATCAAATACTACTCGCTTATCGTCAATCTCATTTGCCATAACTATGCCTCTACTCAAAACTATGTTTAATCATACTAACGCCGTTTTAAGCGGCGAGTAATAGTTTGCTAAAATGTGAAGCGAAGCGGAACCGAGAAAACTGTTACGAGTCCGACTTGAAAACCCTTGTTAGGTGTTCTTTTCATGCATAGAAATAGTTGTAACTGACTTTACAGAGCTTTGGAAATATTTAGCTTTTACCGCTAGGTATTCTGGATCAGTAAAAAAATTATCCATGATTTCTTTACTCGGAAAGTCGATAGTAAACACGCGATTTATAGGCTCACTTGTTTTCGACTTCAAAACCTCATTAACCTTAAAGTCAAAACCAAAATCACCACCAAAGGAGTGAAGTATTGGGATCATACTTTCACGATATTTTTGATATTCACTATCATTAGTAACTTCTAAACCCATTATTCGCTCATAAGACATATTGACTCCAAACTAGATGAACACCTAACGCCTATAGCAAGGGCGCGGCTTCCGCCGCGTCCTTTTGACTTTTTTTGTTATGTTTGTCGATCCCTTCAGAAACTATCTCACAGTACGATGCGAAATTTTCAATACTCACATTAACTTGTTGTGTGTATACAAAGACATCCATTTCAACCAAATCCTCTACTGAAAGGAGGTTGCGTTCTATTTCATTTTCAAACGAAGCAAACAAATTATGAATCAAGTAATTTCTCTGCATATTCGCTTGCTGAAAATGCATTTCGCCATTCTTAGTAAGATGGTTGTTTTTCTTAAGGAGCTTAATCAAATTACCTAATGTTGCTTGACGCTCACCTACTTCTTTACACTGCAACCTTAAGTATTGTTTTATCAAAACTTCGAGCTTACTAGCGACAAGCATAAGCCTACCTAGTGCTTGGCAAAAAGTTTCATCCTTACTAAGTAGCTCATAAAATTCAGATTTCATTGATTGCCTTTAAAACATAACGCAAAGCACGCGGGCGACAAAAACGCGGCAGCGAGTTTGGCGTCCCAGAGGCCGCAGGCCGGGAGTGATGCGTATTGTTAGGCATTTTTACCACCCAAAAATGACCATTGCTGAAAAGTACCAACAGCAAATAGGCCGCCTATAAACAAGCAGATGGCTGAGCTTACCAGCCAAAAAGTTAAGCCGTTTTCTGGAAACATTGGCATTAAACCAACAAA
>CAXMOZ010000039.1:0-22998 GCA_964195315.1 uncultured Acidimicrobiia bacterium | reverse complement strand
GCTATTACAGCTAAACTGATTCCTTCCTCTCGGCTAAGCGCCTTCTCCACAGCTTGTAATTTAAATGATGGATTAAATCTTGCTCGCATTCTAACACCTCTAGTTAAATATTAGAGGCGACAACTATCCTGACACAGGGCGCAAAGTGGGTCAAATTCTCATTGTACTCGGCACTTAGCATTTCGTTAGAGCAGCGCAACTCAACATAAAATGGGATACTACGCAGTCGAGAAGATGACTGTTCGCTGCGCCGTAGTATAAATTTTATGTCTTGTGCCCTTCGGTTAAGTTGGGCTTTCTACCATTTGTTATATCTCGGATTCTTGCTTGTTTTCAGGCTCTATGATTCTACCCTGACATAGGTCCTACTAGACCGCAAAAGTCGCTTTAAAGAGGCTTAAATTAGCAGTTATGGGGTTTCCATCGCTTCATTGATGGTTACGGCAAAGCAGACGTTAGTTATTGACTCTTATTAGTGCAATTATTAAGCTCTTCCAACAGCCATAGTCGTGGTAAAATAATTTCCAGTATCCTGCTGCGCAAAGTGATTTAGTTAAGAGAGGGCGCCAATCAATCCTAATATTCTCTCATAGCTGGGTTCTACTAAACTCAATTGTTTATTCGGCGAACCAGCGCCCAGCCTTTGCAGGTTTTATAACGTCCTTGAGCAAACGCGCTGACTGTTCCGACGCTGACACCAAGTTTTTTGGCCAATTCAGTGCGAGTGCCTGACAGTTGCTGCCCATCTTTTTCTATTACTAATTTTGCGCCATGGTTTGCCCATAGGTGCGCCTTTTGCTTACGCTCAAACTTTGTGGTTGCCCAGCCATGCAACCTGTAATCACCTTCCATCATGCCTTGCATTTGCTGATTCGTAGTACCTAAGAAATTAGTCATCTCAACTCGCGTCATCTGCTTAGTTTCCCCGCTTTCAGGATGGGTAAATTCAATGACCGTCTGATCGGCTCGCGGGTTCTTCAGTCCGCTGATGTCTCCGCGTGAATCTGCGCCCGATCCTGACTACCGTCCAGCCAAGCTGAACATTTATCTGGTGACATTGCCCAGCCATCCTGCGAGGACTCAGCTAACCCAGTTGCAATTAGGCTAGGGTCATAGCTAGTCTTTTTCTGAAATCGGCTCTAGTGCCTGTGAATTTCTCTCCTGAAAGGTGGTAGAAAGTATAGATCGTCTTGTCAGCGTGAGGACTATGATCATCTCTAAGCGATCCGAATCGACCTTCGGGGTTAATCGGTGGGTAAAACCAACCAAAAGCAGTTGGCACCTTACCCAAAATTAGCGCACTGATTTTCGCCCCTGAAAGACCCGTTTCATCAACGATGTCTGTTCGCGTTCCCGTAAAATAACCGCAGTTAATATGCTTGAGCATGTACTCGCTCTAGTCGGCATTTGTACTATTTTGGCCCGAATAATTATCGGAATAGAACTGTGCAACCTGCTTCCTCACAAACGCAAACTGCTTTCGAAATCTTCTGTTTGTGATTTGACGGTACGAGGCTGCTTGACTGGGTTCAAAGTCGAGCATTGCTTTTACTGCCAGCCACATTTTTCCACCGTAAATTTGAGCAAGCAGCAGATGGACGAATAGGTGATCCTCCGCAGTAAGCGTGATAAGAATTGCTGTTTCTTTTTGTCGCCGCTCAGGGAGATAGGCACGATGTGATGGCGCTCAACAGATTCGCCCGACTCTCTCAAGGCTTGCTCTGTTTGCCGTCGCGACTGAATGAAATGCTAGTAGATTTGTTTGTATTGCATAAAAAGTGTAAAAAGTTAAACACGTCATTTTTGCGCTAAGCCCACATCGAGCTGACATTGATGGTACCCGACTATTGACGATACAGACTGTAGCACTAAGAATGCCAGCAAAAAATCCCGAAGTTCCGTTTATTGGTACTTTGCTGTCGGTTAAACATACTCTCTGGGACGACTGCTTAACAACACAGGAGCCGCTGGGGTTTATCTGTGACCGCCTTTAAACACTACCGTAAATCAATCAATATTTGCCGCAGTTAGCACTTGATGAACTGTTTCATTGTCCCTGTGTCGAACTACGATCTAACGCTTAGTTTCCTATCCAATGAACAATGACGATGATATCTCGATCCGGAACACGAAACTCATTTGTGTAAAGTGTAACTGGAAAGGCATGGCGATAAATGTTGACCGTGTGCTTGATCCGCGAGGTGATTCTGTTTGGATGGTTTGCCCAAAATGCAGAACACCGGAAAACTTTCGAACAGCATGTGAGGAATCTAATTGCTGGGCAGAGTTTACCTACAATACCACAGTGCCTGATGGCATCCGGCTAACTTGTAGCCAACATAAACCGCAAATTACTTCTTCATGAAATTGCTATAGCAATATATCACCTGGATCTATATCGCAGAGCAGTTCTTTGATCATTGATGTTTATGCGACCGGAGTTTATTAATCGCTTCTGATAACTGTTCCAAATCCTATTCACCCGAACCATAACGATCAGTAGTAATAGTGTTATCAGCATGGCCCAGCACTAATATCGCTAAAGTTAGCCTAATTTCAGGTGAGTTTAAATTAAATTCAGTATGCCAAAGACGGTTAACATTAAGTGGTAGTATTAGTGGTAAATATTGTTATTGATGTATATAAATTTATATTTATCAGTAGCTTATGTACCTAGTATGAATCACTCTAGGCGCGCCATACATTAATAGCCCCACTTTGCTTGGGTTTTTTATGGGTGGTGTTGCTCGCGAATTGATTTGAACTCTAAGTTCGACATTGTGTTAGGGCCACTAATCGCTGTTGCATTAATGACATACATCACATCTATGTGAATAATTACTTTTGATCGTCCGCAGGGCGACCCCAAGGGAGAAGGGTAGGGATGCCCAGAGTAAACTTTTAAGATGCGCCATTTCAAACCCAGTTAACCTATGATCGTAATAGAAGAGAAATTTATAGTCAGTTAAGACAATACTTGCACTCTTACTGTTTGAACGTCAAGTTCGGTATTGTATCAGCTCGAAAGAAACCATTAATCTGTTACTTTGCTCTCGACTGCGGATTTATTTTAAAGCTCTGGGGCTCTCAAGAGCAAAAAGAAATTGACACTGAGTTCATCGGAAAGCGTAAACCAGAATGGAAAATTTTTAATTATGATGTGCAGTTGCCTATAAACTACCGAACTGAATCAAGTTTAAGGAAAGACAAAAATGCAAAATCAGGTACTGTTTGAAGAAGTCACCAGCATCAACGGCAAGCACATTGGAGTCGCGACGCTAAACGCAGAAAGCTCGTTGAATGCGCTTAGCCTAAACATGATCGATCTATTACAGGTGCAACTAAACGATTGGGAGTCTAATCCAAGTATTGCCTGCGTATTTTTACAAGGTGCAGGTCAGAAAGCGTTTTGCGCTGGCGGCGATATACGTCAACTTTATCAGTCTATGGCGGCAAGTGATGATGCAGTGAATCACTACGCCATTGATTTTTTTACCCGCGAATATCAGCTCGACTACCATATTCATACCTACTTAAAGCCTATTGTAGTCTGGGCGCATGGCATTGTCATGGGAGGTGGCATGGGGTTGTGTAATGGTGGCAGTCATCGGATAGTAACCAACTCAACTCGTATGGCAATGCCAGAAGCGTCGATTGGTTTATATCCAGATGTCGGTGGTAGTTGGTTTCTAAATGAATTACCCGCGCGTATAGGTTTGTTCCTGGGACTGACAGGCGCCACCATCGATGCCAGCGATGCAGTCGCTCTTGGGCTTGCGGATAATATGATTGACGAAGGGCAGAAAGGTGCAGTATTAAAGGCGCTGACACAGCTTAACTGGAAGGTCGATGTTGAAGCTTGTCACAGGCAAATTTCAGACTTGCTATCCGAATTCACAATAGTGGGGCCAGAAAGCCAGGTTGATAAAAATCGTGACATCATACAGGCGTTAACTTCAGGGTCGTCACTAGCAGAAGTTTACAAAACAATAGCAACCTATGAGGATGGTGATAACTGGATGAAATCGGCGGTGAAAAGAATTCAGTATGCTTGCCCAGTCAGCTTAGTTTTAGTATATGAACAATTGATTAATTCACAAAAATTATCATTGCGCGAGGTTTTCCAGCAAGAGCTAATACTCTCAATTAATGTTGCCCGCCTGGGCAATTTCCGCGAAGGTATTCGTGCCTTATTAATTGATAAAGATCGTAATCCGCAGTTCATACCAGCGACAATCGATGACGTGACTGAGGCGTTTATTGCACAACACTATATCAACCCTTGGCCTGAAGAAGAGCATCCTTTAGCATTTCTTTAGGGCACCTGTATTTTTTGGTTAACACTTAAATCGTTATTCTCGTATAGATAACAGAACCAGGACACCCTGGAAGTAAAAAGAGGTTTTTATGTAACTAGATAACAATATAGCCATTATTGCTGATGATGCATAAGGGGCTGGATATACAATATAATAATATAAAAGGACAACACTCTTTAAAACTACCGAATCTTTAGCTGGGAAAACCATCGGTTACAAAAAATTCATAAACGATTTTTGATTAAGAATGGAATTTAGCTTTAAAAGCCGTTTTCCATGTATAGCTGCCCGCGAACCCTTTAAAAGTTCAAATATTGATGGGTTCTTACGAGGTCATATGGTCTTTTTCAATGATCGTCACTTTTTAGCGAACCGTGTGACGTAGATCTTTTCAAACTGTTGGCTTTGTTGTAGCCATTGTTGCCCGTCAATCGATAGCCTTTCAAGTATTTGGGGGATGGGAATGGCACATCAATATTTTCTATACTGACGATTTCCGACCGGCACCGTTGTTGTATATTCACGTTTCAATGTAATACACTGCTCGACGTCGTTCACAGGGTCCGGCGCGCTGGCTAGAGACGGATATAAACCGAGATTTTCATTTACAACGAATCCAACTGTGACATCGGCAAAATAAAGACGCTATCAATTACGAGAGGCAGCGAGCAATTCATTCAAAAGGCAGCCGAGCAGCGGGTGTAGATTTCCAGCAGCCCGACATCGAATATGGAGGAGGGCTCCAAAATCAAGCGCGAAGGCACCCTGAAGGGCTAGCAGGATCGTCATGACATAGAAAAAATTTCCTGTCCATTTTTGGCGTCTGCTTACAACAATGACGACCTTACGCCTGCGCCCGACGGCACCTTGAGTACCAAAGACCTTGACGATGTTTTGGCGGGAGTTGGAATCAGCAGTGGGGTAAGCTCCATCCACGTAGGTGGCGCCGATAAAACTGATGAGATCTCTGAGAGTTTCAACCTCTTCAGGCTTCGAGACTTGAGTCTCAATCACTCCGGTAGTACTGGCATCCGAGACCTGAAAGTTGATCCTCAGAAACTCGACGAACTGCTTTCGTTTGGTGAGAACGAGAAGATGTTCGAGAAGCACTTCGCCGTGACCATTAGCGAGTATACACGTCGCGATCTTGGCTTTAAGGGCAAGCTCATCGTGATTTCTGAGTTCACGGTCATACTTCGGGTGTTTGGTCACGTTGAAGAGAGCGGCAGCCGATATCTGACGAATGCCGATATTAAAAGCCTTTGACTCGACTGTCGATATTCCCTGAACTGGATACCGCGTCCACTTGGCTCGATCGGACTTGGCGCCATCGCAGCACGCTAAGGTGTTATGGGGCTAAAACGCATCTTCGAGGCGACCTGCGCCTTTTTCATAAAGAGGTATTACAAGTAATAGATGATGCGAAACGATATGACCATATTGACACTCTTGAAGATTATCAGCCTGGTACGGACTGATCATGGCTAGCGATTGGAGAGGAACAATGGATTATCGCAGTGTGACTGCACCAGTGGTGTGTATCCTGAATACTATTGCTACTTGAACTATTTCCTTCTCATAGCAAAAGTGATCACCTAATTGTTCACTGAAGATAGCTCATATCTGACTTGGCTGCGTAGTTTTGGAAAATTTCAATTATCGTCGAACGCCAGTTGACCTGTCAGCCCAGTTAAAACGTCTATTTAAGGTTCTCTTAACCTAGGTAGGGTCTATGATTCCTTCTCCTATCATGCGTAATGCAGTTAGGCTGGGAATAGAAAAAATAATCGCCACCACGGGTTTTGACAAACCGTGGCATAGCGGCGCACATAAACGTGGGTTGTTCTAGCTTCTCGTTGTGATTGATTACTGTACGACCGATCGGATTCCCATCGTCATCGGTAGCGTGATTCCTTAATATGGCATCTTTTTCGTTTGCAAGTTTGAAGTCGTTGCCGTAGTTGACCCATTGCTGTTGGAAAAATTCAAATTGACGCTGAATGCTCGTATTAATGGCCATAAAGATGATTCCGTGATCAAAGTCATTATATCACTGCATATGCAGGTGAACACGTGGCAAGTCTCAGGCGTATGAAAAGGCGATGCGATTAAGCCCCTATCCACAAATCTGGATTTTCGGGTTTCGCATTGAGGCATACCGAAGTGTCGGCGAGCTCAAATGCGAAAGCCTGGTTTTCGAGAATCTCGCTTTGCGCGATCCCAGCAGCCCAGTTAGCCTGATTAGACTGGTAACTATTTACAGCGACCTGGACCAACCCCAAAATGCCAGAAAAATTGCTGAAGATTTTATGTCCTACATTCCTACGTTTTCAGTCGACCGATTTGTGAATAAAATGCTCTACAAGCTGCAAAGTGATAGTGAAAGCCTCAGGGCTGCCGTACTGAAGGCAGGCCTGCCGGAATAGACTTCAGACGACTAGCTCCAATTAAACTGGCATGCATGTTTTTTTGGGGATTATTATTGCTTTCAAAAGGCAAATTTCGAAGGTTATTACAAGAAGGGGGCACTCGGCTTGCAATTTTATTACAGTCAATCGGAAGTTTTAAGTCTCTAAATTGATTGGCTGCATCAGCACCATATTACCAGTCATGATTCATCGAATTGCGGGTGCTGGGGACAGGGACATCACGGACGGCATGTAAGCTATCACCAATCATTGTCGAACAGCACCATGGACTGATGTTGCAATGGTAGCGCCTATTTTCTCTTAACTTGATCGACCGTTTATTTTACCCAAGCTAAGGTTTGCCATCATTGGTGCCTGCTTGATATTTAATTGGCTGATCGAATTACGCCGAGTGTAGGCTTTAAAATAGTTCCCTTACTCTCGACCAATATCAAGAAAAGGCATGATAGAAAGATAAAGTATAAAAATAATCATAGTCAGTGGAACGAAAAACTGAATAGGCTTTTTAAAAAGTCGTTGAATAAATGTTTCATACTCTCCTTGATCAATTTTTTGCTGTGTTTCTAGCCTCATATTCTGGCTTCTTTTTATCTGGTATTCATCTATGAGTTGTTTTGCCTGAGTGTATTGGGTTTCGTCATTTAACCAAAGCGCATGCATGGATATTTCCCAGTTGCCGGCAGGTGACTCGTAAAAAGCTATTTGATTTTCGGTGAGTAGATATTTTATATCATCGGCTTCGTCGTAAGGCACCGATTTAAGTTTAAAGATAAGTTTAGCCATTAATTTTTTTCTGTGTGAGCAGGTCTTCAGAATTATAACTGGTGAACTTTATTTCACAGAATAAATAGAACAAAAATTAGATATCACTGAGATTGCCTGACTGTCTATAGACGTTGACGACTTTGAACAAATAAGCGATGTGTGGACTCCACCACTGATACAGAATTTGGCTTAGTGCATCCAGATCAAGAGGAACTTTTTAGATCAACCGAATATGATGCTAACGAACAATTTAAATAATTTTAGATTGAATACAGGATCATAACCTCTTCGGCTGATACGCGTCATCTCGATACACCTAGTCAATTTGTTTACGATAATGATGGTACTACAATATCGACATTAGGGACCGTTCAGGACATTACAAAGATTAAAGAGTATCAGGCCCAACTTGAACGCATTACTCATTACATACCATCCTTTTAGCTTTGGTAGCTTTTTATGGTCTTCGTTTATTATAGTTTTTTGGGAGGTTGATCTTATCATTTATGCAGCGTTATGGCTGTGAAAGGCTCTGAGTTATCCTGCTTGGTTAAAAGATTGCTGCCTACTATGGCTCTAGAAAAACGGTCTCGTACGATTTCCCTGTAGCTGGTAATTCCCAGGGTTCTTAGCTGATGCGAGGTTCGCAGGACAACCGAGAAATAACGGATAAGGCACCCTAATTCATTTACATCTGTTTTTCTCCCTGGCACGCCCCCGTCGACTCCATTGCCACAGTCGTTATACCTGCTTGAATCAACCAGTCTGCCATCGCGTGGAGATCGGATGTGAAAGCTTGAAAGGTTTTAACCGGTTGCTTGAGTAAGTCAGGTGGTACTGCAGCAACATGAAACCGTGAGCCAATATCAATTCTCGCAGTACTTGGGTGAATCACTGGCATTCCTTTTGAGGTACGTTAGTTCTTAGCCATGAGCACTCTCCTAATGATAAAAGATGTGCTAGGCGGGGGACTCGGATTAATCACTTTCCTAAACGGGGTCAACAATTTCCACCAATATCGGGTCCGCAGCTTCCCCTAGATCATGTTTTTTGACGGAATAAAATCACCAAAAGGCTAACAGCCTTTGTCCAGACACTATTTTAGTGTACCTGAACCCGTGTTTCTATTCGATGGGAGGTGTGGGCGCTTAGGCGGTTTTTTAATATTTCTTTCTCCATGCGCAAGTTTTTATTTTCTTTACGCAGACGAATCAGTTCTTCTCGTTCATCAGTGCATAACGATTTACCCTCGAGGTCAGATGCTATTTTATCCTTCTAGCGATACAGTATATTGCTCGTTATACCCAATGATTTTGAAGCCTCAGGTACTGTGTAACCTTGATCTCGAATCAGCGCGACGGCTTCTTCTTTATATTCTTTAGAATACTGTTCGTTCGTTTTTGTCCCATTCCGACACCTCAATAGTTGATAAATATTATCTCTTATTAAAGTGTCCTGTTTTATTAGACCAAAACATGAAACCGACATCCGTGATTACGTAAAGAAATGAAAAGTCAGTGGAGGCACGCGCAGTGATGAAGGAAGGCGTTGCCGAGATACCTTTGCCAGCCTGAAAAAACCTGTCGTAAGCTGGGAATTTCATTCTGGCATCTCTTAATGGATCGATTGGGTATTGGCAAAAAGACGATTGCGTCATTACACGAGATCATCACTGAACGGGCCGCACTTGCCACGGGTTATTGAGAAGCTACGATTTACATATACTTACAGTTTTTTGTTAGCAAATAAGGTGGGAAAACGAGGCGCCTTCCGCCAAAATAATTTTTATTAAATATGATATATGCCGGAAGGCTGCTTCGCCTTTTCCTGTCTACGCAATCTGTTCTCGCGCAGGTAATAGAATTTCTCATGCTTTAGGTGAAAATGCATATAGTTCGTGACGTTGATTGTGGACTTTGTCGAGTAACCTTTTATTGGTGATTAATACTCGTATTCGATCTTGCATAGGTTAACGGGGGAAATTGCTTAATATTTTTGGGCTTTATTGAAACTCAACCTGAAACCATGATTTAGCTAGTTCCAGATTGAGTCTATTTTTTCTGATGACCTCTATTGTTAGCTTTGCTGAGTCTGAAACGTAATGGACGCTAATCGCCTGACTTCCGATACAGCAACGCTAGTGGCGGGGAAGTCCAAGTTCCTCACTGCACTGAGCTCATTGACCATATTATCGTATCGCTCGAGCGCTTCGGCATGATGCTCTTCCCAGTACGTCAGTGCCTCAGTGACGTTACCCTTATTGGTAACTGACTGTAAAATCATTTCTGTCAGATTGTGCTGGTTAACATGTAATTCATTACGCATGTTGACGATAGCCAGATTGTTCCAGTGGTTACGAACAATTGTTTTTGATATGGCGCTGCGAATCCAGTGCAACTGTAAACGCTCAGATACGGCATAAAATAGTTTTGCGGTATTTTCGGTATCACTAAGTAACTTGCTTTTAATTTCGACAATATCGAAAGCAGATGCCAATGTGGTTTTATCGGCTAGTTCTTCAGCGAGCTTAGTTGGCAGCTTGTACTTGATGAAGCGCTTACGTGAATCGATATAGTTTTTCTTTGACTTTCCAATCATCGAGTTGGAAATAACCTTACGTAATATTTTGATGTCGGTTTTGTAACGCTCGATTAGATGACTGACGTCAAAATTAGCGCTCTTATTACGTAGCAACCAACTAATGGAGCGTTCTAGTAAGCCACTGAGGGAACGGAAGCACTCATAACGGTCGTGTTCAGGCACAATGTTGTCGAGCTGCTCTAGCGACTGCCAGGTGTCATTTAAATCGAATATCTCGACACAGACAACATAGGCCTTAGCTATATTTTCTATACTGGCTCCGGTTTCCTCTCGAATACGAAAACCAAATCCGATCCCAATATTATTGGTAATCATATTACTTAACAACGTCGCTATGATTTCTTTACGCAATGGATGCTGAAGGATTTCTGGAGCATATTTTTGTTGCAGCTGGGTTGGGAAGTAATCGAGCAATAATTGGTTATAACAATCTTCAGTCAATGATGACGAGTCCAACAGTGCCTTTTTATAGGTCAACTTACTATATGACAATAATGTTGATAGTTCTGGACGAGTTAACCCTTTATTTTGTGCGATTCGCTCGACGACTTGTTCATCATTTGGAAGGTTCTCCAGTCGACGGCTAAATACACCTTCACGTTCAAGATGGCGCATAAATCTGGCGTGTTGGTGCATATTCAAAGCGGCATCTTGTTCTATGCTATCGATGATCTGAGTTTGCCGATAATTGTTAAACAGGCAGTGCTCAGCGACTTCGTCGGTCATTTCAACCAATAGGTCATTTCGTTCTTGTTGAGTTAAACGTTCTGCCTTGACCAATTGTGATAACAAAATCTTGATGTTAACTTCATTATCGGAACAGTCGACACCCGCAGAGTTATCGATCGAGTCGGTATAAATCAGGCCGCCTGATTGGGCGTATTCGATACGACCTCTCTGTGTGAGTCCAAGGTTGCCACCTTCACCAATTGATTTGGCTCTGACTTGATCGCCATCGATACGAATGTCGTCGTTATTTTTATCGGATACGTCGGCATGCGTTTCACCCGAAGCCTTAATGTAAGTGCCGATACCACCGTTCCAGATGAGATCAACCTGTGCTTTTAATAAGTAGACGAGAAGTTCGTTGGGTGTGACGCTTGACTGTTTACAGCCAATGAGATGTTTGATTTCTGGGGATAAATCTATTTGTTTGGCTTTACGGGAAAAAATTCCACCCCCCTGGCTGATAAGTTTTTCATTGTAGTCGGACCAGCTAGAACGAGGTAATTCGAACAGCCGTTGGCGTTCTGCAAAGCTACTTTTAGTGTCTGGGGCTGGATCGATAAATATGTGCATGTGATTGAATGCTGCAACCAGTTGAATGCAAGGGGATAACAGCATGCCGTTACCAAATACATCACCGGACATGTCACCAATACCGACCACAGTGAAGTCTTCAGCCTGAATATTTTTACCTACGCCACGAAAGTGACGCTTTACTGATTCCCAGGCGCCGCGAGCAGTAATGCCCATTTTTTTGTGATCGTAGCCTTGTGATCCGCCTGAGGCGAATGCATCATCAAGCCAAAAATCGTGCTCTGCGGCAATGCCATTAGCCACGTCAGAGAAAGCAGCTGTACCTTTATCCGCAGCGACCACCAGATAGGGGTCGTTTGAATCGTAGATTTTGGTATGCCTGGGATGTTCAACGTCGTTGTTTTTAAGATTGTCGGTTAAAGCTAACAGGGCTTTGATATAAAGTGAATAACAAGCTTGTACCTCTGGATAAATGTCGGCAGCAGCTAGTTTAGAAATTTGTTTGGTGATGAAACCACCTTTTGAGCCTGCTGGAACGATCACCGCGTTTTTGACCATTTGGGCTTTCATTAGGCCTAACACTTCTGTTCTATAGTCTTCTTTACGGTCGGACCACCGGATGCCGCCCCTGGCGACCAATCCACCCCGTAAGTGAATACCTTCAAAGCGCGGAGAGTAAACAAATATTTCAAACCGAGGACTTGG
Organism: uncultured Acidimicrobiia bacterium; assembly: GCA_964195315.1. Taxonomy (GTDB): domain Bacteria; phylum Pseudomonadota; class Gammaproteobacteria. The sequence continues at coordinate 10,919 of CAXMOZ010000039.1, read as the reverse complement.
TTTTGGCATTCCTATAATGGCACTTGAGTCAAGTTTGAAACTGATATGGCTATCATTACCCACTGACGGCTGAAAGTAATTGGTGCGCACACTGGACTCGACTAAGTTGAGCATACGTTTGTATATTAAATCGTGATCGAGTGATTCGATTTGATGAAGCTTTTCTTTAATCGTTTTAACCAGATCTGGGTAGGAATTTAATTCAGTTTTTTGCGGGTCAAATTTATGCAGAAAACATTTAACTAAAAGCAAGGTGATTTCAGGGTAAGCGTTTAATGTCTCAGTGATGTAGGCACTACTATGTGGGAACCGAATTTGCTGTAAGTAGGCAGTATAGGCTCTTAGAATCTGGATATTATTTGCCTTAATACAGGCGCTAAAAAGCAGTTCATTGAACGCATCGTTTTCGCTTTTCTGATGCCAAATGTTTTCAAATAACTCGGAGAAATAACGCGGAATTTTGTCGACGTCGACATCACAGAGATTTTTACCTTCACCGAGTGTGAAATGTTGTACCCAAAAGATGTGGTTGCCGAGTGTTATTTTGTAAGGCCGGCTAATTAATACGTTGAGCCCCATAGATTCGAAAATTGGCATCGAATCAGAGAGATTAATGGCATCGCCCATGGTGTAAATCTTGATCGAGTACTGATCAGGATTTTTTTCTATCTTGACAAGTTGCGCCTGAACTGGATTGCTTACAGTGACGTCAGCCAAAATTGACAAGTCGTATAAGGCGTCGCTGGCAGCCAGGTCAACTTGATAGTTGTGGGAGAAAGTATTTTCACTAACCTCAAGCTTTTTAAGCAAAGGTTGCGCGCTGAGACCACTTTGAAGTTGTTTATACCACTGGTTTTCCTCTATCTTTACCCACTGATTATCCATTATTATTACCGTGTCAGATGATTCGAATTATTAGTTTAAATGTCATTTACTTTAACGTAATACTATACTTTTAGCTTAGAGCGATTCGCTTTTTATAGTGCATGTTGCGTTATTTTACCCTCCAATTAAGCTTTATATTGGTTTAATGTGCAGCTTTAATAACTGCCTATATAGGGGATTGCCTGCTAGCGCCTGAATTGGTTTTAACTAAAGCATCGGTTGTAGCTCTTTCGGTAACTGGAATACCTTTAATTGAGTGGTTGATGGGCACTCGAATTTCAGGAAAACTGCTGCCAGTTGTAAGTCGACTAAATCACCGCCACCATATAGACGATCGCCATGAATGGGAAAACCGTGTTCACTTAAATGACGGCGTATTTGGTGCTTACGGCCTGTTTCAATATCTACTTCAAGTAACGATAGATTTTTCTCAGGGCAATATTCTAATCGCCCAATTTTTGAACAAGCGTGCCGTCCATCAATGTCGGAATTAATCATCACTCGATCGTTATGATTTGGGAATTCACCAAAGACTATTGCCCTATATTTCTTTTCTATCGTGCGCTGCTTGAATAAGGCTGACAGGTTTTGGACCATTTGCTTACTATGAGCAATGATAATGAGGCCACAAGCGGCCCGGTCTAGTCTGTGAACAATCATTGCTGGGCGTTGTTTTGAATCGTGTGATTCGATCCAACGATGAATAGTACAGTGATCGCCCCATTTTGACCCTTGACACAATACGGCTCTGGGTTTGAACCAGATGCTGTAGTCTTCTTCATCCGATATCATTTTGGGCTGAGGGATCTCAGCATTGAGAACGTTTTGGTCAAAATAAAAGTGCAGAGAGCTGCCTTTCGCTAACGTCTTTTTAGCTCTTCTTATTCGATTAATACCATTCTTATCAGACAGCCAGACTGCGCCTTTTTTCATTGCAAGCTTAATTTGGCTCAGTGGGAGCTGTGTTGCTTGGGCTAGAAAAGGCGCTGCCAGGATATTTTCTGAGTCGATGTCAATATGAAATTCTATCGGTTTGTTACTAGATTTAATCATCGACTGAGTTGGAGAGTGCATTTGAAGGCAATGTTATCCGTATAGAATAAATCCGAGCACAACGGAAGCTGTGAGTCCCAGGAAGATGATGATCCAATCTGAATAGCTGTATGACTTTTCGCTGACAGGTTTTATGGCGACACCCTGTGATATCAAGGTGAAGTTTTTTAAATCAGCATCTTCGATTGTTCCTGTGGACTGGAGCTTCTTCAGTAACTGAGATCTGATTTTCACGTACTCGTCCCGCGAGATGAGATGACTGGCATACGACTTTACTAACCGTCGAAACGGTGAGGTTGAATTATCCATTAATTTATAAACTGCGCGTTGATTTGTTTGTTTAGGTTTTTCAGTCGAGTGTCATCGGGAAATAGTTTTAAACCGGTAATAATATAATTACTGGCGTCCTTATATTTACGATTTGTAATGAGTTTTTCTGCCTCGGATAAATACAGGTTAGCTAACTTTGTATCTTTCAGCAGGTAATGCCTCGGGTCGACGCGCTTGATCAATGGCAGAACCGTCATCAAATCTTCGCCGTTTTCAGACTTAGTCAGTTGTTTACTGCTTAAGTAACGATTGTAAAGGGATATCAGGCTGTTCATTAATCGGTCTTTTTGTTCTTTGATCTGGTCTTCGATGGTCGATAGTGCGACAGAGTCGGGGTAATGTTTCTTTGCTTGCAATAGTAAATCGCTGGCTTGGGGGTAATCATATAAGCCTTCCTTGGGTCTGAATACGGAACGTACTCTATCGCGATAGAAAGTTATGATTTCTCGCCTTAAGCCGACAGAAATGATCTTTTGTTCTTCGGGATTTAGCTGGTCAAGCGACCAGATAGTTTCAATCAGCAGTGCTTTGTCACCCTGTTTAATCAATTGAATTTTGTCATACATTGCCTGTTCTGAACGAAATTCAAGAAATGGTTTATATCCGATGCCTGCGCCGATAATAGCGATAAAAATGGCACCAAGTATGATTGACTTCGCATGGGATTTTTTTGATCTCATGCCTTCCGCAAATTTTTCAACCGTGGCGACTCGGTCTTCACGAATAACCGTTAAGGCCTTCATTAAAGTCCGTTGTTGTTTACGATTAAGGCCTTTGATTGGCTTTGGTTTAATGCCTAATTCCTTGATTTTTGGCGCTGCGACCTTGTTATAAGGGTGCTTACCAGCTGCGAGCAATTGATAGGCAACACAGGCAAGGCCATAAATATCGTCTCGTGGATCTGGGTTCATGCCTGCAAACATTTCAGGTGTCGCATAGGCAGGTGTGACAGCACTCAATTTGGCCGGATCAAACATGGTGTTTTCACGTTCTTCATCGGTTTGGGTGCTAGCTCGTGCGATACCGAAATCAAGTAATTTTACGTGTCCATCACTGAGCAAAAAACAATTGCCTGGTTTGAAATCGGAATGAATCAGGAGTTTTTCATGTGCGTATGCGAGACCACTGCAAAGTTCCTCAATAATGTGAAGGGCTTGATTCGTTTTGAGTGGTTTCTTCGCGATCTCTTTGATCAGCTGATTTAAAGGTTTTCCCTGAAGATATTCCATGGTCATGAAAACGGTATTAGAATCTCGGTCGAAATCATATACGGTGGCAATGTTTGGGTGGGCCAGGCGTTGAGCTTTACTCGCCTCTCGTTGTAAAGCAATAAACGAGCCTGAGTACTTTTTAAAGGCGTCGGTCAGTACTTTTATAGCGACATAAGGGTCTTTGTCCTGGGCTTCTACCTTGAGCATATCCTTTGCTTTATAGACGACGCCCATACCGCCCTGGCCTAATTTCTCGAGTAAAACAAAGCGATCTTTCAGAGTCACACCAGGTCCTAGAACAGGATGCTGTTTTGGTTTATGTGCCCTTGGCGTGAATTCTGACTGTTTATAACGCTGGTCGTCTTGATGTTGAGTCGAAGGTTTCGATGGTTCGAAGGTGTCTTGTCGGTTATGGCTATCGCTATGTACAATGACTGTTTTATCACTGCTGTCACCCATGGGTGCTTCTGTGATATCCGTAAGATGGAGAGTTTGATCTTCGTTAAAGTAGGAGATGTCTGTTTCATTACCACTTTTTAAGGTGGAGTGAATATTAACTTTTGAAATGAGCAGTGAGATTTCAGTGAAATGAGTCGAGTCAACATTACCCTTAGTAAACAACTGCTGCAGGTGATTTTGCGCGCCGACATGGCATGAGGGCATTGCAGCAAAAAGGCTGCTTAAGGCCTCTTCTAAATCAGTAACGTTGAGCGCACCTGAGATATAATCGTCAATAATTGATTCGCAGGCGTCCGACATTGTATTCCTTATTGTGTCACTTTTATGGCGACTATCGATGTGTTGTCTGAGCCACCCGCATCTAACGATGAACTTAGGAGGGTCTGATTTAACAAGGGTAGGTCATCCCTGTTGGTTTGTATAATGTCAGAAATTTTACTTTCATCAAGATCTTTGTACAAACCATCAGAACAAATGATATAAATATCATCATCTTGCATTTCGAAGTAAGAGAAATCGACTCGAAAATCGTCGTCAATGCCAACCGCTTTTAATACGACGTTAGAAGCAGGGTGTGACTCGGCATCTTTCGCTTCAATCTTGCCCATTTTCACGAGTTCTTCAACATAACTATGATCTTCTGTTAGTCGAATGAGTTGGCTACCTCTATGACGATAAAGCCTGCTATCACCGGCCCAAAAAGCAAAGATAAACTTGCCCCAGATGTAAGTAGATACTACCGTGCTGCCTATCGTCGCATTTTTTCCGAGTTTTGACGCTTTTTTTCGAATGATGGCATTCGAGTTGATGAGATTTTCTTCCATCAATAGTATTGAGTCTTCAAGCGCAGGTTGCTGCTTGAATAGCCCCATATTCTGAGTAATTGTTTGGCTTGCAAAGTCCCCCGCATGGTGTCCACCCATACCATCGGCAACGACCCAGGTCGATTCATCCGGAAGCAGCAAAATTGAATCTTCATTTTTGGTTCGGACGTGACCTGTATCCGTAACGCCGTGGCTTATGACATTAAAGCACGAGGCAGATTGAGGGCTTGCTTGTGATTTATAGAGTGACAATTCAACCTCTGGTTTATTTTCAAATGTATTTTGGCATTAATGCTTAAGATAACAAAACTTTATTTTTCTGATGCTATTAAAGTACATTTTGACGATTTATTTTCGACAAAAAAGTACCGCAGGGTAAATAGCCTCTATACTATATATGTGTAACTGATACTACTCACTTAACTATAGAGAGGCAGCATGAAAATTTGTGCAGGTTTATTATTATCAAGTTCAATCGTATTAGGGGCGTCTAATCTGAATGCAGCGGATGTCGGTGTTGGCGTTAAAGTGGGGACCTTAGGGATAGGTGCTGATTTTTCTGTTACTTTAACAGAGACAATCAACGCCAGAGTTGCTCTAACTACCCTTAGTATTGACAGCCAAAGTGAGGCTGTTGTCGTTGGTGATAGTAGCACTACAGGTACAATTGATGCCACGGCAGATATCGATTTTGGCTCCAGTGCTTTACTATTTGACTGGCATGTATTCGATGGTACTTTTCATTTGACAGCTGGCTTAATGAAAGCTGACATTGTGGCAAAAGTCGTAGGCACTTTGAGAGACAGTTTTACAGTGAACGGACAGCCTGTTGCAGTAACTGATATCATTGGCCCAATTACTGGTGATATTACATTAAGTGATTCATATGAGCCTTACATTGGAATTGGTTGGGGTAGAAAGGCTGCAGCAGACTCTGGACTATCTTTTTCAGCTGAAATTGGTGTAGTTTACCTAGATCCTCAGGTCAATTTGAATGCAACGCTTGATCCAACTTCCACCAGTGGAATTACTCAGGCACAGTTAACTCAAGCTATCAATGATGCCGAGAGTACTGCTGATAACGAATTGTCTGATCTAGATTTATGGCCAGTTGTTTCAATTGGTGTGAATTATGCATTTTGATTTCGCTGGAATTTGATATCATCTTAAGTGGCCGACTTCTGGCTGCTTTTCATGTTCAGGATGAACGGTATGTCACGAGCGCATGGAGGCGTAGGAGTGATTAATGATGACAAATAATGATGTTGGTGAAATATGACTCGAATGGTTAATTGTGTAGTATTGGGCAGTGAACAGCCTGGAATGGAGCGTGTGCCTTATCCTGGTGAACTCGGTCAGAGAATTTTTAACAATGTCTCTGAGCAAGGTTGGAAAAATTGGTTGGAACGTCAAACTACGATTATCAACGAAAATGGGTTATCGACAGTCGACCCGGCTAGTTTGACTCTTATTGAATTGCATATGATTGGTTTCTTATTCAAAGAAGGCGATCTTGGTCAGTTACCCGATGGTTTCAGCCCACCAGGCGCGAAATAGCTATCTAGTCTAAAGCTATATAGATGCCTACAGTGGTGTTTGGGTCAGTTTCCATATTGGCTGAGTGACAAAGGTGAGCATTTGATGCGCTTTTTTTAAGGCATCAAATGTTTGCTCGAAAGTTGGTGCCTGGGCAAACATGAATCCAAGGTAACTAGAGCCCTCCGGTAATGGCACTAATTCGTAACCTTCGTGAATATGAATTTCGATATCTTCTATAAACTCAACCTTCATGGCGTTAGTTAGACCTTCAACCCTTTTTAAAATCCCTGAGGTCTTCACTGGGATCATCAGAACGCCAGCGCAAAGAGCACTTTTAGGTAAGTTGGGTGTTTTCCCACAAAGCCCCTGAATGACGATTTCTTCGAGTTTCTGCTGTAGCGAGAACTCAATTAATTGGCCACATTGCCCGCCTATTGTCCTGGCCGCTAATTCGATTAAAAATACGCCGGTTTTTGTAATCCTAGCTTCAGCATGAACAGGGCCTTGTGTTAGGCCATAGGCATCACAGCATTGTGATACTTCTCTTATTAATGCTGATTGATTCGATTGAGTTAACTGACTGGGTGTCAAGTAGTATGTTTCTTCGAAGTAGGGCCCGGTTAAAGGTTCTGGCTTATCAAAAATTGCGAGTAGGTGAAAGTCTCCATCAATTAAAATACCATCAACAGCAAACTCTGGTCCATCGAGATAACCTTCAACCAATACATGGTTAAGTTCGTATCCAGTGATATTTGATTGTTCCAAAATAAGTTCAATAGTCTTACAGGCAGCCTTAAATTGTTGCTGATCATTGGCGCGAATGACACCTTTACTGGCGGATAAGCTTAACGGTTTTATGACAACGGGATAGATGACCGATTTAGACCATTGGCTCGATTTTTTTAATTCGATCACGTGATAAACAGGTGTATTGCAACCAAAACTTTGTGCCGCCTTACGAGCCATATCTTTTCTATGGGTGAGTATTGCTGCCGATGGTTGATTGTGCGCCAGACCTAATTGTTGGGCAATTTGGTTGCTTAAACTGACACAAGAATCGTCTGTTGCTAGCACGCATTTTATGTTCAGGTCCGCGATGGATTCTAAAATAATATTTTGAGCTTGTACTCGATCAGAGAAATCAACTGAGATGCCTTGGGCTACTGCCGGAACAAGTGAATACCTGCTATTTGATACCAATAGTGTTTTTAAATTTAAGGCCAGGGCTGCTTTCAGATAAGGTGAGATTCGATAACTGTTGGCCGGTGCGATTAAAAGCAAGAAACCCGGTTTATGGCCGGGTTTCGATGTTGCTTGCACGACTTTCTAAAGATATCCTTGGTTATTGAGCAGAGCCACAACCACCACAAGAACCAGAACCACCGGTTTCGGCGAATACATTATTGAACACAAATCTTTCACGACCTTGTTCCTGGATATAGTCGATTTGTGCACCACGTAGGTAATTGAGGGCTACAACGTCTACGAAGACTTTGAATCCGTCAAATTCAATTACAGTATCGAAGTCGGTTTTTTGGTCTGTAAAGGTCATGCCATAAGTCATGCCGCCACAGCCGCCACCGCCGATGTAGATTCGGATAGCGCTGACTTCATCTTCACTTTGAGTGACGATTTCACTTAGCTTGTCTTGCGCCGATTGTGTTACTTCTAAGTCTTCAACCGTCAAGTTGACTTGAAAGTGATGGTCACCTGTCATGCCAGCAACCACTGCTTGGTTTTTACGGGGTGGGGTATAGATGCCAACGTTTTCCATAATAATCTCCTGAGTATGTTTATGGTGGAATTGTACACTCGAAGTTGATTGCTTAACCCATAATTTAGATAGGCTTTTTATGATCAGTCGTTTTCGAATTTATTTGCAGCCATCATTTAAGTGGTGACGTATATTGGTAAATCAAATGCTATGCCGGATTTACACTGATATTTGTCGTGAATATGAGTGCTTATTGCACTATTGATATAGTAGAATCATTTTCTTTTTTTCGACTGGGGATAACCTAAATGTTTTCAAAATCAATGAATATCGCAGATTTCGATCCAGAGCTTTGGGCTTCGATGCAAGATGAAGTTCAACGTCAGGAAGACCATATTGAACTAATCGCATCAGAAAATTATACCAGTCCACGAGTTTTGCAGGCACAAGGTTCTGTCCTCACCAACAAGTACGCCGAAGGATATCCAGGAAAACGCTATTACGGCGGCTGTGAGCATGTTGATGTTGCAGAAAGTTTAGCTATTGATCGAGTTAAGGAACTGTTTGGTGCAGATTTTGCGAACGTTCAGCCACATTCTGGTTCAGGTGCCAATGCTGCGGTATTCTTCGCGCTTTTAAATGCGGGTGACACAATTTTGGGCATGAGTTTGGCTGATGGTGGACACTTAACTCATGGCTCTAAAGTTAATTTTTCGGGTAAACTGTTTAATGCGGTTCAATACGGTATTGATAAAACATCTGGTGAAATTGATTACGCTGAAGTTGAGGCGTTAGCCAAAGAACATAAGCCAAAAATGATTATAGCCGGATTTTCTGCCTACTCTCGTGTCGTTGATTGGCAGCGTTTTCGTGACATTGCCGATGCCGTTGGTGCATACCTGTTTGTCGACATGGCTCACGTTTCAGGACTTATTGCGGCTGGTTTATGTCCTAACCCGGTTGGAATTGCGGACGTTTGCACTAGTACCACACACAAGACACTCCGCGGTCCTCGTGGCGGTATTATTCTGGCTAAGTCAAATCCAGAGATTGAAAAAAAATTGAACTCTATGGTATTCCCGGGAACGCAGGGTGGCCCATTGATGCATGTTATCGCGGGAAAAGCGGTTGCATTTAAAGAAGCAATGAGTGAAGACTTTGTCAATTATCAAAAGCAAGTACTGGTCAATGCCAATGCAATGGCAGAGGAGTTCATTGCGCGCGGATTTGATATCGTTTCTGGTGGCACTGAAAACCACCTAATGTTGCTTTCTCTGATCAGCAAAGGTTTAACGGGTAAAGAGGCTGATGCTGCTTTGAGTAAGGCTCACATCACGGTTAACAAAAACTCAGTTCCGAATGACCCACAATCTCCTTTTGTTACCTCTGGCCTGCGTATTGGTTCCCCAGCTATCACCACTCGCGGCTTCAATGAAGCGGAGTCTCGTGACCTAGCTAACTGGATTGCAGATATCCTTGATAACATGGGTGATGAGGACGTGATTGATGATGTTCGAGCTAAAGTAAGTGAAATTTGTAAACGCCTACCTGTTTACAAAGATTAGTTCTATCACTGGAACGCTGATATGAAGTGCCCCTTCTGCGGTACACCTGATACTCGGGTAGTCGATTCTCGATTGGCTCAGGAGTCGACACAGGTGCGCCGTAGGCGGGAGTGCGTTTCTTGTGAAACGCGCTTTACGACCTACGAATCACCCTTGTTAAATATGCCAATGGTGATTAAAAGTGATGGCAGTCGAGATGCCTTCGACGAAGTCCGTTTGCGAAGTGGCATGTTGCGCGCATTAGAAAAAAGACCCGTCGCCGCCGATCAAATTGAAGACGCGATTAATCGAATAAAAAAACATTTATTGGGTGTCGATTCGCGCGAAATTCCGAGTCGAAAAATAGGTGATATCGTGATGCATGAATTGCAAAGACTCGATCATGTCGCCTATATCCGTTTTGCCTCTGTTTATCTTAGTTTTGAGGATATACAGGCGTTTCAGGAAGTGATTAAGACGCTTGAATCTGAACCAACGCCAGAAATGCATCGTCGTCAGGTACCATTGATTGATATGGATGTTTAATGCCTCACAATCCCTATCAACTTTTTCATCAAGGATGGATGGCGAAAGCGATACAGTTAGCCCGTCATGGGTTTTATTCTACTGCACCGAACCCTAGAGTTGGTTGTCTGGTTGTTAAGAGAAATATTTGCGTTGCCGAAGGGTGGCATGAATACCCTGGTGGTCCACATGCCGAAATTAATGCCATTCGTAGCAAGACTATCTGTGATCAGGTAATCGAAGCGGGTAGTTGTTTCTATATCACACTCGAGCCCTGTTTTCATCAAGGTAAAACGCCACCCTGCGTCGATGCTTTAATCGAACTAAAGCCGAGCTGCGTGGTGATTGCAATGCAAGACCCTAATCCATTGGTGGCAGGAAAGGGGATTGCCAAATTAAGAGACGCTGGTATTGAGGTGATCTGTGGTGTTTTAGAAGCAGACGCAAGGCAGCTAAATATTGGCTTTATCTCGCGTATGGAAAAGAAACGCCCCTATATCAGAGTGAAAATGGCGACCTCATTAGATGGGCGCACTGCATTAGCGAATGGTGTTAGCCAATGGATTACTGGCGAACCAGCCAGGCTCGATGTGCAGCGTTTGCGTGCTAGAAGTTCTGCTATATTAACCACGGCGCGCACAGTGAAGGACGATAATCCTTCGATGAATGTTCGATTATCAAGTATCGATTTGGGGCAGACAGTCGAAGTCAGGCAACCCATTAGAGTTATCATAGATTCGCAGTTATGTTTGACAGGTAACGAGACTATATTCACAACTGGTGGTCAAGTTTGGGTTGTCACAACAAATACTAACCAAAAAGCTCACGAACCTTT
>CAXMOZ010000038.1:0-3109 GCA_964195315.1 uncultured Acidimicrobiia bacterium | reverse complement strand
AGGTTTCAAAATCGGCGAACTCGTCATCGGGAGAAAGAAAGGGATGTGCTTCGCCATCACCTTTCATCTGGGTAACTTCATAAAGAGGTTCCCAGCGCATACGGCTTTCGGCATAGGCTTTATCTAACGGTTCCTTAGTAGTAAGCGTAACATCATCAAACATTAAACCTTGTGACACATTACCATTGTGCGGAATAGCCAACATTTTTCCGCCGGTTTTCTTTTCGTAATCAGCCATCCATGCCCAAAGGTCTTCTGGATCCACGGTGTCATAGGCAGATAATGGTACAATTTGATCAGCTTTGCTTTTATCGCCTCTAAAAATAACATTGCGGTGCAAGTTATTGCCACCAGGTACCGACGTCCATTCGAAACCAATTAATGCGGTGAATTTTCCCGGTTCATTGAATTTTTCAGCTGCTGCTGTGCTTTTCTCCCAGTAAGTCTTTACTAACCCAAATCCTGCCAAAGGATTTTTTCCTTCTGTGAGAGAAGATACAAACATATCAAACGCCTTTGGTTCTTCACCCGGCGTAGTTGCATGCTTGCTTACTTTCTTACCCCATTCAGATTTTTGTAATTGAGGGGCGCCCTCTTTAATGGCTGGCGCTAAACCAAGAATTTCTGCGTGATCAGCAATTACCACAAAATCTAGCGGCCTTTTAAGTTGCACCCATTCGCCAAAGCTTGCCTTGACGGCCTCACCGCGAGAGATTCGATAAGCTTCTTCTGGCCCCAGGTTATTGCCAACCATACCGGCGTCGGTTGAGTAAGAAGTGTGTAGATGTGTATCACCGAAGAAGACATTATCCGGGAAGGTATCACCTACGTTCGGTGAATAGTGTTTTTTATCCGCCGGGATAGCAACCTGCTTGGCCATAGCAGCCGGTTCAGCCTTCGCAATTGATTCCTGTTGCGGTGCAGAAGTTTCTGATTTTGTGACTGCTGGTGCTTGTTGATCACAAGCCGAAAGCACCAATATTGCTATGCTAGTGAGTCCAAACGCTAAGTAATGTCTCATTTTATTTTATTTTCCTTATTTATCTCAGCAAAAATCATATTAATTTTCGCTGGTTGCTTAAGTTGCATAATGATTGAAACTAGTTTGTAAGTTCTTTATTGACTTTCACTCGAATAACTCTCGCCGTTACGGTTGCTGAAGCACCGCCATCTGCGAGAATATGCATTGAAAAACCGGTATTTAAGTCAACAGATGCACCTTCCGCCGCACCACTTCCTCCAGAAACTTCCGCACCAGCTTCAAATCTCCATTTACCGCCTTTCCATTGTTCGACAAGCTCTTGCGTATTAAATAGCATTAGTGCTTTATAGGAACGAACCCCCCAACCACCACCAACATCAAAACGACTTACTGTGAAATAAACACGCTCATTGGTTTCTTTAATCACAAGAACCCCTTCGCCACCGCCGGCGCCAACAACTGGAACTTTAGAAACCTTCATATTGGCCACGCCATAAGCTAGTGCATTATCGAGTTTAGATTGAAGTAATTGGTCTTTAACGATCAGCCCTTTAATTGCCGTTGCAGCCATCGTATCGAGGTCTTTGCGTTTATCTTCTATTTCTGAAACGACTAAAGTTGCACATCCCGAGAGTATTAATATTAAGGCTATTAAAAATAATTTTGTAAATTTCATTTTCTTCCTTTATTAACTTTTTTGTGTCTATCAAACTGGATAAATGTAGGCACTTTTTTGAATACTTATAGGCGCTCCATAAGGCGTTTTCACACCAAAAAACTTAGCATCAAATGTTGTCCATCTTGGGGACGGTATTTCTAATACCCTGACATAATAAAATGCTTTTTCCTTTGGATTAAAATCAGGGTTTTGCCAATAAGCTAAAATAAATAGGAGATTGACAACCCTGCACCGTACTTGCTTTGCGCCTTAGTTACTGCGCTCAAAAATACTGTAAAAATTACTAATACCGTCAATAACAGCAATTGAACCTTTATATTCTTAACCATTATTATTTCTATTGTTAATATAAAAATTAATTACAGCCACAGCTAAAGCTTTATTCCATCTTGTGGTTTGTGATAGTGCTAGGTGATAAATAGAAATATAAATGTTACACATTTAAAGAATGGCATCTTGATCTATATCAATTATTGATTAGGGCGGCATTGACAAGTTATCCAAATTGGATGAATGAAGTGCCAGTATGACTATCTATACCAAATTTTGGACACAACTCACTTTAGCCCATTCAACAAATTCTCGCTCTCGGAAAACTTTGTAATTACTCGCTTTCATTAAATGGCGATCACGCCTAAATAGATTATTAACCACGCCATGGCATGATAGAAAACGTTCAACCTGACCTTGTAATTTAAATTTCCTCATCTGCCTCTCCTGTTGTCGGCTAGGTTGAGGGGATAACTCGCATCGGCTGTTTTCATACTGCTGGCTGGAGTGTTCTACATCAGGTATCAGCTCATTCTTTGCTGCTGAATAACTGCGCAATTTATCGGTGACTATCTTGATTGGCGCGGCTTGTTGGCCTTTGAGTAACTTTCGGAAGAATCGGATCGCTGCTTTCTTGTCTTTACGTTTTTGAACCAGAATGTCAATTTCATCACTATCCTGATCGACGGCCCGACAAAGGTAATGCACAGCACCGTTGATCTTGATAAATACCTCATCAAGAAATACTCACCTTCACTACCAACGTCTAGACCAAATCAAAAACGCCCCCAAAGTGCCATAGACGCTTCTAATTAAATGCTAGATAAAATACCATTACAATCCTATATTTAAAGAAGACAATATGAAAACCTTACTCTTTCCCATAATACGAGATTAACCGTATTGCAAGACCGAACTCCCTTCTGTAATCATTTTCCTGCTTGAATTCAACAAAAGGCTCTAACTCAAAGAACATCCAATCTTTATAGAGTAAGGTTCGTTGACGAATAGATAAGAGTAAACTTTCTTCTGAGTTTTCATTATTGGAATACTGTATACCACTTACTAACTCGCCCGCATCCCCTATTTTGCCAATATGATACAAACCGATTTTTTGTCTTGAACTTTCTTCTTTTTCTATTTCCTGCCAACTTGCAGAGAATGATAAAACACTATCA
>CAXMOZ010000037.1:0-3279 GCA_964195315.1 uncultured Acidimicrobiia bacterium | reverse complement strand
CTCTTCAAGCGGCGAATCAACCTCGATACCCAGTTCTTCACCGAGCTCGCGTACCGCGCAGCTATGATAATCTTCACCGCTATCGACATGACCGGCCGCAGAACTATCCCATAGCCCCGGATCGTTATCCTTGCTCATCGAACGTTTTTGGATAAAAAGCTCCCCGCTACAGCTAAACACAAGAATATGCACCGAGCGATGCATTAAGTTTTGCGCATGGATTTCACCACGCGTTTTGACACCAATAATCAGGTTGTTTTCATCAACGACGTCGAGTAATTCCTCGCTTACGGGTACTGGCATATTATTTTTACTCTACAGGTTCGGAATTTCCTGGTGTATTTTGATAGAACTCATTATTAAACGCCTTTTACCACTTTATATTCAACGGCAAGTCTGGACGAAAATCTCTCACCAGGCCTTGTTTCTCTTCATTAAAACCCAAAACCAGTAAATGAGTTTCACCAGATAGTAGCTTTACTCCTGGTGTACTAGTAGCAATTTTAGCAGCTGGGGATAATTCCTTAGTCTTCGGATTTGTAATTTCAATTGACGATAATTCTGAAATTCCATTCGCGTGCTTTCGCGCCTGAATCTTGCATCTCTCCGAACTATCCGGTCTAGAAGCAAAGGCCAGATAAAACCACATCGGTTCATCAATTGGAGCATCAGCCACAGCAATCGATAAATGCGGCGGTAGATATGTCGGCCTGTACGACCAGTGAGGAAACAGGGCCTTTTTACTGTCATCACCACCGGCTGGTCTAAAACAAATTCCAAACGGCGAGACGGTTTTACTCTCGGAACTAAGCCGCTCGTAAAGCATAGTCGGCCGTGTTAACTCGCTTTGTGTTTCCTCTTCATCGGTCAGGAATAAAAGTTCCAGCACCGCATTATCAAAAAAGAAGCGCCTATTTGCAGTGCCCTGCCCGGGGTGATTGTTCGAAGAACCTTCGCTAAATCCGAAATCTATTAGCAACTCAGCTTCATTCGCATAAGGCGGCACACAGATAAATATATGATCAATTTCCATCTGAATCGATTTCTGTTTTTCTCCTAGAAGCACTAGATTCTTGTCTAATGATTCACACTACAAACTACCGCGTGGGATTTCAAGTTCTGCATAACTTTCCTGCTGATTCGCTACAAAAGACATGATTTTATTGGCAACCCTGGATGGGTCTAAAAAGCTATCATAGTCATTGGTCGGAATTCGATCCCATAATTGTGTTTTCATCCCGCCAGGCAGAACCAGGCATATTTTGAGGTTTTCATTTTTATTTTCAAGTCCGAGGCTTTGCATGAACCCGACTTGCGCGAACTTTGTAGCAACATATACAGCCTCATCAAAACGCGCCTTTTTACCAGATGATGAAGCAATGGCTATTATATTTGACAAGGCCGCTGAGTCCTGCATCTGCTTCCAGACAAAATGAACAATCGGGATCGCGTTCCTGAAGTTGACATCAATTGTTCGAAAAATCTCAGCACTGTCCTGATCCAAAAATTCTCCTTTCAGAAGGACTCCAGCCACCCAGTAAAGCTGATTAATCGGTTCTAGATTTTTTAATTTTTCGATTAACAATTCAACACTTTCTGCTGAAGTCAGGTCACAGTTTAGAAATGTTCTGTTGTCGTTTTGTGCATCGGCTATGGAGCTTCCCACTTCAACTGTATGCCAGCCCTTGTTTCGACATTGCAAAGCAATTTCCTTACCCAGACCTTTGGTGGAACCCAGGATTAAAGTATTCATATAGTTTCCTTTCGCAATTAGTTCTATTTACCGGCGATTAAGATCGCCGGTAAATAGCTGACACAGGGAGGTGTCAGCGCGGCCACTGGCCGCGTAAGACAAGGGCGGACATGTGCCGACCTTGTCGTCCGGTGACATTAGGGTCGGACCTACGCAACCCATTGCTGATGACAACGATGGGTGATGTGCCAGACATGACCGGGTAAAAAATAACGATTAGCGCGGGGCATAATACTTTCTCCTTAAAGCAATGTTTTCATCCATAAAATAAGGCGTTTAAGCCTCTAAAACAGCATCATTTTAGACGATTATATTTGTTATTCAATGGGTTGCGTTGGTGCGACCCGAATCGCTCATTATACGCTTGCCGTTAAAACTGATGCCGTTATTTCCTGGTACCGTTTACTCCATTATTTGACCGCCATCAGACGGCTTAATGCTCGTGCGGTGCCGATACTTTCAGTGCCCGATTTCTTTCACCGCCTTCACGCGGCACTGGAGACTGAACGCTTTTTTAAGGCCAACCTGCTCGATATTTCCTCGATTATTTTTAATCCTTATCTGCTGCTAACGCCTGCGTAATAGGCGCGAGCTTGCGAGCGTCCTTATTGACGCGTTTGTTAGAGCTACCAAGTCACACCCCCATCGGCACTAACTGGGTAACCTTCATCTATTTTTTCAAATAATGGTTGTGTTGAATCAAGTCCTGATACTTGTAGAGCAACTTTATATTCATTACCAACTTTTGCAATTCTAATTTGTTCAGAAAAGGTACCGTTTCTTGCGGTAAAAAATACATTGATACGAATGATGCTTTTTTCCTTAATTGCAACACCTGAGAAGCTTGCCGTCTTCGGAGATAAGTTACCTATATTAAGATTACTTCCTACAGTCATTAAATTTGCAGACCCTTTAGGCTTTGCCAATTCTGATTCAAATTCATCAAGGTCAACTACTCTAATACTAATATCATAGAGTGGGTATTCACCTTGGTGAATCAACATTAAAGATTCAGGGAATACTCCGCCGCTTAAGTAAGAAGGTTGAAGATAAGCGAAACTATTACCACCAGTGATCGATTGAGATATTTTCTTATTTAATTCAGTAATTTCATTGCTCTTGGTCACCAGATCGTCACTTTTTCTTGCGATTTCTTCTGCTTTTTCTCGTAATTGTTTTTCACTTTGAGATTGTTCGATTGATGCCCAGATTGCACCTGCTCCACTAATTACAACACCTATGAAAATTAGGATTGCTGGACCACCAATAAGATTTAGCATTTGTTCTCCTGAAGGTCTAACGCCGGTTTAAAATGTGAGGCGCACTTGTGCGCCGAGTCATTTTGAAACCCTGGTTATGCGGCATTTAGTGGGACCTTTTGAACTTTGCCAAGTTTAACCTGTTTCCTGGCACCCCATAAGTCGTATGCATCTTGCATTGCAAGCCAGCTTTCAGGGCTACGGCCTAGTGCTTTAGATAAGCGAAGTGCCATTTCAGGGCTAATACCACTTTGCTTTTTTAAAACT
>CAXMOZ010000036.1:0-16191 GCA_964195315.1 uncultured Acidimicrobiia bacterium | reverse complement strand
AAAGAATCGTTCAGATAATTTGCTAGCAAGGCAAGTCTCATAACGTTTTCAGCCGCAACCCTAAGTGCGATAAAAGAGTCGGAGCGAAAGCCGATATTGTCTCGGTCGATCTTTTCATCTAACCATTTACCAGATTCAGTTGATAGAATATTGTCCTCGAAACCCACCCAGCAGTGCTGTTCGAATGGCAATTCCCAGAACGCTTTAAATAATCTGCCGAGGCTTAAACACCAATTACAATATCTGCTACTCGACTACCCACTAACGGTGGTTCGGGCGCTTGGGTTGGTCGAATCGCAATATCGGCATCACGTCGAGTAAAATCGAGAATGCTATTGGCCATAGTCACGTTAATGGTGATGTGCGGGTGTTTTTGTTAAAAGCTGGCCAGGTGCGGATCAATCAGAGAATTAATCAGGATATTGGTTGTGGTTACTTTTAATTTGCCTTCGAGGCGCAGTTCCTACCTCTTGATCTGACGTTGAATGTTAAATAGTGTTGTCTCGACTTATTGATCAGCATCGATTATTTTTTTGGCTTCGAGCGTCAAAACATAACCCGATCGACTGCGCTCAAAGATGCGACAACTGAGTGCCGGCCCAAAGGCAGTGACAATGTTACCTACCACGGCAAGACGGGTGCCCTGTCAGAAGCATGGGACACTTACCCGGAAGTCGCCGAAAAAGGTAAGTCCTTTTTCAAGGTGGTTGAAGACCTGGCTGCGGTAACGGGCAATGGTGTCGATTCACTAATGCCTGGACACGAGGTACCGTATCTAAATTTAACAGCACTCCCTTATGTTTAAGTCAGTCTTATCGTTTCAGGACTTCGATACTCGCTAACACTGGACTTACAGCAATGAAAGACCGAATATGCTACTTGGCAGCATAAGCCCACAACAGAGGCTGGAATTCGCTGTATAATAACGCTATCTAAAAATACCGCTATTAATCGGGGAATTGCCCGTCATCATATGTTAAAACGTTAATAACTTGTATTTTGCTAATCTAAGGAATACCCATGAGTAACCCCAAGCACGCTCTTTTCTGGATGTCGATTTACCTGTTTATTGTCACTATCGTTTGTGCACTAATCTATTCACCATTGTATTCTGCTTTCCAGGCAAACTGGGTGTTTAATACACTCATATTAAGCGTGTTGATTATTGGTATTGTCATATCCTATCGACATGTAGTGATACTCATCCCTGAACTGGAGTGGATTGCTTCTTTCCGTACCGGGGATAGCAGTTTGTCAGTTAAACAGGAGCCTCGTTTGCTAAAACCACTGACACGTCAACTAGGTAGCGATTTGAAAAAAGATCGGTTTCGTATGTCTGCCATGTCACTTCGGACCGTGCTGGATGGTATTCGGGGACGGCTTGATGAGTCTCGCGAAATATCCCGCTACATGATCAGTCTGTTGATATTCCTTGGTTTGCTGGGCACCTTTTGGGGCCTATTGGCAACTATCACTTCTGTGGGTAGCGTGATTTTAAATCTTAGTGTTGATGGTGGTGACTTCAATAAAGTATTTGCTGAGCTTCAAGCGGGATTGTTAGAGCCTCTGAAAGGTATGGGAACCGCGTTTAGTTCTTCACTATTTGGTCTGGGTGGCTCGCTTGTTCTGGGTTTTCTGGATATTCAAGCTGGTCACGCACAAAATCGATTTTACGATGGACTGGAAGAGTGGTTGGCAGGCGTCACCAGACTGGTTGATAGTGAAAGCAATAGTGAAGAAATACTAGATGGAGTCTGATCCATGTTAGGCAGTCGACGCCGTGTCGCCACGGTGGTCAATGTATGGCCGGGTTATGTCGATGCACTCTCGGCATTACTCATGTTGATTATTTTCATGCTATTGATCTTCACGGTGGCACAGGTCTTTCTCGCAGAAACCCTCTCAAGCAGAGAGTCGGAACTGGATCGTTTGAATGTCCAGTTATCTGAAATTTCGGACGCTTTGCAAGTTCAGCATAATACAAACGAGACATTGTCAGAAAAACTTTCGATCCTTCGTAATCAGTATACTCAGGGTGAATTTTTTCAAAATATGTTGCAAGATCGAGTTGCCGAATTGGAAAAAACTGTCTCTATTGACAAGCACGCCATTGCTCTGCAGCTAAGTGAATTGGCGCAGTTAGGACACGACATCATTGCATTGAGACAAGTACGTAAGGATCTAGAAGACAATGTCGCCCGTCTTGCCAGCACGCTGCAAAATAAGGATCTGAATATTGAGACGCTTGAAACCGAGTTGGAGAATCGTCTGTCTCAGATCGGAACACTGCGCGACAATAGTAAATCTCTTCAAGCGAAACTGGCATCTCAGGAAAATATGACCCTGCTTGCCCAAGAAGATATTGAAGAAAAGGAATTTCTTATTCAGGACCTGATCGCAATTGTAGGGGAGGGTAACGAAGCATTAAAAGATGAAAAGAAGCTTTCAGTCAATGCGTATGCCGATGTAAAAAACCTCAGTGAGCAAATAGATGCTCTGAAAAACAAACTGAGTAGTATTAGTAGCGCCTTGCATCTGGAGGAGCAAAAAACAGCCAGTCAAAAAACGCAAATGGCGAACTTGGGCAAAAGACTGAATACATTACTTGCAGAAAGGGTGAATGAATTAGAGCAGTACCGCTCAGACTTCTTCGGCCGGTTGCGGCAAGTTTTGGTTAAAAGCCCAGATATACGTATAGAGGGCGATCGTTTCTTACTGCCATCGGCGTTGTTTTTTGCTTCAGGGTCGGCCACATTAGGTGAACGAGGTAAGCAGGAGCTCAATAAACTTGCACAGACGCTTAACGAAATTTCAGTTGCTATACCAGACGACATTAACTGGATTTTGCGGGTAGATGGTCACACAGACCAGTTACCCATCCGTACTCTTCGTTTCCCTTCCAACTGGGAGTTATCGACGGCACGAGCAGTTTCCGTGGTACGTTATCTTGCTGAACAGGGCATATTGCCAAAGCGTATGACTGCAGCGGGTTTCGGCGAGTTTCATCCGGTTGATCCGGACCAAACTGAAGACGCGTATCAACGTAATCGACGTATTGAACTTAAACTCACGAGGCGTTAATAGTTGAACCAGGAGATTAACTTTATTCCTTACTTTTGAGCCACGACTAATGGTTTTGCGTTAACGTTTATAGAGCAGCTCGAAAGTACCAATTCATTGTGATGTGAAGGTTTTGAGGCGGAAGCAGGGAGGCAACAAGCATTTTTGACGTCGCTCTTTACTCAGAAAGAGTTGCGTAAACTAAGCGGGTAACTTGACGTTAGTCGTCGTCACCAACGGTGTGGAGCTATTCCGCTGTTCGTCGTTAACGACTGATCACCCTAACGCTCTCAAGAGTTGCACTGACCAGTAAAATACCCCTCTAGTGCATTATTGAAAAGCCATTTTATACCTATAGGTTTAGTGCAGTTTATTAAACCCTGTCATTTGTAATATATGGCTAATCTTTTTTGCCATATTATTGAGCTGTGAAAAACGTACAGCTGATTTGTGCCACTGCTTAGTTTCTTGCATGGGTGTACCCGATGAATAAGAGCCTTTCTTAGTTATCGATTTTGTTACTAAAGTATGAGCCGTAATATGCACACCATCCACTAAAGTGATATGGCCAACAATACCCACACCTCCAGCAATCGTGCACCCTTTGCCAATGCGAGTACTACCAGCAATGGCGGTACAGCCAGCAATAGCGGTTCCATTACCAATTTGTACGTTATGTGCAATTTGTACCTGGTTATCAATAATGACATTGTTATCAATCAACGTATCATCCAGGGCGCCACGATCGATGGTGGTATTAGCGCCAAGCTCAACATTATCACCGATGATGACACCACCCAGCTGTTGAATTTTCTGCCAACCACCAGCATGAGGCGCAAACCCAAAACCATCGCTACCAATCACAGTGCCACTTTGCAACACAGCGCAACAACCGACTGTCACACTGTGATAAACGGTTACATTGGCATGTAATAGTCCATTGGCACCTATAACGCTATCATTTCCAATAAAGGTACCTGGACCTAATATTGTATTTTCACCAATCACGGCTCGCTCTCCAATAACACAGTGAGGGCCAATGGAAGCTGAAGACGATACATGAGCTGAATCACTGACGACCGCACTGGCATGCACACCTAAGGGGATAGAAGGCTGGACAGAAAAAAGTTCAGTTGCCTGTGCGTAACTCAAATAAGGATTTGGAGAAATCAAAGCCGCCACGGGGCAGTTATCAGCCATTTTTTCACTGACGATAACCGCTGTGGCCGACGTATCTAATAGATCTTTTTGATAACGGGGGTTTGCCAAAAAACCCATTTGCCCCTCACTTGCAGAAGCAAGGGTCGCTAAACCAATAATGTGCAAGCTGCTGTCACCTACACATTTTAATTGTAGTCTTTGAGCTATCTCGATCAATGTATAACTGGTTGCGATCATTATTAGAAAATCCCTCTCTATTTTTCACTTTGGCATATAACCAATAGAAGACTAATGTTTTTAACCCCTGTGTCAACTGCGGGTTTTTAGCGTGGATGTAAAGAGTAAACCCAGAGAGGTCGTGATGCACTTAATTCGGCTTGTAAAGAGGTACGGAGATCATGTGCAAAGATCCTCTGGTTTTTCGTTTTTCTGTCCGTAACGTCTGTGTATTTGAATTGCCGGGAGCAAAAGCAAGTCACGAAAAATCGCTATTTGTTAGATGTCCCCTAGTTTTATTGGTTATTTAGAAGACGCAGTTCCGCAGTATCCAGATGAGGTAATTCGCGATGACGAAACGATGCTAGCTCTGAGGATGCGGTTTGCAATATTTGTAAGATATCGCCATGCGCGATGAGCAGACATTGCATGTTCGTGAAGCGTTGTTCAAGGTCGACTATTACCGCGGTCGAACGTTGCAATACCGACGAAACGGTTTCTACACCACGACACTCGGTAGCACTGTCTAGCTGATCGTGCGCCCAGGCTTCCTTATAACCGTCGTCAGGGCCAAGCTCAAACTCGCCGAAATTACGCTCTCTCAATCGGCAATCCAGCTCTACACTGTGATCGCAAGCCAGTAGGTCGTGAGCCAGAGTGGCAGTCTCACGGGTGCGTTTAAAATCTGAGGCTATTATTCGGGTTTGAGCACCGAGCTCTGAGTTTTCGATGCCCGTCTTGACCTGCTGCCGACCAGTTTCGCTAAGACCATAGTTATTCAAGCCGTTTTCCGGCTGACTCACGATCAATCCCTGTACATTGGCTAGACTCTGGCCATGACGCATCACGTAGTAGTGATTTTTAAGGTTCTTCAGCTTCGATGGTTGCTTTTCAGGGGTCAACATTGGAAATACTCACTAACATAGTTGGCTAAGGAGAAGCCTGCGTCCATTCGATCTGACTAGCCTCGAGTTGACGGTAATATTCTACAAAAATTCAGCTTACCATACCGCACCGCGAACAGTCCGGTGCTAGCTCAGACCAACGGTAATTCAAGTTGATAGGCGGCATTTAATATAACTTCTTCATCCTAATTCAGCTGAACTGATAACACCATGATGAAGGGTTTGATCGACGCCCAATTTTGATATTTCTTGAATTTTGTCGTCATGACGACGTGCACCATTAGGAAAAATAACTATTTTTTATGCTTTATGTCCAGTTGCTCAAAAAAATTTACAGCATAATGATGCAAAGCCTAATGATCATACAAGACACCCAGAACATCAACAAAAACGCCTTAGATTGTTGCTGTTCTGATTAATTGTCATATAGTTGTCATGTTCGCACTAGATACTATGGAAAGTTTAGTATTGAACTGAAACGATTTCAAACTGATCATACTCAGCTGTTTCTTGAATGGATTGTCAGGGTTATTACGTGCAAATTTTCAATGTAAAGAGATGATTGTAGAGCCATTCATTCTGGGGTATTGTAGCACCGGTAGCAAAAAAGCCTAGTTAGTTGATTAACTAGTTAGGCTCATAATAATAACAGCTGATTATTCAGTCATCCTTAACTGATCAAAACACCACTTAATAGCAGGAGAGATATCAATGTTGCGCTCAACATCAATCGGTCTAAAACTAATTGCGACCTTTTTAATGCTCGCTTTTTCATTCACAACCAATGCTGCAGATTGTCCTCGCGGTACGCTTGACGCTCGTTATTGTGATCGAGACGGTGATTTAACCGCTGATTTACCACTAGACAAGAGTAAATGGTCAGACCCTAGTACTTTGATTTTCGCCTATACGCCAGTCGAAGACCCTGCTGTCTACGCTAAAGTATGGGATGGATTTATCGACCATCTCGCAAAGACCACTGGCAAAAAAGTGCTGTTTTTTCCTGTTCAATCAAATGCTGCTCAAATCGAAGCCATGCGCTCTGGCCGTTTGCATGTCGCTGGTTTCAATACGGGGTCAAACCCATTGGCTGTTAGCTGTGCCGGACTTGTACCCTTTGCAATGATGGCTTCAGAAGACGGCTCTTTCGGCTACGAGATGGAAATCATCGTGCCAGCGGGCAGCTCTATTACCAGCCCTAGCGAAATCAAAGGTAAGACAATGGCCTTCACTTCACCGACTTCAAACTCGGGTAATAAAGCGCCATCGGCGTTAATGAAATCCGAATTCGGTTTGGTCAAAGATGTCGACTTTAAAACTACCTTCTCGGGTAAACATGATAATTCGGTACTTGGTATCGCTAACAATGATTATGAAGTCGCCGCGGTTGCTAACTCGGTATTGAACCGAATGATTAAACGTGATGTGGTTAAGGCAGAGCAGGTTCGTTCGATCTATAAGTCACAAACCTTCCCTACTACCGGTTATGGCCACGCCCACAACCTCAACCCCGAGTTAACCGCTAAAATCAAACAAGCGTTTTTTACCTTTGAATGGGAAGGTTCAGACCTGAAGAAGGAATTTAAAAAAGAAGGCCAGTTTATTTCGATTCGTCACAAGAACGATTGGGACGTCATTCGTAAAATTGATGCTGCCAATGGTATTCAGTACGCCTGTAAATAATCCTTATTAGTTCTAATTACTACTACTCAAAGGAGGTCGATATCGACCTCCTTTATTTTTTCCAAAACTAATAAGGAGTTTGCCGATGCTGCGCATCGAAAACTTAACTAAGCGTTATAAAACCGGCGATACCGCACTAAAGTCGGTTAATCTGGAAGTCCCAAAAGGACAAGTACTCGCTTTAATCGGGCCCTCGGGTGCCGGCAAGAGCACCTTGATTCGTTGCGTTAACCGACTGGTCGAACCAACCGAAGGCAATATATTGCTAGACGATATGGAACTGACCTCGCTGGGCAGTGGGCAACTGCGTAAAGCTCGCCGCCGCATGGGCATGATTTTTCAGGAATATGCACTCGTCGAACGCCTGACGGTGATGGAAAACGTATTATCTGGTCGACTGGGCTATGTCAGTTTCTGGCGAAGTTTTACCCGACGCTTTCCACAATCCGACGTCACCGAAGCCTACCGTTTACTCGAACGAGTCGGCCTAGATCATATGGCCGATAAACGCGCCGACGAACTCTCCGGAGGACAGCGTCAACGCGTCGGCATCTGCCGCGCCTTAATTCAAGATCCGGCACTTTTGCTAGTCGATGAACCAACCGCTAGTCTGGACCCAAAAACATCGCGACAAATTATGCGACTTATCTGCGAGTTATGCGCAGAGCGCGGCCTTGCCGCAATCATCAATATACACGATGTATTGCTGGCTCAAATGTTTGCGAAACGCATCGTTGGTTTGCAACTTGGCGAAATCGTTTATGACGGTGAGCCCGATGGACTAACCCCCGATCAACTCACCTTAATTTATGGTGAAGAAGACTGGGAAGCCACCATCGATAAAGTAGAAGACGAAGCTGCTGCTGTCGAGTCATCTGAGACCGTGCAGTGAGTAACAAAAATACAGGCCTGCGTGAGTGGAAGCGCAAACCGATGATTAGCAACCCTAACTTACGTTGGGGTTTAATCATTGGCGGCGCGGTTTATTTGGTAATCGCTTTTTATACGATGGACGTCAATTGGGCTCGAGTCGCTGCTGGCCTGCCGCGCGCCGAGCGTTTTCTAGGGTCCTTCTTCCCGCCTGATTTCACCTCGCGCTGGGATGATATCTACATTGGCATCATCGAGAGTCTATGGATGACGGTAGTCTCTACCGTTATTGGAATAGCTATTTCGATCCCGGTCGGCCTTGGCGCTGCACGTAATTTATCATCGCGTCCGGTTTATTTATTTTGTCGTGGAGTGCTAGCCGTATCGCGCACCTTTCCAGAAATTATTCTCGCGTTATTTGCAGTCAAGCTGTTTGGTTTCGGGCCTTTCGCGGGCATCGTCGCGCTCTCTATCGCCACTATCGGCTTCTACGGGAAATTGCTCGCTGAGGACATCGAAGACATGGATCCGGTGCAAGCCGAAGCGATCAAGTCTACCGGAGCAGGCTGGTTTCAATGGTTAAACTATGCCGTGCAACCTCAAGTCATGCCACGCATGATTGGCCTCGGCATGTACCGTTTCGATATTAATTTCCGTGAATCGGCGGTGGTGGGCATTGTTGGTGGTGGTGGCATTGGTGCGACCCTGTTAACTTCTTTTGATCGTTACGAATTCGACACGGCGGCAGCCATTCTACTGGTCATTATTACTATCGTGATGTTCGTCGAATATAGTTCTGGTTTTGTCAGAAAGTGGGTGCAATAAAATGCCACAGAAAATGGATAATGGCACTAAGGTCTGGCAAAGACGTACGAGCAAAGAGCAATTGTTTCATTGGTTTTTATGGTTGATAGCCGTTGCAA
The DNA here is from genome assembly GCA_964195315.1 of uncultured Acidimicrobiia bacterium. Taxonomy (GTDB): domain Bacteria; phylum Pseudomonadota; class Gammaproteobacteria. The sequence goes on along the minus strand of CAXMOZ010000036.1, from coordinate 7,373 downwards.
TTTTTGTCTATTGCTGGCAACTCGTATCTGATAAAACAATCTGGATGTTTGTACTCGATTCGCCTGCTCAGGCGGCCGACATGGCGGAGCGTATGGTACCGCCAAAATGGGGCTATCTGGATAATCTATGGGAACCGATTTGGGATACGATTAATATAGCAACACTAGGTACTTTGATTGCGATTGTTATGGCTTTCCCTGTGGCCTTTCTGGCCGCGCGTAATACCACGCCTAGCGTGCGCTTTGTGCGTCCAGTAGCGCTATTTATTATTGTATCCTCGCGTTCGATCAATTCATTACTATGGGCTTTAATGTTAGTCACCATCATTGGCCCTGGTGTGCTCGCGGGAGTCATCGCAATCGGTTTACGTTCAATCGGTTTCTGCGCCAAGCTGCTCTACGAAGCAATTGAAGAAATTAACGAAACCCAGGTAGAGGCGATCATCGCGACTGGAGCCAGCGGTCCACAGATATTAAATTTTGGTATCGTGCCGCAGATATTACCCGCCTTCGCTGGCATTAGTGTTTTTCGCTGGGATATCAACATTCGTGAATCGACCGTGCTTGGATTAGTCGGTGCCGGTGGCATCGGGCTTGAGTTAAACGCATCGATAAATACCGTAAGCTGGACTCAGGTATCAGTTATTCTGCTGGTGATACTGTCCACCGTCATTGTCAGTGAATGGGTATCTGCCAAGGTAAGGCACGCGATAATCTAATCTCGACGCAATGTTGAATGAATTTCATCACAAAAATTAATAGAGGCGTTTTCAGCTACTGATTAGCTCAAGTGATTTGCAATAATCCAGCGCTTAGCGGCCAGCATATCGTTTACACTCTCATTTGCAGCGCTAAAGTCATGCGAGAGCGACATTTCATTCGGTATCGCCAGACAGATTAGTTCGGCTGCGATCGCCGATTTTACGCCGTGCTCGGTATCTTCCAGCGCGATTGCCTGATGAACATCGAGACCGAGATGCTGCAGCGCTAACTGATAACAGTCGGGGGCTGGTTTACTGGTTTTTACATCGTCCTTGCTAACAATTGTGCTGAAGTATTTGTCTAATTGATGGAATTTCAGGGTCGCGTTAATACCCTCCCGGCTCGCACCGGTAACCACCGCTAACTTCAGGCCTAGATCATAAAAATAATCTAGCGTTTCGATAGCACCTGGCATCAGCGGAAATGCAGCCTGTGACAAATACTCTCGGGTCTTACTGTTCTTACACTCGGCTAATAATAAAGGATCGATCGCAAGATTAAAGTGTGAGGTCATATTGATCGCTGTCATTTCACAGGGAAGTCCGGCGTAGTGGTCTTTATAGCTTTGCTGCTCTAACAACACATCAAAGTGACTCAGAACTTCGGCCCAGTGCTTGTGGTGTTCGGGTTCAGAGTCGACTAGTGTACCGTCGTGATCAAATAAAATGGCTTGAATCGTCATGGGAGTAATCGAGGTTTAATTAGCAGCATTAGTATCCGGCTGAATAACCCTAGCATATCGCAATTCTGGTTTGAAAGTAGTGCCCATTGTCTTAGGTTGCTAATGATCATCAGCCTTATAACTTTAAAGGAAAGGCCATCTATGTATTTGTCCTACCGAAAAATAAATGGGGATAAAAGAATCTATTAAAGAGTCTCTTTTCGAATACCCAAAACACCATGCAGTGAAGCTACGTCCAGGTCCACACAACTAAGATAATACAGGACATATCCAGTGACCCACTTGTACCCATTACGAAGTTCGGCCAGGATCGAGTCACGCCAACCTTCCTCGGTTGGCCAAAAATGAATCAACACGAGAGATAATCAATAGTCTTCTTGATGCTGTTCGTAATTTAAAAATATCCAATAAAAATTCACCTGTGTTGCCAATAGTCACTGTCAGAATGGGATTAATGTCGATCTATCTTAATGAAAATGAAAAAAACATATTATTCTTATCAGATCAGTTGCTCTATGAAGCCAAAGAGATAGGTACGAAGCAAGTTGTTCAAACCCATTTGTCAGAAGTGATTTAGTGAGCAATATCGCAGCAACAGCGATTACAAGCCATATCGTCAAGGCTTTAAGTAAGATACCGCTCATTCTTATAATTACTCCTAACAGTTTCTTCAAAGGGCGCCTGTAAAGTTAAGTGCTTTATAGGCGCCCTTTTAGTTTTCCAATTTTCAATCGAATGAAAATCATACCTTTCCAGGTTAGGGTAATCTCGGGCCGTTATCAATTTCCTAAATTTGGCTGCTAAGTACCGAGATTTGCCTATTCGATCTGAATCTGAAAACGATGGTTATTTATCAATAGTCACAGAAAGCTGAACATTAAATACGTACTTCTTGCTCAAATAGGCTTTGATTAAGATATTTTAATACTCTACATACAGCAGTTTTTACGCTCCACTTTGTGCAATTATTGGTGGGGGCACTGTTAACCGTTACCTTTTGCCACGCTTACCCAACTCAGTTTCTAGCAAATTGATCATTTTTTTGGCCGCACCTGTCACTGCTTCCGCAACTGTTTGCGCCCGCTTGCTGACTGTAATTGGCTGTTCCCCTGCAAGACGAACCTCTAGCAAACAGCAGTTGTCTGTCATACCTGACTTGGCCACGCTGTTCTCGTCACTTAGATGTACTTCAATGCGCGTGATCTGATCGCTGAAACGGATTAGATCGGATCTCAAAACATCTTCGACCCTTTGCACAAGAGTCTTATCTCCGGAGATATTCTTATCAGTGTTTATCTGGATTTTCATGTTAGTACCCTCTATTAAGAAATATCGGTCAGGTTACTCGTAATAGAATTTAAATTAATTGTTTTATATCAACCTTCATAGTTTTAACAGAGTAGTTTTTTTGAGTATGATTAAAAGCAATCAGAGTATTGACGAAATTTTTTCTTATGGTGCAGATCCGGCATGGATAATAGAAATAGATTCACCCTAAAATTAAACATACTTTCCAGAAGAACCAATATACACCGTGAATTTAAATGGTCACCGTAATCATATGACTCTCAATCTAGATATTCTAGATTGTCCCTAAATATTTCCTTTTTCCGTATCTAGTGTTTAGTGTTGCCGGCTGATTTTACGGTCAGAAGTTCGATCCCTTTTTCTAATGTGGTACCACAGACGTAAAGCTTCATTTTCGATTTCGCGACTCAAACTCTAGAATTAGCAGATCAACTTCCTTTAGCGCGTTCTCGCCGTATCTTTCGATCATGTTCTTAACTGCATTTTGTATATCCATGATCTTTATCAATAGTGTGGAAATTTTTCATAACTCAGGTTGCCTGGTTTATATTGCATCGACTAGATTAAGCAATATTAGGTCTTGAGAGGTTATTTTATGAAACCATAAGGCTCGATATGAAATGACAGGCGAAACGACTACAAACAGTAGTGTGGACTGCCCATGCCTCGGTACCACTGAAAGGGGAGTGCTAAGGTAATGCTAGCTAGACTCGTTAAATAAAAGCAAGCGCATGACTAATTGTGAACTGGGAAAATACTTTACTGCCAGGGCGAACTGAGCAATGGTCTTTATTGTATTAAATCGGGCCTTATCGATCTGCGGAGAGCAGAGACCAACGGAAATTTTGGTTTGATTCGGTTTGTTACCGAGGGCAGTAAACTTGGGTATAGAACTTTCTGACCGCGTAAGCGCATGTCAATTCAGCCGAAGTTCTGACAGCCAGCGTTATGCGCTACATCCCGCGCCCCAAGGTCACCGAGATATTGAAAGAAACGCGTTGCTTGGTGAACGTTTCCTGCAGTATTTCATCGACGATTCAATAGTAATACTTATTATTATCGAAGTTAACGGTTCAGCTAACTTTATTGTCCAACTCGATGCCACAGAGTCTCAATTCGGCGCTTACTCAGCATTTATGAAATATCGTGCGAACGACCAATAGCAACTGGCCTACATTTTTTTTAACATTTAGATAACCGATCGTCTTATCTGTTCGTTTTACCGAGTCCTTTAACTTTATTGAACTGGGCTTGTTTTTTCTTAAATGCAACATCAGGCGTATGTTTTAGAAAATTGACTTGAATCAAGAGCACTATTTTGATTAAGAGCATACTCAAGATAATAAAACGGAGGAGTTTCCCATGAATATGAATGTTGGTTCTACAGACCGCTTTGTTAGAGTTGTCGTCGGTGTCGCCATAATCGGTGCTGGAATATATTTTCAAAATTGGTGGGGTGCTGTCGGAATAATTCTAGTGACAACAGGTATGGTGCGTTATTGCCCAACTTATTCTTTAATTAATATTACTACAGTGGCAAAAAACTAATCCCAGACTCAATTAGTCGATCATTAGAACTAAGTTTATCCATTCGATAAATATCTATATCCGAATGAATTTTAAGAAGGTTTTGGTTGTTATTGCAGTAATGACTATGATGCCCGTGATGGCGAGGTCTGGCATTGACTTGCACCCGTTGTGGGATGACCGTCGCGTATCCTGTCATAGCCATTCAGGTGATTTTCACGTCAGTTTTTATCTGTTTCGAATAGCCTGTTAAAAGGTGTTCATCACGTCGACGATTTAAGACTATTTCTTCACAATCATTACTTGTCAGGTCGATTAGTGGATGAGGTGTATTTAATGTTTTTATCACAGGCAAGCAATTCAGCCTGTTTTGAGAAGGAATGTTTTGGTTACCACCAAAACGCTGCTATTTCCGTGCGTGAAAATCTGGCGATACAAGATGATTTTTTAACAATCCGAACAACGGGCAGAAGCGTAAAAAGCTATTTTGAAAAACATCGAAAACTGACTCATATGGATGTCGAATTTTTTACCCATTTACAGACTCGTGTAGCAAAGGAAGCTGGATAAAATTAATTCGATTAAAAAATACTGGGGTTATCAACAAATGAGTTCAGGCTAACTAAGACATGAGGTCGAATTAAGATGATTCAACTCGTTAGGATATCAAATGGTTAGTTCATTTAAGTCTAACAAATTACTACAAGGGCTCATCATCTGGTTAGTTGTGCTTTGGGTTATCACCGCGATTAATCCACTTTATCCATGGGATTGGTTACTCGAAAACCTGCTTGTTATAGCCTACGGTGCATTGTTGATTTTTACCTATAGTCGGTTTCAATTTTCCAATATTAGTTACGCTTTATTTACCTTGTTTCTTAGCTTACATTTAATGGGCGCTCACTACACATACGCTGAAACACCCTTCGGTTTCTGGCTACAGCAAGTATTTGGATTTGAACGTAATCATTATGATCGTATTGTACATTTCAGCTTTGGGTTGTTAATCGCTTATCCAATGAGAGAGATATTGATTCGGCTGTCAGGTCTAAAAACCACCTGGTCCTATTTTCTTGCGGTTAACGTGGTAATGGCTTTCAGTTCTATTTATGAAATCCTGGAAGGCCTAACCGCAATGGCAGTGAGTCCTGAACTCGGCAGCGCCTACCTTGGCACGCAAGGAGATGAATGGGATGCCCAGAAGGATGAGTTCATGGCTTTTACCGGTGCCATTGTTGCAATGCTGCTTAGTTGGCGGCTAGCTAGGAAAGACTGACATAAAATAATAACTAGCAGAATTAATTTGACGCATAGTATTCGATGCCTTCAAGGTATCTAACCCAGGCCACTCTTTTCCCTAACAGACCTCCATTGGTCTCGTATGTTAGCTTTCCAGATGATCTCCGTCATAAAATTAGATGACCACCCAGTCGTTAAAGCGATTAAGCCGATGAGTATGTTCAGTGTTGGAATAAAGCGTGGTGAAATGACAGATATCGAGTGTTGCATTGAGGATCGGTAACCATTTTTGCGTTCAGAATTGAAGCGCTTAGGAGTGATATGAGGTAGAAGTCTCGGTTTATAGTTCTTTGGTATTCGGTATTTGCTCCCACATTAACATCGCCCCTGAACAGAGGTTTCTAAACGATTATAAATCCTTCAAAAAACAGTTCACTAGTGAAAATTACAAATGAGTTGGTAAATGAGAACGAATGTCTTTAATGTTGTGATTAACTAAGTCTTTGTTGATCTCACTGGTTAGTAATGCCGTGCATTGACTGCTTAGACTTTCACGCAACAATCCAAGAAATCGGGGAGCAGCGATAAGATAGATTCTGAGAAGGCCATTACTCTGTCGTGTTTTATCAAGTTCACTACTAAGCTCATTTGCAAACATTTCAGCCTGTCGCTGATGAGCTGCATTCTCATGCCCCATCGAATGTTTACCATAGCCGCCAGCATCACTTGCGCTGCCCACTCCATTAGCTACCAAATCCTGTTCTTTAAGCCTGCTATCGCTATGACTCATATCTCTGTCTTGTTGTAAATCGCTATGCCCATCTGGGGCGGAAAAGAATCGCGCTTTACTACTATCTGCAACCAATACACAAATGGACATAATTGTTCCTCCTGATAATTAGAAATTATTCGTTATTAGCCTATCCAAATAACGAAAATCACTCACTGATATAGATCAAAGTATTGTGTTTTCCCTGATATTCTTGGATTCGACACCTTTTTAAATACCCTTGGCAACCAAAGTTCACGTTTAATTGGAGCAATGTTCTCGTTTTTCCGAGCAAAATAATCGTCACCCATGCCAAAAAACTTCAGGTACTGATTTAATACATGAAGATTTCAAAATACTTTGCCTCGGGTTTTTAACTATACGCACGAAATTATTATGGATATGCCAAGGCTTGCATATCTATAGCTACGATTAACGTGGTTGAGCGGTCGTTATGTTTTTTTGTAAATAGTTGTGTTTTTTTCTCGGTAGAATTACCCTAACTAAATATCAGCTCGAGGAAGAAATTTTAGTAGAGGCTGTTGCTTTCTCGTTTTTATTCAAATTGATTATCATGACCGACAAGAATATTAATTAACTCGCTTTTGTGTATCAACATCTCAATGATATAGAAGGAAAATTGACCCTTTTAGAAATTAAATAGCCATAGTCAAAGAGTGACAATACGCATCACCTTTTGATTTTCTGATTACCACTCTAATTGAGCGACCATTTCCAGTCACGAATAGCCGGCATATCCTCTCCATATTTTCTAATATATTGTTTCACTGCTGTCCCGTTAACTTTTAAAGCAGCGGCATCTGATTGATATCCGGCATGCTATCTCGGATCGGATCACCTCGCAGCAATGCCATTAAGTCTCGCTTTTCAAACAAATTAGTCTGCAATAGCCTTAACATTTGTTGCAGACTTTTTGCCAGGCCAGATTGTAACTTGAGGAAAGCCAGTATTAAATAAACACACATCGCAATCCATATTTGAGTCAGAACAGCATTCTTACTAGTGCCTACAAATAACTTAATTTTCAGGTTGTGTTTAATCCATTTGAAGAATAACTCAACCTGC
>CAXMOZ010000035.1:0-31212 GCA_964195315.1 uncultured Acidimicrobiia bacterium | reverse complement strand
TAAGCTAGTCTCCAGTGGCGTCGATAATCTCACTGAATACTTCCGTCAAAATCCGACAGTTTTGCGCAATTTGATAAGTAGCGTAAGAGTTATCAACGTGAATGAGGCTCTGCTAAAAATTCATAGAGCCACAAAAGAATCTTTTCTCGACGAAGAGGAGGATATCGATAATTGGTGGAATGACGAGTGGGTAGAATTTTACTCAAATGAAATCCAAAACCTGTTAAAACAGTATGGTTTTTTTGGAGGAGAACGTTTTGACACAAGAGTCGATGGAAGCTCTTTTGTATCTCGTACCTTTTCTTTTCTGGTGGCAGGATACGAGGAATCCTGGGGCCGGGTAGTAACACTCCACGAGGATATTACCAATCGTAAACGAATCGAGGCGGAATTACACAAAGCGCACGACGAACTAGAGTTTCAGGTTTTGGAACGAACTAAAGAACTAACAGAACGCGAGACTTTACTAACCCAAGGCGCTGCAATGGCAAATCTTGGCTACGCGATCTGGGACCATTCGGAGAAGATATATACCATCGTGTCGGAGGAGTATGCGAGTATTTTTGGACACACTAAAGATGAGTTTCTCGCGGCCTTCGCCAATTTGGATAGAAGAAAAAAGCTGATCTATTCGGGTGATCAAGAGTTATTCCAAGCCTATTACGAAAATGAGAACCTGGGCAGTATGGCCCCAGATATCGAATACAGGGCTGTCAGACGCGATGGCGAAATACGGCATATTCAGCAGTCCTGTCAGTATGTTTTTGACCAAAACAATCAGGTGACACAATCGTTGCTATCTATCCAGGACATCACTGAAGTAAGGCGGGCAGAAGAAGAGTTAAAGCAAAGTCACGCTCTCTATCGCCAAGCGGAGTCCATGGGTAGCATGGGGCACTTTTTTTGGGATCGCAAGGTGGGTCAAATACTTTCCTGCTCGGATCAGTATGCACGAATATACGGGATGACCGTACCCGAAGTACTCGAGCATTTTATTAGCACTGAAGCAGCAGTTGATTTAATTCACCCAGATGACAAGGAGTTCTACAAACAAGTCATAGTTGATAGTAACCAAAACTTTAAGGAATTTGATGCTGAATACAGGATCATCACTTCCTCGGGCGATACGCGTCACGTCTATGAACGCAGTGAGCTAGTGCTAGATAATGATGGAGAACCATCACAATCATTTGGAACCATTCAGGACATCACTGAGCGTAAACAAGTCGAAGAAAAGCTGAAACGCATCGCCCATTACGACTTACTGACTGACCTACCTAATCGGGTATTACTGGCAGATCGATTAAGCCAGGCCATGATGCAGTGTCAACGCCGTAATCAGTCTTTAGCCGTTGCCTACCTGGACTTAGATGGCTTTAAAACTGTCAATGACACCCACGGTCATCATGTGGGGGATGAACTACTTATTGCAGTGTCACAACGTATGAAAAAGGCTTTACGCGAAGGTGATACGCTGGCCCGTATTGGTGGTGATGAATTTATCGCGGTCATGGTTGATTTAGAAAAGATAAGCGATAGTAAGCCCGTATTAAAACGGTTACTAAAGGCGGCTGCTGATCGTGTGACGTTAGGTGATACCGTCATGCAGGTTTCAGCCAGTATTGGTGTCACCTTTTACCCACAAGACGGTGTAGACGCAGACCTACTCATGCGTCACGCCGACCAAGCCATGTATATCGCTAAGCAAGCAGGCAAGAACCGTTATCACCTGTTTGATACGGCACAAGATCACGAAATGAAGATTCAACGTGAAGGTATAGCCGATATTCGTTCAGCTTTGGATAGACGAGAGTTTGTACTGCACTATCAGCCCAAGGTGAATATGCACACTGGAGAAGTGATAGGTGTAGAGGCGTTAATCCGCTGGCAACACCCTGACCGTGGTTTAGTCCCACCTTTAGACTTCTTACCAGTAATAGAAGGTCACGGCATAAGCCTGAAACTAGGTGAATGGGTCATAGACACTGCGTTGCGCCAAATAAACCAATGGCAGAGCATGGGAATGCACCTCGCTATTAGCGTCAACATTAGTGCCTATCAATTGCAACAAGATAACTTCGCCATTCGCCTAGCAGCATTATTGGCTGCCCAGCCAGACGTTGCCCCATACTTTTTGGAGCTGGAAATACTGGAAACCAGTGAGTTAAGTGACATCAGCCAAGTGTTTGACACCATGAATGCTTGCCATGACCTGGGCGTGCGCTTTGCCTTAGATGACTTTGGTACGGGGTATTCATCACTCACTCATCTCCGACGCTTACCAGCGCACCTGATTAAAATCGATCAGAGCTTCGTACGTAACATGTTAGAAGATACCGACGATTTAGCGATTATTGAAGGCGTAATTGGTTTAACTAAATCATTCAAACGTGACGTCATTGCTGAGGGCGTAGAAACTATCGCTCATGGAGTCGCACTGTTGGAATTGGGTTGTGAGTTGGCCCAGGGGTATGGCATTGCTCGCCCCATGCCTGCCGATGACATTCCTGAATGGATCTCTTGCTGGAAAGCTGATAGTTCATGGTTGGCATAAATCCGTATTTAGGCTTCCTGAATTTGACACTGATACGACAGGGTACGCCCTTACATAATGTTCGATATGGGGGTTATAAACACTCACTCGCCATTTAAACCAAGGCATTCAAAGGTCAGCTTAGACAACACTGTTGCCATTTGGTAAATCTACTTTTTTAATATCAATTACTAGTGCCAATCTAAATTTAGCGCCAGTATTAAACGAATTCTTGTACCTTTAGTTGAAGATTCAATATTGAGTGTTGCACCTATTTGCTGAGGCCCGGTAAAACATGTTCGAAATGCCTCTCCGCTGATTTTTTATCTCCGTTTTTTGAAGCTCCATGCCTTTACCATAATCAATGATATCAACATAAACCTCGTCCTGAGATATCGTTCCTGTCGCCAGAATCATTTTTTCACAGTCTGCATGTTTGATACAGTTGGTTGTAGCTTCCTTCACTATACGCATAACATGTAAACTAAACTTTGGGCTCATGTTGAGAATATCAGGCAAATCACTCACCGCCCAATCCAGGTCGATTTTAGCTGCCTTCAACTGATCACTTAGGCGAGCCCTCATCGTGCCCAATAAAGTAGGTAGTTCATTTTGCAATGGATCCAGCGAGTCAATAAGATAACTCCAGATAACTGTTTTTTATCCTGACTATGAGAAGGTAAACCGTCAGCGATAAAAACCTTGCTGCAATCGTTTTCTACAGTCACCCTTATCGAAAAAAATGATTGGCTTCATTTCTGCATATCACACAATATTACGGTCACTCAATTCGTATTTAAGGATGAATTAGGAATGGCTAGAGCCAGCGATAAGAAAATAAAGAACCGCTGGAACTATCGCCCCGATTTAAGCGACCAGATTGCGCCGTTCTACCATTGGCCACCGCGTATTGGCCAAACATTACGCTATATCTTCGATAGCTGGGGGTTACTCGGTGCGCGTCTTTATGTGCTCGGACTATCGGTACTTTGCTGGCACTATTTTTCACCGGCGCTTGAACGTTGCGTGGAATTCTCAGCCGACTGGATAGCCCAGATCTGGCTACGTAATCTTGTCGTGACTCTGCTAGTAGCAGGAAGCCTACACCTATATTTCTATGCCTTCAAAAAGCAAACTGATAAAGAAAAGTACGACCATCGTGATCTGGCGCGCAACTCCAAACTATTTCAGTTTAATAATCAGGTTTGGGACAATATGTTTTGGGTGTTAACCAGCGCGGTTGCTTTCTGGACACTGTATGAATCGCTAATGATGTGGGCCTACGCCAGTGAATTCGCATCGATGATCACCTTTGACGATAACCCGATATGGTTTATCGTGTGCCTATTGATCATACCGTTGTGGACAGGTTTTCATTTTTACTGGCAACATCGAATGTTTCACATTCCAGTGTTATACAAATTAGCGCACTACTTGCATCACAAGAATACCAATGTGGGCCCTTGGTCCGGGCCGGCAATGCACCCAATCGAACATTCGGTTTGGCTTAGCGCCGTGCTGATACTTTTGTTAGTACCGTCACATCCAATACATACCTTGTTTATAATTCATATCCAGATGATCACGGCCATTACTTCACACTGCGGTTATGAAAATTTGATCGTGGGTAAACACATAAAATTCAGACTAGGCGATTTTTTTCACCAGCTCCATCATCGGTTTTATGACTGTAACTACGGCACATTCGAGACACCTTGGGATCAATGGTTTGAAACCTACCATGATGGTAGCACCGAAGGTGATGAATGGATGAAGAAACGACGCCAACAACTAACTGAGTGCAATCAAAGACTCTTTAACTAGTTTTTATTTGGCCTGTCGAAAATAGCGGGGAAGAATGAAAGTGGCTGATAAAGCCAAAAATATTATCAATTTTATAAGTTTCATGAAATCACAAGTCATGGGATTAAAGGAAATCCTTACTGAGAAATGATAACGTCATGAATAATCCGTGCTTGATCTAGAGTTAAGTGATCTGGAAACCAAATTTTATTGGCTGGTTGATGAAACATTTTCTCCAAAAAATTCTGGTCTATACCCCGAGTTTTAAATAATGCAAGATCTCGCTCCTGTTCCGCATGAATGTCATAAAATGGCACAAATTTACTATATTCAGTTGTTTTAACCCAGTACTGATGAAAACCAAGCTTTCCCTGTGAGCCTACATAACGTCGTTTACCTCCAATAAAAGCAGTAGTGCAGGCGGAGCTACACTCGCCATACACATAAGTATCAAGCTCGCTTTCAGTGAATAATTTGGACAAACCACGACCTTCGTAAATCTGACCACCACGGCTTTCTAGCACCACTGATTTTATCTGTTTATGCTCCGCTAACATTGACCGAACTGCTGTCGTAATACCAATACCCAGGTCACCACGAATGCTAAGCTGCTGGTCTTCAATCAGGTTAAGCTGATAGCTAACCTTGTCACCAGGCCGTGAGTAAATTTCGACTTGCTTGAGATAAAACAAGGTTCCCTGGATGACTTCGAGACTATAAATTAATGTAAATAAAACCGTGAGCATAGCAAGTGCCTGCAGAGCACGCGTTTTCATAAAGATTTTTTTATCAAGGTAATCTTGTTCGATGGCTCGCAACAGCCCGATCAATTGCCAGGGGAAAACAATCGCGCGGGTGAAAAATAGCGACACGAAGGTCAAGGTGAGAAGGTGTGTGGAAGTTACTGCGAACACCGAAAGAAAAAGCAATTCACTGTACGAAATAACAATGAGCAGGCCAACCAAGTTGACACATATGGATATACTGAGCGAGAGTTTACCGTGCCAGTGAGCAAGAAGATAAGACATTTTGTTATCTTCCTGGGTGAATATTTGACCAGGCTAACCAACCCTCATTAATCCCTGCAATGCCATAACATAACTGCAGGGATTAATTGTTTTTTTGAGGATTAAGCTGCAGACATGCCTCGTAATTTTTCGTTACGCCTACGTAGCAATTCGATCACGGTCAGCAATATAATGGAGAAGGTAACCAGTATGCTTGCTACCGCCAATATAGTCGGACTGATCTGCTCGCGAATTCCAGAAAACATTGCCCAGGGAATGGTGCGCTGCTTGACACTACCAACGAACAACACTACGACAACCTCGTCGAAAGAAGTGATGAAGGCAAACAGAGCGCCAGATATAACACCAGGTGTTATCAGCGGGACGGTAATTTGAAAAAATGTGCGCGTAGGTGATGCCCCCAGACTAGCCGCGGCACGTGTCAGGCTATTATCGAATCCGACTAGTGTCGCTGTCACCGTTATCACCACAAAAGGCGTGGCTAGTACTGCATGAGCCAGTATCACACCCATGTAGGTACCCTGAAGTCCTATGCGCGAGTAAAAGAAAAACATGCCCGCAGCCGAAATAATAAGAGGCACAACCATGGGAGAAATCAAAATTCCCATGATAGCTGTTTTATAAGGGAACTCAGGTCGGCTCAACCCAAGTGCAGCAAGGGTACCTAGAAAAGTGGATATTAAAGTAGAAACAATTGCAATTCCGAATGAATTTCTAAATGCTGCTTGCCAGGTGCCACTAGTGAAAAATGCTTCGTACCACTTCGTCGAGTATCCAGCAGGATCAAATGACAGCATTTCCGGGGTGAAGGTGAAATAGGGTGCCGCATTAAACGACAACGGAAACATAACCATGATAGGAAAAATTAAAAAGAAGAAAATCATGCCGCACAGGACACGAAAAGTGTAATACCAGATGCGCTCACTCATCTCTGCATGTAATGGTAAAGCCATAACTATATCCCCTAACCAAACTTCATGTTGTCAATTCCCACGATCTTGTCGTAGAGAATATATAAGGCCAGCACAATTAATAACAGAATTGTTCCGAGCGCTGCTGCCAAGCCCCAGTTCAGGGATTGAGATATATGATAGGCAATAAAGTTACTGATCATGGTCCCGTCGGTACCACCGACCAGCGCGGGTGTAATATAGAAACCAATCGAAAGTATAAACACTAGTATGCCTCCAGCACCGATTCCTGCGACTGTATTGGGGAAATAAATCCGTCTAAAAGCAGTAAATGGCGTTGCCCCCATAGAGCGCGCCGCGCGCATATAACTAGGTGAAATAGTTTTCATAACACTGAACAACGGTAACACCATAAATGGCAGCAGGATGTGCGTCATTGAGATGATGGTACCTGCCTGATTATGTATCAGCGATAATCGACCGTCATCACCGATCAAACCGATGCCCACCAGAAAGTCATTGATCACGCCTTCTTTTTGCAACAAAGCAATCCAGGAACTGGTGCGTACCAACAGCGACGTCCAGAAAGGCAGTAACACCAAAATCATCAGAAGATTACTGGTACTGGTTTTCAGCGATGCTAGTAAAAAGGCGATTGGGTACCCTAACAGTACGGTTAAAAATGTTATCAAACTGCTCATATAAAGAGTTCGCATGAACAACTTCATATAAATCTGCTTGTTTTCATTCTTCATTGCAAGACCGTTTTCAGTCATTTTCGCATCGAAAGCTGAGTAATAGTAAGCTCCAGTATATTTACCACTCTCGCGCTTAAATAGTTGCCAAACTTCGACATCCCTCCATTTTTTATCAATACCCAAAAGCTTTTCAGTGTAAGTCGTTTCAAGTTTTGTAGGATCAAATGTCTTTAGTTTTCGCCCTGTTTTACGAAAAAGGCTGGACATCCCTGACTTTTCATAATTGAGCCGTTTACCGACTTTATTGATGGTTTTCTCTTTGGAGGCAATATGCCCTTCCAGCACCATTGACTTGAATATCGCTTCATCAGGCAATTCACCTGATGTCTGATCCCATTTGGCCAGCAAAGCAGTCGTTTTAGGCAATATCTGCTGAACCACCTTGTTATCGACACTACGCGAAAGCATGTCAAATATAGGAAAAAGAAAGGTGATCAAAACGAAGAGGAATAACGGCGCAACTAATAATAACGCAGTTCTTTTACGATGCCACAAGGTTCGCTTAAGGGCGACCTTCAGGGGCGTACCGTCCGGTGTCGTTAGTAAGTCCGAATTGGCGTTGGTGTCACTCGTTGCCATAGTTGATCCCAGGGGTTTTTATTTTGTTTATGTAAAACTCAATCCTGAATATTTAGGCGACTGAAACTAGAATAGCCTAAATACTTAGGATTGAGTCGGAACTCAAACCGAGTCCCGACTCTCTCGCTCTTACTTAACTATACTAAGATGCTACCCATGCTTCAAAACGTTCGCGGAGCTCGTCAACATGATCGGCCCACCAAGCTACGTCTTTTAGGATGGTGTTTTTCGCGTTTGCTGGAGACGTAGGCATATGCGGAGCCATTTCAATACCCAACACTGCGTGCTTGCCTACCAAGGGTGCGGATGAAGCACGCGCTGGACCGTAAGAAATGTACTTAGCCTGATCAGCTAAAGGCTTAGTACCAGTAGCCCACTTCACGTATTTCATGACTTCAGGTAAATTTGGAGCGTCTTTTGGAACAACCCACCCGTCAAGTGCGAATAACTGCCAATCCCACATCATGCCGATTGGTTGCTTGTTTTCTTCGATTGCAGCAAACAAGCGACCGTTATAAGCGGAGCCCATAACTACTTCACCATCTGCCAACAACTGACCGGGCTGTGCGCCTTTAGTCCACCAAACCACCTGATCTTTAATAGTATCAAGCTTGGCAAAAGCACGATCTACACCTGCTTCTGTATCCAATACTTTATATACGTCTTCAGCAGGAACGCCATCGGCGATCAGCGCCCATTCAAGGTTACCCATAGGGTGCTTTTGTAGCGCTCGTTTGCCTGGGATCTTTTTCAAGTCGAATACATCGTTAATCGTTGTAGGCGCAGTTTTGACCAAGTCAGTGCGATAACCGAAGGTAGTCGAGAAGACTATCTGAGGAACGAAACAAGGTGAAACAAGGCCTGCTGCACCAAAATCGTCGGCCGCTGATGTACCATCTGGCGCGGGCAATAAGTCTTTATTGAAATCAAATTCAACCAACAAGCCTTCGTCGCACAGGCCAATGGCTACATCTGGCTCGACATCGACTAAATCCCAACTCACGTTACCGGCTTCTACCTGTGCACGAAGCTTAGCTGCGGCTTCCGCTGATGAGTCATCATTAATAATTTTGATGTTAGGATTCATTGCCATGTAAGGGTCATGATAAGCCAACTGCTGACTCTTAGTGTAAGCGCCGCCCCACGATACCACGACCATTTCGGTCTCGGCTGAAGCTGTAATGCCTGCCGAACCGACTGCAATTGCAGTTGCCAGCATGGTTTGAGTAAAAATTTTATTCATTTATTCTCTCCGGTTTTTTATGTTAGGTCTTGTTGTTATTTTCTTACTTTATGTGAAATGACAAGACCATCAAAGCCTTATCGTTCCACCTTACTATTCCATATTTTATTCCGTATTGCTATTCCGTATTGCTATTCAGTTGTTTTTGTTCCATCTTAACTATTCCGTAGTTTGTTCCACCGGCTTTTAGTCGGTTGGATCCAGAGCACGGCAATCATCTGCTGACCAGCCTATAGTGACAGTATCACCAGCAGTAAGCTGAGCATGAGCAGAAGAATTAGGGATTTTGACAACAAAATCTTCACGTCCACATGCCTGCATGCGCGTGCGAATGTGATCACCCAGATAAATTAGTTCTAATGCTTTGGCTTCGACATTGTTTTCAAACTTGCCTGGCTCGGGATTAACCTCAACACGCTCTGGACGCAAGGAAAGGGTTGCTCTCTTGCCTTCGCCTGCAATATTGACTTGTTTGGCAATAAGTTCGGATCCATCATCTGTTTTTACTTGGCATGTCTCACCATTGGCACTAGTAACAGTTCCCAAAATACGATTATTGTCACCTATAAAATCTGCAACAAATGCATTAGTAGGTTGCTCGTATAGTTCTTCAGGTGGTGCAAGCTGCTGTACAACACCGTCATCAAATACTGCTACACGATTAGACATGGTCAAAGCTTCACTTTGATCATGCGTTACGTAAAGGACAGTTACTTCCAAACTTTCGTGTATATGTTTAATTTCGTATTGCATCTGTTCACGCAGATTTTTATCCAGTGCGCCCAGCGGTTCATCCATCACTACCACTTCAGGATCAAAAACAAGAGCACGCGCGACAGCGACTCGTTGTGCCTGACCACCTGACAGCTGGCCTGGTCGACGGTTGGCGAATTGGCCAAGCTGCACCATGTCGAGTGCTTTGTTGACCTTAGCTTCTCGGTCCGATTTTCCCATACCACGAACTTCTAATGGAAAAGCAAGGTTTTCACCCACCGTCATATGTGGAAAAAGTGCGTAGTTCTGGAAAACCATGCCGATCCCGCGCTTATGCGGTGGCACACGGTTAATGGGTTTGCCTGCAAGATAAATTTCGCCACTAGTGGCCGGCTCAAATCCTGCGAGCATCATTAGGCAGGTAGTTTTACCCGAACCCGACGGGCCGAGCATGGTTAAAAATTCTCCTCGCTCCATGTCCAGATTAAAATCTTTCACGACTAGTGATTCACCATCGTAACTTTTTTGGACATTTTCGAAACGTACTAGAATATCAGGAGCAGATGACATAATTTTTATTAAGTTCGTTTTTATTAGATGTGGAAGTTAACTGATCTAAATATTTATGTCAACGAGATGCAAAGTCACCCATGCTCGGTACATTCACAGTAAAGCTTTTTAAATGTGGCATTTAAATGCCAATCAATTTCTCACTGGCCTAACACATATAAATTTAGGTGATGGTATTATTGCAATTGTCTTCTCCCAAAAATGATCTAAATGGGATAGAATCATAGAGAAGGCCATTACGAATTTAGCCTATGGAAAACGGGCAAAGTATAAAGTGTTAAAGGGGTCGGATTATCGATTATTCTTATCGACGGCTTTCCTAGAACCCCAATAGGCGAGGCGCAATAAGCTTTGCATGGGATTTACCAGAAGCTTTTTTCTAGCTAACTTTAAAGCCTGCTACTGCGAACTAATCACTTGCGTTCTTAATAAACTTTTCAATCGACTAGATTAACTCCGACCCTTTTACTTTACGGTAAGAACTGAACATTCCGCGCGTTGAGAAACCTTGTGTGAAACGCTGCCAGTTACAAAACCTTTTAGCTTACTAAGCCCTCGCCTTCCCATTACAATCATGTCAGCATCTGCTCTTTGCGCCACTTTTAGAATATTATTTGCATAATCGCCGGTATGAATTTCAATAGTCACTTTTTTCACACCGGCCTTGCTGGCGCTTGCCGCCGCTTTATTTACGATTTGCTCTCCAAGTAAGGCAATAACCCTGCCTTCTTTAGATTCGTTTGCGCTTCCAAGGAATCGGGCAATAGACGAGTAGGTATCTCCCTTGTCGTTTGCCCGTGGTCTATTAGAGTCAGACATGTGCTCCACTTCAGCCATGCGTGCAAGTTCTAAGGGGGGGTGCTCATCGGTCAAAACATGAACTAAAGTTAACTGAGCTCCATATTTAGTGGCCAAGTCTATGGCCACTACCTGTGCGTTCTTGGCGTGAGTAGAACCATCAATTGCTAGTACTATGCTTTTAATCACCGATTAATCTCCAGATTCGTTACAGGAATTACAACTGTTAAAACCAATATATCAAGCATTACAGCAATCCCCTCATGAACAGAATAATATATTAAGCTTTAGAAGTATAGAAGACCTATCTACCAACAACTTTTATAGCTGCATTAATAGATTGCACAGACTTTCGTGAATCAGTTAAGGAATCCAGGGCATGGTAGCGCTTACTGATAAGTTCTCTGTTCGATCGCTATGTTTTCGATTTGGCTAATTAGAATGTCCAAAAAATTTTGTTCTGCACGGTTCATTCGCGCCATGGGATTCCAAACTAGATGAACCTCAATTAGGGGCGGATTGTGGTAAGGCGGTAAGCGCCACAATAATCCATCTGCGACGTCACGTGTTACTACGTGAACTGGCAGCGCACCAATACCGAGACCTGCAATTATCATCCGTTTAATTTCCTCTAGATGAGAAGAGCGGCCGACAACATGACTATCCAGTTCCGCCTCCGTTCGAAGTAGAGTAACTGGTCGTAACGCATCGTCCAGTTGGTCGGTCAAAAAACTGACCGATGAATGACCATGTAAATCTTCCTTCACCAGCCCGCTGTGTCCGAACAACGGATGACTCGGACCGCAAAACAGGCCGAAAAACTCTCGATATATATTGAGAAAGGCGAGTTTCGGATTGTGCTTATGCACAAGGCAAATCGCAAATGAAGCTCGTCTCGCAACTACCTCGTTTAAAGCCATTTCGCTGGCCATAACGTCGAGGGAAAATGTAGCCTTAGGATGATTTTGGTGGAAATCTTGCAAACTACTATCAAAAAAAGGGCAGGTAACCCGGCTCGCCATTGCAATGCGAACATGGCCACGAATTTCATCAGTTACCTCTCGCATAATGGTCTTAATGCCTGTCACTGTTCCATAAACCAAAATAGCTTCTCGATAAAGCCGCTTTCCCGCATCGGTTAGTTGGTAGGTTCCTGGAGAACGATCGATTAGCTTTTTGCCCATTTGGCCTTCAAGACGACGCAACGCATTGGATACTGAAGGTTGCTTCCGACCCAGTTGCTCGGCAGCAGCGGTCACACTACTGGCCTCAGCCAATACAACAAAAGTGTGCAGCAGATTCCAGTCGAATGTCCGACGACTACCCTTAATGCTTTTCCCAGATCCCATAGACTATTGATATCATGAATAATGATCATTTTCATTATCTATTTTTAAAATATCGAAATTTGCAACAGAATGCTATTCGGGTTATTGCCGCAAGCTAAGGGCGGTGACGTTTGCTTTATTACCCCCAAAGGGTGTTCAAAATGTTTAAGGTAGCAAAACTTCTTCTAACCGGCGTACTTGCCGCCAGTTTTCAATGACTCAACCACCTAAATCCCATCTATTTTACCAAAGCCGTTCACGTCGACCACAGCTCGATAGAGCAATCGGTGTTTACATGTGGGATGTTAACGGCAAGCGTTATTTAGATGGCTCGTCTGGCGCGATGGTGTCCAATATTGGTCATTCAAACCAGGCCGTGTTGAATGCGATGCGCGCGCAAATGGAAAAGTCGACCTTTGGCTATCGATTGCATTTTGAAACCGAGCCTTCAGAGCGCCTAGCCGCAAAAACGGCTTCGTTAGCACCCGATGGACTGGACAAGGTGTTTTTTGTTTCAGGTGGTTCCGAGGCGGTCGAGAGCGCCATTAAACTCGCTCGTCAATATGCCATAGCAGTTGGTCAGAGTTCGCGTTGGAAAGTTATTTCGCGTTCCCCTTCTTATCATGGATGCACACTCGGCGCACTCGCCTTGACTGGCTACGCAACGTTGACCGAACCGTTTGAACCAATGATGCGTGCGATGCCAAAAGTCCCCGCACCACGGGCTTATCTTGATGGCTTTGATCTCAATGATCCCACCACCGGATATCATTACGCCAATATGCTGGAAGCAAAAATTCTCGAACAAGGAAAAGAATCAGTGCTCGCGTTCATCGTCGAACCAATCGGCGGTGCATCTACCGGCGCACTGGTTCCTCCCGAAGGTTACATGCAACGCGTGCGGGAGATTTGCAATCACTATGGTGTTTTGCTTATACATGATGAAGTGATGTCTGGCGGTGGGCGAACCGGCAAGTTTTTTTCGGCAGATCATTGGTCAACAGTGCCTGACATCATCGCCATTTCTAAAGGATTTGGCGCTGGTTATTCGCCGCTAGGTGCCATGATCGCACATGACCATGTGGTTGATGCAGTGCTCGACTCAGGTGGCTTCGCACATGGCTTCACCTATGCAGGAAACCCGCTGGCTTGTAGCGCTGGTCTTGCTGTCATCAAACAAATCGAAAGTAATTGCATGATAGAAAATTCTAGGACTATCGGCAAACTATTGAAACGCCGACTCGACGACTTGATGCTGAAATATGAATTCATTGGTGACGTTCGTGGCAAGGGTTTGTTACTCGCTTTTGAACTCGTTTCTGATAGAGAATCAATGACACCGCTGCCAGCAGAATTCAATGCCTACAATCGCCTTGTCGATATTGCTTACGGCTATGGCCTGATTATTTACTCGCGTCGCACCCGTGATGGTCGCGAAGGTGACCATTTCTTGGTCTGTCCGCCGATGATAGCAACCACCGAACATGTCGATGAAATCATCTATATGCTCGATCAATCGTTGATCCAGTTTAGCGCCGAAATTTACAACTTATAGGGTGTCATCATTATTATGGGTAAATTAATAATAACCTGTGCCGTTACCGGGTCGATCCACACGCCAACTATGTCACCGCATCTACCAATTACTGCAGAGCAAATTTCCAAGCATTCAGTTGATGCGGTTGCAGCCGGCGCATCGATTCTGCATTTGCATGCGCGCGATCCAAACAATGGAAGACCATCGGCGCTGGCCGAGCACTTCATGGCATTTTTGCCGGAAATCAAGCGACAAACTGATTCGGTCATAAACCTGACTACCGGCGGTAGTGCCTACATGAGCCTTGAAGAACGGCTTGCAGGTCCAATGTTGGCCGAACCCGAAATGTGTTCGCTGAATATGGGCTCTATGAACTTCGCACTTTACCCTGCGGCCGATCACTATAGTGACTGGAAATACGATTGGGAAAAGCCTTTTCTGGAGAGTTCGGAAGACCTGGTATTCAAGAACACGCCTCGTGACATTGCCCATGTACTGACTGAAATGGGAGAAAAGCGCGGCGCACGTTTTGAGTACGAATGTTACGATATCGGCCACCTTTATATGCTGCGCCATTTCGCCGACCGGGGCCTTGCCAAGGCACCGTATTTTATTCAGTTCGTTTTTGGTGTGCTCGGTGGTATGGGTGCCGATGTGGAAAACCTGACTCACATGAAACGCATGGCCGATAAGTTATTTGGTGATGACTACCAGTTTTCGGTACTCGCTGCCGGGCGCCATCAAATTCCATTTACCACCATGTCGGCTGCCATGGGTGGGCATGTCAGGGTCGGCCTTGAAGACAGCATATTCATCGCTAAGGGTGAGCTCGCACTATCTAACGCGGAGCAGGTTTTGAAGATTCGAAACATCATCGAAGAGCTAGGCCACAGTGTCGCCACGCCCGCCGAGGCCCGAGATATACTCGGCTTAAAAGGACTCGATAAAACGGCTTTCTAATTTATGAGCAATATCACTATCAGGCCTGCCGAGGTGGCAGATGTTGAACAATTGAATACGGCACTTCGCCAGCTTTCTAATGATCTGGATGACACACATCTCGCCAGTGATGAGAATCTCAAGCTAGCCGGATTCGGGCAGTCTCCCTGCTTTTCTGCACTGCTGGCCGAATGTCAGAATGAGGTGATTGCTGTGGCTATGTTTTCGCCGATTTATTCGACTACTCGCGGTGCTCCCGGCGTTTTTGTCTCTGACCTATGGGTTTCGCATTCAAGGCGCGGCGCTGGCTTGGCGCGCAATCTACTCGCTGCCGTTTGTGACGCAGCGGTCGACCAATGGTCTGCAGCGTTTCTACGCCTGAATGTTTATCGACATAATCAGGTGGCAATTACCGCCTATGAAAAAATTGGTTTTGATACTGATCTGCACGAAACGATCATGACCTTGAACCTCGGTGAATTTGACTCCTTAAGAGCAAAATAATGAAAGCAGTTTATAATGCTCGTCAACGCAAGCATTAACCAAAAACTTTATGACGAATGGTACACGTCTGGATAACCCAGAAATTCCTGCTTGAATAGATGCACTGCAAGCTGGCGCACTGGCAGCCGGCTGCGAGTTCAGTCTGCCATACTATTTCGGTCTAGCGCCGATTGCGACTATCCATAGCGCTGAGTATTTACAATATTTACAAACCATTTATCCGCGATTGGACAGGCCGGTTTCCATCAGGCTGATACGGCCTGTCCAATCGATGCCGATATCTGGGAGAATGCCTACTGGGTGGTGCAATCGGCATTGACCACAGCCGATTTAATTGTTGACGCCGAGTCTGCGGCTTATGCGCTTTGCCGTCCTCCGTAACATCACGCCTTTGCCGACCAGGTAGGTGGCTTCGGTCGAATCGGTAAAGCAATGACTGAGGCTGGATTGCCTACTCTTCTGATTTAGGAAGGCAGTTATTTATCGGATGAGCTGGGCACCAACCTCGCTTGCTTTATGAATTGCCTGAAGTGAAAGAAGGACTTAGATATCACTAGAATTCAGACCTAATAATATTAATGAGTTAGATTATTTTCACCCAGGTAAAACTGGATTGAAATGGGTGCTAAATTTAGATTTGCACTAGTAATATATATTAAAAAGTAGATTTACCGAATGGCAGCGGTGTCATAGCAGTCGTTCAGTTGGACTACCTGCCGCTTAAGTTTTGAGGGAAGGGGATAACATATTTAAATATTGTGTTCGCTGCTCATTTCCATTTCGTCAACTCCCATTTTTTTGAACCAACTCTACCCACTAGTTTGTTGCCATTTTCCTTAATATCTAAAGTTGCGCTACCTTTCCTTTTACCATTGATAAATACTGGGCCAGTATGCCCAGTAACTGAGAATTCCAATTCTATTGTATTGCCGGTTCTTGTGCCAAGAATGTATCCATCACCATTGGAATATGATCCAGTAACTTTATTTCTCTTTTCTATTAGCCTAACTTTATTTCCTGATGAGCCGTAATACCAACCGGAAACAGATTCGTATATATCATTCTTTAAATTTGAGTTTTGTTGAATAGCCTTTTCTTCAGGAGCATTATTAATTGATCCTTTTGATACAGATGGTAACTTTTCTGGAGCCTGATTCAGGTTAGCAGGTCGAAGCCTCAGGCTGGCGTTAATAATTCCATCAAATGCCATCTGACGTATTTCAGGGTCGATGCTCAGATCAAGTATCGTCTTGTATTGAAATATAGCGGTGTCAAATTCGCCCGCTTTGTTTAGTGAATTGGCATTTTCGAGTATTTTTCGGATTCTATTTTTAGCCATCTCAGTCGGCTGATTACTTATCTGAGGATCCTTATTAGGCGTGTTATTTAGGGTTATTTCAAACTTAGATTTGATATCACACGTTATCAGGCCGGTAGTGTCATCAAATTGCGTGTTGACAGATTTTTCCAGTATTTTTATAACTGCATTTGTCTGCTCCTTGACCTTTAGGTCAAAGGACTGTGTTGTAATACCGTTTAGATCGGACTGAAGCATATTAACCTCGGTATTAATTTTTATACCAAGAAACTCTATAGCTTCTTTTTTTGCCATAGCCATTGCACGATCACAGGCGATTCTTTTAGACTCAGCTGCCACAATAGCTCCCCCCTCAACTACTTCACCCGCTAAGACGAAATTGGTAAACACGCATAGAGGTAAAAGCGGCAGGAGTATTAACTTCATCGTGTTTCGTTTAGTAGTATTTTTGTTGAACTTAGGCATTTAATTTCCAAATATAACTAAATGTCACACTGAATTGTTAACACTCGATTTTTCAAATTTATTTTATGACATTCTCTGCATTTTTCAACCCTTAAATGAGCCCCGAAAAGAGATTGTCTGAAACTTAATATATCGTCTAAAAATCTCATTCAAGCAAAAAAAAAATCACCCAAAATGCTGGCTGCAGTCCTTATTATGATTTTAGAGTTCGTTAACTGAATAACTTCCGCCCCAAATCTAGTTTTAACTTCACAAACCTAATTCGGGCTGGGTCCCTACGAGAGAAGAGGACGTCAATACTCCCCATTAATACCGCCCCAGAAAATCACAAAATGATTGCTCTCTCAGCCTGTCTAAATATCTCCACAAGGTCCTTATGAAAAATAGCGCTTTTTTGTGACTGTTTGTTGCTTTCCATAATTGCGCCTCAATAACATTTCCTGCGTTATTCGACTTAACGACTCCCGCCCTAAATGCATTGTTCTAATTTAATTAAATCCATGTAACGATGCACCATCAGCAGTTAGCACGAAGCCTCGTCAGCTATCGAGGGAACTACCTTTACTAAGCTGCCGCGGGCTTGAGTCGGTCATCATCTTTAACGTAATCTTCATCAATTTTAATCAGATCTTTACATTACTGAAACATTTCTCACCTAAAGTAACGCCTACCCAATTAAAGTCACCAGGAGACGATCAATGAGTCACGATGAAGAGAGCAGTAACAACTCCGGTAATCTCAGTTTCGACCACATTCTGAATCAGTATCTGACGCGCCGCACGGTTTTAAAGGGAGGACTAGCCGGTGCCGCAGTATCAATGACTGGCTTTTCTACGATGGCGCTTGCGAAAGAAGATAAAAGAATTGATAGCAAGGGGCATAGAAAGCGCAGTCGGTTAATAGACTTCGAACAGGTGCCACTTGACATGGGTAATGGCCCGATACCGGCTATTTCGAATGACTATGAGTATCAGGTTTTGATTCCTTGGGGCGAGCCATTGCAACCGAGTGGACCCGTATACCAATATCCACCGAATTCGACGGATCAAGCCCAACAGATCGGTATCGGTCACGATGGCATGTGGTTTTTTCCCACTGAACAGCGATAGTGGAGATAAAAGTAGTAATAAAAAAGGCATGTTGGCTATCAACCATGAATTTGGACGCACTTCCCACGTGCTCGGTAAGCCCTTTCCCTAGTCACTTGAAGACGTACTGACTTCGCAGCACGCGCATGGCGTATCAGTGGTTGAAGTCAATGAGTCAAAAGGGAAATGGGCTACTGTCGAGAGTGATCGTGCACGGCGTATCCACGTCAACACACCTGTCACCTTCAGCGGCCCAGTTGCCGGACACAAGTTGCTCAATAACGTGAATGGCAACATGCCACTTGGCACCGTCAACAACTGTTCTAGCGGCAAAACGCCGTGGGGCACTTATCTGACCTGTGAAGAAAATTTTAATGGCTATTTTGGTGCGAGTAATACTTTTGATACCTGGTCTGCGACTTCAGAGCAGCAACGCTACGGTTTCAGCGAAGACGGATTTGGTTATGGCTGGCACCTCTATGACCGCCGCTTTGACCTTTCTGATAACGACTATCGCAATGAAGAGAACCGCTTTGGTTGGGTTGTCGAGATCGATCCGATGGATGTCACGCAAACGCCGGTAAAACGCACTGCTCTTGGGCGTTTTAAGCATGAGAGTGTCGCGATCACAGTCGGCAAGGGCAACCGTATCGTCGCCTACATGGGCGACGACCAGCGCTTCGATTATATCTACAAGTTCGTCTCTGCTGACAACTGGAAAAAATGCGCGAGCGTGATGTCAGCCCGTTGGATGAAGGCAAGCTCTACGTGGCTCGCTTTAACGACAACGGTAGTGGTGAATGGCTCGAGTTGACCATCAACAACCCGGTATTGGCCGAGCGTTTTGTCGATCAGGCCGAACTACTGACCTATACTCGGGTGGCTGCCGATCTGTTCGAAGCTACACCGATGGATCGTCCTGAGTGGACGACTATTGCGCCTGATGAAACAGTTTATTGCACGCTCACCAACAATAGCCAGCGCACGGTGCCCAATGCTGCGAACCCGATGGCTCCCAACAGCGATGGACATATTATTCGCTGGAAGGATAACAAGCGTCATACCGGCCTAAGTTTCGAATGGGATATCTTTCTGTTGGCCGAGGATACACATGGTACCGAGCAAAGCTACAGTAATTCAGATGGTCTGTGGGCCGACCCCGATGGTCGGCTGTTTATCCAGACTGATGGTGGGCAAAAGGATGGGCTCAACAACCAGTTGCTGGTTGCAGATACCCTGAAAGGAGAGCTTTGGCGTCTGTTTACCGGTGTCACCGACGACGAAATCACGGGTATCACAATGACCCCGAACCGACGAGCTCTGTTCATCAACATGCAACACACCGGCAATGGCGATCCGACTGTCACCAACTTCCCCGCGCTACGAGACGGTGTCACTGTTCCTCGAGATTGCACATTCGTCATCACCCGCAAGAATGGAGGTATCATAGGTTCCTAGACCCATTCTGGTTCCTGTCTCCTCCAAACGTTAACCCTGCTCCGGCAGGGTTTTTTGGCCTGTTATCAGCCCTGGCACTGTCATTCCGGTAAACACATGACCACAAAGGGCGTATTAACTAGAAGCGAGATACACCCCATACTGGTAAGGTATTGTTGTCGCTAAAGGGTTGTGCGTTAAGCGGCTTCTGATTTATGCTTTGGCAACGCAAGAGACATCAACGCAGCGACAGTTATAAAAGCAGATGATACCCACAAACAAGCCTCTAACCCTGCAACTTGAAATAACCAACCCGATAAAACAGTTCCAATCAATCTCCCCATGGCATTGGCCATATAGTAAAAGCCTATATCAAGCGATACGCCATCTTCATTGGCGTAGCTGACAATCAAGTAACTGTGCAGCGATGAGTTGATAGCGAACAGGACGCCAAAAAGCATCAGCCCACCGATTAGGCTCCAGACAGGATTGAAATCATGCATTAAGGCAAACGCGATTATTGCGGGGATAAACGCCAACGCTAGTGCCCAGGTAAACGCCATCTTGCCATCAGGTAGTTTGCCGGATCGCGTTCTCGTGATGATTGGCGCGATTGATTGCACGATGCCGTAGCCAATAATCCAGGAGGCAATAAACCCGCTGACCGACCAATGATCCCACCCTAAGTGACTGGCGAGAAAAACTGGCAAAGCAACCACAAACCAGACATCGCGTGCACCAAATAGGAATAATCGTGATGCGGATAAAAAATTGATGGTACGACTTTTAGAAAAGATGGTGGAAAATTTTGGTTTATTTTTCGCTTTACCCAAATCTTTTTTGAGCATCATCACGCTGAAAATCCACACAACGGCTAACGCAACAGCCATAGTCGCTATAGCGCCTGTGAACCCTATCAGGGTAAGCATTGCACCACCTAAAAAGAAGCCCACTCCTTTCAACGCATTCTTAGATCCCGTTAATATCGCCACCCATTTATAAAGCGTCCCTTGAGCATTCGCAGGAACCAATAATTTAACCGAGCTTTTTGCACTCATCTTATTTAGATCTTTGGCAACACCGGACAAGGCTTGTGCCGCCATAACCCAGGGCACTACGAGCATGCTTGCCGGTACTAATAGCATAACGAGCGCGATAACTTGCAGTGCTAATCCGATATTCATCGTTTTATTTAACCCCAGCTGCGCACCTAACCAGCCACCAACCAAATTGGTGATCACGCCAAAGATTTCATAAAACAAAAACAGCATCGCAATTTGTAAGGGGCTGTAACCTAGCTGGTAAAAATGCAGCACTACCAACATGCGCAGCGCGCCATCGGTTAATGTAAATGCCCAATAATTAGCGGTGATGATCAGATACTGGCGAACGCTGGAAGAAAGCTGTTTGATTGCTTGCAAGGCTTAACGCACGGGTCCAACACCTGAAACTAATCTGGCCAGTTCCATGGTGCGATTGACATAACCCCATTCGTTGTCATACCAGGTGTATAGTTTAACTTGGGTATGATTAATGACCATGGTCGATAGTGCATCGACTATCACTGAGCGCGGGTCAGTCTTGTAATCAATCGATACCAGAGGACGCTCTTCATAACCCAATATGTTTTTTAACTCATGTTCGGACGCTTGTTTAAACAGCGCATTAATTTCTTCAATGGTGGTTGCTCTTTCGACCTCGAAAACACAATCCGTTAAAGATGCATTGGCCAATGGTACACGAACCGCATGCCCATTTAATTTGCCCTTCAATTCAGGAAAAATATGGGTAATGGCGGTTGCTGAACCCGTCGTTGTTGGGATCAAACTCATGCCACAGGCCCGTGCACGGCGCAGATCTTTGTGGGGTGCGTCCAGTATTGTTTGAGTATTAGTGAGGTCATGAATAGTTGTTATGCTACCGTGTTTTATGCCTATTTTTTCATGTAATACTTTAACCACCGGTGCCAAACAGTTAGTCGTACAGGAAGCAGCCGTAACAATTGGATGTTCATTCGGGTTGAATAAATGATGATTCACACCCATCACAATATTCAAAATACCTTCTTCTTTAACCGGTGCGGTGACAACGACTCGCTTAACCCCCTGGGATAGATATTGCTCCAATAACGCTTTGCTTTTCATTTTGCCAGACGCCTCGATCACAATGTCACATCCAGACCAGTCTGTTTCGTCAATCGCAATGTTATGGCTTACAGCGATTGTTTTGCCCTCAATTAAAAGACCTTTTTCGTTATGGCTTGCTTCGTAACACCACTTACCATGGATAGAGTCAAAATTGAGTAAGTGAGCAAATGTTTCTGCGTTGCCCGCTGGATCATTGAACTGCACAAACTCGAATTCCGGCCATCCCCATGCTACTTTTATTGCTAATCGGCCCATTCGGCCAAGGCCGTTAATACCTACTTTTATCGTCATAATTTTCATCTCATTGGGAGGTTGTTGTAATGGTTAACTACTATTGTCGAGCTTATCAGCGAATAATTTTATTCAGTGTGGTAATGAGTAAAAATCATGATGCAAAATCATAAATCAATCGTACCCACACTGCACGAATATTAGATTGCTAACAGAGCAGTCTCTATAACAGTGAAAGGTGCCATTAATGATGGTTGGTGTAACAAACTTATCTGATTAACCCTCAGTCCCTGCTGAATACAAATGGGATTGAAGTATTTACCTAGCAATGGCTGACATAGCATCATTTGTTGATCCGACAAACTATCGGTCAAGGTGAAATGACAGCGAAACTGCTCAAATACGTAAGGGTAGCCCCACTGCTGGAGATAGGTTTTTTGTTGCATTGTTAATTTTTCTAGCTGCCTACGATTAATTTCGGCATCAGTTAATTCTGCTCGGTAAGGTTCGAAAGCTTGTACACAATGGTCAGCCAGCTGATTCAATTGGGCGCAATTTTGGGTTGGCTGTAAAGCTAGGAATTTCCCTATAACACCCACTGCAAAGGGACATGAGGTATACGCCTGATGCACCTTCGCAATTCGATGAAGAATTGATTTGAGCTGTTCACAATTATATCCCTGCTTCAATCGAAAAGGTGGCTTTAGCGCTATCTTCAAGATTCACCTTACAAAAAATTTTACATAAAGCACTGGTCCTGACGTCGTTATAAACGACTTATGCTTCTCTCCGTGAAATTTCATCGCTCATTTGTATGGTGGTTATCAGCGTCCACTAATTGATTTAATACTACTGACTCTTTCTTTCAGTTTCGAAATTGAACTGACAATATCACTTTTAATGTTAAAACTATTTTGGTTCATAATATTTCCACTTTTCGTCTCGAATTAAAGTAGGCCGGAATAAATCCATTGCCTTTGATAACAAATATATTAGTCACTAACAATTACAATTGTGTTACAAACCATCAAGTTCGCTTCGAAACTTCCCACTATTAACTATATTCACTCTCCATTCCTGACGGATTCTCGTCAATGCTAGGTAGGATTCTTAAACTGTATATTCCTAAGTGATTAACCTTTCTGCACCAATTTTAGTAGAGCAATTCCGAATAGGGTGTCTATACTGAGTCAAACTTAAGGAAAATACATGAACCCACTAAAATCATTATTATCTTTCGGCACACTTGCCTTATCGGTATCTTTAGCTCATGCGGTTGAAGGTTACAAAGACGTTTATTTAGACCGTGAGCAAGACATCGTCATTCATAGTGTCTTTTGTGGTGACGTCAACAAGTTCAATTCATTAAGACCATCTTACGTTTATACCAATACCACCAAAATAGATGAAGGCACCTATTACTACGCCACATCATATGGTGACTATTCTTTCACGTTTAAACCTATCGAAGGACAGTCAGAACACTTAAGAATTAGAGGTTTATTAAAAGCGGGGCAAACTCAAAAAGAACAAATGGTGGTAGACACCTGCCTAGTTGGTCCATTACAAGGTTTACCCCCCAAATTATTGAACAGCTTAACTCAAAAAATACTTACGTCTAACGACCCTAATTGGGACAAAACCATGATCCAATATGGCTCTGTCGCAGGACGGCCTGCCTTCGCCGCTGGCGTCTATGAAGACCCCCGCTCGACTGCTAGAAACAGCGAATATGATCAAAAAGTTTACGATACAAACCAACAATATATGGAAGCAGCACAACAGCACTTTGCATCCAGATCTGAACAATTACAAAACGGACTGCCTAAGAAACTAGAAGATGCCATTAAATATGCTCGGCAAGAAGATGGCGCTACCAAAGGGAAAATCTATCCGCCAATAGCCGAGCCTGCGGTATGGACGACTACCAGCCAAAAAAGATACAACGATGCATTGAGTCGCCAAAGACAGGAAAGAGATTGGGATAAAGTCATACAGGATAACTTTGATTGGTTATTTTCGGTGATTGGAAGAGATAACAATGTGACATCAGTGCAGCGCGTTCCGACCTCACCTGCGCAATGGAATGGCCAGGTTTTAGAACAAAAAGTCACGGTAGCGGCCTCATTTGGAGACGGCAAAAGCTTAGAGATTGATTTTGTTATCAAATCAGAAAAAGTTAATCGTAATATTTTTGATAGTCTTGAGGACATTGCTAAAAAGTCGAATGCAGCACGCAAAAGCATCATAGGCGGTACTAAAAAAGTAAGAGATTTGATCGACCCCACGCAGGCCAAAACCCTTAAGGTTTACAGCCCAACCAAAAAAATCAATCTTTTCTTCTCGCCATTTAGAGGCAAAAAAGCAGGAGACTCTTGGCGTTATAAATAAAATATTACGATTGAACTGCATCCTGGGCGGGGCAATGGCGAGAACGTGACACTGATGCTATAAGGTCTAAACTGTTCCTTTATCCAAGGCTGCCGGCTCAATTATGGCCTTACTAAACAACCATAGTCATCTGTAGTATCATCCTCAGCTGCTTTCGATTTCATTGCTTTCAATAAGCTTAAGGATATAAATATGATCATCACACCCAAGATTCGCGGCTTTATTTGCACCACTACTCACCCCACGGGCTGCGACCTCAACATTAAGCAGCAAATTGAATACACCCAACAAAAAGGAGCCGTTGAAAATGGCCCTAAGAAAGTACTCGTGATCGGGGCTTCTAGTGGTTATGGCATGTCTTCACGTATTGCTGCAGCGTTTGGTAGTGGTGCAGCGACTATTGGTGTATTTTTTGAAAAAGCAGCAACTGAAAGGAAAACAGGTACAGCCGGTTGGTATAACAGTGCGGCTTTTGAAAAATATGCTGCCGAGGCTGGGCTTTATGCCAAAAGCATTAATGGTGATGCCTTCTCCAACGAGGCACGAGATCAAGTCATCCAGTTAATTAAAGATGACCTCGGTGAGATAGATATGGTGGTTTATTCTCTCGCCTCCCCCGTGCGCAAAATGCCCGATAGCGGTGAAGTAATCCGATCGGTACTAAAACCTATTGGCGAGACTTATCGCTCTACCGCTATCGATACCAGTAAAGATGCCATCATTAATGCTGAAATCGAACCAGCTAACGAGGAAGAAATCGCCAATACCATTACCGTTATGGGTGGCGAGGATTGGGAACTATGGATCAATGCGCTGTCCGACGCAGGCGTGCTAGCTGACAATGCTCGCACCGTTGCTTATTCCTATATTGGTTCCGATATTACCTGGCCCATCTACTGGCATGGCGCTCTTGGTAAAGCGAAAGAAGACGTTGATCGTGCCGCGCAAGCACTCAACGCTAAACTATCACCGAATGGTGGAGGCGCTAATGTTGCGGTACTGAAGTCAGTTGTTACTCAGGCTTCATCAGCCATCCCAGTCATGCCACTATATCTGTCGATGGTGTTTAAAGTCATGCGTCAGGAAGGCATTCACGAAGGCTGTATGGATCAAATTTATCGCCTGTTTGCTGAACGGCTCTACAATAATCTGAATCCTGCAGAGCTGGTCGATGACAATAACCGACTACGACTCGATGATCTGGAATTACGTGAAGATGTGCAGCAAGCTTGTCGAGACCTATGGCCTCAGATCACCAGTGAAAACTTGTCTGAAATGTCTGACTATCAACTCTATAAAAGTGAGTTTTTAAAGTTATTTGGTTTTGGCATCGATGGCATCAATTACGAAGCAGACGTCAATCCGCTGGTCGACTTCAACCCCATTACTCTATAGACAATATAATAGTACTCAGAGGCCAATAACTAATAATGCTGGTTTTGGCCTCTGGTGATTTAGAGTCATGGAGGTATTACTCTGAAGCCATTTCAACTTGTGCTTTTAAACCAATATGACGCACGTCTTTTCCCTGAACTAAAAACACCACGTGCTCACAGATATTTTTTGAATGATCACCGATACGCTCTAACGCTCGAGCACACCAGGTGACCCGCAAGACGTTACGGATCGTTCTCGGATCTTCCATCATGTGGGTGATCAGTTGGCGCATCATACCGTCGAATTCGGCATTTATTTTATCATCCAGAGCGATGGTTTTCAGCGCTTCATCGACATCCATTCGGGCAAAACTATCGAGTGCCTTGTTGAGCATTTTACTGACCAGTTCACCGAGGTGCTCGAGCTTCATAAAATGTGAAGATTCGGCCCCATCGTCGATGAGGTCGAGTTGATTTCGCCCTAGTTTTTGTGCCTGATCGCCAATCCGCTCAAGGTCACTGATGGTTTTGATAATAGCAATGACTAAGCGCAGGTCACTTGCCGCCGGTTGTCGTCGAGCTAATATTTTAAGACATTGATCGTCGATATCAACTTCCATGCGATTGACTTTATCGTCATCTTTAACGACGCGCCGCGCTATTTCAGAATCTGATTCAAATAGGCCTTTGAGGCCGTTAGCCATCTGGGTTTCGATAAATCCACCCATGGCTAACACCTGGTTACGAAGGTCTTCCAGCTCGTTATCAAAACGTTTGGAAATATGTCCACCTAATGGTTTATCTTGATTCATGTCGATTACCCAAATTTTCCGGTTATATAGTTTTCTGTCATTTCATGACGCGGATTGGTGAATATTCGGCTGGTATCACCGACTTCAACAATTCGACCCATGTGAAAATAAGCGGTCCGTTGTGACACTCTTGCCGCCTGCTGCATCGAATGAGTGACGATTACGATGGTATAATTTTGACGTAACTCATCAATTAATCCTTCGATAATGGCAGTTGCTATCGGGTCCAGCGCAGAAGCAGGTTCATCCATCAATATTACTTCCGGGCTGACCGCAATGGTACGCGCGATACACAGACGTTGTTGCTGACCGCCCGATAAACTGGTGCCTGGCGCATTCAGTCGGTCTTTCACTTCTTCGAATAGACCCGCTTTTTCAAGGCTGGTGATAACGATTTCATCTACCTCGGCATTGCTTCGAGCTAGACCATGAATACGTGGCCCGTAAGCCACATTATCATATATAGATTTAGGGAAAGGATTAGGCTTTTGAAACACCATACCTACTCGCGCCCTTAATAGCACCGGATCCATTTTTTTGGCGTAAATATCCTCACCATCAAGCTCGAGTTTACCACTAATGTTACAGCTCGAAATCGTATCATTCATGCGGTTAAGACAACGCAAAAACGTCGATTTACCACAGCCCGAAGGACCGATTAAAGCGACCACCTGATTACGACCAATATCCAATGAAGCATCGAAAATTGCCTGCTTGTCATCGTAGCTGACATTCACACCTCGGGTAGAAATTTTTGCGTCATCTAACAGATTTTCACCGATGGTGGACTCAAAACCACCGAGGTCTAAATTAGGAGAAGCCGTTTCGTTTTTTTTCTGTTGCATGTTTTTATCCATACTGTGAATCTTTTTTAATGATAATACTTTATGGTAATACTTAATATTGAGGCTTAACGTTGACGCTCGAAATAATTCCTGAGCAGTATCGCCAGGGCATTCATCACTGTTAAAAATGCCAGCAACACTAAAATAGTTGCGGCAGTCAATGCGGTAAAGGCACTCTCTGGACTATCCGACCATAAATAAATTTGAACCGGCAACACCGTAGCCGAATCAAATACACCACCCGGCACATCGACGATAAACGCAACCATACCAATCATCAACAGAGGTGCCGTCTCGCCTAATGCCTGCGCCATGCCAATGATGGCACCGGTTAAAACACCTGGCATTGCCTGCGGTAATACATGATGAAAAACGGTTTGCATATGTGATGCACCCAGCCCCAATGCAGCCTCTCTCAGTGATGGAGGCACTGACTTTATTGCGGCACGACTAGAAATAATAATCGTCGGTAAAGTCATCAAAGATAGCACCAGACCGCCGACCAGAGGAACCGAGCGCGGCATGCCAAAGAAGTTAATAAATACCGCCAGACCCAATAAGCCGAACACAATCGACGGTACTGCGGCGAGGTTATTGATATTAATTTCTATGAAATCAGTGAGTCGATTTTGCGGCGCAAACTCTTCCAGATAGATCGCAGCCGCAATGCCTACCGGCAACGAAACCATCAGCGTAACCAACAGCGTCCAGAATGAACCAAGTAAAGCACCTTTGATACCCGCTTGTTCTGGCTCGCGTGAATCACCATTCGTAAAAAAATCCCAATTTAACGCCGTACGAATTCGGGATTCTGTTTTTAGTGTCTCTATAAACTCAACTTGTTGAGCTTTGATTCGGCTGGTGACTCGTTTCAACTTGTAAAAAGTATCAACATCATCATCAGCTTTAAACCAGATCGACAAAGGTTCGCCCCCTATCAATCCAGGGTTTTCAATCACTAGCCGCCTTAACTCGTATTCAGCGCTACCCGACATTAAGCGATAAAGTAGCTTTTTATCTTTGCGCTTTGTGACTTCAGGAAACTGCGATCGCAGCGCTTTTTTGACTAAACCAGCGTAATTGATTGAAGCCAAGGCTTCATCATCAATACCCGCGTTGGTTTCAGTTGGTAGCTCTAAACTGCTCCGATCCATTGGTACTTCAAGCATAATTTCGGTAATGCTAAACGCAGGTATAGCCTTTGTTGTGATATCAAACAAAAGAAAAATCAGAAATACAAACCCCGACATGACCGCAGCCTTGCCATAAAACTGGAATCTCTTTTCGCGGGCATAGCGCTTTTGCAACCCTGCTTTGACAATTTCAGTATTATTCATATTGTTCTCGGTATCGGCGCACGACATGCAATGCGATGACATTGAGTAATAAAGTTGTGACAAATAGCATCAAACCAAGCGCAAATGCAGCGAGTGTTTTAGGGCTATCGAACTCTTGATCGCCTGTCAGCAGAGTGACAATTTGCACGGTTACTGTGGTTACCGCTTCTAACGGGTTAACGGTCAGATTCGCGGCTAAACCGGCAGCCATGACAACGATCATTGTTTCACCAATCGCCCTCGATGCGGCAAGTAACACGCTACCAACAATGCCCGGCAAGGCCGCTGGGATAATCACCTTTTTAATCGTTTCTGACCGTGTTGCCCCCAACGCTAGAGACCCGTCACGCATCGCTTGCGGCACGGCTCTAATGACATCATCTGATAGTGACGATACAAAAGGTATAATCATCACGCCCATGACGATACCTGCGGCTAATGCACTTTCTGAGGCCACGCTAAGGCCTATCGATTCGCCAATATCTCTAATAAAAGGGGCTACCGTCAATGCCGCAAAAAATCCATAAACAACGGTTGGAATACCCGCTAGAACCTCTAATGCAGGTTTTGCCATTGTGCGAAACTTTGGCGTTGCGTATTCACTCAGATAGATTGCCGTCATTAAACCGATAGGAACAGCGATAACCATCGCAATCAGTGAAATTAACATGGTACCTAAAAATAACGGTACTGCTCCAAAGCTACCGCTAGAGCCAACCTGATCAGACCGAATCGATGTCTGAGGGCTCCAGGAAGTACCAAGCATAAAATCAAAAACTGGTACCGCATTGAAAAATCGGATCGATTCAAACAACACTGATAATACTATGCCGATCGTCGTCACTATCGCCACTCCAGAGCACAGTATTAAAAAAGCCCTCATCAGTCGTTCAATACCAACCCGGGCATGAACCTTAAACAATATTTTGCTAAGGCCAACCGCTATACCACCCAGGCATAAAACCAAAACCATCGCCGTATTCAAATAGCGGCTATGCAATGCTGCCTTTTCGTAAGCCACGACTAATGATTGAACAACAGGGTCAGCATCAACTGTCTGACTTGCTATCGCTAGATGAACTCTATTCAGGTAAAGCGCTATTGCATCTGATGACTGACCCGCAATTTCTGTGGGTAGGTTAGCTTCAATTTGTTGTTGCAAATAACCCGGTTCGATAATGCTCCAGGCGATCATTAGCAATAAGGCAGGAAAGGCAGTCCAGACCGCTGTTAAGCTTGCGTAGTGATGCGGTAACGACCCCAAGCGAGTCGGTCCGCTATATCTCGCTGAGCGTTGAAAGCTAAGAAAAAAAGCTAACAACCCAAGACCCGCGATCATCAAAAATAAAGACGTGGTTGGCATAATTCTTTAGTATTCCAGATTGCCCATTAAAGATTGCTCATTAAGGGTCAACAATGACTGATTAGTGACACTAAACTAAAAAGGTAGTACGAAAAAGGCACCTAACCGAAGTTAGGCGCCCACTATATCCTATCAAAAAACACCGATTAATTCATTACCAAACGCGTTCCCGCACTGGTGTTTTTACGTAACTCGGCTCGCGCTTCGGCTGACAAAGGAATTAACCCCTTGTCTAGCAAATAACCGTCATCACCCATAGCTGCTTCACTAGTAAATTCTTTCAGATATTCTTTAATACCCGGAATAGAAGCCGCATGTGCGTTCTTAACATAAAAGAACAGAGGACGAGATATCGGATAACTACCATCAGCAATCGATTCAAATTCTGGCTGTTTACCCTCTATAATGGAACCTTGGACCTTGTCATCATTCTGTTCTAGAAAAGAGTAACCAAAGATACCGAGTGCGTTCGGGTTTCTCACTAGTTTCTGTACGATCAGGTTGTCATTTTCACCCGCTTCGATATAACGACCATCTTCACGCATACTATGACAAACGGTCTTGTAGGCTTGCTTGTCTGTTTTTTTCATCGCCTTGATCCAGTCAATTTTCTTACAACCACCCTCTAATGCCAGCTCTGAAAATGCGTCACGTGTGCCCGATGTTGGCGGTGGGCCAAGCACTTCAATGCGCATGGCAGGTAGGTCAGGGTTCACTTCATTCCAGTTCTGATAAGGATTGTCAATCAACGTCTTGCTGCCATCTGGATTAGGCACCTGTAGCGCTAACGCGAGGAATAAGTCTTTGCGAGTCAACTTAAACTGTGCCGCTTCCTTTGAATTTGCAATCGCAATACCATCGAATCCAACATGCACTTCAGTGATATCAGTGACACCATTTTTCTGGCATTTGTCATATTCTGATTTTTTCATCGCCCTCGATGAATTAGTGATATCAGGTGAATTAACGCCAAGCCCAGAGCAAAATAATTTCATCCCACCACCAGAACCAGTCGATTCAATTTTGGGTGTTTTAAAGTTAGTTTTCTTTCCAAAACTTTCCGCAACAACCGTTGCAAAGGGATAGACTGTTGAGGAACCGACGACACTAATTGTGTCTCTGCCAGCTGCTTGAACACTGCTAATCGACATGGCAGC
>CAXMOZ010000034.1:0-2392 GCA_964195315.1 uncultured Acidimicrobiia bacterium | reverse complement strand
GGCTGGTGTATTGAGATCCACGATCACTGTGAAACACCAGCCCTTTGGGTGGTCTCCTCAGGTTGTAAGCCTTTATCATGGCCTTGCTAATCAAGTCTGTTGTCATGCGCTTGCTGATGAACCAACCCACGATTCTTCTCGAGTATAAATCCATAACAATCGCCAGATACATCCAGCCTTCGCCCGTCAGCAGGTAGGTGATATCACCTGCCCATATCTGATTTGGCCCAATAGGGTTAAAGTTCTGATTTAATAAATTATCAGCCACATCATCGCCGTGCCTTCTTTTCGTGGTGACCTTGTAAGCAACACACTGAGTGACAATTAAACCCAGTTTTTTCATTAGCTTACTGACTTTATAACGACTAATTGCAATGCCTTCTTTGCGTAAGTACTTCATCAATTCTTGGCTACCTAAGCTATTGCGGCTTTGCTTAAATAACGATTTTATTCGACGATGGAGATGTAATACATCTGCATCAATCAGCTTTCCTGGTCGTTTGCGCCAGGCATAATAAGCTGAAGTACTGACCTGCATCACTCGACATAAAATGATGACTGGAAAGTTCATCGATTCTTCTTTGATAAAGCCAAATCTTACTTCATTTCTTTCGCGAAGAAGTGATGCGGCATTCCGACACTCGCCTTCCTAAGAAACACATTCTATTTCGTTCAAAGTAAATCCAAATTCAGCTGCTCGACGATGAAGTCCTTTGACGACACGTTTTCTGTATTGTTGTTCATAATGATCTGATCCCGGATCTTGGTATGACATTCCATAGCGCATTGCATTGTAAAAGAGTACCGCCATTTTGCGGGCTGTCGCTGTTACCGCTTTGGCCTTTCCTATTCGAGCAGATAGACGGCGGTAAAAAGCACCTAATGCGGTATTCGTCCTTCCAACTGTTGTGGCAGCTAATCGTAGGTGAGCTGTTATTCTATTGTTAGTTTTCCGTGAATGTGAAGACAGCACCTTTCCACCACTCACCTTACTACCCGGCGATAATGTAAGCCATGAAGTGAAATGTTTAGCTGATGGCCAGCGACTTAAATCAGGCCACATTCTGAAACCAGTCTCAATGCTAAATAGGGGCCAATACCGTGAATTTGTGTTAAGTCGCTTCCCACTAGTTGGTAAAGCGGCGCTCTAACATCAAAGTTCAATGCATTCGGTTGGCGTGTCTTGTGTCGGGGTTTAGGCAATGGAGTGTCGGGAACGGACGTCGATTGATTGAGCGTTTTCAATGCTGCATTGATATGCTCGTCACAATCGTGCACTCGCAATTGGTAGAAGTCATAAAGTAACAGGGCTTGCTCTAACGCAAACAAATGTTCTGGCTGATAATTACCGGTTAGAGACGCTGCTATCGTCTTTTCCGTCGCTTTACACCGACCATCTCGATGCTTTGCTAATATGAAGGGTTCTGTTGCCCCTGAACAATAGAACGGATGATTTTCATACCCGTCACACCCGTTATATCGGTGATGACATGATGAAGCTGGAGGTTCATAAAGGTCAGTGACTTTTGCATATGCTGGATGTGAGCTGCACAGTAATCCAGATGTCGCTCCCGCTGCCTTAAGTAGGATCGTAATGCTGATATTTGTCGGTCAGGGCGAAAACTTGCTTTTAGTAACCCACAGGCGTGAAGCTTCTGTAACCACTGTGAATCATTCACATCTGTTTTTCTCCCTGGCACGCCCCTGGCGTCTCTCGCATTGGCTAAAATCACTTCTAGCCCTCTGTCTTCAAGGATTTCATAGACAGGCACCCAGTAAACCCCCGTCGACTCCATTGCCACAGTCGTTATACCTGCTTGAATCAACCAGTCTGCCATCGCGTGGAGATCGGATGTGAAAGCTTGAAAGGTTTTAACCGGTTGCTTGAGTAAGTCAGGTGGTACTGCAGCCACATGAAACCGTGAGCCAATATCAATTCCCGCAGCACTTGGGTGAATCACTGGCATTCCTTTTGAGGTACGTTTGTTCTTAGCCATGAGCACTCTCCTAATAATAAAAGATGTGCCAGGCGGGGGACTCGGATTAATCACTTTCCTAAACGGGGTCAACAATTGCCACCAATATTGGGTCCGCAGCTTCCCCTAGACCAGGTTTTTTGACGGGATAAAATCACCAAAAGGCTAACGGCCTTTGTCCAGGCACTATTTTAGTGTACCTGAACCCGTGTTTCTATTCGATGGGAGGTGTGGGCGCGTAGGCGGTTTTTTAATATGTCTTTCTCCATACGTACGTTTTTATTTTCTTTACGCAGACGAATCAGTTCTTCTCGTTCATCAGTGGATAACGATTTACCCTCGAGATCAGATGCTATTTTATCCTTCCAGCGATACAGTATATTGCTCGCTATACCCAATGATTTAGCAGCCTCAGG
>CAXMOZ010000033.1:0-7565 GCA_964195315.1 uncultured Acidimicrobiia bacterium | reverse complement strand
AGAACGCTCTAGCAGCTTAGATTTTCCGTTACCCATGAATGAAACGTAGGAGTCGTTCACAAAAGTTAATATCCCATCTGCGGTAAATCGAGAAATCAAGTCCGATTGTGAATTCACTAGAGAGCGAAACCGCTGTTCACTCGCATGCAGTCTTTCTTGGGCTAGCTTCCGCTCCGCTTGTTGTTGATAGTGAAAATATAATAAAACTGCCAAAAACAAAGCAATGATAGGGCCGATGTATTTTAATAGGTGACGCAGTTCTAACTCTTTGTCCTCATAAACCCCAAACCATTTGTCATAATGTTCCGTGTAAATACCGTTAGTATTCGTGATTGCCATCGCTTCATTGATTCGACCTAATAAATCTGACTGTCCTTTGGGTACGGCAAATGCAAACTTCTGAGAGAATCCAGCAGGCGCTTTTAATGGCTTAAGATTAGCTAAACCTAGATTTTGTATTGATTGCATGCCAACCAATTTACTTAGCAACATAGCGTCGTGCTTACCTGATGCCAGCAATTTCATACCTTCTGCGACAGTGTCTACTAATACCAGTTGCTTTGCCCATCCCTTAGATACAGCATAGTCGTGGGCTAAGTCGGCATTTAGCACAATAATAGATTGTCCTGATAAATCATCCTCAGATAGGATGCCTGTTTTATCTTTATGCACAAATATCGCGCCATTAACAACAACATGCGGTACAGAGAAGTCAGCAAACTGACGGCGTTCATCAGATATAGCAAGGTTGATTAAAACATCAATCTTACCTTCTTTAAATTCCTGAAGTACTTGGTTGAAAGGTAACACTCGAATGGTATATTCCAGCCCTGCTTCTGCCGCTACTGATTTCCAGAAATCCACAGTGAATCCGCCTGCCGTTGAGTCTGTCATGCCTGTAGAAAATGGTGGGAAGTCTTGTTCACTACCGACTACAAGCTTCTGTAGTTCACTTTGAATAATAGGTGTTGTAGTTTGTGCCGAATAGGCTGTAGCACTCATGAGTGTATGCATCATTAACAATAGGCATGTGGTCTTTAGTTTCATAATGCTAAATATGTGCTCGGTACTTCAAGCATTAGAATAGGAATAAGTGAAAAGGAGAGAGCCTCGGACAAGCTGCGAGTTAGAGACAAAGCATCAAGCGTCATAAGGATTTCAGATATATGGATACCACTTGTATAATCTCTTCCTTAACAGGCATATTGAAGTCTAGTTTAAATTTAAAAAAACACACTAGTTATATGAGTACTTATAATAATTAGCGAAACCTCGTTGTCATTCTGTTCTGGTCATTCTGAATTTCGCCGATAAAGGGCAGCTGAGTATGAAGTTAATTCGATTGATATGAACCTAACGAAGGTCGTACCAACTTTACCCAGCAGTCATCATTTGAGCTAGATAACAAGTGAGTTGGGTATTTATTCCCATAGGCGGGTATGTGACGAGACGTGCCTAACGATCCCATGATTTAAATGACTGCTTACGAGAATTCACCTAGTTTTGTTGGGTAATATTTTCAAACTGAGCATTTGTCTCGAAAAAACACCCAAACCAGCCGTTCAAAAATACATTGCGAAGGTCTCTAGTGTCCCCAGAGCAGTCATTTGGGCCGTTCAAACAAGCTCCGATTGAGCAATCAAACCTTTAAGCTGTTTGGGTTTCCCTAACCCATAGCCCTGACCATAATCTACTCCAATATCTGTGAGCATAACTTTGATTTCATCATTTTCAACAAATTCTGCAATAGTCTGCATTCCCATTAAATGACCAATTTCGTTTATCGATTTGACCATCGCATAATCAATAGGGTCTTCGACAATATCCTTGACGAACATTCCATCAATTTTCAAATAATCCACCGGCAAATTCTTAAGGTATCCGAATGATGATATGCCACTACCAAAATCATCCAAAGCAAACCGAAAACCGGATTCCTTTAAGGTTTGAATAAAACTAATAGCCGAATCCAGATTTGAAACAGCTACCGTCTCCGTGACTTCAAAACAAACTTTATTCGGTGATACCCCGGTTTCCTTGAAAATGTGTAAAATTGATTCCAGGAAGTGCTTATTGGTCAGTGAAGGGCCAGATAAATTTATGCTAACAAAACTAACCTGTTCGAAAAATAAAGGATATTCTGCTAGGAGGGCACAGGCATGGCTAACCACCCAGGCATCCACTTTTTCGATAAGGTTGTATCGTTCCGCAGCAGGTAGGAATGACCCTGGAGGAATAATTTCTCCTTGCTCGCCGAGCATTCTTATCAATAATTCATAATGCCTGTTATCACTACCATCTAGAGAAACAATAGATTGAGCATAGAGGCAGAACCGGTCCTCATCCAAAGCCTGATTAATACGTCCAACCCACTGCATTTCTCCATGTCGAACCGCCAGTTCGGTATCATCCGGATGGTAAGTATGAATACGATTTCGTCCCAGGTCTTTTGCGAGATAACAAGCCGCATCTGCTCGCTTGTACAATTCCGTAAAATCCCCACTGGCTTCGGTGACCCCAACTAGACCTATGCTGACACCTATTCGAAATACATTACCTTCCCAAAAGAGCTGATAGTCCATAATGGCCTTAAGAATTTCATCGGCTACTCGATGTGCCTGTTCGAGCGTACAATGTTCCATCAGTACACCGAATTCATCACCCCCAAGCCTTGCCAGCGTATCGCGCTTTCTAATAGTACCCTGTAATTTCCTTGCTAATTGGCGTAGTAATTCGTCGCCCGCCACATGACCATAGGTATCATTGATGACCTTGAACTGGTCGAGATCCATATAACACAGTGCATGTTCGTCCTTGTCCAGTTCAATGGTTGAAAGTAATCGCTCGGTACGACGTTCAAACTCGCGACGGTTGATCAGTCCTGTCAAGTCATCGTGGCTAGCCTGATAGCTGAGCTGCTCTGACAATGCACGCTCATGGCTTATATCTTCATGGAGAAATATGTAATGTGTGATGTTGCTCTGGGTATCCTTGATCCCTGATATAGAGCTACGGACCCAGTAAAGACTGCCATCCTTTTTCCGGTTGTGCAGTTCGCCTTTCCAATCCCCGCCTGACGTTATGGTTGCCCACAATTCATCAAAAATGTTTTCGGAGGTGTCTCCTGACCGCAGGACACTGACATTCTGGCCGATGGCTTCGTCCATTGAATAACAGGTGATTTCGGTAAACTTGGGGTTGATGTATTCCATATTTCCATCAAGGTCGGTAACGATGACGGCTGCAGGACTGTATT
This sequence comes from uncultured Acidimicrobiia bacterium, assembly GCA_964195315.1. GTDB lineage: Bacteria > Pseudomonadota > Gammaproteobacteria. The sequence continues at coordinate 4,309 of CAXMOZ010000033.1, read as the reverse complement.
CCACGGCACGGGAGAGTTTCTGTAACTCCCCCTTCACATGCTTGCGCTCAACAATATTTACCCATTCGCGGAGAGAACGCTCTATGATTCGCGGCATGTTGGCGAGCATCTCTTCAGATTTAGGAACATAATCCAACGCACCATTTTTAATCACAGTTACCGCTGCATGTTCATCGCCATAACTGGTTATTATGATAAAAGGAATTTCAGCTTGCTCGATGCTTCCAGGAAGAAGTTCGATAGAATCACCGTCGGGCAGTTTCATGTCTGCGATGACTATGTCGGGAGGAGATTCAGCCAGGATCAAGCGTGCCTGGCTTATGGTTCCCACAATATTTAGCTGGTATTTCTCTGGGTATCGCTCGAAGGCTCGCCGCATTAGTTCGGCGTGCGCCTCCTCGTCTTCTACAAGGAGAATATTAACAATCTTGTTTTTCACCGCTTTTTCACTGTCTCTCTGTTTTGATCACATTCAATATTCAAAACTTCACTCAGGACTGGTTGATGGTTGGTTCCAAGCCAACCAGTAGAAGCCCAGATCTTTCAACAGTTTTGTAAACTTGTCAAAATCAACAGGCTTAGTCAGATAGCTGTTTACATGCTTTGCATAGGCTTTGTTAATATCCCCCTCTGTTTTGGAGGAAGTAAGCACCACCACCGGAATACTGCGCAGCAATTCTGATTCCTTGATTTGCTTTAGCACCTCCAGTCCGTCAACCTTCGGTAAACGAAGGTCCAGAAGAATTACATGTGGCTGCGGACTGGTAGCCGGATCCTTGTACTGATCCCGTCGAAACAGATAGTCCAGGGCTTCGGCTCCGTCGTGCACGAGTTTCAACTTATTTAAAACCTGATGCTCTTCAAAACTTCGACAGATTAGCTCAGCATGGTCTTCATTGTCCTCCACCAACAATATTGCCAATGGTTCGCCAACGTTTTTTGTTTTTATCATGTTACGATTCTCCTTTTATAGGGATTGAGAAACAGAACCTACTGCCACATCCGGGGCCTTCGGATTCCACCCAGACTCGTCCACCATGGTGCTCAATAATACGCTTAACCAATGCCAGGCCAATGCCTGTTCCTTGGGTGCTTCCATCCATTTGTTCGAATAGACCGAAAATTTTGTCAGCATAAATGGCATCAATTCCCTGGCCATTATCGCGCACGTAGCAAACGGTTTCATCCTCATCAATTCTTGAGCCGATCTCAATACTCGGACTGGCTGGATCGCCCATGAACTTGATAGCATTTTCAATCAAATTTTGCAGAACTTCGTGGAGTCGGAGGTGATCACCACGAACGATGGGCAGGCCGGGTTCGATTACCAGGCTAACACCACTTTCGGCAATAGCGCCATGAAGCGTCTCGGCTACTTCGTGCGCAAGCTTATCCAGTGATACATCCACAGGCTCATTCGCGATCCGTCCTATTCGGGACAACTCAAGCAGACCATCAAGCAAATCCCCCATTTTAGAGGCGGCAGCGCTTATGCGATTGACGTCGCTCTGTAGACGTTCGATATTACCCTCCTCAGCATCCTTGACTAGCATACCCAAAAAACCTTTGATCGTGATTAGAGGGCTTTTTAGGTCGTGCGACACGGTATAGGTGAACTGTTCTAGCTCGATTCTTTGAGCCTCAAGTTGCCTAACATACTTCTCGCTCGTCGTAACGTCGGCGTTGACACCGAGCATACGCTCTGCGGTTCCATCGGCGTTTCTCAAGACCACGGCGTTGGCCTTGATGTATTTCAGTGTGCCGTCCGGGCATAAAATGCGAAACACGGTGTCAAATTCCCCCAGTCCCTGCAATGCCGTTTGATAGTCGCTAATGGCCTGCTCCTTGTCGTCCGGATGAAGGGCGCTCAGCCATGCTTTCAGCTTATTGGATGAAGCGGGGCGCGTGATCCCATAGAGTTCGAACATCTTGTCGTCCCACTCCATACTGTCCGAATGGAGATCCAAATCCCATACCCCAAGTCCGGCTGACGCGGTGGCCAGCAACAGTCGTTGCTCGCTCGCGTGCAAAAGTGCTCGATTGCTTTGTAACGAGACCAGCACCTCACCAACGGTAGTAGCCATTGCCTTAAGTGAATTCAGTAGTCGATTGGTCTCATAACTAGAATCTGGTAGTGCGAAATATTTGAAAGGAGCTGTGGCTGTGGCGGTGGCTGAGGCTGAGGCTGAGGCAGTGGCAGAGACAGAAACATGCTTGGCAAGATCAATAGCTTGATTAATTGCAAGGTTTAACGGGATATCTATTTTTCTAATTGTGTAAAAAATTATCCCAACCACCAAAATAATTGCCAGGATGGACAAAATTATTAGCCATTCGACTAAATCCTTAATGTGATTTTTATTGGTCTCTGAATCTTTAAACAGCAACTCATTTTGATTAGCTGTCATCTCATCGAGAAGTATTACAAGGGTCTGACCGATTGGAGCAGCAGTAATCTCTAAGTGGTAATTAGCACGATTCCAATCCTCTCTTTGTCGTAATTGGAATATCTTGTCTTTTATTGGAGAAAATATCTCCATTGCCTCAAGTAACACGGAAAATGAGATTTTCTGGCTTTGGTTTAGTAAATGGCGGTTTTGCTGTAATAACTTTATTGCATTTGTATTTATCTCCCAGCTTGAAGCTAGTCTTTCACCAAATTCAGGATTACCGAAGATTAAGAAGGCCCTAATATGCGCTAGGCTAATTGCAAACGAACCACGAAAATCGGCCATAACTGACAATAGCTGATGTCTATCTGACGAATAGGAGGCCATTTTTTCGGTATTAATCATTTCAGTGATTTTTGCAAATACAATATCCCCTTGAGGAATAGCCTTAGTGAGTAGTAAATTTGTGGCGGGCAAGTTTTCATCTTCCCATGCCGACGACTCGATCTTATTTTGAGCGTGTTCAAATTCGTCTAGCAAATTGATAATCGTTGAAAGGCGTTGAACATTTGTAGGATTGGTCCATTCTTTGGATAAATCGACCATTATTTCTTGAGAAGAACGAATGGCTAACCAGTTCTGTGAACGCTCTTTTATAAATCTATCTTTTTTAAGCAACATCCAGCCTCTAAGATTGGCTAATGCACTGTTGATATTGTTTTTCATTGTACTACTGGCATTTACGGTTGGTGTGCGCAAATTTGAAATGCGCTCCGAGACAACCCCGACTTGAGTAAACTCCCAGTAAGCTAAGCCCGCTGCTGTTATTAAAATGCTTAGTATAAGGATACCACCTAAAAAAACGTGGGTAACAATTTTTAAATTTGAAAAATTCACATTCATTTGAAATATTAAGACGATTACTATCGATTATTGATCAGTTATTTCCTGCCATAAAGGGCGGGTAATTTATTATTGTAGTGTAATATTTTCTCCTTGTAGGATGGATCATCGCGTCACCCATGAGTTGTTCGCCAATTTGGCAGCCCGTGTCGAAAAAGGCGATAGGTCCTAAACTTAGCGCCCGGCAAAAGGATTTTTGACCAACAACCCGAGTTATACGATCACATAACTTACCATAGCCATCAGCTTTGAGGGTGTCTCTTGTTATCATAGTCTTTCGAAAGTTGATTTTAACTGGCCTCCATTAGATTATTCCTACTATGAGTTTTGTGAAAATCTAGTGTGCCGAGACTTGCCTATCGATAACCTACTATATGTATTTCTCGGAAGAATGCTATTGGTGCGCCAAATCGGTCTACTGTCACATGGCCTTATCAAGCAATTGAAGTATAAGAAGAATAAACGAAACATCCGTGAAGATCACTGGCGGGAAACCCGGCACCAGAAGCACACCGTCGACTCCTCAACCCGGTCATCATTAGTTCAACACCCTGAATTCCCCACTTGAACCTGTGCTTTTCGGCTTTTTCCATACCCGAAGATCGATAGGGTCAGTCTTGATTGAAATCGAAATAGCGCATTAGAGGTGATTTGTGGATATGTAAATGGCGGGTATGTGCCGTCAACGAACATTCGGATCATAAAAACCAATGACGGCTATGAGGCAAAAGACCCGGAACCACAATACTCAGTGATTCCTGGCCAATTCAATCACACTTCAGTTTGTTCTGCTATCTCAAGGGCATCGTCTACTTCGATGCCTAGATACCTGACAGTACTTTCCAGTTTGGAGTGTCCCAGAAGCAACTGAACTGCCCTTAGATTTTTTGTCCGTCGATAAATTAATGTAGCTTTTGTTCGCCTCATTGAATGCGTGCCATATGCGGCAGGGTTTAAGCCGATCTGGGACACCCAGCTTTCTACTATTCGAGCATATTGCCTCGTTGAAATATGCA
>CAXMOZ010000032.1:0-41662 GCA_964195315.1 uncultured Acidimicrobiia bacterium | reverse complement strand
CCACATAAAAACTCGATTGCTATTACTTCTACTGTTTGCAGAACCTAATCACTATTATTATCAATACCCGATTGAATACGTGTTCCACCAAACAGGTAATTAGTCCCGACTGGTTCTGCACTGGTGGCTATTAAGCTGATTAATCCATTAGTACCGTTAGTTCCGTTAGTTCCGTTACAAATAGTCTCTGAGTTATCGATTTCAGCAGCATCCAGCAAACCATTAGCATTGATGTCGATACCACTATCAACCTGTATTCCACCCGTCGCACAAATGGCACCAGGTGGAACAATGCTACTAGAGGTTGCTGTCAATAAGTTTCCTGTATTGTTAGTATCAACTGTACCGCCACTACCACCGCCACCACAGGCGGCAAGACCAAAAAGTGCAAGTGAACCCAGCAACCAGACATAACGAGGTAATTTGAAACTATTTGATTTGAGTTGATTCATAATATTCCCATTCACTAAGTTTAATTCTCTTTAAAAATTCTGTCTGGAATTTACATTCACATAGCCCGATTTTGTTAAAAATTTTGTCCAACAGAGCTAGTCAGATGCGGTATTAAACGCCAGTGTTACAAAATAGAGTTCTTTATATAACGAAACACGTCCATTTAGGCGGATTACACATCGAGTGTGCAATGTTCACTAATCACAGATATGAAAAACCTACCAAAGTATTTTGATCAATTGTATAGTCTCTAGTTAATTCAATTATTTTTTGAGACCGTTTGAATGAGTAATTTTTTCGTCATTGGACATCGAGGGGCATCAGGAGAGAAGTTCGAAAACAGCATGAGCGGTTTCGAACTGGCTTTGACCCTTGATATTGACGCGATAGAGCTAGATGTGCATCAACACAATGGCGAGCTTTGGGTGATACACGATCCCGAACTGGAGCGTCTCACTGGCAAGTCGGGTTTACTTTCATCAACAGCTGATTTATCTGAAATACGGTTATTGAATGGAGAGCCAATACCCAAATTAAAAGATGTGTTAGACCTGTTCTGGGGAAGAATGCCGATTAATATTGAAATAAAATCGTTTAATACTGCAGCTCTTTTATTGGAAGTTCTAAGCCACTACCCTGCCCTTGAAACTAACCCTCATTTCCCCTGGATACTGATTTCATCGTTCGACCATCGCCAGATACTCGAACTACGCCACAAAAATTGTCCCTGGCCAATATCCCCTATTTCTGCGGGTGTCCCTATCTTTGTGGAACCAATGGCACAGGCATTAAAGCCCTACTCATGGAATATGAATGATGAATATATTGATTTAGCCTTCATCAACCATATGAACAATTTAGGCATCCCTGTCTTAGTATTTACAGTGAACAACAAAGAACGTGCTCAGGCACTAAAAAATTTAGGTGTTAAAGGGATTTTCACAGATTTCCCTTCGACAATGGCAAACTTCGACTAGACTCATTCAAAGCAACTTAACAGGATCACATCTTGCAAACTCATCCCGATCTAGTCACATTGCGCAGGCTTCGAACTTTAAGCCAATTCTCCGATGACCAGTTAACGCAGCTCGCCAAAGATTTAAGCATTCAAACCGCCAGTAAGCGGACGCGTTTAGTCGAGTTGGGTTGTAGTGAAAACTTCAGTCTATATCTACTACAAGGCTCTGTCTCACTGACTGCCAGAGATGGCGGTAAAAAGGAACATAACAGTGACCCATCGGGAGAACTTAATCCAGTCGCCCAAATCCGGCCCTGTATGTTTGACGTCGATGTAATTAAAAAAGCAACCTACCTGAAAATTAATGCCGACCAATTAACCCAGTTTGCTCATCAGGTTGATGAAGAAGAGTCGTTTGAAGTGGAAACAATTGAGCAGACAAAGGAAGAAAGCGAACTAACTATGCTGCTGTTTCGCGATATGACATCGGGCAATGTCAATCTGCCGAGCCTGCCAAATGTAGCTCTGCGTATACAACAGGAAATCAGCAGCGACAATGTCGATGCCGATTCTATTAGTCGAATCATCCAATCTGATCCAGCCATTACAGCAAAGTTGATTATGGTAGCCAATAGTCCACTTTATCTCGGACGCGGCAATATAGAGTCACTTACTAAAGCTGTCGTGCGCTTAGGATTAGTGACAACGCAGCAGTTGGTTATTTCCTATGCCTTAAAGGAGTTATTTAAAAGCAAATCCACACTCATCAATAGGCGGATGCAAGCGCTTTGGCAACACAGCAGAAAAGTAGCTTCATTAGGCAAGATACTAGCACGGTTGACGACTAGTATTGATCCTGAGAAAGCTCAGCTAGCGGGCCTCATTCATGACCTTGGTGAAATCGCGATATTGCAATATGCACAGGATCACAGCAACTTATGCGATGACGAAGAAAAACTCTTATTAGTGATTAAAAATCTTCGCCCACAAATAACCAGCATGTTGTTGAGTAAATGGAACTTTGGGGGTGAATTCGTCAGTGTTGGTGAAGAGTCAGAAGCATGGTTTCGTAATCCTTCAAATGAGCCTGACCTATGTGACCTGATTATGGTCGCACAATATCATAGTATGATCGGCACACCTGAAATGGCACAGCTACCGCCAATATCAAAACTGCCAGCTTTTTCTAAACTCGGTATGAGTGAATTAACACCGCCTCAGCTATTGGCATTCATGGCCGAGTCGAAAACAGAAATCGATCAGATAGAAGCGTTACTTGGCGATATTTAAACAAGCTCTGGCTTTAATCAGAGAAGCCCTCAACAACAAAAAATAACGTCGCCATAACAGTCGGCGACAGGCATAATTCACACCCTACTCTTAACCTAACATGGCTCAAACTATGGCCCAACTCGGTCAATACAATTCACTTCGCGTCATTAAACAGGTTGATTTTGGTTATTATGTCGATGGTGAACAATTCGGTCAGGTTCTATTGCCCAAAAAACAGGCGCCCGAAGACATAGAAGTCGATCAAGATATTTCTGTGTTTCTATACACCGATTCTGAAGATCGAATAGTTTCTACCACACTCAAACCAAAAGCACTGGTTGGCGAATGCGCCTATCTTAAAGTAATAGAAACCAATCGAGTCGGTGCTTTTCTCGATTGGGGACTACCCAAGGATTTACTCGTACCTTTTAATGAGCAATTAAAACCGATGCAAGAGGGTTACTCTTATACGGTTTATTTGTTTATTGACGAAGCGTCGGAACGTATCGCTGCGACCACCCGACTAGACGAACACTTGCCATCCACATCCAATGAGTTTGAGCCAAGACAAACAGTCGAGTTGATGATTTATTCAAAAAGTGACCTCGGTTTTAAAGCGGTTATCAATGGAACCCACCTCGGCCAGCTTTACAACAACGAAGTTTTTAGTGCTTTGCACTATGGTGAAAAGCTAACCGGATATATTAAACAAATACGCGACGACGGGAGGATTGATCTGACGTTACAGTTGCCTGCCTATATCGCAAGAGACGGGCTGTCTGAAAAAATCCTGCAGCACCTAAAAGACAACAATGGCATTTCAAACTTAACCGACAAAAGTCTGCCGAGCGATATTTCGGATGCCTTTAGTGTTAGTAAAAAAACCTACAAGAAAGCACTCGGCCTATTGTATAAAAATAAGCGAATAAAGATCGAAAAACACCAAATCACTCTGGTTTAAATTGCATTAATCAAGATAGATTATTTTTTGTTAGACGAAAAATAAATATTGATATTTAAATTAAGCTAAGCACAATACCTTCCAATTGAATTTGGAGACAGATGGGCATGGCAAGTCACTACTTTTCAAAAATATTCAGCCAATCTCCATTCACGGCAATGCAAGATCACATGGAAATTGCCGATCAATGTGTCGGACAACTCGTACCGTTCTTCAAAGCCGTTTTAAAGGAAGATCACCCGAAAGCCAAGGAAGTCTACAAGGAAATCAGTAAGCTCGAAAACAAGGCTGACAGTCTCAAGAAAAAGCTACGACTGCATATGCCCAAGGGGTTGTTCATGCCAGTCGCCCGCAGAGATTTGCTCGAATTACTCCAAGTTCAGGACACGGCCGCCAACCAGGCTAAAGATATCGCCGGTATTATTGTTGGGCGTAAAATGGTCTTCCCACCAAATGTATCTGAACTCATTCCTGACTATGTCAAACGTTGTGTCGATGCCTGCAAACAAGCCAAAAAAGTCATCAGCGAACTCGATGAACTGGTCGAAACCGGATTTGCTGGTAAAGAAATCAAAATCGTTGCATCGTTTATCAACGAACTAGATAGCATCGAAAAAGACACCGATAAAATGCAAATCAAAATTCGTGCCACACTGTTAAAAATGGAAAAAAACTTACCACCCGTTGACGTCATGTTCTATTACAAAATTATCGAAGGTATCGGCGAAGTTGCCGATATTTCACAACGCATTGGTAGCCGTGTCGAGCTTTTACTCGCTAAATAATGCTCGGAGAATAAATACCCACCGCTTACATCACTATTATTTCGGTATTATATTTAGGTAGTCCCTTATGGATCACGTAACAATTTACATCATACTTGCAGGTGTTCTCGGCCTTTTTATGGCCTGGGGTATTGGTGCTAATGACGTCGCTAATGCGATGGGCACGCCTATAGGAGCCAAAGCGTTAACCATCAAGCAAGCCGTCATTATTGCGGCAATTTTCGAATTTTCAGGTGCCTTTTTAGCCGGTGGCCAAGTGACGTCAACCATCCGAAAAGGCATTATCGACAGTAATGTCGCCGCCCAGGCACCGGAACTACTTATTTTTGGAATGCTCGCCTCGCTGATGGCTGCAGGTATTTGGCTAATTGTCGCTTCTCGTGCTGGTTGGCCAGTTTCCACGACACATACCATCGTTGGCGCTATCGTCGGCTTTGCTGCAGTAGGGCTTGGAGTCGACGCAGTCAGCTGGGGAAAAGTGGGGAAAATAGTGATGAGTTGGGTTGTTTCTCCGGTACTGGCCGGGGCACTGGCATTTTTCCTTTTGCGCAGCGTACAAAAATTAATATTAAACACAGATGACCCCATCGCCAATGCAAAAAAGTATGTTCCTATCTATATTTTTGCAACTGGTTTTATGATTGCTTTAGTCACACTTTTTAAGGGGCTGAAGCATATCGGTCTAGAATTTAGTGATGCTCAAAACTATGGAATAGCAGTGGTCGTAGGCCTAATTATTACGGGTCTAGGTATGTTTTATATTTCAAAGTTAAAACTCGATCCGTCTAATGACAAGGACTTCCAGTTTGCTAATGTTGAGAAAATTTTCAGCATTCTCATGGTAGTGACGGCATGTGCTATTGCCTTTGCCCATGGCTCAAATGACGTTGCGAATGCAGTGGGTCCTATGGCTGCAGTCATCAGTATCGCCAATGAAGGTGTGGTAACGCAAGATTCACCCATGCCGGTATGGATCTTACTTGTCGGTGGCGTTGGTATTGTTTTAGGTCTGGCGATGTATGGCAAAAAAGTAATCGCGACTGTTGGTAGTAACATCACTGAGTTGACTCCAAGCCGTGGCTTTGCCTGTTTGTTAGCCGCATCAACTACCGTCGTGATTGCGTCGGGTACAGGCCTACCCATTTCGACGACACATACACTGGTAGGTGCGGTGCTGGGTGTTGGCTTAGCGAGAGGTATTGGGGCGCTCAACCTCAGCGTAGTCGGTACCATTTTTATGTCGTGGATAATTACGCTACCAGCGGGCGCACTTCTGTCTATCTTCTTCTTTTACTTTTTTAAAGGGATATTTGGATAATCAATTATTCGACCCTTCGTCAGAGATTTGAGCTGCTCATCCACGATAACCCGATTCAATGAAGTTACAGTTTGAATTGCTGTACTGCGGTTTCCAGTTCTTTTGCAAAACCGCCCAACTTCTCACTGGCATTGGCTGTTTTTTCGGCATTTGATGTGGTGCTATGAGATATTGTCACTATACCTTCAATGTTTTTGATTACATCATCGGTTACCAATCGTTGCTCACCCGATGCCTTTGCGATACGTTCGTTCATTTGTGTAATGTTGGCTATTGACTCTGTAATGCCTCTTAATGCGCCTGATACTTTACCGGCCTGATCAACACTCAATTTCGCTTGCTTCTGGCCTTGCTCCATAACCGATACTGCGTCTTTAGCTCCGGTTTGCAGGTCTTCTATCATTTTTTGAATTTCATTGGTCGATTCCTGAGTACGACTTGCCAATGTTCGAACCTCATCGGCCACCACAGCAAACCCTCTACCCTGCTCACCGGCACGAGCAGCTTCTATGGCGGCATTTAGCGCTAGCAAATTCGTTTGTTCAGCGATCCCACGAATAACATCCAGTACCCCACCTATATTGTCGGTTTTTGTTGCCAATTTGGTGATTACTTCGGTGGCTTGATGAACATCATTTGCCAATTCACCAATCGATTGGGTAGCCGAAATCACAACACTATTGCCTTCGATTGTCTGCGTACTCGCAATTTTGGCAGCACTATTAGCCTCGTCGGCATTGGCAGCAACATCGGCGACAGTATCGGCCATTTTTTCAATCGATAATCTAACCTGGTCCGTTTCGTCTTGTTGTTTACGAACATCTTCGTTGGTCACATTGCTAATATTTTGAATATTAGATGAGGCTGAGGCCAATGAAATGCTGGTCGTCGCCACCATTTCGACTATGTGGTGCAACTTTTGCAACATGTTATTAAGAGATATGATAATGCCATTGGTCACATCACCGGGCTTGCTTTGTAATCGTCGCGATAAATCAGACTTATCCTCAATTTCATGAATCGCTACTTCTAGAAGTTTGATCGGGTCGGTCAATCGAGCAGTAATCCACCAGCCGAGCAAAATCGCAACGCCCAGCATCACTCCGGCGATTGAAGCCGATAAAAACATGAGCGTTTGCGACAAATAGTGTGCGGGGGCAAACGCTTCTTCTTCGTCCATTTCACTCAAAATAACCCAGTTAAGCCCAGCAATATCCAGTTTGCTATAGGCCGAAAGCACTCGATTATTAAAGTAGTCTAAATTGACTTCAAATCCCGACTCCCCTTTTAAGGCTCGGTCAACACCGACAGTATCGACTTTCTCTAATAACAACGAAGAAGCCCGTGCCTGAATCAAATTTAGAGTTTTTTTATCGACATCAATTTCCCGCATAGTTTCCAAATATTTGGCTGGCGAATCGATCATCAAACGAGAGTTAGTTCGTTTTAATTTATCGTCACCGACAAGATAAATTTCTCCCGTTTTACCCAAACCATCTTCCTCCCAGGCGTTATTCCCAGTCAGGATAGAGTTTAATTTGTGTGTCGGTAGTTTTAAAATTAGCACACCTATTTTTGTCGTGTACCGATAAATAGGCGCTGATACAAACATCTCGGGATGTCCGTAAGATGGTAGGTACGAACTAAAATCAGTCAAGTAGGTAAAGCTCTTGTCTGCGGACGCATTGGCTGCACGAAACGCTTCCCCGATACCTGATTTTGAATACGGTCCATTCGTGAGAGAGGTGGCGTAATCCACATTTTTGAAGACGGAGTAAATAATTTCTCCCGTTTCCGGATGGGCAATATAAATGTCAGAATAACCGTAGGTATTTTGAATTTCCATAAATTGCTCATGGTAGCTTTTATGCCAGATACTGTAGCTAGAAGAATCCTTCGAAGTGTCCATTTTTTCTTTTTCGCCGATAGGATTAGGATTATTACTAATATACAACGATTGCAAGATGAGAGAATTTTCGTTCAGTGTTGACAATAACTGATCCAGTTGCAGGTTGCTTTCGGGACTTGACTCCTGATATTTTTTAGTAAAGTCGTTTCTGTAAAAAGATAGTAGTCCTTGTTTCAATTTTTCCGGGTCCTCCACACGAGATCGTTTACCCGCATCGAAATATGAATCGCCAAATTCACTGGTCGCATCGACGATGCTGTCGGAGGCAGCCATGGTTGTTATTTGTTTATGTAGACCGGAAAAATAATTCTCGACCGCATTTTTTCTGAATTTTCGAATTGATATTAATTTTTTTTGTGCCTGCTCGATCAGCAATTCGCCAGCAATATCTTTTGCAAACCAGGTACCAGCAGTGACTGAAACTAGCATTGGAATAGATACTAATAACACCATAGTTACCATCATTTTTTTTTTCATTGTCATCTTATTCGCCTCTTATAGTCACTTATTTACCTCAAAATATTATCGGCAAACCTATGAAGTACTTGAGTGTTAATTCAGCTTTAGTAATGACGCTGGACAGGCACTCTTCAAATTTGGTATTGTTTTTGGTCTGGCGATGTATGGCAAAAAAGTAATCGCTACTGTTGGTAGTAACATCACTGAGTTGACTCAAAGCCGTGGCTTTGCCTGTTTGTTAGCCGTATCAACTACCGTCGTAATTGCTCGGGTACAGGCCTACCCATTTCGACGACACATACACTGGTAGGTGCGGTGCTGGGTGTTGGCTTGGCTAGAGGTATTGGGGCGCTCAACCTCAGTGTCGTCGATACCATTTTTATGTCGTGGATAATTACGCTACCAGCGGGGGCGCTTCTGTCTATCTTCTTCTTTTACTTTTTCAAGGGTATCTTTAGTTAAAAAAGGATGGCAAGAAAATTATAGGTTAGACGCCTAAAAAACGATCAGCTAGTTCAGGCGTCAATTCAGCGGGTTTACACTGCCAACAAGTCACACCCTTTTCGACAATCACACATCGACTAGCGACTTGAAGCAATTCTTTGAGTGATTTATCAACAAGCAATATGGAAAGTCCTTCCTGCATCAATACTTTGATCGCAGCCCAGATTTCTTGCCGAATTAACGGCGCGAGTCCCTCGGTTGCTTCATCGAGAATTAATAATTTTGGATTAGTCATTAAAGCCCGCGCTATCGCCAGCATTTGCTGTTCACCCCCGGATAGTGTATTGGCAAGCTGCCCTGCTCGTTCATCCAAACGTGGGAATAGCGATACTGCCTTTTGATAATCCCAGGCACCTGGCCTGGCAGTTGCAATCATATTTTCCTGCACCGTCAGGTTAGTGAAGCAACGTCGCCCCTCGGGTACTAAGCCTATACCCAGTCGTGCTACCTGATAGGCTTGCAGTTTTGTCAAATCATGGCCATCAAAAATAAGTTGCCCGGCACTCACCCGGTTCAATTGGCATATTGAGCGAATGGTGGTTGATTTTCCCATGCCATTACGCCCCATTAAGGCGACCAACTCACCGGCGGCAACCGTCAGGTCGATACCATACAGTGCCTGTGATTGACCATAAAACGTTTCGATTTGATTGACTTCTAACATCAATCATGAACCTCATCAGTTACGCCAAGGTAGGCTTCTCGGACGAGCGGGTTATGTCGTATCTGCTCTGCAGTACCGTGTGCCACTATCTGACCATAAACCAGGACAGAGATACGATCAGCCAGTCGAAATACAGCATCCATATCATGTTCTATGAGTAGTATGGGAATTTCAAGCTTGAGTGACTCGAGCAGCATAGTAAAGCGTTCAGAGCCACCAGCTCCCATTCCTGCCATGGGTTCATCAAGTAACAATAGTTTGGGTTTTAACGCTAGCGCACAACCTACTTCAAGCTGTCGGCGTTCGCCATGCGAGAGGAAAGACACTGGCACATCCGCACGATCGAGGAGCCCCATCGTTTCAATCGCTTCATCTGCGGCGGCAATGAGCGCCTTGTCGCTTTCCACTGCTTTCCAAAAGCGAAAGCTCGATCCTGAAATAGCCTGGCTGGCGATCATTACATTTCGCCGCACACTCAATGGCATTGCCAGTGAAGACACCTGAAAACATCGACCTAAACCTTTCACCGCACGTGCCGCGACACTGAGGTGAGTAACGTCTTCACCATCGAGAAAAATCTGTCCCCGATCAGGTTTCAGTGAACCAGCTATCTGAGCGATCAATGTCGATTTTCCGGCACCATTAGGGCCTATCAAAGCATGAATTTCACCCTTGCGTAAATCAAGACTGATATTATCGGTTGCATGTAACGCCCCAAAACTTTTATGCAGCCTTTCGATGCGCAGTATAGGCTCTGCTATAGAATCAACCATGACGTGCATTACCTGTCATCAATCCGATTAATCCACCGCGCGCAAATAACACAATACCCAACAATATTAGACCAAGAAAAAACTGCCAGCGATCAGTAAAACCACCGAGAAAAGTTTCCAGTAAGACAAAAGCGATTGCGCCAGCGATTGGCCCAAACAGGCGTCCAACCCCACCAAGAACGACGATTACGATGATCTCACCTGAGCGATGCCAGCTCAACATACTAGGACCAACAAAACCGTTCAGATCAGCGAACAATACACCAGAGGTTGCGGTTATCATGGCTGATACAACAAAAGCCACTAAGCGGATTGAATAGGGTTCAATACCGGCTGTTGCGAGGCGTGTGTCATTTAATTTTGCCATCGTCAAAGCAGCTCCAAAACGTGAACCCACCATCCGGTGAGTCAGCCAAAGCGACATCAATAAAGCAACAAAACATAGTGTGAAAAAGTGCAGTGGATTATTGGTATCACCTATCACGAAGTTGTTTCTTAATATAATCGACAAGCCATCTTCGCCACCATAGGTTGTCAATGATATAGCGAAGTAATAAATCATTTGCGCAAAAGCAAGCGTGATCATAATAAAGTAGACACCCTGGGTACGCAGGCTGATTGCACCTATCAAAACAGCAATAATAGCTGCAATAATTAGTGCCACAGGCCAAATCAGTAACATTTGATCGGTACCTGGCACGAGCCCTAAAAACAGTGTGTCCTCAAACGAATGGAGAGCTGCAATGCCTGCGACATAACCACCAAGGCCAAAAAAAGCAGCATGTCCAAAGCTCACCATACCGCCAAAACCAAGGGCAAAGTTTAGACCGACTGCTGCCATCGCGACGATAATGATGCGCGTCGACAAATTAACGTAATAGACTTCATCCATCGCAGTGGCGATCACCGGTGCTAATACCATTGCCAACAGTAATGCCAAATTGACCCAGGACTCTCGACTGAGCTGCAGATTGGGGTAACGAGATAAACTAAAATTTAACTTAAGCATTGGCAGGAAATAGCCCTTTCGGTTTGATTGCCAAAACAACAGCCATCAGCAAATAGATCAACATCGATGCCAATCCCGAACCCACACTAGATGCCGCCGACGGCTCCATGAACCATTCAAAAATACCCGGTAAGAACACGCGACCCAAAGTATCGACGATACCGACCAGCATAGCCCCAATCAGCGCACCTTTAATCGAGCCTATGCCACCAATAACAATCACCACAAAGGCGAGAATGAGTACAGGCTCGCCCATACCAACTTCTACCGATTGCAAAGCACCGACTAACGAACCCGCTAGCCCTGCCAGTGCAGCGCCTAAGGCAAAAACAAAGGTATAAAGTGCTGAAATATTAACGCCTAGCGCACCGATCATTTCGCGATCATTTTCACCCGCACGAATCCTCATACCAATCCGTGTTCGAGAGATAAGCAGGTACAACCCTACCGCGACCAGTACACCGACAATAATGATTAAGATTCGATAGATAGGGTAAATAACACTGCCTAACTCGATTGAACCTTTCAATACTGAAGGAATATCAAGCCATAACGGCTGTGACCCAAAAACCCATGCGGTGCCTTCAGACAGAATAAGAATCAGCGCAAAGGTAGCCAAGACCTGATCGAGATGGTCTCGATGATACAGTCGCCGGATCACCAATACTTCAACGATTACCCCCATCATTGCTGCACCTAAGGCGCCAGCCAATAGCCCCAGCCAAAATGAGCCAGTGATGCCAGTAACATAAGCACAGACAAAAGCGCCCACCATATATAAGGAGCCGTGCGCCAAATTGATCAGCCCCATCACACCAAATATAAGTGTGAGTCCAGAGGCCATCAAAAATAACATAACGCCAAACTGAATGCCGTTAAGCAGCTGTTCTAATGCGAGTGCAAGGGTCATAGAATACTCATCAGTAGCCTCTACCCAGAATATAAGGGTAAAGGCTACTGAGACTTATGTGATATTAATAATCAGAGCGAACATTGACTGGCGAAAGCATCCTGCAGATCTGAAATGGCAACCCCCACTAGCTTATTGGTAGGCTTCTTGCCAGTACCTGCAACCACTTCTCGCACATAGATGTCCTGGATTGGATGCTGATTCGAGCCAAACTTAAAACCGCCGCGAACCGAATCAAAATCAGCAGCTTTCAACGCCTTACGGAATGCGTCCTTATCCGCAGGTTTTGCTTTTTCTAGCGCAGATAAAATCAAGTTGGCAGTATCGTAACCCTGAGAGGCATACAAAGTCGGCGTTCTGTCGTACTTCGCACGAAAAGCCTTCACAAATTTTTCATTCGCTGCATTGTCAAGATCATAGGCCCATTGAGAAGTGTTTTTAACGCCAATGGCAGAATTACCAACTGCACCTAGGATGATTTCATCAAAAGAAAAGGCGGGGCCATAGACTGGCAATTTAATGCCGGAGCTAGCATATTGCTTCATGAACGCGATACCCATACCGCCTGGCAGAAAGAAAAATACGCTATCAGCCTTTGAAGCTCGGATTTGTGCTATTTCTGCCGCGTAATCTTTTTGCCCTAACTTGGTGAAAATTTGCCCTTCGGCATCACCAAAGCGTGATTTAAAACCAGTCAAGGCATCGGTGCCTGCTGGATAATTAGGTGCAAGTATAAATGGCTTTTTTAAGCCTTCACCTTTCATGAAATGCCCCATCGCCTCGTGTAGATTATTATTTTGCCAGGCTACATTAAAATAATTTTGATGACAGGCTTTGCCCGCTAGTGCTGAGGGGCCTGCATTAGGCGATAGGTAAAAAGTGCCTCCACGCACTGTAGAAGGCACCACAGCCATCGCCAGGTTAGACCAAATGATACCGGTTAAAATATCAACTTTATCCTTTTGAATAAGCTCATTCGCCAGAGATTTTGCAATATCAGGTTTACGCGCATCATCACGAATGATCACTTCTAGATCAGCATTTGCCATTTCTGTCGCAAGCATAAATCCATCACGAACATCAATACCAAGATGCGATCCACCACCGGATAGCGTGGTGATCATGCCAATTTTGGTAGTTGCTGCACTTGCCGTGGTGGCGACGACTAAAGCTGCCGAGACAGCCATACTGATTACCATTTTTTTCATTTGATTACCTCCAAAGGTAGTTTGTTATTATTACTCTAAAAATATGTTCTAAAATCAGGAAACTGTTATTTTTTTATGCCGGGTTCGTTTATGACGGATACCTGCATTGAAGTCCTTGATAAACATTGTCTTTAAAATCGGCACTCTCACTGTCTAGGCCATTTAGTAATTCAGTGAGGTGCTCATTGTCTTCAAGGCCATTCCAAATTTTAATATAACTACCCTCCTTATAGCCATGATCCTGACGAAAAAAGTTGAGCACGTTCTTGCCAACATAAAGACGATAGAGTTGATCGAAGTCCATATCAATGAGCTGCATGACATTGGCAAAGGTTGAGAAATGCATCGATTGATTAGCGATTGTTGACTGGGCCATCGCCTCGATCGCACAAGGGATGTCAGTCTCATTACCGGGCTGTGAGAGTTCATTGATAATTCTTTCGACCAAAGCCTTACTATCGGCTTCACGTAATAAATAATCACTCATCGCAAAATGAAAGATATCAACCATCTCTAATCGAACCTGATCTAAATCAGGTTGCTGATGCTTCCACCATTTCCAGCCGTAATGCTCCAACATTTCTGCACACTCGGTCCAGATAGCTCGATACCATTCACTTTTCGCCTGTCGCCAATCGGCATTCACGCGTGAATTCATAGCATCCTGCATATCCAGCATGGTTTCGAGTTTAATTTTCATAGGGTAAATTACCATAGCAAGTCTAGATTAAAGAAAGGCCTATTAAATAATGTCGTAAAGCCAGGGCAACAAGAAACTTAATGTTGCCCACATTAGAAAAACCAATGGCAGGCCAACTCGTAAAAAATCTGAAAATTTGTAGTTACCAGCATTCATCACTAACAAGTTGGTTTGATATGCCATCGGCGTTGCAAAGCTCATATTGGCACCAAAAATGACTGCGAGTATAAATGGTTCTGGTGGCAAGCCTAATTGCTGAGAGATACCAAAAGCAATTGGAGTACCGATAACCGCTGCCGCATTGTTCGACACGATATTGGTAAGCACTGCCATTAATAATAGCAAGCCACTCAATATCATCACAGGAGAAAATCCGGTGGTAACCAAAACATACAAACTAGCGAGATAATCAGCGCCTCCCGTTTCGACCATCGCGGTACCCATCGCCAAACTTGCGGCGATAATCAGAACTACCGGTGCACTTAAGGCTCTGCTTGCATCGAACCATTTTAAACAGCCCGTGGTTAACATTAACAGCACGCCGCACACCGCACTGAGTGCAATCGGTAAAATACCTAGAGCTGCGGTCGCAATAACAAACAGCATAATAATCGATGCCAACGGCGCTTTTGACGAAATGGGCAACGATGAGCGAGCATCCAGAACCAGTAGGTTTCGACTTGATTTCAATCGACTAATACTACGAACCGCGCCCTGAACCAACAGCACATCGCCAGCATAAAGGCGCGTCTCTTCGGTATGTTCTGTGCCAGGTTGATTGGCCCATTTGCTTGTCCGAAATAACGCAAGAACCATCAGTTGATAGCGATCGGTAAATCGTGCGCCACTGAGGGTTCTACCATCGAGTGTCGAACCCGGCATTACCACCACTTCAGCAATTTGTTGGCTCGGATCACGCAATGGGTGGTCGTCATCAACTGCTTCATCACCCGAGAATAAGCTCGCACCAATAATGGTTTCAAGCTCTTTTAAATGATCCGGCGTACCCTTCACCAGTATTCTGTCACCACTGCGCAATAAAACATCTGGCAGTGCGACTAGCCTTGTTTTCTCGGTGCCACGCAATACTTGTTTAACATCTAGAGCACCACCGGTCATCGCGACCACGTCCGATAATCGTTTACCATTGACGACACTATCATCATGAATTCTGAGTTGGGCGCTAAAATGTCGTGGTGAAGTAGTCGGCAAACGAGCTTCGCGATTAGGTATGAGCTTGGGTGCAATCAGCCACAGATACAGAATACCAATACCACCCGCTATAACGGCTGGCAATGCAAAATCGAACATGCCAAATTCACGCATGCCCAGATCAGCGGCGACAGCGACGACTAGCAAATTGGTCGACGTACCGATAGTGGTCGCCATGCCGCCAATAGAGGTAGCAAAACCTATCGGCATTAAAAGCTCGGATGCTGGCGTACTGGTTTTGACTGAAACGCTAATCAGTATCGGCAGTAGCAAAATGACTATCGGCGTATTATTAACGAATGCACTCAACACTGCGCCAATGACCATCGTAGCCAAAAAAGACAGCATTGGGCTAACCGTCCACAACCTCGCTAGCTGACGGCCAATCGGTTCAAGCGCACCAGTTCGGATCAATGCCTGTCCAGCTAT
The DNA here is from genome assembly GCA_964195315.1 of uncultured Acidimicrobiia bacterium. Classification (GTDB taxonomy): domain Bacteria; phylum Pseudomonadota; class Gammaproteobacteria. The sequence continues at coordinate 26,138 of CAXMOZ010000032.1, read as the reverse complement.
CATTAAGGCACACACTGTCACCAGCGCTTGATGGCCAAAACCGAGCAAAAATGTGCTGTAGTGGATTGGGCCCGATTTCCCAACAAAAGGAAATAACTCAAAAAATAAGGCAATGAACACCAGAATAAAGAGACTGGAGGACGCCAGCGGAATACGCTCACTGGCAAATAATATTAGAGCAACCAGTACTAATAACATGATCACAACGGCATGAAAATCGGGTTCGATCAACATGGGTTCAATTATCATGAATACTCTTGCTCATAAACAAACCATAACTTGAATTGGCATTCTGCCCGACTGGCCGACTAACCCGCTGCTTGGCTGATATTAGCTTTATTCTTTGCGCATATGAGGAAATAAGATGACATCACGAATCGTAGGCGAATCAGTCAGCAACATGACCAGACGATCAATACCAATGCCCTCGCCCGCCGTTGGTGGCAAACCATATTCCAGCGCACGGATATAGTCGGCATCGTAATGCATTGCCTCATCATCACCCGAATCCTTTTCTGCCACTTGCTGCTGAAAACGCTCGGCCTGATCTTCTGGATCATTTAATTCGGAAAAACCATTCGCCAACTCACGGCCACCGACGAAAAATTCAAAACGATCAGTCACTAATGGGTTGTCATCGTTACGTCTCGACAAAGGCGATACTTCAGTTGGATAAGCGGTTATAAAGGTCGGTTGCATTAACAGGTGTTCAGCCGTCTCTTCGAATATTTCCATTAGTAACTTACCTGCACCCCAACTAGTTTCAGATTTAAGGTGAAGCTTTTGACAGATTGCGCGGCAATAGTCCAAATTATCCAACTGCGTGGCATCAAGCTCCGGATTAAACTTCATTACCGCCTCAGATACTGTCATGCGCTGGAATGGCTGCTCAAGATCGATCAATTCTTTCTGATAAGTGACTTGCATGCTACCAACCACTGATTGCGCCAGTTTACGCAGCATGTCTTCAGTCAAATCCATCAACTGTTTATAGTCAGCATAGGCTTGATAAAACTCGATCATGGTGAATTCTGGGTTATGTCTTGTGGAGAGGCCTTCATTGCGGAAGTTACGATTGATTTCAAACACTTGCTCGAGACCACCAACGACCAAACGCTTAAGATAGAGCTCAGGCGCTACTCGTAAATATAAATCCATATCGAGTGCATTATGATGGGTCACAAATGGCCTTGCTGTGGCGCCACCAGGAATAACATGCATCATCGGTGTTTCAACTTCGATAAAGCCAAGGTCCATCAAATATTGTCGAATAAAATGAATAGTTTTACTACGTGCAGCAAACACACGTCGAGAATCTTCATTCATGATTAAATCGGTATAGCGTTGGCGATATTTTTGTTCCTGATCGGTTAGGCCATGAAACTTTTCGGGCAAAGGCCTGAGTGCCTTGGTGAGCAGCTCGATCGAACTGACCTTGATGGTCAGTTCACCTGTTTTAGTTTGGAATAGAATCCCTTTTACCCCATAGATATCGCCGATATCACTATGCTTGAACGCTTCATAGACGTCTTCGCCAATCACATCCAACTTCAAAAAAATTTGAATTCTGCCAGACATATCTTGCAAGTTAGCAAATGACGCTTTGCCACCTACTCGCTTGAGCATCATGCGCCCTGCCATTTGCACAGATACCGCTTTTTGCTCTAATGCTTCACGAGTCAATTCGGCGTAGCTATCCTGCAACTGGCCAGCAAAGTCTTCACGCTTAAACTGGTTTGGATAGGCCTGTCCTTGCAGCCTAAGCTGATTGAGCTTCTCGCGCCGTTGCGCGATATATTGATTCTCATCTAGAGTCGAATCATTTGTCGGGCTATCGTCTACTTTCTGATTCATTTTGGTTCCTGTGCTACTGCCCACTTTTCAGGCTAGCTTCAATAAATTGGTCCAGAGAGCCATCCAGCACCGCCTGGGTATTACCGGTTTCAACACCGGTTCGTAAATCTTTAATACGCGACTGATCCAGCACATAGGAGCGAATCTGACTACCCCAACCAATATCAGACTTAGTGTCTTCAACATTTTGCGCCTTTGCATTACGCGCTTGTAACTCCAGTTCATAGAGTTTCGCTTTGAGCTGCTTCATCGCGGTTGCTTTGTTCTTATGCTGTGACCGATCATTCTGACACTGCACCACCGCATTGGTGGGAATATGGGTGATTCGCACAGCTGACTCAGTTCGGTTTACATGCTGACCACCGGCACCACTGGCACGATAGACATCGATACGAAGATCAGCAGGGTTAATTTCAATATCTATATCATCATTCACCTCTGGCGATACAAAGGCGGCTGCAAATGAAGTATGTCGTCGACTGCCCGAATCAAACGGTGATTTACGCACAAGACGATGAACGCCTGTTTCGGTCCGCAACCAACCATAGGCATAAGCACCTTCGAATCGAATAGTCGCACTTTTAATGCCGGCCACATCACCATCCGACACTTCGATCAGTTCGGTTTTGAAACCTTTCGACTCACCCCAACGCAAATACATGCGCAGAATCATATTGGCCCAGTCCTGAGCCTCGGTTCCACCAGAGCCTGACTGAATATCCATAAACGCGTTACATTCGTCCATTTCACCAGAAAACATACGTCGAAACTCAAGCTCAGCCACAGCCTTTTCAACAACCGCTAAGTCTGCTAACACTTCATCGACTGTGGGCTCATCATCCTCCATTATGGCAAGGTCTAATAACTCAGTTGCATCAGATATGCTCTGCGTGCTGAGATCCAGGCCATGCACTACAGCTTCCAGACTCGACTTTTCTTTACCAAGTTGTTGCGCCAATTCAGGATTGTTCCAAATATTGGGGTTTTCTAATTCGAGTAAAACCTCTTCGAGTTTCTCTTTCTTTAGATCATAGTCAAAGATACCCCCGTAACAATGCGATTCGAGAACATAAATCTTCGATGTGCAGTGTAATTTGATTAGTCTCCAAAATGATCACTCTCGAGTCAAAGAACCGCATTCTACCTGATGTATTAGGCCTTGCAATGCTGTAATCGCTCAGTAATCTTGCGAACAGAAATCAGATTGAAATACTTCACTCTCAGGTATAGCAACTTGATGAAAAATAAAGTATGATTCGCGACCATATAAAACTGATGAGTCACATTAGTTCCCAGTAGCCAAGAAACAGTCCTGACTCCATAAAAAGTCATACTAGCTGAGACAATTCAAATTCCCGCTCTCCTTAAGAAAAAGTATTTGCAGCCGATGTTATCAACCAAGAATATCAATAAAGAACATTATCTAAAACCCAAATTATCGAAATAGAATAGCCATTATATAATTCATCCAATTTATTAACCCTTTCATAGGCAATGCCAATGCTCTTACCAGCTAAAGGCACCCTAGATTTTCACCTTAAGAGATAAGCAGTGAGCCAAAGCGATACCGATATTCAACTCCAGGTCTGGAAAGACCTAGCAATTAGCAAACAAATTCTGATGGGTGCAGCTACATCTGCATTAGGTCTTAGTTCTGAATGCAGTACATCTGAGTTGAAGGAAGCGCTTAACCAAGCAATTAAACGCGCCAAAGACGCAGACAGCAGTATTCTTGCCACTCGCGAGAAAACTGATCAGGAACTAGCTGATATGGCTCAACAGGTAGCCGATAGCAATAAAGCGCGACAAACCGCTGAAGAGCAAATCGCGATAGCTGATAAAGCACGCGAAACTGCAGAAAGACAAATGACGATCGGCAAAACAGAAAATGCTGATACCGTCAAAAAAGCACGTGCAGATGTCGCTGACAAACAGGCTCAATTAAAAGCTATTTCTAAAGCATTGGCGGACACACCTGAAAATGTTGTCAAAAAGCTGAAAACACTAAAAAAACAAAAACTAGATGAATCAAAAGCCAAAGCTCAGGCTGAAGCCAAGCTGTTAACCATTCGGAAGGAAAAAACTAAAGCTGAAGCAGAGCTAGAAACACAAAAAGAACTCGCTCAGCAAGGTGCTGGACTTGTCGCTCAAGTACGTGAGCTATATGGTTTATGTGAAGAAGCCAATAAAAAGATCGGGACACTCAGCGAAGACGAGACAGATACCGTAACCATCACTGAGTTAGACGAAGAGCTCCTGGAAGGCCTTGAAAAAATCCTGCCAGAAACTGAAACCGAAGCTAAGGACACCAAAGAGGCTAAAGGAACTAAAAAAACTAAAGAAAAAGTTAAGAAAAAAGCCAAAAAGAAATAGTTGAAAAAAGGGTTGCTTAAAAGTAATTACCTTAAAGAAAAGGATTTTCAAAGCCATTCCTCTTTAGTAGCTCAAGGTTGAGCTACTAAAGGCTGCATATTTTAAAACAGAATTGTTCTAGAATTAATTCTTCAACGGCGATGATATTTAACAGCTTCGCTGCTTCCCAAAGGTCTCCTTGGAAATATCGTGGAACTGCTCGATAATCCAGCTTACCCCCATTCCAATTACTTCGATGGTCTTATTAAAGCTTTTCACTTTTCGACCGTTAATAACACCAATGACATCAGCCAGTCCAACAGTAAGCCTTTATTAGCTTAAATATGATTATGACTTTAGAAATCGAAGCATTTAAAGCCTCACTTGCAACTGACCACACCCATTGAATAAATAACAGAAAGACTTCAATTGGCCTATGTTGATATAATGAAGTCGCCAAGAACGATTAGGATACAAACCCTGGAAATTTACATGTCGGGTATTCTAGTAAAAATTCAAACATCCCAACTTTCTCTAATCGTAATTAAAACTAACTTTTAAGGTCTATTTTAAATGCCAGTAGTGATATCAGTTGGTTCAGGTAAAGGCGGCGTTGGCAAGAGCGTGATTAGTACCAACATGGCCTATTTACTGGCGCGATCTGGATTGAGTGTCACGCTAGTAGATATGGATTCTGGTGGAGCCGACCTTCATATTTTGATGGGCTTGTTCCAACCCAAACATACGCTATCCGACTTTGTCGATCGGCGCGTTGATTCACTCAGTAAAGTCGCACAGAGACTAGATGGGTTTAAAGGCATACAGCTCATTACGGGCACTGGAGACTCTTTACACAACGCAAATATGCCCGCAGCAACGCGTTCAAAAGTACTGCGTCATATTCGGCTATTAGAGACAGACATTGTATTAATTGATGTGGGTGCTGGCACTCATTTCAATACGCTTGATTTTTTTAACGCTGCTGATATCAATCTCTGTGTCACCACCGGCGATCCGACGGCTATTCTGGATCTTTATCGGTTTATCAAACTCGCAGTAATTCGCAGGGCGCTATCATCATTTCTATCGTCTGACAATATTAGCATCGTTATACGAAAGCGAGATATTAACGATATCAATGAATTGCTATCTATCGCAGAAGAGTATGGTGACGACAAAAAAGAAGCGATCGAAAAATCGATCGAAAGCTTTTATCCCAATATTATATTTAATCAGGTTGATCATACTCCTAATGCTCGGTATAGCCGAATACAGTCTTTGTTAGCATCCTATCTGGGTGTTTCTAATTTAAACTTATTAGGGAAAATACCTGAGGATATTGCTCTTCGTAATTCAGTAAAGGCTTATCACCCTGTTTCTAGCCTGACACCCACATCGCGTTCGGCGCGGGCACTCCAGTTAATATGCAACAACCTGTTGAAGCAAATCAACAAAATTGTCTAAGGTAGGATTTCCCCCGCTTATGCGAGTGAAGAAAGTAAGGCCATGTGTAAAACATAGGCTGGTAATTATTAATTTTGTTATACCTGAGCCTGCCGATATCCAGCGAGTTTCTTTATATTAAGTCCAGGGATGAAGCTCAAAAGCAAAGATATTTTGGCAACGGACAAAGGCAAGGATTGCATTTTTAGAAGTACACTTACATCTATATCTAGATACTGATGTTCATGATATAAAACCTGTAGTCAGATTTGGTTCCTGTCAACTCAACTGCCGTCAAATTATTCAAGCCAAACCTCATATTTTTTTATCCCAATCTGGTGCTGGAAAACAGTCTGTGGTGCGATACCCGATTCTGTAATATTGCGTTGTATTAATGCTAAGTCGACCGTTTTATCCTTATGTAAGAGTTCAAGCACATCGCTCGGCATTAAACTTTCAAAATCTAGTGCTAGCTCGGCGGGTACCCTTGCGCTGACTCTCTCCTTACCTTCACTACTCACTTTAATACAAAGGGTGGTTGCGAGGCACTTTACGTCAGATACCGCAATCTGTTGCTCTTGTGGAATCGCTGGTAATTGCATCGATCGCGCTTTTTGAACGGTCCCTGGATCAACACTCCGTAGTAAAATATCCTTCCAGGGCAAGCTCACTTTTAGTAGATCCAATTGTTGTACAACACCCTGAAAAGCCCTCAAGAGCAGGAATAAATCTGAAGGCCCTGCTGAGCGAAACCACCATTTTTTCTCACCCAATAAACGTCCAACGGTAGTTTCAAGTTCCCAGTGAGAAATATGGAATAAGCCCGATTGCAAAAAAGGCTTAAACAATGTTCGACTCAACATCGGTAATGACTCCCCAATGTTTGCCAGCTTCGTCACCTCAAAACCCATTGCAGCGAAGTTTCTGATCGGTATAACACTTCGGTCTTCGCTGACCGCCAGCATCAGATTGAGTAAGGCTAATCGTCTGGTCTCTGCAATATCTACCTTGCAACCAAAGTCCATCATCACTACCTGTGGCAGTTGATTTTTGTCGCGACGAAAATAGTAGTTACCGATATGTGGGTCACCATGAACCACACCCAGTTCAAACAGGCTTTTAAATAATGTTGTGAGTAGTGTCTCGCCTAGTGTTTTCTTATCGCCAATAGACCAATCAGATATTTCATCTAGATACTGTCCCGATTCCCAACTTTGAACCATTAAATCAGAGCTATTATATTGGTCATAAACCGTCGGTATAAAGAGCCCCGGAATATTCAATGCATTTTTAAATAATTGCTGTGTTTTCGCTTCTTCGCAATAATCTAACTCTCTATCCATATTAGATTTAAAAACTTGTTTATATGACTCGAGATCCATACCCCACTTTTTAACGGGGCCAAGCCCAGGCATTAGTCCAAATATTTTAATTTCGGCTTCTACCAACTTCACAATATCGGGATAGCGCACTTTAACTGCGACCTGCTGCCCATCCTTTAAAATGGCTCGATGTACCTGCCCTAATGATGCCGCATGATCAGACTCCTGAATCGATTCAAATACAGCGTCAATTGGCTGGCCCAATGAATGTTCAATGGCAGGTATCATTTCCTCTAGGGGTATGGCGGGTATGCCTTTAACCAGTTCATCAAAACTGTCATCTTGACCTGCGCTGAGCAGTTGTCCTATTTTCATCAGACTGCCTCGTGCGTCGGCGAACTGACTGGCCAATGCACGACGAGCGATCTTCTTTTTTTCCTCAGTGGTTGATTCTCTCAACCGCTTGGCCTGTATCGCAACCTTTGCAATTTTCAGCCCTCGGCTTAACGTACTGAGAGACATCAGCCTGTGCTTTTTCGGTTAAATATTGGAAACGCCAAGTTGAATAAAAAGACTTTATTCTGCATTAAAATGTTGACCGCTGTGAGCACTATTCATCACAGCATCTTTATGTGGATGAGTTATATTTTGATGAAAAAATGAATTCTTAATAAATTTTTCGCGTGGGCCAAAATAATCAATGTAATCGGAGGTCCAGTGATCCCATCTTTTGTCTTTTTGAAATTGCCAATCAACGGAGATTTCACTGAGTCGTTCAAATAGCTCGGCTGAGGGTGAGTCGGTATCAGGAAAGAGTGTGCGGCTCCAAAGTGGCGCCTTATCACCCGTGTAAGGGTCTACGAATACGCGCAGCCGCTTGAAACCCTGACTCACTCCATCGACGACAGCAGACTCGACAATAATATCTAACCGGTCTCGATAGCGCTTGTTATTTTTACAGCCAAGACTAAGCGTTGCACCTTCGTATAATTGTCCGTCTTCAGTGAATTCATGGACAAAGATAAACGCCATTAAACTATCACAGTGATTGATCAAATTATCAGCGAAATCGAGCGCCGGTGCAGGTATGTTATGACAATTCAGCTTAATAATTTGGTTAGCCAAATTGAGTAAATCTCGATCTCTTGTCTTCAACACTCGAAAGCTTTGGAAATTGATTAAATTGACTTTATTCCAGGGTCTCGACCAGCCCAGTTTTCTCGATTGCCGATATCCTTCAAATGTATTCATTAGCAAGCGCAAGATTGTATTTGGTTTTTTCCGATCGTTGATCAGTTTCATCACCTGATCATGATCTGATTCACTGTCAATGTCGTATGTCGTTTTCATTATTTCTCCTACCGCGAATGTTTATCCTTCAGCTTTCGGCTTAATTCAATCAGATGCATGGCAATTAAAGGTATAGCTCATGATATTCTAACTTTCATCGAATATTTTTTGTTTGAAACTCCCTTTTATAGGATATTAAACCGGCAGAACCTGGTGTAAATTGAAAAAAAATTAAAGCAATTTCGCAAACTACATTTTCACTCTGCTTCAACGGCATAATTGAACGACGTAGACTTAGGAGCATGCCGCCCAATGGGGATCTGCTTACGAAAAGTCGGTGCCTATGAAAGCGTAATTTCGGCTTTTGATTAGATAAATTCTTTAAATTCCACCGGACGATTGAAGACATTTATCATTTGTGAAATACGATCAAGCGAACATATTTTCTTTACGCCTCCACGTTCAATAGCAACCGCAGGCATACCAAAAATAACACAACTAGCTTCGTCCTGTGCCACCGTAAAAGCGCCCGCATCAAACATTTCTTTCATGCCAGTAGCACCATCATCACCCATACCCGTCATGATGATACCCAGTGTTTGTTTTGCTGCTGACTGAGCGACAGAGCGAAACAAAACGTCCACAGAAGGCCGATGCCGGCTCACCAGCGGACCTTCTTTTATAGAAACATACAGTTTGCCGGCTCGGTTATCTACAATCATATGTTTGCCACCTGGCGCTATGAGAACCTTACCCGTTTCAACCATATCTCCATTTTCGGCTTCTTTCACGTATACCTCTGATACACCATTTAACCGATTTGAAAAGGCGGCAGTAAAGGCTTCTGGCATGTGCTGAACGATAACTACACCAGGTGTGTCAGGTTTGAGGGCAGAAATAACACGCTCAAGCGCCTGCGTGCCACCGGTAGAAGCACCGATAGCGATCAGCTTATTAGACGGTCCAGATTGGTTTGTTGCTTTCTTTGGCAGGATGACATCTGCGGTCTCCTTCTTTTGTACGTTTAGTTTTGGCAGAGGCGTTTTAGCCGGCACTCTTAGATTGCTGAGTCTTGCTTTAGAAGCCGCCCGTATAGCATCGATAATGATTTTTTTCTGCTCACCTAATTCCTGCTTCAGGTTCGACGTGGGCTTGCCAACAATTTCGACCGCACCAAGATGGAGCGCTTTTATACTGGTATCCGACGATTTCTGAGTCAATGTGGAGCACATGACTACCGGATAAGGGTTCTCTCTCATGAGTTTTTCAAGAAAAGTCAGCCCATTCATTCTGGGCATTTCAACATCCAGTGTTATGACGTCAGGTTTAATTGTTTCCAATTTCTTGAGTGCAAAAATCGGGTCCTGAGCGGTATCGATGACTTCCATTCCAGCCGTTTCGTTAATAATGGTACTCAGAACTTTCCGTACAATTGCCGAATCATCAATAATTAAAACTTTAATTTTACTCATATAGTGAGACTCTTAATTAATTCCATTTTGAGATTCCATGGCTTTTTCCTCGGCGTCTTCAGATTTATACTTAACCCAGACATCACCGGTACCAACGTCCATCACAATTCTTCTATGACCATTTTCACCAACATGTACAACCGTGATTTCGATCTTCCTGTTCATTAATAGCTGCATTGCCTTTGCGGCATTTTTTTCTCCAATTAAGGCATCGCCCGGCTCCGACTTCTTACCAAACATATTGGCACCGCCAAATATTTTCGCCTGGTATTGTGGATAATGTGTTTGATGCAATTTTATTGCCATATCAAACATTTCCATCGCCTCTTCGCCGTATCGGCCATCAAGTTCTGAGGGCTTTTCATCATTTATTGGCCTGGATGGTAATACAAAATGGCACATACCCCCAATATGTAAAATCGGATGCCACAGACAAATAGCAATACATGAACCCAACACGGTGTGCACATGCGTGCCTGGTTCACCAAAAACAAAATCTCCCGGATGAAGAAAAACTTTTCTAATGCCATGTTCCATTGCTTTATCGTCCTAATTTCAAATATTGATAATCATACCTGTTTATTTTTTCTGGTAGGTTGTTGGTGCGATTAACTCTATCGGTAAATCCATACCTTTGAGTGATTCTGAGTGGCCAATGAACAACAAGCCTTTAGAACGTAATTTTGATGTCAGACTTCGAATAATTTTTTCTTTGGTTTTATCATCAAAGTAAATTAATACGTTACGCAGAAATATGACATCAAACTGACCAACTTCAGGCAACGGCTTAGTTAGATTGATTTCTGTAAACCGGGTTTTGGATCGTAAGTTTTGGTCTATGAGTAAAAACCCGTCATACTCGCCAGAGCCTTTCAGGCAATACTTTCGGAGATAGTCTTTTGGCATTGCATCGAGACGATGGCACTGATAGAGCCCCTTTTTCGCCTTTTCGATAATCCTACTGCTGATATCTGAACCAAATATTTCCCATTTCCCTCTAGCACCAAAATAATCATCCAACACCATAGCAATGCTGTAAGCCTCTTCACCACTTGAACTAGCAGCACTCCACAACCGAAGTAAGCGATCCTTTGGGTGATGCTCTAATACCAATTTTTTGAGTGCTTTAAAATGTTCTGCCTCTCGAAAAAAGTAAGTTTCATTGGTTGTTAATAAATCAATCGCCATCTGACGTTCTATACCATTGTTATTCATTAACAGATCTACATATTGATCGAAACTGTCTAGCTGATGGTGTCGTAAACGTTTATTCAAACGAGAACTCACTAACATCTGCTTGGCTGCCCCCAAATCTATGCCCGCCTCTCTGTAAATGAACTCCCTAATCGCTTTATAGGCGCTGGCAGATACCTCTGTTTGTTTAAATTGTGTTGCAGTTATACTGTTCAAAACTCTTTCTCAACCGTCCAATTCATGTTTAATTAATAATAATGGGGCCAGTCAACAATACCCTCTATTGGTATTATTTTTGCCTCGACTAAAAACCATTATTTATATTTTGAGTCGAGGGCAGGACTCCCCTTAAATTTACGTTGCTATATTTAAAGTGATCTATACATGACTCACTACTGTTGTATTCATCTCATCGGCCATACTAGTGACGCTAGATAGCTCGTTGATCGACAGCACATGATTAACATCGAGCAAGATCATTAATTTGTCATCTATTTTACCCATGCCCTGAATAAAATCAGCGCGTATTTTGGCACCAAAGGATGGCGCTGCTGCTATGTCGGAATCCGCCAGTTCGATGACTTCATTGACGACATCAACAACGATGCCAACCTCGACACTCTCCCCCTCATTATCCTTAATGTCGATAATAACGATACTGGTACGTTTACCGATCTCCTTCGGCTGATGTTCAAAACGCCGAGCAAGATTGACCACTGGCACGACATTGCCACGAAGGTTAATCACGCCGGATATGAAATCCGGCATTAGCGGCACTATGGTTAAATTGTCGTACTCTATAATTTCTCGAATATGTAAAATGCCAACACCATAAACTTCATCACTGAGCACGAAGGTCAGGAATTGCTGTACATTGTTTAATCCGGCGCTATTTCCTTGCGCCACTGGCTGGCTACTAGATTGTGACATATCGGCCTCCTTAGAAGCGTTCGAATTGACTCTCGTCTATGGGGGCGGAACTGGTATCCACCGAGGCCCACGATCGAGACTGGCTTGCGCCTGATCCATTTACTGACCTGACGCGGCTGCATTTGTCTGGGAAACCTGGTCGAGTTGCTGCATTGCACTGGTAATTTGACCAACCCCACCTGTCTCTCTTCTGAAGCGGCTGTGATCTCCTGTACCAGCTCCGCTGTTCTTGGAATATCCTTGTAAAGCTGCCGATAAAGTATCTGAAGTTATCAAATTACTGATAACTAGACTTAATTCTACAAATAATTTTTTTTGCTGACTCTTCGGGTCTGTATTAATAAATAACGGTTTAACTTGCGGGTACTCATCAAACAAAAACTGATAGGAGCGTTCGACCAATAATTCACCTTGCGGAGCCAACACCTTAAAGCTCGACTCCAACAATGAAATATTGAGTGGCCTAGCCATAATATTTGGCCTTTCCTGTCGGTATTGTAATCACTTCACCTAATTCAATTGCCGTGCGTCCACACCATCGATTCCATTTTTAACGACCCGCCCAACCAAAGCTGGGACATCGATAATCATAGCGACCTCACCGCTGCCTAAAATGGTAGCCCCACTTATGCCTTTTAAATTCTGAAAAACTTTACCCAGTGGCTTAATAACGGTTTGGTATTCGCCGAGTAATTCATCGACTACAAGACCGGTTTTTTGACCGGCATACTGAACCACCACTATATTATTTCTATGTCCTTCACGTTTCATGCTGGTGTTCGAACTATCGTCATCCTTGAATATTTCAGAGAGGTGAAGATATGGCATGACTTCGCCACGTAAATCGACGTATTCTCCTTTTTTGGCTTGCTGCTCATCCAACTCAATACATTCCTCGACTAAATCGAGCGGGATAACATAGGATGACTGACCGACCAGTACCTGGAAACCATCAATGATGGCGAGTGTTAGCGGTAAACGAATAGTAAAGCTGGTGCCAACACCCAATTCGCTATTGACCGTAATCTGGCCGCGCAGAGCGTCAATGTTTTTGTTGACAACATCCATACCGACACCACGTCCTGATATACTAGTGACCTCTTTCGCGGTGGAAAATCCTGGGGCAAAAATCAGCCGATGAATCTCTGGCAGGGTTAACTGTTGATTGGCTGAAAGAATTTCATTTTCAATCGCTTTAGCGACTAAAACATCAGGATCTAATCCAGCTCCATCGTCTGATATCTCGATAACAATACTACCTGAATCGTGATAGGCCTCGAGTTTTACGGTGGCGGTTTCTGGTTTACCATTGGCGGTTCTCACGTCTGGCTTTTCGATGCCATGGTCCAGTGAGTTTCGAATTAAATGCATGAGTGGATCGCTAATTTTCTCCACCACTGTTTTATCCAGCTCGGTATCACCCCCTGAAATTTGCAAATCGATTTTTTTGCCCAAATCTTTGCTGATGTCGCGCACGACTCGTTTGAATCGATTAAAGGTATCACCTATCTGAACCATACGCAGGCTGAGAGTGGCGTCTCTTATTTCTTCCACAAGACGAGTTAAATGCTCAGCCGTTTCCAGTAACTCTGGCTGCTCAGTTTGCTTTGCTTTTAATTCAGTATGCGCGCTTGAGATCACTAGTTCTCCCACCAGGTTAATCAGATCCCCCAGTTTCTCAGCATTTACTCTTACGGATTGTTGTTCTACAATTTTTGCTTCCTTGACTTTTTCCTGCTTATTGACTGCTGCATCGACAATGCGGCTATCTGCCATACCTTTGTCGACCAGAACTGAACCAAGTTGGGGCTTGGTGGTTATCTCGACGGGCATGTTTTCGCCATCCTCAACCGTTTCTGTAACGGTATTATCACCCTGATACTCAAGTGCTTCTAACAGCTCGTCTTTAGTTAACGCGCCAGAAGCAACCAGAATTTCTCCAATCGCCATATTTTCTTCAGGCAATGCATCAATTAACAAGGTGTAATCATTTAACTTACTTCGTGGCGGCAGGATATGGAGCTGACAGTCTTCCACTACAAATTCAAATACATCAGCAATTGTTTCTTTAGAAGCTGCAGTATTTAGATCCATTTCAAAGCCAAGATAACTTTCTTCTGGATTAATATCGCCTAGTGATGGCAAATCCGCCGTCAACGTCGTCATGCTGATAAAGTCACCAACTGTGTTGAGGTAACGAAAAAAAGAGAGGGGATCCATGCCGTTCGCGAGCACATTTCGATTGAAGCGAACTGAGATATGCCAATAGTCGTTGCTAACAGCTTCAGATCCAGAGGATGAAGCAGCTATATCGTCAGTCTCGTTTCCAACTGCCACTGATGATTCTGGAGCGTCACCGTCGAGATACAGTTGTAACTGTTTCAGTAATTCGTCACCTGACTTTCTTAAGCTATCGGCAATGGGCTCTTCTGCATTGCCAAGAACATGAGTCACCAGTTTGCTAATTTGATCTCGACTATCGAGCAACAGACTTCCCAAATTTTCATCAAGGGAGATTTCTTTGTCTCTGAGCCGCCCCATCACTGATTCAGCTACGTGAGTAAAAGACACGACATCGTCAAAACCAAATATGCCTGCTGAACCTTTAATTGTGTGGATAGCACGAAACAAATCATTAATCAGTTCGTCGCTACCTGGCTCGTCTTCTAGCTTTAAAAGAATTGATTCAGATTGCTCCAAAAGCTCGGTCGACTCTTCCGCAAATATTTGTCGGCCTTCAGCGAGGTAGTCTGTTTCGTCGCTCATATCAAATGTTACTCCAATTTAACCCAGTCAAAATGTGATTTAATATTTAACACGTCCATAACTTCGGACACGGGGGCTGAGATCCCATTTAAAACCACTTGCTTGCCATCTTTAGCCGCACTCTGCTGGAGGGCCAAAAGTAGCTGGATGCCTGTGCTATCTATTTCTTCGACAGCCGATAGATTAAGCTCGAAGTGATTGAACTCCGAATAATAGGCTTCTATTTCTGCCAAATTACTCGCCGCAGAATAGATGGTCATATCAGAGCTAGCATCCAATAGGCAACTGTCAACTGTTTGACTCGAATCCTCGCGTTTAGTGAATGACATAACTAACTCCTGACTCTATATGTCTAAGGCAAAATAAGTTTAGAAACAGCGTCTAGCAACTTCGGCGGTTGGAAAGGCTTAACTATCCAGGCCTTTGCACCAGCCGCTTTTCCTTCTGCCATTTTGGCTGGCTCAGACTCTGTTGTGAGCATGCAAATTGGAGTGAATTTGTAACTTGGCATTTGCTTGATATGTTTCACCATCTCAATGCCACCCATGATCGGCATATTGACGTCACTTATAATTAGGTGGACTTTTTGCCCAGTCAATTTGGATATACCGTCTTTACCGTCAACGCCTTCCAATACGTCATAACCTGCACCCTTTAGGGTTGCCTTTACCACCGTACGCACTGAAGAAGAGTCGTCTACTATTAGTATTGTTTTGCTCATCATTTTACCTTTTTAAAAAAAACTGATCTCGCCAGATTGTTGATTTTCACTCTCATCGTAGCTCTCACCAATGACTGCAGCATGTATCTTCTTTTCGGGTTGAGTCGTGTAGCGATCTTTCATTTGCTCTAAATCAAGAAGGGAATTAGATGCCTGTTCATATTCTCCTAATGCCATCAGTTCAATGGCGACTGTTATCCCAGCTGAAAACCTTTCAATGTTATTGCCCATATTACCGAGCATTTGAGACGTTCGGTCCTGGTATTGAAGAGACACCAACGCCATGTTGATATCGCTTTGTATTTCATCACTAATACCCACGATCACACCCGAACTGATTGCGACCGTTTGTTCGGTGTCCTTGTATTTTTTGATCACCTTTTGAATTGATTTATGCGCCTGTTCCATTTGTTCAGATTCAACCAATGAACGCTTCTCTGTTTGTTCCAATACCAACATTACCTGTCGGTTAATGTCACTTGCATATTGAATTATTTTGGCACCAGACTGGCCCGAATTGGTTGCCAGCTGCCTGACTTCATCGGCGACTACTGCAAAACCACGGCCTTGCTCACCTGCCCTGGCGGCTTCGATTGCAGCATTCAAAGCCAATAGATCTGTTTGGCTAGCGATTTTGCTAATTTCGGTTGCCATTTTTGTAAGCTCTTTGGTATGTTCGCATAGTGGCTGTATACTTTTTACCACTTCATTTTTTGAATCAAGTACCGATTGAATTGAGTCAGTTACCGCAACCAAGCTATCACGTACTTCGGTTTCCACCACCGACGATGCTCCGTCGCCAGCACTTTCTTGCGACCGAGATCCGATGGTTTTAGTGAATAATTCCATCGCCGTATTTAAACGAGAAATCACATTCATAAACTGATTGGCCAACTGGTCCACATCAGCCTGACCATCATCGCGAAGATGTTGAATCTGATCTCGCCAAATTTGTGTTGATTGTTGAAAGTTAAGTTTCATTCTTTCAAGAAGCAGGTCTTCTTTTGTTTCACTCTCATTGCTCTCATCAGCCAATTTGGATTCAAGCTGTTGGAATTTCGCATTGATACGTCGGTGACTAAAAAACCCTGCAGCGAGGCCAGTAGAAACGAGTAAAACACAGCTTAAAGCGGTAGCGATAGATAAACCCTGACCCATCAAAACAAATAGCGAGCCCCCCACCGCGATCACGATAGGTAAATAAATAAGTTCATTAAAGGCTTTATAATACATTCGTTTTAAATATCTCCACAATTTCTATAGTTATTACCAAGAGTCATCGGTAATTTATAGTTCAACTTGAGTAATTATTTCCTTTTATTTACGATAATTCACATGGCACTGTTTTTGCTTAGCGCCTTAAAATTTCGACCGTGATTGACTGTGCAATCGATAAAGTAGTCCCTCACCTAATCCCACCTTCGATCAAAAGCATAGCACCGCCAACAATACAGGTAAGAGTCGCTTTAATAGAGATCAGGAAAATGCATAAAAGTAATTAAGGCAGGAATGGGACGGGGTAAAGTTTTCTCTTTATATTTAATGCTTCTAAGATGTTTACAATCAAAAATCAGTTATATTGCGCCGTCCTCTTGGAGCATGAGTTTCTATATAATATGAGTTTATGGTTATTAATTTAAATCAATATTGAAAAAGTAAAACTGACTGTTTCAGTTTATACTTTTAATTCTTAAGTCATTTTATCGATACTGAGGGAATAATGAGCAAAAATAACGTTACGATTACAGACAACCGCACAGGTAAAAGCGCTGACTTTGATATTATTGATCCTGTAGTAGGTAATGCCTGTATCGATGTGCGACAGCTCACAGCCAAACTTGATCTATTTACTTATGACCCAGGGTTCCAGGCCACAGCGAGCTGTAAGAGTGACATTACTTTTATCGATGGCGATGCGGGTATTTTGCGTTACCGAGGTTACCCTATTGAGCAACTGGCCCAAAATAGCAGCTTTATGGAAGCCAGCTATTTGCTGCTTTACGGCGAACTGCCCGATAAATTGCAATTTGAACAATTCAGTCAGTCGATCACAATGCACACTTTGGTGCATGAAAGTTTGATGCAGTTTATCAACGGGTTCGACAGCAACGCGCACCCGATGGCGATGATGGTTGGTGTGGTTGGCGCACTTTCGGCCTTTTATCATGAATCACTTGATATTCAGAATGCTGAGAACCGAGACCTTTCGGCACATCGTTTATTGGGTAAAATGCCGACCATTGCCGCTTTGACTTATCGCCATGCGAATGGCCTGCCTCCGGTTTACCCGCGAAACGACCTAGGCTATATAGAAAACTTGTTGTATATGATGTTTAGTTTTCCCTCTGAAGAATACAAAGTTAGCCCTGTCGCAGCACGAGCAATGGAGTTAGTGTTTATCCTACATGCCGATCACGAGCAAAATGCTAGTACGTCCACTGTCAGATTATCGAGTAGTTCGGGCGCTAATCCTTACGCTTGTATTGCCGCTGGTATCGCATCACTTTGGGGACCTGCTCATGGCGGTGCAAATGAAGCCGTGATTCGAATGTTGGAAGAAATAAGTGATGCCTCTCAAATTTCTAAATATATCGATCGTGCCAAAGATAAAGACGATAACTACCGTTTAATGGGTTTTGGCCACCGAATTTACAAAAATCATGACCCACGAGCAACGATTATTCGAAAAGCTTGTAACGAACTATTAGAAGAAATGGATACGATTAATCAACCCATGTTCGCAATAGCCAAAGAGCTAGAACGTATTGCATTGGAAGATGAGTACTTTGTTGAGCGTAACCTTTACCCCAATGTTGATTTTTACTCCGGAATTATTTTGAAGGCACTTGGTATCCCTCTCAGTATGTTTACGGTTGTTTTTGCAATGGCACGAACCGCTGGGTGGGTTTCACAGTGGAGCGAGTTAGTGACTGATCAAGAGCAACGTATTGGCCGCCCCAGACAACTTTATATGGGTTACGAAAATAGAGAATATATCGATAAAAAAGTTAATTAGAGTCCTAAATAGACTGCAGTG
Organism: uncultured Acidimicrobiia bacterium; assembly: GCA_964195315.1. Lineage (GTDB taxonomy): Bacteria > Pseudomonadota > Gammaproteobacteria. The sequence goes on along the minus strand of CAXMOZ010000032.1, from coordinate 7,757 downwards.
TCGTTTTCTTGCCATACGGTATATTTGTGCATAATTGTTTTAAACTGGCTCGATTCGACTAACGTGTCGAGCCAGCGCATCACCGCACTGTAGTCACTTTGCACGAACCAATTGGGTTCGACACCTGCAAATTGGCGGATAAAAGGGAAAATTGCGATGTCGGCAAGCCTTATTTGATCATCGACTAAGTAGCGCTGCTGATTTAGTCGCTCATCGAGTGTTTCTAAAAAAGATTCGGCATTTTGCCGATGTTCAAGTTGGCTCAATTCGATATGCCTATCGGCATATTTATACTTATCGAGTAATGATTTGAAATCATTGTCGTTTTGCTCAATAAGTTGATCGCTGACCTGACTTTTTTCTAGCCAGTGGCATGGGTCAGCAATCGATAGTGCCCATCGCATGATATCGAGACTTTCATCGATTACCCTGCCCTCATATAATTTTAGAACTGGCACAGTTGCCTTAGGAGACAAGACCAGTAACGCCTGCGGCATATTGGAGAGCTTCACTTCGCGCAGTTCGGATTTAATGCCGCAATTGAATAAAGCCATTCTGGCCCGCATAGCAAATGGACAACGACGAAATGAGTAAATAATGGGTTGTGTGTTCAATTTTTCGTCTCGATCAGTAAATTTTCAGCTTAAGCTTTGCAACTTAGCACAATTAAATTGTTCAAATCAAACGCCTTAAAATGTATACCTAGAGATATGACACTTCAACTTTCATCAATTATTAGACTAAAATTTAAGGCCCATGGGTTTCAAATTATTAACTACACTTTCTTAATTAAATTAACCAGCTTCTAAACTATGTTTGAAAAAACCAACCCAGAAATAGCCCTATTTCAAGCGGAAATTCAGTCTGCCGTTTTGGCAATTGAAACCATTATCCTAGGCAAGCCCAAACAAATAAGGCTTGCCGTGGCCTGTTTATTGGCACAAGGCCATTGCTTAATTGAGGATTTACCTGGCGTCGGAAAAACAACACTGTCACAAACCATTGCTCAAGTGTTTGGCTTGAATTTCAGTCGAATTCAGTTTACCAGCGATCTATTACCAGCAGATATTCTAGGGGTATCTATCTTTGACGCCACTCAACAAGTATTTAATTTTCATCCTGGCCCCGTATTTTCTCATTTTGTACTTGCCGACGAAATTAATCGAGCAACACCAAAAACACAGAGTGCACTGCTCGAGGCAATGGAAGAAAGGCAAATTACGGTAGAAGGTATTACACATCCATTAGAAGCCCCCTTTTTTGTCATTGGTACCCAAAACCCCCTCGATCAATCAGGTACTTTCCCACTGCCTGAATCACAACTGGATCGGTTTATGATGAAGATACAATTAGGCTATCCTGATGCCAAAGCCGAGCGTGCTTTGCTGGCTGGCGACAATCCGCGTGACGTCATGAAAGACATGCCCGCCGTCATGGATATTCAAAAACTGCTGAGAATTCAACAGGCAGTTAGCAAAATTCATTGTTCAGATGCACTGCTTGATTATGTACAGCGTCTGATTCAGGCGTCTCGCAACCCTGGTTTGTTTTTATATGGCATTTCACCACGTGCGGGTTTGGCTATTGTACGAGCAAGCAAAGCATGGGCATTAATGGCTGGCAGGGCTCATGTCGAGCCTGGTGATGTGAAGTCGGTATTCACATCTGTTAGTTGCCATCGTCTGACAGCCACTGAACAACACAGTAAATCGATTGAAGTGTTAATTGATGATCTATTAAATCAAGTTGCTATCCCCTAATTGAAGGTGGTGAATACTGTCTGATGGCTTTAAATTTATTCTCCCTGCCAGCGCCGGTTCGTCGTTATTTTGACGACTGGTTTGCACGCCATAATCCGTCCAGTTATGACCGTATCGAATTACACAATCGTCGACTCTATATCTTGCCTACGCGGTTTGGATATATATTTGCGGTTATGCTGTTATTGCTCTTTCTTGCAGCGGTTAACTATCAGAACAGTATGGGGTTTGTTTTGACTTTTATGCTAACGGCGCTAGCAATTGTCAGCCTATGGCAAACGCACAAAAATATACTTGGTCTCGAGGTTTATCTGCAAACACCCAAACCTGTTTTTGCTGGGGAGAGTTGTGATCTGTATTTTGAAATAAGCCACCATAATAATTTGTCTCGTTATGCGATTGGCATTCAGTACGCAGATGAAACACCGGTTTATTTGACAATCGAGCCAGGCAGTCAATCGCAAGCGATGATTAAAGTACCGAGCACTAAACGTGGCCAGTTTAAACCAAAGGGACTCACTGTTTTCACACGATATCCAACCGGTTTATTGCATGCCTGGGGCTGGCTCAAATTTGATATCCCTATTGTGATATACCCAACACCGCTGGCTAGTTCAACATTGCAACAAAATATGCTTGAGCAGCAAGAGGGCAAAGCGACAACCCATACCATAGATGGGGATGATTTCGCAGGGCTGAGAGAATACCGAGAAGGCGAATCTCTTCGCCATGTTTCGTGGAAAGCTTATGCTCAAGGCAAAGGCTTATTGACCAAAACGTTTCAGGGCCATGCTCGTCCCTCGTTGTGGATCGACTGGTTTCAAGTGCGACAAGATTCGATTGAATCGAAGCTATCAGAAATGACAGCTCTTGTACTTTTGGCCGACTCTAATAATCAAAAATATGGTATTAAACTACCTAATATCACCATAGAAAAACAACTCGGCGCTGCCCATAAACAGGCTTGCTTACAGGCCATGGCTACTTTTAAACAAGTTGATTTTGGACGGGACTTTGATCCCAATTCCAAACCTAATACCAATGCAAACTCAGAATAAAAATCATTTAACAATCAAAAATATTCCGCAGGAAATTGCCAATCGGGCATCAATTTTTGCGGTTTGTTTTTGTTTTTTGTTTTCAATCGCACCGCATTTTTTTAACTTGCCATTTTGGATTAGCGGCATCGTTATCGTTGCCTTGGGTTGGCGCAGTTTGCAAAACCAGGGAATAACAAAGGCTTTGCCTAAGTGGATTATTGTATCTTTGGTTCTATTTGGCGGGGTTGGAGTGTTTGCCGAATACTGGACGATTGTCGGGCGTGACGCAGGGTTAGCATTGCTCACAGTAATGACATCGCTTAAATTCCTTGAGAGTAGAAGCCATCGTGACTTGCTGATTTTAATCTTTCTTTGTTATTTTTTAATCGCCACTCATTTTTTGTTTTCACAAAGCATTTTAACAGCTGGGTTAATGCTGGCTACATTACTGATTATTACGGCTACGTTGGTATTAATCAATCAACGTAATGACGAGATATCGATCTCGATTGGTGTAAAAGCCAGTGCCCGACTAGTATTAATGTCGCTCCCTTTAATGCTCATTTTGTTCGTTTTGGTACCCCGTATTCCAGGGCCTTTGTGGAGCTTAACCAATGAGCAACGAGGCGGCATTACCGGTTTAAGTGATAGCATGTCACCAGGGAAAATTAGTCAATTGATTCGAAATAATGAAGTGGCTTTTAGAGTCAGCTTTAAAGGAGATATTCCTGCCCAATCGCAGCTATATTGGCGTGGTCCGGTGATGGCGTTGTTTGATGGTAGTCGATGGACTCAGTCAAAACGACGTAACATCAACCGTCTTAATATTACGGTGTTTGACGAACCGACCGAATACACAGTCACGCTGGAACCTAATGGTGAACGTTGGTTATTGGCGCTCGATATGCCAACCCAGATTGTTGCCGATAGTCAGATGACTGCCGACTTTCAACTCACCGCTAAAAAACCGATTAATGATTTGTTGCGTTATACATTGCAATCGCAATTACGTTTTCAAGCGGGTCTTGATGAACCTGAAAAGTACCTCCAATTAACCTCTCAGTATCCAGCTGATAAAAATCCGAAAACGATTGCGCTGGGTCAGTCATTAGCGCGTCAATACGATAATCCAGTGGATATTGTTAACCATGTTTTAAACATGTTTCGAACCCAACAATACGTCTATACACTCTCCCCACCTGCGCTTCGGGGTGACACGGTTGATCAGTTTTTATTCGAGACACAGCGTGGCTTTTGTGAACACTACGCCGGTAGCTTTGCTTTGCTCATGCGGGCCGCTGGTATTCCCTCGCGCATAGTTGCGGGCTATCAGGGAGGCGAATATAACGAGCTTGGTAATTATCTAATCGTTCGACAATCGGATGCTCATGCCTGGACAGAGGTTTGGATAAAAAATAAGGGTTGGATTCGGATTGACCCAACCGCTGCGGTATCACCTGATAGAATAGAATTAGGTCTGGATCAAGCGTTACCAGATGAAATATCGAGTTTTCGCATTCAAAATAGAAACCCACTATTTGGTAATTTATTGTTTAGTTGGGACAACGTTCAAAACAACTGGAACAACTGGGTTTTGAATTATGATGAACGTAAACAAAGTAACTTTTTGCAGAAGTTAGGGGTCGGTATTGAAGACTCTGGAGATATGATATTCGCTCTCGTTTTTATGCTGCTAACGGTGACTGGATTTTACTGGTTACTCGGCTGGTATCGAGCCAGGCCTGCCAAACCTAGCAGGCTCGAACAGCATTTTAATCGGTTATTGAAAAAACTCGCAAAGCTTGGATTTGAAAAGAAGCCTTCGGAGGATTCTCGTGCTTTTTTAAGTCGTGTAGAGGCCAGTAAACTGGTTCAAACAAGCGAAATTGAAGAAATAGTTAACCTTTACAATCGAATCAAATATGGCCCTGGTCATTTCAATAAGAATAAGAGCCAGTCTGATTTAAATACACTCAAATTACTTGTTAATAACTTCAGCCCTAATTAGCCACCGCTAACCTGCCAGATCACCTTTGAAATATTGTTCTTTCACCAGTGCAATTTTATCTCGCGTTTTAGCGGCATCTTCAAACTCCAGATTTTGGGCGTGTTCGTACATCTTATTTTCAAGTTTGCTCAAGGCTTTATTCAATTGTTTGGCATTGAGACCACTGTACTCTTTTGTTGCCTCGGCCACTTTATCTGCATGACTCTGTCGCTGATTAAAGTTGCTGCCGTAACCGATATCCATGACGTCAGTCACTCGCTTGACGATACCCAACGGAATAATATTGTTTTCTCGATTGAAGGCCTCTTGTTTCTCGCGGCGTCGGTCCGTTTCGTCAATCGCTCTTTGCATAGAGCCGGTTATCTTGTCGGCATAAAGAATAGCCCTACCATTGATATTACGTGCGGCTCGCCCCATGGTCTGTATTAGCGCTCTATCGGATCGCAGAAAACCTTCTTTATCAGCATCCAGAATCGCGACTAAAGAGACTTCAGGGATATCCAGACCTTCGCGCAACAGGTTTATGCCGACTAACACATCGAATACACCTAATCTCAAGTCACGGATAATTTCCATGCGTTCTACGGTATCGATATCCGAATGCAGGTAGCGCACTCGTACGCCATGTTCTGACAGGTAATCAGTCAAGTCCTCTGACATACGCTTGGTGAGTGTAGTAACCAGCACTCGTTCAGATAAAACAGCGCGTTTATTGATTTCAGACAAAACATCATCAACCTGACTCGTTGCAGGTCGAATCTCGATAGGCGGGTCAACCAGGCCTGTCGGTCGAACCACTTGTTCAACAACCGCACCGCTCATTTTTGCTTCATGCGGCCCCGGGGTTGCCGAAACATAAACAGTTTGCGGCGCTTGACGCTCAAACTCTTCGAAACGCAAGGGTCGATTATCAAGCGCCGACGGCAATCGAAAACCATACTCGACCAGCGTTTCTTTACGTGAACGGTCACCTTTATACATACCACCTATCTGAGGCACAGACACATGGCTTTCGTCGATGAATAATAAGCAGTCATCTGGCAGATAATCAAACAGCGTTGGCGGCGCTTCATTCGTTTGACGCCCCGATAGATAACGCGAATAGTTTTCGATGCCATTGCAGTAACCAAGCTCGCGCATCATTTCGGTGTCGTAGTTAACGCGTTGTTCGAGTCGTTGCGCTTCGACCAGCTTGTTATTTTCATTCAGAACAAGCAAACGCTCTTTTAACTCTTCCCGAATATGCTCGATGGAGTTCAGTATCGTTTCGCGCGGTGTGGCGTAATGGGTTTTTGGATAAATCGAGACCCGTTTAACTGTTTTTAGAATTTCACCCGTCAGTGGATCAAAGATACTGATTCGTTCAACTTCAGCGTCGAACAGCTCGATTCGAATTGCATCGCGATCAGAATCGGCTGGATGAACATCGATAACCTCGCCACGAACCCGATAGGTACCGCGCTTTAATTCAGTATCATTGCGTTTATATTGTAGTTCGGCCAGGCGACGCAGGATCTTACGTTGATCGATTTCGTCGCCAACAACAACATGCAACAACATTTTTAAATAGGCCTCAGGATCACCAAGACCATAAATGGCCGAGACTGAAGCGACAATAATGGTATCGCGTCGTTCGAATAAGGACTTAGTGGCAGATAATCGCATTTGTTCAATATGTTCATTCACCGACGCATCTTTCTCTATAAAAGTATCAGACGCTGGTACATAAGCTTCGGGCTGATAATAGTCGTAGTAGGAAACGAAGTACTGCACCGAGTTATGCGGGAAAAACTCTTTCATCTCTCCATAAAGCTGAGCAGCAAGCGTTTTATTATGCGCCATGATGATGGCTGGTCGTCCTAGCTGCTGAATGATATTGGCGGCAGTAAAGGTTTTCCCTGAACCGGTAACACCCAACAATGTTTGGTGTGTCAGGCCATCATTAATGCCGGTAATTAAATCAGCTATGGCTTTTGGCTGATCACCGGCAGGCGTGTAATCAGTAACAAGTTGAAAGGGTTTACTCATTAATTAGGGTATCTATTTATTGCGCTAGAAAATGGTCTGAGTGGCGATAATTTAAAAGCCAAGTTTTGATCAGAATTAATGTAATTAAAAGATCAAAAGGTCTGTATTTTTACTGGCGAGACACTGGCGATCAAAAAGTGGCCCTAGTTTAGTCTAAGATATGGAGCCACCTTCCTCACAATCAACGCTTAAGAGCCAATTATAATCGCTTTAAACGCAATAAATTGGTGACTTTCACTGCCTCAAAATTAATCCTCAAAATAATGCAAAAAAACATCACATTCCGTTTGCCGTAACAACTCGATTACTTTACTATACGCATCCTCAATTCCCCGATAGCTCAGTTGGTAGAGCAATTGACTGTTAATCAATGGGTCCCTGGTTCGAGCCCGGGTCGGGGAGCCAAATAAAATCAAAGCCGTTCACGAGATCACTCGGGGCGGCTTTTTTTTTGCGTTGAAATTGGTATAGAAACAATGAGTTACCGGCCCTTCGGGAAACCCCCTCTCACATTTCGGATCATTCGGTTGCGGCCATTCTCCCCGCAGGGAGCCATTGGCTTTATGGCAATTGGTCCGTCGGATATCGGCGGTTTTCACCTCCAAATTCAGTGACCAAGCCGGAAACTTCCACGACGGTAGTTTGACTGATGTAACCGTCGCCCGTTCACCGCAGTCGTCGGTGGGTCTGCCAGTGAAAGGTGCTGGGTTGAGCTGTCTCGGTGCTTGGGTCGATTTCCGGCTCGAGCTACTTTGCATCCAATTACTCCACAGCGGCCGTTCCAGGTTATGATTGAATAGGCAAGTTTCGGCACATACCAGCCATTCGCCAAATCCCATATCATAGTTAAATAGTGGTTCCTATTTCAATCGATGCCGATCCTATCGCTCCCTTTTCTGGCAAAACGACCAGTGTCGAGTG
>CAXMOZ010000031.1:0-3078 GCA_964195315.1 uncultured Acidimicrobiia bacterium | reverse complement strand
AATTAAATGGTTAACGACTTGTTTACATGTTATTGCTTCATTGCTGAGCGTCCGTTCCTGGCCGGGTACTGACCTTTGATGCCTGGCGTTTGAAGGTCTGCTTACTGGAAGCCGACATTCGATCATCGATGGTAAAAGGCGGCTATGTGCCCTAAGCGGAAGTTCAACACTTGAGCCAAGCCGCGCTGCCAATGACACTACTGCGAAGCGCCGCAAAACTTTCCAGCGGCAGCTAGGGCGCTTGTTATGTGTCATGTGGGCATATTTCAAATATAACCACTGCATAACTGTCACCATATTTCCCATCTGGCCTCCAAATAACCCGTTTTAAACGATAGAAAAAATGATAACAGCAGCTATGGCACCTATACTGACAACCTTATTTAATATGGCCTCAACTTTCTTCGCTTGTTCAAGGTCAATGCTCATTAATGAATTCAGAAGAGAGAGTGTTGTTCCCCGAGCATAGCTGCAGATTATGAGTGCCACCACCGAGGCAAATAGCAAAATCGCGATAATGACAGCAAACACGTCTGGATTCTGTTTTACGCTGATTTCTGCTCCAGATAAATGGATGGCATCTCCCAGGTAATAAGACTTAAATGTAATTATTAGAACTAACACCGAGGAAGCTGCCAGTGAGGATGTTAAAATAATTTTAAATGGACGCCCTTCCTGGTCATTGATGACTAGACCGCATGCCAGTGTGAACAGTAACCAACGTATTATCCCTTCGCTGAATCCGGCGTCACCTGTCAAATCGGGCTTCGTGATTGCAACGGCACCGACTACTGCAAGAATGCAAACAAAAGATAGTTTTTCTATATCAGCTTTTTCCATCTCAATTTTCCACCACGGGGGGGTGAAGAAAATTAAGAACTCTTTCTAAACGTTCGATACGAATATTAGTGTCTTTGTCCATAAAGGGATGGGAGTACTCTGCCCCTTCAAATACAGTGGCTCCTCTCGACTTTCCAAGTTCTACTAGTTCGGAAGTACTTTTAGGAGGTGTAACCCGGTCAAGTGCCCCCGTTATAAACATGATATTTGTTGCTATGTCAGGTACATTTTCAACTGGATCGATTTCTTTGGGGCAGCCGCGGGTAGAGACTCTGCTTATGCTTGAATCAATCACCGCGCGATCAAAATCTACGTTTGATCCAATAACATTTTGAAACACAATCCCCCCAAGAGATACGCCATACAGTAAATGTTTTTGGTACTGAGAATTAAGATGTAGGACCAATTCTTTATAGTCCTCTATAATTGCCTTTATGCGTCTTTTACCTCCCGATAAGCCGTAACCTCTGTAATCGTAAATATAGACATCATAACCACTTCGAGCAAAGGGTTTCAGATCTTCAATCATTTGATCTGCAATCATTGCATTACCGAGCGCCATTAAAATATAACCTTCTGGATTTGTGAATCCAATTTCGGGATCATGTGCTTGGTATTTATATCCCCTCAGGGTTTTATTATCAGATGTCGTGAACTTTACATTTTCTATAAATCGTTTATTACGAATTCTCGACTCGTCTGGATCCGGAGCTGCGGAGCTCCACATCTTGAACTGGAGCCTTTCTTTAAACCACCCACACACTGTATCTTCACGATCATTTGCATGTGCAATATTTAATACTGTCATTGCGCATACTAAAATCAACATAGTTCGTAATTTCGGCATACATGTCTCTCCTTGCTAAATCATCCAACTGGTATTAGTTTTTGTTCCTCTCGAATTATAACTTAGCCTTAACCCTATGTCCGCTGTGTGCCGAATTCCAACTTCTTGAAAGCCTATACGAACGGCCGCTGTTGGCCGAACCCGGAAGTATTAGCCTTCGATTTTAACGACTGCTATGGAGTAAATTAGCTAAATTTCAAAAGCTGCCGGTCGCGAATCAATCACGACCGTCTCAAAACGACCCTTTCCCTACTTTCAATGCTCAATTTAATAATCAAGTTTTGGAGCGGCAGCGTAATAAATTTGTCCTAGTTGACGCAATTAGAGGTAAACTTATTTTCAGATATTGCCGTAGCTTCCATTAGGCTATCAACACTTAAAAATAACGTATACGCATTAATATTCATTTTGTTTAATTTCTTCAACACATTCTTTCTTTGGTCACTAGGTAAATTAAATTTCCATATCAAATCTTGATTCTTCATCATGCGCTTAATTACTATTTCATGATTAGCCAGAGAATAATTGTTCGACTTCATTGTTGTGCACATCGTATAGGAACTTTGCTGTAAAAAATGCCGCTTATGAATTGTTGCGTAAGGCCCTAGTGTTTGAATAAAAGGGTTTCTGCTAGAACCTACTTTACCGAAACCTGCATTGTCCTGATACACATAGATTGAGACGTTTTTTACTAAATGGGAAATATTTCTAAATGCAAAAAATAATGCTATATATGGTGATGCTGTCCAGTCTAACAATGGTGATGGGTACCCATGATGTCTCAGGTAAGCAAAATATTCATACCCAGGCATATCTATCATGGATATATGAGATTGTTCTTCAACCCATGCATTAATTTCCGAAGGTTCCGGAATTTCACAGACCTTTTCTGTGAAGGTTTCAACTTTTGCCTTTGCAGCAAAAGCAAATTTGTAATACTCAGTTATCGATATACTCTCAGTCGAAAACCGTTCCAGGGTAGTCTTTAGTTTCCATTTACTATCGGGTTGTCCTCGGTACAAGTACTCTGTACCTAGCGCACTTCTATTCTCATATCGACGCATACGACAATTTTCAAGTTCTTTTAGGGCGTCTTCAAATTCTTCCCATGATTCGAGTGAAAATTCTTGCATGATTATCTCTAAATGTTGATAGTGCGGACGGCACGAATATTGTGATATGCCGCACTTTGTTCTCAGTATATTCTCACGCATACGATTTTATATCAATGCCCGCTATTGGCCGAAACTTGCCTATCACTTCTGATAATCGAATGTCGGCTATGGTGGTTTCCTGCTGTCCCATCGTTGAGGTATCGTAAAAAATAACTACTAGATATTTGGAGCGGGGTACGAGGTTCGAACTCGCGACATTCAGCTTGGGAAGCTGAC
>CAXMOZ010000030.1:0-4358 GCA_964195315.1 uncultured Acidimicrobiia bacterium | reverse complement strand
ACGACTAGGAAAAGTACTAAACTTTTTACCCAAAAGTGCTAAAGTTTCAAGAAAAGTACTAAACTAGTCATCCACCTGGATATTATGAGCTTACCTTCGGCCTATACGAAAGGCGCTGATGCCATGGGTCGATCAAACAGTACTTATCAAAGGAAAACAATCAGTTTTGATGTGAGGTCTTTCGATCAATTGGTACGCCACATAGAAAAACTCGCTAAAGCTGGTGCAGAAATTAAACCTGAAGACTTTTATCCACCTGTAAAAACGCATAAGGGCAAATCACGTGATCTTCCGATGGTTGATTCAGATTTAAGAGAAGCGCTTCAACAGTATTTAGAGCACCGTCTGAATAAGGTAATTAAACCCTGGCTGACAGGTTAGCTATTCGTTACTCAAAAATGTGGACCCTACTCCCCGAATACCCTCCAGGAACATATGGCGCTTATGCTGCGAAATTGGACTGGAATTGAAAAAGCCAGTTCTCACAGTGGTCGACGTTCTCTGATTACCAATGTGATTCATAAACAAAAGAAATCAATAAAGGTGGCCCAAAAAATTGCGGGCCATGTTAATCCATCAACAACCCTGATTTATGAAGAGCCACCAGAGGAGCAAATTAGTGAGGCTCTCAGAAATCTCTAATCCCAAAGGTAAAGTTAATGGGTTGAGGTATAGTGACGACCCTGCCCCACAAGCAATCATTTCGCTGCGAGTTACCTATTTAACCCTATCCTGGAAGGACTGTAACCGAAAGTCGACATTTAAATCTGAACCTTGAATACGTGCTTTGTCCCCTAAGCCGTCACACAGAGCAGGGTTTACAATAAATTAGAATTTAGTATTTTGAGATAATTTACTTTCAAGATGTCTTAACTCTCTTCGGAAAAAAAGAATCTTATCGGCATTTTTTGGTATGTTTTCTATCTTTTGTATAATGTTTCTTAAAGTATCAACCCTCTCCTCGAATGAAGCTTCACCTATAGCTGTTTTTGGTTTTGTTACTAAATGTTTTCTAATGGCCGCAGCTGATTCATCGTGTGTGTTAGTCATTACCCTCTCCTTAGTTACCCAAAGATTAGAATATGCCGATTTATACCCTAATAAATTGACCTGCATCAACCTATATCGCAGACCTTCTCTATCAATGTCTCTTCTGTCTCGAAAAACTGCGTTCGAAAGTGGCCGTGAGCTGCCTATTTAATCCTGACCTGGAACGTCAGCTTTGTAGTCGGTGACTCTCATAAAAATATTAAAGTCAGATTAAATTGCCGACTGATGAGACTGTATCGACTGATGCGTTTTGAAACCGGCCGACACCCTCGTTATTTATTGCAGCCAAAAAAATGCCCAGCAGATGGGCTAGGCGAAAATAAATACATAGGAGTTCTTATTAAAAATAGACCAGCCTTGAAAAGTTTCTTAATAAAAGACTCGAAGTGTGACGCAATCTAATCTCTGATAATGAACGAAGCCCGAAACGCACTAGTGCTAGAAGAAAACCTCGTAGCCTCATACCCGCAAGTAAAGGCGCCAGAAAGAATCTATTGACCTGCATCAACTTGCGAAATGGACACAATGTTATAGTTCTATCAGAAATAACAACAGACTCACACAGGGCGTGCAACCTGCGAGGTGGACAATGTTTGATGTACTTCAGCCTTATTCAAGACGATTGGAGCGATTGCTTATCTTTACGGTTCTGGGTGCAACCTTCTATGCCTCTTTGAAGCTTTGTTCAGTCGAGTTAGGCAGAAATTTATTCCTCCATATATCGGCCTATGCGACCGTCCTGTTGGTCTTCATCAGCTATTCTGAGAGAGTAATTGCCAATTTTTATAAGTCAATTAGTGAGATTTCTCGCCTGATTCTTGCTAATGCTATCGGTATCTTGATCGGCACCTGCATTATGCTGCTGCTCAAAAAGTCGCTTTCAAATCACAGTGATAGTAACCCCGCAATTATTATCTCCAGTGTGATCGTTTTCTTTGTTTTAGGTACACTTTGTCCGTTAGTGCATACCCCCCCCCAGCCTCACACCATTAACAAGTTTAATAAGGATAAAAGCCATACCCCCTGATTGTCAATTTTCAAAATTATCTCTAATATTTAATAAATTACCTTACAATTAGCCGGATTCCCAGCAACCATAAAAATTTCTCAAGAATTTTTCGCCATTTTCAAGTAGTAACCATCATTAGCCAATAGCTATACCCTGCCACCTATTGGTATCAGCTAATAAAATTAATAAACTATTTGATGTCAGCCAAACAAGTTGACTTGTGGAGATACTCTAGTTTCAGGCAGAGCATGGGGGAGTGATGGCAGCCCATCCTTTTCTTCAGGTAGGACAGTTTTTAACTTGACGAAATGATGAAATTGACTCGTCGCTTGGATGGTTTGGCGCAGAAGATTATCAGCGAGAAATCGACGGCTATGGCGACTGAGGCACTGCACGTTAGCTCAACGCGTATGTCCGTTATGTGCCGTAAAGAGCCCTTTCAAATACTGTCAGGAACGACTGCTAATTTGACTTAAATAGTCATTCAGACGTGGAACATATTTTGCGGGCAATTATGTCTGGGTATGTTTGCAGGCAAAAATATGAAGGTAAGGTAATATTCTGCTTAACTTAATAACCGCCACGCCTTTTAGCAAACGGTTAGGCAACTACATTCAGCCTGCTGGGTTATCTTCTGGGAAGAACTACCTAAAATCAAACTCTTAAACGCACCGAACCCACGTCGACCTGTAATAATTAAATCTGAATTGTGTCGTTTGGCAAAGGCTAGAATTCTTTCCGCTGGATTACCAAACTCTATCGAAGTTTCAGCATCTTTTGCACCGATCTCTTCTGCGTTGGTTTTAGCCTGCTTAACTATATAATTAGCAAGCAGGCTAAAGGTTCGCTGTGACTCAGCTGATGCTTCATTAATTGACTTAAATAGATTGACTGGAGCGTCTGAGAGACTCGCCCGATTTCGGGGGGCTGGATCGACAATATGTTCCACCTTGGACAAGTGACGTAAATCCTCCGATATTTCAATATTGTAGCTATCGACGACATAAACCAAATTCAACTTTGCATCAGACATTCCAGCTAGTTCAGCGCCTACTATTAAAGCCCGTTTAGCTGCATCAGAGCCATCCACGGCTACTACAATTGATTTGTACATTGTAAGTCCCCCGCTATATAGAGAGACTATTTGAGCATTATCCTAAGGCATGAGTATTGATCTAAATCAATTCTTTGCTTTAAGCATCACTAGCCAGATAATTACACCCAATTAGGCCCGCTCAATAGTATGATCAGAGTAATCTTTAATCGCTGCACCAAACCCAGCAACAGGCTAGCGATAGTAAACTCGTCAAGTTCCCTATAGTCTGCTGCCACTAGCATCTTGTCCTGCGAAATTCAAGTTTATAAAAACCTATGATTTATTGGCACTGAATACCCATAACTATGAATGACCGGCAGCAAAGCGCTGGAAACCTATCTGCAATTTGTGGCGGCCACGGCGACAAAAATTCTTTATTTTGGTGGAGATAGATCGCTGATAGGTAATATTGCTTTCTATTTGGCCGCGGATGCTAAAATAAAAGCCTCTAATTTTTTATCAATACCTAATACATGTAATTTCAACCATTCCGATAAGAATAAAGACAGGGAATCTTGCAAAACCTTATTCATGATGTGCTCGGTCTCGACCATGGCAGAAAGTTCTTCGCGAAAGCGATCGTGGGCTTTTATATGGGCGGCTATACCAGGGTAGTCTAAAGAGTCCATATAAATTTCTTCGAGACTGAAATGGTGTTCGGCATAAAGCTTAAGGCGTTTTATGACGGATCGATCAAAGGGCTCGACTTTGATTTCGTCGATTAAGCTGAACAGCATTTGGTGTTGTGCATCCTGCCATATTAGATCGCTAGTTTTTATCATAAGACTCTCCGCTTCAGGACTTTGTGCCTGATAGTACGTCTATCTATAAAAACATGGCAACTCTTCTGAGCTAACTACATGGCAGCAAGTCATGTTGAAAACCTCAAGTTCGTGGTGCAGAAGGTCGAGAAAAACAAATTTTAGATGCGGTTTTGAATGATCGCTAATTTGACCATACCATACATCCAGGGTGAGTTACTTGATGGGTTTCTGGAGATCGCAACCAGCTTTGATAATTTCTTCACCATTAGAGGGCACTCAGCCGTCATTGGGTGATGAAATCTGAAGGACAACTTTCCCGATAGCTGACCTTCAAAATTCTTCTTTTAACTTCTGCTTACGAAGCGGTCATTGTCCTCTAAATTTATCCCGGTTGAGCTGCGTCAATATGCCCGATCAATATCCAGATATGGTGAGATCT
>CAXMOZ010000029.1:0-17309 GCA_964195315.1 uncultured Acidimicrobiia bacterium | reverse complement strand
CACTATAATTATTCATAAATGAAATATATAGTGCCATAATTGCATTTTAGGTATGCATATTAGTATGAACTGGACACCAGTAACTTTTGATTGGAACCATACTCGCGCATTTTTAGTGACCGCAGAAGAAGGCACTTTGTCGGCTGCAGCTAAAGCGCTAGGAATGACACAACCGACGCTGAGCAGACAGGTGGCCTCACTCGAAGCAGAGTTGGGTGTGACTTTATTTGAAAGAGTGGGTCAGCGGTTGGTTTTAACTGACAGTGGGGCAGAATTATTGGAACACGCGAGATCAATGAGCGATCAAGCCATGTTGTTTTCGCTGGCCGCTTCTGGGCAGTCGCAGCAAATTGAGGGCTCTGTGATCGTTTCTGTAGGCGAACTGGATGCTCTGTTCCGCTTACCAAAAATCATCGCTAAGTTACGCCAAGAAGAACCCGGTATTAGTATTGAAGTCATTGTGACAAATGAACCCAGCGATTTGAAACGTCGAGAAGCCGATATTGCGATTCGTAATTTTCGTCCCACTCAGAATGATTTGATTGTTAAAAAATTAGGAGATGAAAACATTTGGCTCTATGGAACTCCAGGTTATTTAGAACAGATGCCGAAATTCTCTAAACTCTCTGAGCTCACTGACATTCAAATCATCGGTTTTGATCAAAGTAATTCAATATCAGAGCTGCTCAATCAACAAGGATGGCAGTTGTCGAAAAATAACTTTCAAGTGATTACATCTTTCCAGCCGCTACAGCTCGAACTCTGCAAAGAGGGATTGGGGACAATTTTTTTCCCTGAAGATCTGGGTGATAAAGAATCAGATCTGGTACGGGCGTTTGAGCCTATGGGGCCTGCAATGCAACTACCCGTTTGGCTAGTATGCCATCAGGAACTGCGAACAAATCTGCGAGTCCGCCGAGTATTTAATTTCATAGCTAAAGAGTTGAATCAAACGGATGGTTAATTTCAGTTTTTGCCTTCTATGCTGCAATAGAGCAAACAGCGACAATTGATGTCATTAGACATCTGATATTGATTCCGTTACCGATGCTTACAGTTTTGTGTGCAACGCTAAAAAATCTGGCACTGCCCAGAGCTGACACCAAGGCCGCCTAATTCGAGTTGAAGCATGACGAATCCGCTAGACAGGCGTATTCTTCATATACCAAAATTTTCGAGGGTTACCATGAACCTGGAACGCGTCATTTTCGGATTCGTCATTATTCTGGCATTATCGTTCACCTTCTCTTTTGTGATGGGCGATATCGATAATCCGGCACACCACAATGTCTGGATTCTAACCATCACCATCTTCATCAATTTGATAGCTAACGGATTGAAAGTCGATGCTTATTACTAGCCAGCAGTCTGGTTGCCGATGTTTTGCTAATCGCCGCACGCGTAGTCTGGATTATTGCCGAGAATGACACCGACCTCGGATCGAGCACTTCATCCATGGTTAGTATCGTTTCACTCGCAGGGGGTGGCTAGTGGCGAGTACGGTTTCAATCGTCATTCTGGTGGGTAATCGCGGTATTTCCACATCGTGCCAGGCAAGCCCTTTAATGCCAAGTACCGTTCGTACTTTTTCAGCTACAGATGATTGCGGGTAATTGTGCAGGATGATATCTTAGGCATTAACAGGCATTGTAGATCTTCTTGGTTAGGTAACTACAGTTTATCCTTTGATAACTTTTTATAATATTTATGAATCTTTTTTTGACTATCTTAAGAAACCCTAGCGTTTTTTGGGGCCTTTGCCGGAAGGCGCTTCGCTTTTCCAGCCTACACCACAAACCCTGTTTTTTGGCCTCCCTCGTGCGATGAAACCAACGGATTTACCTAATGTTGCTTCAATTCGTTATTTAAAGAGATTGTTTCCGAGCGGTACAGGAAACGCCATTGCTTTACGCGCATCATGGACATCTCTAGCATCCAGACCTGTACAAAATAGCTCTCGATAACGTTACATTCGCTCGTACAGGGTTCATTTCAAACTATCGGTAACAGGTTAACAAATACTGCTCCGCATCGACCAAACTCGCCTTATGACGACCTTCCCAAAGCGTGCCTGTTTTCCAATATTTCTGGTTGATGGTTTGAACATAGCACTGACCTAATAATTTCATCACTCTAGATATTTTTCGGTTTAATCATTTGGATTACAAGTTTGACGCTGGCACAAACCAGCGTCTACCCCGTTACTTTGCAAAGAATTAAGCTGACATCGTCGGATAGTCGGTATAACCCTCCGAATGGCCACCGTAAAAACTGCAGCTATCAGGTTCGCTCAACGCGATGCCCTGCTTGATACGCTCGGGTAAATCAGGGTTCGCGATGAAGTCTGAACCAAACGAAACGAAATCACTGCGACCGTCTACAAGGCTTTTTTCGGCTGACCCGGCGTTATAACCGCCATTTGCCATATAGGCTGCGTTGAATTTATCGCGTAATTGGCCGAAGTCAAAACCATCATCTGATTCAGCGAAGTTCTCGACTACATGCAGATAAGCTAAGTTGTATGCATTTAGTTGCTCAACTAAATAATTGAACAGCGGTTGTGGATCACTCTCTGACATCGAGTTAAACCGACCAGTGGGCGAAATTCGTATGCCCACTTTACCGCTACCCATCACTTCGCTCACTGCTGCGACAACTTCCAAAACTAAACGCACTCGGTTTTCGATCGAACCACCATAGTTATCGGTGCGATGATTGCTACCGTTTTTGAGGAACTGGTCGAGTAAATATCCATTCGCTGCATGAATTTCAACACCATCAAAACCAGCCAGTTTGGCGTTAATGGCTGCCTGCCGATGTTGCTCGACGATGCTGGCCAGTTCACTGGTTTCGAGTGCACGTGGGATTTCAAAGTCGAGCATGCCTTCATAGGTAAACGCCTGACCATCCGCCGCGATTGCCGAGGGTGCGACTGGCAGCGACGCATCGGGTTGCAGACTAGAGTGGGAAATTCGACCGACATGCCATAACTGAAGAAACATTAACGAACCCTTGTTATGTACCGCATCGGTGATTTTACGCCAGCCCGCGATTTGTTCATCGGAATGAATGCCTGGGGTAAATGCATAGCCTTTGCCCTGTGGCGATATTTGTGTGGCCTCAGAAATAATCAAAGCCGCCGATGCTCTTTGAGCATAGTATTCGACGTTAATGTCCTGTGGAATGTCACCGGGTTGTGCCGAGCGCGATCGGGTTAGTGGTGCCATCACGATGCGATGATTGAGTTGATGATCACCTAATGGTGACGGGCTAAATAGTTGTTGGTAGTTCATGTTGGATAATTCCTGATAGATGTAAATAGTATGAAAATTTGGGATTAAGCGGCGAGAAAACTATTGTTAGCTTTCAGATACTTGATGTAGATTTCTTCAAAGTTGTCGACAACCGACTTTTGCACAAACTCGATATCCTGCAGCCGTTGGCTGAGCGCACTCAATTTCGGGAAGCTGGAAACCAGATCTGTGTTAAATGATCGTGCAAAAATCTCGAGGCGAGTGAAGACTGGCGCGAGCGCCGTATCGACCAGGCTAAAACGACTGCCATTAAAAAAACCGTCTGCTTCAACGGTGTCTTCCAGTCGCTGTAATTTACTCACCAACGAATCACGATGTTTTTCAAAGTCGGCACTATTATCGGCAACCGACATTAAATACTGGTCGATTATCAGTTGGCTCGAATATTCGATCCAGGCTCTGTCTTTGGCCTTGTCCAGTGCTTCTATCGGCATCAACGAGTCGGCTGTGATTTCATCCAGAAATTCATTGATGACCGCCGACTCAAACAATACCTCGTCGCCGTAACGCACGACGGGCACTTTCGCAAGAGGCGATATCTCGAGGAACCACTCAGGCGGATTAGCCAGATCGATGTAAGTGATCTTGAAATCGATGCCTTTCTTCAATAGGGTGATGACCGAGCGCTGAACGAATGGGCAAAGATTGAAACTAATGAGCTCTATGGGTTGTAACGGCATTTCTATGGTTCCTTAAGTGTAGTGAATCGTGTTAAAAACGATGCGTCAATGAGTAAGCTTGGTAATCGAAAATAAGCTTTAGTATCTTTTCAGCGCATAGTATACTTTGGGAACTATAAATAGTTTGTATACTGCAAACAAGTACGCACAGTTTTGGTATTAAGTTACCTGGGAGTGCCTAATGGCGAATTTAAAGGCTTACAGCCAAGAAAATAATTTTGAAGAAGCGACTTTAATTAAGAATGCATCGACTAAGGAAACATCGGACGTGAATGATTGCCCAGTGACTACTGCGATCGATGTCATCGGTGGGAAATGGAAGGTCATCATCCTCTACCAATTGCGAGGCAAGACTTTGCGGTTTGGAGAGCTCAAGAAAATCATCCCCAAAATCACTCAAAAAATGCTGAGCCAGCAGTTGCGTGAACTTGAAAAAAATAAGCTCGTTATTCGAAAAGTTTACGCCGAAGTACCACCAAAGGTTGAATACACATCAACAGAGCTGGCTGAAAAGCTTAGCCCAGCACTCGATATGTTATGCCAATGGGGCGGTGAATATCAAAAAGCACATGCTGAGTAATTGGCGTTAAAGCGATAACGACACGCCAATATTCCGAAGGCACATAGGCTCTAGCAATGCGTATCAATGGCAAGGACTTCAAATTTTTAGAATTTGATTCAATTCTGATAGCTAAAAATTAACCAGAATAGATAGTCATTCAACTCAGTTCGGCGGCCAGCAAATCAAACACCATACGAACTCGTCTACTGGTTTTTAACTCCCGATGAGCGGTTAACCACATGGGAAAGACTATTGGTTCAAATTCTTCCAGGGCCAATTGAACCAGCGGTTCCGCGTCGCCGATATCTGCCACCATGATACCGATCCCGAGGCCTTGCTTGACGAGCTCCCAGTGCACAATATAATTTTCTGTGACTATCGGGAAGTTCTCTTTAGTCAAATTGAGGCCGAGTCCGTTGAGCGCTTTCACGAGCCCTCCTGTGCTATCGAAACTAATGAATTTTGCCCGATTAAGATCTGCTTTCGACGTTGGCACACCGATACTCTTAAGGTAACTAGGTGTCGCATATAACCGAGCCGAATGATCCTTGATTTTTTTCGCGATGAGTTCCGGCTGAGTCGGTCGAAAGCTGCGGATAGCGATATCCGCTTCACGTCGCCCCAGATCACTGGGGGCATTGCTTGCTACAATTTCAACATCGATCCCAGGTTCAATTTGGCGTAACTTTGCGATAATCGGCGGAAGGCGAAATGTGGCGTCAACCTCGCTGGCAGAAATACAGATGCTACCCTCTATATCCTGCGATTGGCCCGATGCAGCCAATGACATTCGATTGGCGGCATCGCCCATTGCACGGACCTGATCGAGTAGCTCCAATCCACCCGGTGTCAGCACTAATCCTGTTCCAACCCGGTTAAATAGCACAACCCCTAGCTCCTGCTCTAGTGCCGTAACCTGACGACCGAGTGTTGGCTGAGCCATATCCAGCGCACGTGCAGCGGCCGATAGCGAGCCTTCTTCTGCTGAGACAAGAAAGGCACGAGCGCGATTCCAATCAAATTTTACCGATTTCCAGTCCATACGTTTATGCATGCCTTTGATGCTAAATTGGTCAATTCCATTCTACTTAGCATGAAATAAGATAGTTATATTCATAACAACCTATCTTCGAGAAACACCATGATGACGCATCACAAAAACCACTCAACCCAACACTTGGCGAGAATTGCTGGCTGGCTTTACTTGCTCTTAATTCCACTCGGGGTGCTGGGTATTATATATGTGCCTGCGACGCTGTTTGTATCTGGCGATGTGGCTTCGACAATTAACAATATCGTCGCAAACGAGCTGTTATTCCGCCTCAGTATTGTAAGCGCTTTTCTGGTGCAACTGGTTAATATTTTTGTGGTGTTGTACCTATATAAACTACTTAAGCCAGTTAACCAAAATCATGCTTTCCTGATGGCGCTGTTCCTCTTGCTTGCTGTCCCAATCACCTTGATCAATGAGCTGTTTCACGTCGCCGTGTTGGTTTTACTGAACAGCGCAGAACCCTCACTCAGCCTGGTCTCATTATTCCTCGAATTACATGTCCATGGCATTTTTGTCTCACAAATATTTTGGGGTCTCTGGCTATTTCCGATGGGTTACCTGGTTTTTAAGTCAGGCTTCCTGCCTAAGTTTCTGGGCGTATTGCTGATGATTGGCTGCATGGGTTATGTGATAGATTCTGTCACCCACTTTCTCTTCCCCGACTTCGGCTTGACTGTTAGCGAATTTACTTTTATCGGTGAAGTACTATTACCACTTTGGTTGGTGACTAAGGGCGTAGATGTCGAAAACTGGGCAGTGCTCAATAGCTCGAACCGAAACTTCGAACACGCTAGCAAGGATTGGAGGACAAAGGGGGCAGTGATAATCGCCATCCCGTAGGATTGTTTATCGGATATCAAAAATGTATCCTTAACTTCTATAAAGAACATTTGAAACATCAGTACCTAACTCCGAATAATATCAGCGGAATTCAATGCCTGACCCCAAAATAACACTACTGTCGGTCTTTTTTCTGATTGGTGCTGCGAAGGGCATATTTTTTGCTGTGGCATTGTTCTCTGGGAAGTCAACTGACAAGGCTGCTAGTCGCTACCTGGCTTTCTTGTTACTGCTTTTTGCCTGTGAATTATTTAGTGAGTTTCTTGACCATTCACAGTATGGATTGCAATATTTTCGGTTGATGATTCTGATTTATCCTCTCGACTTTCTATTCGGCCCTCTAATTTGGCTCTATACTTCGAGCATTACGCGTCCATCACTAGCCAAACGCTCCACTGTCTTTCTACATTTTATACCAGCGTTAATATTGTTGCCGATTGTTTGGCAGTTATTGTTTCAGTCTTTGCCGGGGGACCCTGGTTTTTTTATTGAAAACCCGACTCTACTTCAGCCAGATCAAATTCAATCCTGGATATCACCCGCTTATACTCAGGTACTGGGAGTGCTCCATATTGCGATTTATCTGTTTGCCAGTTTGAGACGATTACAGCGTCATTCCCGTTCCATTGCCAACGAATTTTCATACCGTGAAGGCGTCGCTTTGTCCTGGTTGCGATGGTTGTTACAAGCATTTACAGTTTTATTGGGGATCTATGCAATTTGGGTCGTTGCTTCTGAAAGGTTTTCGTCTGTTGAGCTTATCGACACAATTCTCAACTCTTCTATGGTGATTGTTATTTACTCGATGGCTTATTTTGCAACCCGTCAACCAAGGATATTTACGCATCGCATTAGTTACCACGCATCCAGATCGACCCCGATTGGCCCTAATCCTGAGACCATGGCATCTAATGAGATAGACGATTCGTTTGAAGCTGAATTAGACAATGAGGCAGAGAAATACAAAAAGTCAGCTCTGGATAGCGAAAATTCTAATCGTATTCGAAAGCGTCTTATCGAGATGATGAAGAGTGAGAAACCCTATTTGCAAAGCAGTCTCACACTGCCAGATCTGGCTAAGCGAGTGTCGACCTCACCCAATTACCTATCGCAGGTCATCAATGAACAGCTACAAATGAATTTTTTCGATTTCATCAACTCTTACCGAATTGAAATGGCAAAGGAATTGATCATCAATCCCCTACCGCATACTCGTACCATTCTTGATATTGCAATGGAGTCAGCGTTTAATTCGAAATCAGCTTTTTACTCAGCGTTTAAAAAAAATATGGGTATAACGCTAGCCGAGTATAAAAGAAACCATCCGTAAACTGATAAAAAGTGTCCTACCCTATAGGCAGTGACGAATACTCGCTTAAAAAGCAGCAAACTTCTCTTCATGCACTGGGATTGGCCCAGCACTTTACTCTTGAAGAAAAAACAAAACATGAAAACTTTAAACCTTAATAAAGCACTCATTGCTACTATGCTAGTTCTGACAATACCAGTCGCTCAGGCCGGTGACTGGACCGGAAACGCTGGTGGTTCTTTAGGCTCAAAACAGCTCGATAACCAGGGCTGGGGAGCACTCGACAGTCATGTAACAATCGGTTTCATGTTGGATGTGAAGAAAAAATCCTGGCCTGTTAGCCTTACTTACGATTTGATTCTCTCAGGGCAGCTAGAAGAGAGTGGGTCTTTGAAAAATGAAGCTTATACTGTAGAAAATCACTTCGGTGTTAGAAAAAAATTAGAACTAGAAAACTCGAGTGTTCGGCCTTATATCGGTGGTGGGGTGGCTTTGGTGTATGCCGAAACACGGAACAAAACAGCGACCTCAACCGTGAAGGATGAAGATGATGCCATCGGTGCCTAAGTTGGTACTGGCCTGTTGGTGGGCATCACTGATAATTTTGATATCGACTTCGATGTGCGCTATTCGAAAGCGGAAGTGACTATATTGAACCGTGATATCGAAGTTGGAGGAATGCACTACGCCGAAACCACTGGTTATCATTGGTAACGTGTATATTGTGAAAATATTTTTTTGGAACATCATCTCAGGGCATACCAACCGAAGAAGTAGTGAATGGCACTTGCACTCACAATTGCCTTGTTGCTGCCCGAGATGATAAGGAACTGGTGGATATCAATGAACCCTAAATCGAAACCCAAAATTATCATCGTCGGCGCAGGCTTTGGTGGGCTATTCGCCACCAAAGGGTTAATTCGTGCGCATGCCGACATCACACTGATTGATCAACAGAACTATCATTTATTTCAGCCACTGCTATATCAAGTTGCCACGGCCGGACTGGCACCGTCTGATATCGCCTGGCCAATTCGTGGCATTTTAAGTAAACAGAAGAACGTTACTGTATTGCTCGATAGTGTTAACGGTGTCGATTTAAATACTCAAGAAGTCATCACTCCCCAGCGTCATTTAGCGTTCGATTATTTGATTCTCGCGACAGGTGCGCGACACGCTTACTTTGGTCACGAAAGCTGGGAGCAATATGCACCTGGCCTCAAAAGTATTGACGATGCAACATCGATCCGACAGCGGATTCTGATGGCCTTCGAAAAAGCCGAAATGACTCATGATGAAATCGAACGTCAACGCTTACTGACTTTTGTTGTGGTCGGTGCCGGACCCACTGGCGTTGAGCTTGCTGGCACTATTGCCGAACTTGCCAGTAGAACATTAGCCGCTGATTTTCGTAATATTGATTCTCGTAGTGCCCGAGTCATTTTGCTGGAAGCCGGTCCCCGCGTATTGCCTGCCATGCCAACTGAGCTGACGGTCTACGCAGAAAAATCGCTTACAAATCTCGGTGTTGAAGTACGTTTGGGCAGTGCCGTCACTCACTGCGATGAAAGCGGCGTGATGATTGGTGATGAACATCTGCCTTCTGCAACAGTGTTATGGGCGGCTGGTGTAGCCGCATCTCCGGCAGCACAGTGGTTAGAAGCCAATGCCGACCGCGCCGGCCGAGTAATAGTAAAAGCCGACCTGTCTGTTCCCGACCATCCGAACGTATTTGTTATAGGCGATACCGCAGCCGTAAAAGACAGCAATGGCAAGCCGGTACCCGGCATAGCACCGGCGGCCAAGCAACAGGGTCGTTATGTTTCTGATCTATTGAAAGCGCTAATTGAAGGGCGACCAAAACTAGGTGAATTCAAATATAAACATTCTGGAAATCTCGCGACTATCGGCCGAAAGTCAGCCGTTATAGAATTACCTTTTATTCGACTAACCGGATTTTTCGCCTGGTGGGTTTGGGGTATCGCACATGTCTATTTTTTGATCGGCATGCATAGCCCGTTATTGGTAGGGTTGAGCTGGCTAAGACAGTATGTAACCTACGGTAGAGGTTCACGTTTAATTACTGGTCGACGGTTTAATAAGGACGATGTCTAGTCATTTGCTCAATATGTAGCTAGCCATAGATATTGTTCCAAAGCTTCTGAGTATTGTCCTGCTGAATAATTCTATGATGCCGGTACCGATATGAGATTAACTGTACAGTAAATGGGGGCATTTTTTGTCTTAGTTCAGGTATAAATTAAGTACAGAGTTTTCAATCTTTAAATTATTGGAAATCAGCAATAAATGGCAAGGCAATGAAAAATATTAGAGATGGGATTGAAGAAAAATTTGCCCAACTGGGGCTTCTCATCTATCAACATCGATACCTTGCCTTAGTTTTTGTTCTCGCGCTTACTGCAACGCTGGTGTTGCAGTTACCAAAACTATCGATTGATACATCGAATGACGCTTTTTACCACGCTGATGACCCCATTCGTGTCGAATACAATGAATTTCGTCAGCAATTTGGGAAGGACGATCATATATTTTTAGGGCTAAATCCAGACAAGATATTTGATACAACATTTCTCCAGACTCTTGAGCAATTGCATCAGGAGATCGATCAGAAGGTGCCCCATATCAATAAGGTCACTAGTTTAATCAATGTTCGTAACAGCTACGGATTAGACGATGAGCTCGTCGTTGAAGATCTCATCGAATCTATTCCACAGACCGCTGAGCAGCTCACCGCTTTAAAACAAAATGCGATGAGTAATCCATTTTATGAAAACTATTTATTATCAAGTGATGGTCAGTTTACCTTTATCGATATTGAGCCCGATGCAGTCACTATCATCAAGACATCCGAGCCAAATTCCTCGGTAGAGACAAAGTACGTTAGCACTAAGGAATACGCCGAGATGGTTGATGCCTTGTTACCTATTCTGGATAAATACGCAACTGCAAATCTGAAAATCTATGCTGCGGGCTTCCCTGTCATTACAGATAGACTAGCGCGAGCCATTAAACAATCAATGGCTGAACTAACCCCTTTAACTATATTACTAAACCTTGTTTTCCTAACCCTGTTATTTCGCCGTTTCAGTGGTGTTGTTTACCCCACCGTTATCGTACTGATTACCATCGTTTCAACCGTTGGCGTTATGGCCTGGCTTTCGCTTCCTTTGGACCTGGTAACGACGGTATTACCCACGCTTTTATCTGTTGTGGCCATTGCAGATTCGGTGCATCTGCTATCTGGGTTCTACCTCGAATACGGGAGAAATGGGGGTGACAAGAAAGCCGCAATTGCTCACTCCATGGGCCGCAATGGACTGCCAATACTAATGACGAGCCTTACCACTTCGGTTGGGCTGGCTTCATTCATTTTGGCTGATCTGGCACCTATTGCTAACCTTGGTTTGGTGGCACCTATTGGTATTCTTTTGGCTTTCATCTATACCATTTTATTACTGCCAGCCCTGATCGCAATATTTCCGATGAAGAAAATTGACAATAATTTTGTTATTAATAGTACTGCTGATAAAATTCTGGACTGGATCACAGATGTGACCTGTCAGCGACACAAAGGCATTATAGTCGCCAGTGTAGTGGTATTGGTTATTGGAATTACAGGGGCTGTACAGCTTAAACTATCTCATAATTCACTCACCTGGCTGCCAGAGGAAAGCAAAGTTCGTCTCGATACCTCAGTGATAGACAAGGCTTTGGGAGGGTCTATTCCGATTGAAATTACGATTGATACCGACAAAAGCCTGGGGCTATATGACCCCGACCTGATAAACCGCTTAGCACTTTCTGAGGAAGTGGTAAAAGACCTTGGCTCAGAGAGTGTTGGCATCGGCAGAGCCAGCAGTTTGCATCTGGTCATCAAGGAAATAAACAAGGCATTACACGCCAATAACAATGCTGAATATGTCATCCCAAAAAGCCGTGAGTTGATAGCACAGGAACTCTTGCTGTTTGAAATAAGCGCAGCTGAAGATCTGCGTAAATTGGTTGATGATGATTATTCCAAGGTGCGATTTACAGTAATGGTGCCCTTCACTGATGCGATACAGATCAAACCAGTGGTAGATAGAATCAGAGATCATTTCATTTCGACCTATTCCGATTCAAAAGTTACTATTTCGGGCATAGGTCCGATGCTGGTGGAAACCATGTACGACGTTATCACCAGCATGTTCAAGAGTTATGGTTTTGCTCTGATTGCCATTACGCTGTTAATGATAGTCCTCATAGGAAAGTTAAAAATAGGCTTAGTCAGTATGGCCCCCAACCTGATACCTATCATCTTAGTCATGGGCTTGATGGGGTGGATGGGTATGCCGTTTGATTTCTCAAATATGTTAGTGGGCAGTATTGCGATTGGATTGGTGGTAGACGATACGATCCACTTTTTACATAACTTAAGACATCATCTTGACCGCACTGGAAATATACGTATCGCCATCAGTGACACGTTACACAGTACCGGCAGAGCCATTTTTATCACCAGCATGGTCATTGTTTCCGGTATGGCTGTTGCTATGACTTCAGATTTAAACTCAACCGCGAATTTTGGACTAATAACCGCCACTGTTATTTTCTGTGCCCTGCTGGCAGATTTTTTCCTGGTGCCAGCGCTCATGTTTGCTATCTATAAAAACCGAGCAACGTGACAGCTGATTAGCGACTCCTTCATCACTAACAGTGATTCTGATGCCTTTTGAATGATTTTATTGGGGCGCCTACGATAGCATCATCAACGTCGGTGGTTCAAAGGGGTCAAACAGCATTCCCCTATTAAAATAACATCCGAAGAGAATGGATTGGGTATTATTCTTTAATACTAATATTAATGTCTTTTATATGGATCAGGTTAAACCCACGGGCTTTTGCAGTGCCACACCAAACGAATAACTGGGCTTCAATGGGCACCTTTGGTGAACGTATTTATTTAAATCGTGAAATCAATCCAATTCCAAAACATCACATATTACCCACAACGACACTTCAAATTATGGCTGGTCTAGGTCTTCCTATATTTATTTATGGTTTAAATATTTAGGCCTTAGAATTAGGTAATATGTGGGTAATAGTTTTTAAAGCCTGGCTCGTTGATCGCATGGTATGGCTGTTCAAAAAGATGAAGGACTGTAACCCGAAATATTTAATGTGGTTAAGGTCACGACAGCCAGCGGAAAGCGGGCTCTGCAATCTAAAGATATTTCTGCAAAATACGAAAACAACCGGCTAACTTGTTATACTGTAGAGCTGGGTGTTAGATATCAAAAGACCGGTAATTTAGGAAGTTAAATGAATTTATATTTCAGACTAATACTGATTTTTATTAAGACCGTATTCGCTCGTCGCATAAACCTTCTGGAGGGCAGCCGTTCGTACTATCGAGTGTGGCCTTTCGACTGCGATATCAATTTACATTTAACCAATGCACGCTATTTTTCCTTATGCGATCTGAGCCGTATTACTTATATGGGGCAAGTCGGCATTCTATTTAAAATGGTCAAACGAAATTGGTTGCCAATCGTGCAAGCACAAGAGATAAGTTATCTTAAACCCATTAAGCCATTTCAACGTTTTGAGGTTTTTACTCGCTTTACCTATTGGGATGATAAATATTGGTATATAGAGCATAAGTTTTTTACTGAAGATCGTCTTTGTGCTGTGTTACAAGTGAGAGGTGTTTTTGTTCATGGTAAAAGGATTGTACCAATCCCAGAGGTTTTAAATCTTGTTGGTGAAGATGTGAAACCACCTAATAAAACCGAAGCTGTTACACAATGGATAAAGCTTCTAGAGTCCAAAAAAATTCAATAGATTTAAACCAGAGGGCCGCCCCTTGATCTAGTTGTAACGGATTAACACTGATAATAGTTAAATGTTATAGAAGGCTTAAACTTCGTGCGTTAACTTTGCACCTAACGAAATTATTGGCAGATTTCCGTCGTCAACAGGAAACCAAAATTAGATTTCACTTTTCTTAGTAACCATCGCTATCAAATAAAACCCCGAGAGAATAATAAAGACGCAATCCATAATTACTGCCATCCCAACCTTGCCTATAAATTCCTGCCCATAAAGTAATATGAGTGACACAAATACAACTTTGCTAAACGCCACTATAGCAATTGAAAATATGCGATTCTTTTCACTATAGGCCCCGTAAATGAGTGCGGCTCCCATAAGACCAACCAATGCAGACCAACTGCGAACAACTATGGTTTCAAGTGTTCCGTCGAACGAGGCGCCGAACATTGATTCCAATGCAACCTGTGGAGCGATTAGGCCATAGAACATGGTGAAAGTAAGCGTACCAAAAACGAGCATCGCCCATTTAAAATTTTTAATGATGAAATTCATTATTGTCTTCTTTAGTTGATATGAAGTAAGAGGTAAATACTCGCCCATGCGAGCCGATAGTTTAGTACGCGGCAGTGAAACGGATCCGGTGGTGCTTGGGCCGCTCTGCCTCATCGAGGAGTGCAACCGCAGCATCCTCCATCGAGATCTTCGAAACACCTTCGGCGTCGACCAACAGTTCGTCGGTACCCAAACGATAGTTGTCAAACCGTTCGCCCAGCGCAAAATCAGCAACGGGGCTGAAATAGGCCCTGTCTACTCGAGTTTCTGCCAGACAGACATCTAATTGCTCAGCGCTTGCCTTGCCAATATGACGGGCGAAAACAGGTAGATAGTTTGAATCTTCAAGCACTGTTTTACCATCGGTGTCGGGCACTGTTAGTGTTGCGGCCCCACCGACAACCAATAGTCGAACACCGGTTTGCGCGAGGCCGTCCACCAGTGAGCGGGTTGTCGAAGTTATGTCGCGCTCGTGACCGGATGCTGGTCGGATAGCCGAAATGACAAGGTCCTGACCTGCGCTGACTTTTCTGACGTCCACGACATTAGAGGCGTCGCCGGTAAGAATCTTAATGCCGTCAGGCAGATTGTTAGTAACGGTCAAACTTCGAACGACGGCGGTGACTTCATGGCCTCAAGACTGCGCCTCAGCGACCACTCGACTACCTGAATTGCCGGTTGCGCCTAATATTGTTATTTTCATGATCATGTACTCCTTAATAGTTGGTTAAAAAAAGACACCTTGTTACGCGCCTGAAAATGGAGTCAGCTTTCGTTGCTTACTTGCTGATGTTTTTGTGGTGGAAAATGATTACTTGGGCGACGGTTATCGGCATCCCGTTTTAGCAACAGCGCAATGGCGAGCACAACCATCAGGCTACCCGGAAGCCAATGCCAACCAATACGCTGCGGTTGGTTCACCAGTAACAGCAGCATCGACACAAATGGCACCAGATAGCTATATCCTGTCACTGCGGCAGGTGTCAGTATGGCGGTGGCTCGCTGTGTCAGCCAAAATGTCACGCCACTGGAAAACACGCCCAGATAGAGCAGCAACAACCCATCGCTTAACGTCAGCGGACTCAGCTGCTGAATGTCTTCGAAGACTAAGGCTGCCAAAGCAACCAGTAGGCTACCGGTGAGAAGGCTCCAGAAGGTACGCAGCTCCGCCGATGTTGACAGCCAGACGTTATTCAAACCCCATTTACTTAATACTGGATATAAGGCCGATGCCAGGCAGCCGACGAAAAATGCTACCTCGGCCAGACCAAGCTGCAGCTCTGCAGTCTGACCAGCGGACTCAGCCCAGGCCAGTGCAAACGCGCCAACTGCACCCAGAACCAGAATCCCCAATAATTGACTGGCTCTCCGTTCGACACCGAATGTGCGGCCGAGGAAATAGGCCAGCAACGGCACAGTGACATAGAGTGTGGCCATCGATAATGCTGTGGTTTTATGCGCCGCCCAGAACATCGTGCCAAAAAATCCAGCCTGACAGAGGCCCATGAAACCATAGAGCACGAGCCCTGGCAGGCTAGGCCTGCGACCTGACTGACGCCACACCAGTGGCAGCATGGCCAACGAAGCGATGACGAAACGAATAGCCGTCAAATATAACGGTGGTAACCCGTCGCTCATCATGCCAACAATTGGGAAGGATGAACCTACGATCAGCGCCCATAGCAGCATGCCCAGATGAGAGTTGATTGCAGATTTTGAGGTCGCTTCAATTGTTGCATTGTCAGGATAATTTTGTTTCATTACGTCCGTTCTTATGGAATGCCGTTAGTCAATCATTCAATGAGATACACTTTAGTGTGTTTCTTATTGACTGATAATCCGCTTTATTGGAAACTAATCGTTGAGTTATAATTGACAATAGGATGAAAAATGGATGAGTTTGCAGCCATTCCGGTGTTTGTAGCCGTCATCGAGAGTGGTGGGTTTTCGGCAGCAGCGCGAACACTTGGGGTTTCAAAATCTGCGGTGAGCAAACGTATCAATCATCTTGAGAGTCACCTCGGTGTACGACTATTACACCGCACCACTCGTAAGCTCAGCCTGACCGAAGCCGGGGAACTCTATTATGAACACGCAGCCCAGGCTTTAAGTGCTGCAGGCAAAGCCGAAGATGCGGTGACCAAATTACAGGGTGAGCCCCAGGGGAAATTAAAAATTAGCAGTCCGATGTCTTTTGGACGCTTGCATGTGGCACCGTTGATCCCAAAATTTTTGCAGCGCTACCCGAAACTACAGATAGACCTGATGATGGATGATAAAAATATTGACCTCGTGGCCGGTGGATTTGATATCGCCATACGCGCGGGTGACATGCCAGACTCGACACTGATAGCCCGTAAATTGGCACCATTACGACAAGTATTGTGCGCCTCCCCCACCTACATTGAACGCTACGGCATGCCAGTCACACCTTCGGAGTTATGTAAGCGGAACTGCATTTTGTTCAGTTATTCTGGCGATGCAAATGAATGGACCTTGAACAAGGATGACCAATCAGAAGCAGTGATGGTGTCGGGTAGCTATCGAGTGAATAACAGCGAAGCAATACTTGAAGCTCTGCGAGAAGGCGTTGGGATTGGACGATTGCCCACCTTTGTAGCTGGTCCAGACTTGAAGGCGGGCAATTTGCTCAGAGTTCTAGATTCGTACCATATGCCTGACCATATTTTCTATGCGGTATTTCCCGAGCGACAGTATCTGCCTGCTAAGGTACGGGCTTTCCTCGACTTCGCTGTTGAGTACTTCGGTGGAGATCAGCCCTATTGGGACATATAGAAACTGCCGATGATCAGCACCAATTACCTAAACCATTCGGTTAACATAGATTTTCGTGATACTGAGAAATGACAATATCCATTGAGGCCAGCGGCATACAAAACTAATGACAAATCCCCCTTAGGCGCAATGATATTGTTCTATTTCTGCTTACTGTGAAAGATCAATTTTTTATCTCTTTATGAATCTATGGGTGGAAATTACATTTCATCAAAGGAGGAGCGATTTAATTGACGTCATTTGACTAGCCGCCTAAGCAGGGGAGACCGGGTCACCAGATGACCTTTACATGCTGACCTCCCGCCGCTTCGGGCAAATTAGCGGTCGTTTCTTCTAGCTTTTGTAATTGAATTTCCATGACAAGAGC
>CAXMOZ010000028.1:0-54325 GCA_964195315.1 uncultured Acidimicrobiia bacterium | reverse complement strand
GCCATGCCAGCGCATAATCTGATGACCGTCATTCCCATGAGTAATGGCGATAATGGCGGCGTGATGATGAACCCTATGTCTGGCATGGTGATGGGGCCTTCCAAACATTTGATGGGCAGTGTTAAAACAATGTTTGGTGGGTTGCCGGTAACGAGAATGTTAAACCCTACCGGCCAAAATGGTGCGTCGCCAGGTGCCTTTGGTGCGTCAATGGCGCCCAGTCAAATTAAAGTAATGGTGATGTCATAGCAGAATTTTTAGCGGTAATGGCTAAGACCGCCGCTAATTAACCTAAACAATCCTGCGAACACCCAGGACACCAAATATAGAGTGCATTTTTACGTTTTTGAGACTCACCCGTCACGTGATCATGCGATCGCCTCAATAAAAGGAAAAATGTACCCTATTGTAACTCAGGGCTTCCATTCCCTACTCGCTGTAGAGAAGTCCAAAATGTTACAGATATCTAGTCAACGATTTAGCCACCCGCGCTACGATTCAACTGATTTATCTGGAATAAAGCGTGATTCAGAATTAGCAATTAGCAGAGTAAAATAACATGAGTGAGCAGCAAGCCGAAAATCAGAGTCAAAGAATACAAGCACACATACCTCCAGAGTTAGATTATTTATATCGTGACATCAGCAATGTATTTGTTGGAACTGGTGATGTGGTTATAGAATTTGGTAATATTCATCGCTCTATGCTCGGCCACGCGACAATTTCAAACCGCATTGTTTTATCCATAGCCAACGCCTACGAATTGCAACAGTCCCTGGCTCAGGCTATCGCACAAGCACAGCAAAAATTACAACAAAGTTTGTAACTATTCAGCACACAGATGAACAACCTAGGTAGTTTTCCGTCATAAAGTGCCTTTAATGCCTCACTGACACTGACCTGTTGTTTACGACAGGTCGATAAATAACCGCGTATCTGTCAGGAGGTCTCTGCCGCTCCATCGAGCGAAAAAAGCAGATATTTTCTGCTGCACCTTGGTCATATGAATGTCATTCTCCCCTCAATTATTGGGAAATGGCACTCTGGGCACTACCATACAGCGGAGTACATGATCCTCAAATTGACGCAACTGTTCCAGCAATCTTCTCGATTTTGTTCGTTTTGGACGCCCTCGTTTACCAGGCGTTCTTTGTCGTAAATCACCCCATATCGCTTTTTCAATTGGCAGACTGCGCTCTTTTTGCTCAAACCTCGAAAAATGGGGTTAATCAAACCAACAAAAATTCTCGGCAAAAACGCCACGAAAATAAAGCTATTCCCAACGAAGCATCCACTTTACGCACACCACAAAAAAATAGTGATTAATAAGCTCAGCTATTTTTTCGTCCCAAAATAAACAACTCCAAAAACGCATTCATTTAATTCTAAGTTCCACCTTCTATTCCGATCAATAGTCGTCTGGCAAATCCAGTAATAGTATCTGGACTGCTACTGGAAACACCTAAAAAACCGCCTTTCAAACCTCGGAAAATCTAGAAATAGCCGTTTTTGGCCGGTTGGCAAATCTAAAAATAACTGAGAACGCTCAAAACTGCTCAAAATCCGGCAAATCTACTTTTTAGTATCGATTAATCGTACAAATCTAGATTTAGGGTCCATATAGATCCAGTTTAGACTGGGTCGAAAAAACGTATGTCTTTGACTTTGTTAGATACCGAATCTAGTTTTAAGTGAGTCCTTATGAATAAGTCGACACCCAACACTTCTCGTTGAAATATGAGTGCACGATCTATATCACGACTCAATAGGTTAATGCCAAGCCCAGTTAAAGCTTTCCCATAATCTGGCGGCGGCATAAAAGCAGGTTGGGTGCCTTTTTTCATTGTTTCTGATCCTTTTCGAGACGTTAGGACAGTTTCAGTTTCTGATATTACGCCCCATCAACTGAAAACTAACTATAAAAGCTACATTGCCTTTCGGTAAACGTCACCCCTCATTAATTACTGAGATTTGATCTATTCACTCAAAACCGAAGTGATCTGCCTCACAATTTAAAAAAATGAGGACAATATTCACTGCCGTAATGTGAGTTCCGACAAGATTTCTTTACCACTTTAAACTAACCTAGGTGAATGAATAACTCACTTAAACTGACGATATGATAACAATGACTGACGATACTACGCTAACCAATCCCAGCATCCCGAGATACCGTGACCCAACATCTAAAGAAGATACCTTGTTGACCGACTTCACTCAGGTCGCTAGTAGTATTTTTGATGGAGGAGACGAAAACCGTCAATCTCGAAAAATCAGGGCTGATTTGGTACGTAATTATATTGCTAAGCCAACGCCTGAAACTAAATCAATTTTCCACAAAGTGATTAATTTCCTGAAACAATAAGGCTCAACGATATATACAATTATGACAATGACCATTCCGTTAAAGGACCTATACTCGAAACCGCTCGGTACTCGTTAACGTCGAACGTAACGATCGGGTCGCAATAAAAATTTCCATCAAAAAGCATGATATAGAAGCACTCAACAGTGTCATGCAAAAAATAAACAGGCTTGCAACAGCGACAGCCACGTTATAAGTCGACAAACTTCCAACAAACAACGTAATGATCACTAAACAGACCATTAACGCACTCACTGCCGCAAGGTTAATTGCCAGATTAATAAATCGACTACGATTGACCAAACCCGACATTTCCTTCTCTATTAATACCTTATGCTGAGGCTGCATTTGTTCAGTCAGTGTCGCCTGCAAGTACCGTGTCCGATCAATGCTCCGTGCCAACCGATTCGTCATAACCATCAGCAAACCTGAAATACCAGCCAGCAAGAATACTGGGGCAACCGATATACTGATGACATGCGAGATAGAATCAATATCCCATTGCAAATTTTCCATTAAAGTAGAGCCTTATCTTGCTCAACCAATTCAGGGTAAGCAAATAACGATGGTGTACCACCGGTATGCAGAAATACAATATTTTGATCTGGGCCAGGACACTTGCTTTCTAACAAATCAATCAGAGCCGCGAAGGCTTTCCCAGAATAAGTAGGGTCAAGCAGAAGCCCTTCTCTTCGAGCTAACTGCTTTATCGCCTTTTCTGTCGTGTCGTTTAACTGGCCATAACCGGGAGCCAGAAAACGGTCGTCACAAATCACCTCACTAATATCGATATCGACATCAAGCTTCATCAATTCAATCACAGATTCCATTTTGCTAAAAACACGTTGTTGCTGGCTAGCTGCATCTCGACGAACACAGATACCGTAGACGGGGATATTGCAGCCCAGCGCTCGTAAACCTAACAAAAACCCAGCATGAGTCGATGCACTGCCGGTAGGCAATATAAATCGCATCGGGGTCATATTCATCATATTAAGTTGCTGTAATGTCTCTTCCGCTGCCTCCACATAACCTAGCGCTCCATACGGTGCTTTTACATTAGATAGCGGTATGACATAAGGCTTTTTACCTTCCAACTTCAACGCCTCTGCTCTATCCAGCATCGCCTGATCGGCACCATTTTCATCCTCGCCCTCGGGGTAATAATGAATCTTGGCACCCATCAATTTCACTAGAAATGGATTGCCCGATTTTTTGTATTCAATTTGATCACGATCAACCCGATGCTCAAGTTGCACCTCAACATCCATACCCACTTTGCGGGCTGCTGCAACGGTCATACGCACGTGGTTAGATTGCACCGCACCCGTTGTTAGCAAGGTGTCTGCTCCCAGTGACTGGGCATGCCCTACATAATATTCCAGCTGTCGACTTTTGTTGCCACCAAACGCAAGACCGGTACAGTCGTCTCGTTTTACCCAAATATTAGTCTGATAATCAGCACTTAGATTATTCAAGCGTTCGAGCGGTGTTGGTTTGTGACTAAGGTCAGCGGTAGGGAAAGAATCTGTTAGCATGATATTTTCTTTTGTAGTTTTTTGGATTGAGCGCCAGAGTGCGTATACCTCAATTATTGTAACATGGCTTAATTTAAGGTCTGCTCTAAATTAAGCTAGCCAGCGGATCAGAATAACCCCAATACAAACCAGCACCGCCGCTATGATTCGCTGTCGACCAAACGATTCTTTAAATACCAGAGCTCCAATTAAGGCGGCAAAAATAACACTGGTTTCGCGTAGTGATGACACCATCGCCATCGACCCCAATCCCATGGCAAAAATCACCAAACCATAAGCAGCGGAAGACGCAATACCACCGAGAACAATTTTGCCTGGCTTATTAGTAATGTAAGCAAACCACTCGTTTCGTTTTGTCCGTAATAACACGATACTGATAGGTACCGACTCGAAT
Organism: uncultured Acidimicrobiia bacterium; assembly: GCA_964195315.1. Lineage (GTDB taxonomy): Bacteria > Pseudomonadota > Gammaproteobacteria. The sequence goes on along the minus strand of CAXMOZ010000028.1, from coordinate 50,028 downwards.
GTAAATAACCAAAGGATATAGCTCAGGCTATTACCCGAAGCACGCACGCCTAGCCCGTCAACAACGGTATAAGTTGCTATCAACACTGAAGTTGTTAACCCCCAACGCAATGCCAGTGGTGAAATTTTCCCAAACTGGCCGCCGAATAACGTAATGCTCATTAACCCAAGGCTGATCAAGCCGATACCCAGCATCGAGCCAAGTGATAACCATTCCTGTGCAAAAATCATCGCGCCGATAGCAACCATGACAGGTGCCAGGCCTCGAAACAAAGGGTACATTTGAGATAGGTCACCGGCTCGATATGACTTCGCCAAGGTGAAATAGTAAACGTTGTGAACAATAACCGAGATGAAAATCATCGGCCAGCTTTCTACTAACGGTAAGGGTACAAATAAGAGAAATGGCAAACACAGTAAAGTGCTGACCAATTGGTAGGACGCAATACTAAACTCTGGCGTACCACCAGACTTTGCCATAGCATTCCAGCTGGCATGTAATATCGCCGCCAGTAATACCAGACCAACGACCATTGGGGTCATGTAATCATCACATTTCGGATGGAAGGGGGCTCAACAAAGTAGCATCATTGCTCAGTTTCTATCAAGTCAGACTTGATGGCCCTTACTTGCAAGCTCCACTAACAAGTAAGGACTTCAAGGTAGCTGACTACTTAACCACCATAACAGAGCATTTGGAATGCCTGACAACCTTAGCCGCGCAAGACCCTAGCAGTAAATTTTCAATTTCACTATTGTGGGATGAAATAACAATCAAATCTACTTTGTCTTTATCGGCCTGCTTTAAGATTAGCTCTGCAGGGTTGCCCTCAACAACAACGGCACTGGTTTCAATATCAGATGGAATATTATCTGAAATATATTTTTTCAAATGTAACGCCACTTCCCTAAGTGCTTTACTGAAAGTATCTTGATCGAAAAAAGAAGCCACTATCGGCATACCAAAACCCGTCGCGACGGTCATTACCGAAATCAATGCGTTTGATCGCCGGGCTTCGTCGATTGCAATTTTGAGAGACTTTTCAGCCTCCTTGGTATGCTCTAGATCAATTGGAAAAAGAATACGTTTATACATGGCTCACTTCTCCTTCAACATTACCCCGGCCAGCATTACCGCCATCACCATCTCTACGGCGAACCTGAGATTTCCAAACTGCAATCAGCAATAAAATAGCAGGTATATAAAACCAACGTTTATCGGGGGTATCGGCTTTTTCCTGAACGGATGCTATTTCCCAATCAAAATCAATACCTTGCTTATTAGCAGCACTACCGAACACGATGTTATCGACGAATAATCTGCCGTCCTCTTCTCGCAATTCTAGACCTGATGAGTTTTGTAAGCGAGATCGTCCCTCACCCAGTTCACCAACCGGCAGCATGACCACTTTATCGACTGGATCACCCTCTAAAGTCTCACCAACCACCTGGATTCTCAATAAGCCATTGACGGGCTGTTGTTCGGCGACCTGGTAAATTTTGCTAGCTTCAACTTTGACGAGCGGATCGTACAACATATCCATAAAAAATCCGGGACGAAATAACGTGAAGGTAATTAATAGCAAAGCCAACGTTTCCCACTTTTTATTATGCGTCAGAAAAAATCCCTGAGTCACTGCTGCGAATAACAACATCGCAACAGTGGCTGACACAACCACAGAAAACAAGTGAATCGGCCCGGTAATACCTATCATCAATAGTTCCGTATTAAAGATAAACATGAACGGTAATATTGCTGTTCTCATGTCGTAGGTAAAACCCTGAATACCGGTCTTAATCGGGTCACCACCAGAGATAGCCGCGGCCGCATAAGCCGCCAAACCAACCGGGGGCGTATCGTCGGCAAGTATGCCGAAATAGAACACAAACAAATGCACTGCGATTAAAGGCACTATCAGGCCATTACTGGCACCTACCGAAACAATGACAGGCGCCATTAGCGACGACACAACAATATAGTTTGCCGTGGTTGGTAAACCCATACCCAGTATTAGGCTGATGAACGCGGTGAAAATCAGCATTAGAATTAAATTACCAGCCGAAATAAATTCAACAAATTCAGCCAGCACCAATCCAATACCCGTCAGTGTTACCGTGCCAAGAATAATACCAGCACAGGCAGTAGCAACACCGATACCGATCATGTTGCGAGCACCCGCGACCATGCCATCAAAAAAGTCGGACCGGCACTCTTTAAAGTATGAGCTGTAATTAGTTTCACCCCGAAACATCGCTTTCAATGGCTTGTGCGTGAGTAAAACAATAGCCATAAATATCGAGGCATAAAAAGCCGACAATCCAGGCGATAAACGCTCGACTGTCAAACACCAAATCAGCACCAATACGGGTAAAAGGTAGTACAGTCCCGCTTTCACAATGGGTCCAGGCACAGGAAGTTCTTCTATCTTATCGCTGCGTCCAAGCTCGGGAAATTTAGTCGAAAATTTAACCAGGAACACATAAACGATGAGTATGATCGCTGAGGAAATCCAAAAGGTATATTCACCACCCACACCTTTCAACCAACCGAAACCGTAATAGCAAATAGCCGAGGTCACAACCATGCCAACAATGACGGTTGAATAAACAAACAAGCTACCCAAAAAAGTATTTGTCTGGGTCTTTTTCAAACCCTCTAAACCAGCCTTACAAGCCTCCAGGTGGACGATGTAAACTAGTGCGATATAAGCAATTATCGCGGGCAAAAAGGCATGTTTAATGACTTCTATATATGAAATACCAACAAACTCAATCATCAAAAATGCAGCCGCACCCATGACTGGTGGCGTCAACTGACCGTTGGTGGACGATGCAACTTCAACCGCACCCGCCTTTTCAGCCGAAAAACCAACCCGCTTCATTAGTGGAATGGTGAAGGTACCCGTGGTGACCACATTGGCGATAGACGAACCGGATACCAAACCTGTCAATGCAGAAGAAACCACAGCAGCTTTTGCTGGCCCGCCACGCATATGCCCCAACAAAGAAAACGCAACCCAGATAAAGTAGTTACCGGCGCCTGCTTTTTCCAGCATTGAACCAAATAAAACAAACAGGAAGACCATAGAAGTCGATACACCCAGTGCGACACCAAAAACACCTTCTTGTGTCAGCCACATATGTGACATTGCCTTTCCAAATGAAGCGCCTTTCCAGGCGATGATCTCGGGGCCTAAATGGCCAAAGAAAACATAACAAAGAAAAATCATCGCAATAATCATCAACGGTGGGCCTAGTGCACGTCGAGCCGCCTCGAGTACCAGCGCAACACCAATGCCAGCCATCACTAGATCAGTCGTGGTCGGTAATCCAGATCGCTCACCGAGTTCCTCGGCAAACACTGACAGATACATGGTTACAACAATGCCACCAATGGCCATTACCCAATCTTGGATTGGAATAGAATCACGAGGTGAGCTTTTCAAAGCGGGATAGGCCAAAAATGCCAGTGAAACTGCAAATGCGAGGTGAATCGAGCGAGTGTCGGTATTATTCAACACCGGCAACCAGGACGAAAACATATCCATATAAGGTAATGGCGAAGCAATCCAGAGTTGGAACACCGACCAGAGAAATGCCATTAAAAGTAGTAGTTTACCGACATTTCCTGCCGGGTTGCGTGCGCCTGTGTCGGTCGCGGCAATCATTTCGTTGAGTTCGGCTTCAGTTGCCTGCGGCCCTTCAGTTTGCTCGACCATTATTGCGGTCTCTCCTTTTAGATGAATAGCTTTGTGGAAATCGATTGATCCAGTTCGAACCTTCGATTCTTTCTATTTTTATTAGTTATTAGTTATTAGTTGTTAGTTGTTAGTTGTTAGTTATTATTTTTATTTAATATTAATACTAAATTGACACCAGAAAAACAAAAGGGGCTAACGCCCCTTTTGATTTAGTTAGTTGTTACAGCCAACCACGTTCTTTGTAGTAACGAACCGCACCTTCATGTAAAGGTGCAGAAATGCCCTTACTAATCATATCCTTCTCTTTCAGATGAGCAAATGCAGGATGAAGCTTTTTGAAGTCTTCAAAGTTATCAAATACTCCCTTCACAACGGCATAAATGGTGTCTGCAGAAGTGGCTGTAGATGAGACAAATGAAGCCAAAACACCAAAAGTTGGCGTATCGTCAGGATTACCTTTATACATGCCACCAGGAATAACAGTCGTGCCATAGAAAGGAAACTCCTTAACTAGAGCATCTACAGCAGGTCCATCGACTGCAACAAAATTAGCTTCACAAGTCGTTGTTGCTTCTTTATTCAAAGCCGCTGGGTTACCCACTAACCAGAAAAAAGCGTCAATCTTGTTATCACATAATGCGCCAGGTGTTTCAGATGACTTCATTTGAGCGGCGAGTTTAAGGTCTTTTTTGGTATGTCCCATTGCTTTCCAGACAACATTCCAAGTCGCTTCTGTTCCAGAACCAGCGTTGCCAATGTTAACTCGCTTACCCACAAGATCACTTATGTGCTTAATGTTGGCATCTTTTCTCGCCACAATACTAATAGGCTCAGGGTGTACTGAAAATACAGCGCGTAATTCTTTGTACGGGCCAGCATCGATGAAGGCCTTTTTGCCCGTGCCGTTATAAGCATGATATTGCCAATCCGACTGAGCGACGCCCATATCCAACTCACCACCACGGATAGTGTTGATGTTGTAGACCGAGCCACCTGTTGATTCAACCGAGCAACGCACACCATGCTCTTTACGATTTTTATTGACCAAACGACAAATCGCACCACCCGTTGGGTAGTACACACCAGTAACACCACCGGTGCCGATAGTGATAAATTCAGCAGCCACCGCTGGCGCTGAAACCATGCCAACCGTCATTGCTAACCCAGTCGCGACGAGGGTTGTTTTTAACTTGTAATTCAAGCCCATTCTTACTCTCCTAGTTATTTTTTTGTGTTATATCTATAGTGATTTATAGGATGCTAAACTAAAACAACTGCCCTTTGGCACTTATTTAAAGCATATCCCCTAAAGTAATATAACACTCCAGTCATTGAATTCAATCAGCATGATAGAAATTGCCTCTATAAGCATAAAATAATTCAATGAACACTATTATCCTTAATCGACATTTAAATCAGCATTTGTAAGAAAAAAATTCAGCTATAGCTACTCATCAACTAATGTCAAATGTTACTATTTCCATTACCCACAAAAAGGCTAGCCCAAACATTAAACTCAAGTCTGAAATCTGGTATTTCCTGATCATCGCGTTCCCATTGGCTGCGGCCTATCTGGCTGAGTACGCTATGTTTGTTACAACCAAAATCGTCGTCGGTAAACTCGGCTATGAAGCACTTGCCGCGGTCGGCATTGCGGGTGGTTTATCCTTTGAAATACTCGTTATTCTGATGGGCTTTCTTTCGGTTATTGGCGTACTCGCTGCACAAGCAAATGGTGCTGGCGATAGACTGGGACTCGGGCAGACGGTGCGACAGGGATTTATTGTTTCAACTTTTTTAGGCATTCCCACAATGCTTCTCATCTGGAATCTTGATCTGGTGCTTGAAGCGACCGGACAAGATCCAGTGGTTATTAGACTTGCGACACCCTATTTGCAAGGACTCAGCAGCATGGCCTTACCCGTACTTTGGTTTGCGGTATTTAGAAATTTCATATCCGCACTGTCGAAACCCGCGGCCATCATGGTCATCTCCATTGCAGCCGTTTTTTTGAACTATGTGTTAACTGTCTGGCTAGTATATGGCGGCCTTGGGTTGCCTGCCATGGGTTTGTTTGGTGCAGGACTGGCAACCACCATTGTTACCTGGCTCATGTTTTTTAGTCTGGCCATTTATATTTATCGCCATACTGAACTACGCGGCTACGGCTTATTTCATGGTCGATGGCATTTTGACCGAACCATCACCAGCGAAATTATCAGGCTGGGCATTCCAGTCGCTGGATTGACACTAATGGAAGCAGGCATGTTTATCGCCGTATCGATACTGTCTGGCGTCATTGGCATTAAAACATTGGCGGCCTATGAAATTGTCATGTCCTGGGTCGGCATACCCTTTGTGCTTGCCTTTGGTTTAGCCGAAGCCACCATGATTCGAGTGGCTCAGGCGGTTGGCAAAGGTCAAATATTAGACGCTAGGCGTGCAGGTAATTTGGCTATGGTGTTCGGCGTCGGCTTGCTGTCGATATTAGTCATCGTTCCCCTCGGTTTTTCAGATCAAATTATACGTTTATTCATTTCACCCAGTGATGTCGGGTTTGAAGAAGTGTCTATACTCGCCGCTCAGTTCCTGGTAATTGCGGCGATATTCCAGGTATTCGATGGTTTACAGGCAATTGCTGCCCGCGCCCTGCGCGCATTCAAAGACATGATTGCACCCCTTTGGATCGCGGGGTTTGGCTATTGGGTGCTTGGCATTGGTGGGGGTTCAATGTTGGCTTTTCACTTCGACCTACAAGGCGCTGGTCTTTGGTGGGGGCTTACAATGGGGTTGATGACCACAAGCACTCTACTATGTATGCGCTTCAACAACCTAACTCGAAATAAGATTGGAAAATTTCAACCGACCTGAACCAGGACAGTCGTCATTCGATAACAAGAGCTCGTTTAGGGCTTGTTCATTCCCATTCAAAAAACCTATGCTGGGTTTCTTCGCCTTGATAAAAAGACACGAATGGTGGGTAGCAGCACCAAAACAATAGCCATCAATAATAGTGCACCAGTCATAGGTCGTTGCCACAAGAAACCGATCCCATCATATAATTGTATGCTGCGCGAAAAATTATTCTCTAACATTGGGCCCAGTATAAAACCAATCAGCAATGGTGCTAATGGATAACCTGCCACTCTAAATATACAGGCCATAACACCGAGACCAATTAAAATCAGCAATTCAGCCGCGTTATTTTGCCCGATATAAACGCCCATCAGTGTAAAGAATAATATAAATGGAATCAGGTAAGATCTGGGCACAGTGAGTATTTTGGCAATATAAGGTATTAGCGGTAGATTTAGCACGAGTAAAACAAGGTTGCCGATGTACATGGAAATAATAACACTCCAAAATATTTCGGGCTGATCGACCATTAAACGCGGACCGGGTGTTACGTTTAGGGCAATCAATGCACCCAACAGAATTGCGGTAGTGCCGCTGCCGGGTATGCCTAATGTAAGCAATGGAACAAAGGATCCAGTACACGCCGCATTGTTAGCCGTTTCTGGCGCAGCAAGGCCTTTTATCGAACCTTCACCAAATTCTTTCTGTTCTTCTTTGGTACTTAGATTACGTTCAACGGCATAACCCAGAAAAGAAGCAATCGTCGCACCGGCACCGGGTAGAACACCGATAAAGAAACCTAGTAATGACTGCCTTGCTATGACCGGCGCAATCGTTTTTGCTTCTTCTCTGGTAATGCGTAAATCTTTTACCGCATTTTCCTGTTCAGATTTTGGTTTGGTTCGAGCAGGATCCAAAATTAAGAAAATGGCTTCTGGCAATGCAAACATTGCCATCGCCAGGGTGATAAAGCCTATCCCAGATTGAAGGTCCAACACACCATAGGTAAAACGAGGCATATTAAATAATGCTGACTCACCGACTGTCGCTAGCATAAGACCCAATAATGTCATCGCTAGCGCCTTACCCACCTGCCCATTACCAGAAAAGGCGGCTATCGCTGACAACCCAACCACCATCAGCGCAAAATACTCGGCCGAATGAAATAACAGGGCAACACTCGCCAACACAGGGGCGAAGACCATTAACAAGATCACGCCGATAGTGCCACCACAAAATGAAGAGATGGCGGCTATCGTTAACGCTTTACCAGCCTTACCTGCACGGGCCATGGGATAGCCATCAAAGCTCGTCGCGACAGTGCCCGCAACACCAGGCGCGTTGATTAATATTGAGGAAGTCGAGCCGCCAAATATTGCACCATAATAAACTCCAGCCAATAATATGAGCGCCCCAGCAGGATCACCTATCGAAATAGCTACTGGAATCATAATAGCAATAATCGACATGGGACCCAGCCCTGGCAACATACCAATGAATGTCCCGATGAGACACCCAGCAACCACCAATAGGATCATCTTTAAAGATAGCGCCGTCATTAATCCGACTAATAATCCGTCTAACATTTAAAATCCCCCTGACAAAAACCAGGGCCACGGCCGCAGATAAATACCCAATACCTGCTGAACGAGATACCAAATACCACCTGACCCTATCGACGCAATGATTGATAACAGCAGTAGCTTTCTTTCACCCAAGACCACAGAACCTATAACCAAAAAGCTAAAAGTTGAAACAATAAAACCCATCGGGCGCAGCAACAAGGCATAGATCACCATCATTCCTAATAAAGCAAACACGGGAAACCAGCTATAGCTTTGCAACTGATGCAAATCAATCTCAGTTTTAGTATTGGGGCTCGGCTTTGAAAACACTAAGAAAAACCCTAGTAGGACGCCCATAGCCGCTAGAATTTTGGGAAATGAACTGGGCCAAACAGGACTCAATTTTGCAAACGGCGGCAAACTTACATCGATCACAAAAAAAGCTGTGTAACCATAAATAATGGAAGTAGTCAGAAAAAAAAAAGCCAGTGAGCGCTCTAAAGACACGGTACATTTCTCCTAAACAGGTTTGCCCTGCGAATACACAGGGCAATACTGAACTTTACAAAAGAATTAAACAGGCACTATTTTTGGGTGTCTCTAAAGATAGTGATTTTTTCGTGAGTGCAGGAAGCACCGCGGGAGGAGCCTGAGTGTACGATAGTACATGAGGATCGACCGGGCTGGCGTACCACTGGACTGGCACACCAGCACGGTGCTGCCAACAGTAGGCACCATTAGGCCTCAGCGGCAATCGCGGGAAAAGTGCACTTTTAGAGATCGCCTTTATAGAAAACCTAGCTGGCGCATTAGGTCACCAATGATTTTCTCCTGCTTTTCCAGAAACGAAGTGAAGTCGTCACCCGCATTATAAATATTGACCCAACCGTTACGTTCCCGAACAGTTTCCCATTCTGGAGTTTTGTACATCGCGGCTAAAGCATCAATATATTGGCCACGTTTTTCATCGGATAAATTTGGAGCGGCGAAAAAACCACGCCAATTCACAAACTCGACATCCACCCCTTGCTCCTTAAATGTTTTTGCATCTGGCGCCGCCGAAATTCGTTTAGACGCAGTTGTCGCCAGTATGCGAACCTCTCCTGCATCGGCCAGCGCTATAGCTTCAGATAACCCAGTAGACAACACTGCGATCTCACCACTCAACAGCGCAGCCATCGCCTTGCCACCTGCATCGTAAGGGATATATTTAACTTTTGTGGGATCTTCACCAGCCGCTTGAAACACCATCGCTGCAAACAGATGATCCATACCGCCAGGTACCGAACCACCACCAATCGCAATTTTTCTTGGACTCGCTTTAAAGCTAGTTTGCAAATCGCTGAAGGATTGATATTGGCTATCTTTGTTGACTATGAATGCAGCATAATCACCAATTGTGCCCGCAACCATTGTTAAATCACGGAAGTTTTGGGGAAATACTTTTGTTAATGAACGAATCACTATCGGGGTAGAATTCACCATTAAGGTACCTTCATTACTCTTAGCATTTTCAATCAAATAACCAATTGCTTTACCGCCACCACCACCCGACATATTTTCAAACGTCGCCTGCTTGATAATCCCCGACTTGGTCAATGCTTCACCCGTTCCCCGAGCAGTCCCATCCCAACCACCGCCAGCGCCGCCTGGGATTAAAAAATGAATTGAATCGATGCTTGCTGCAGCAAAAGCTGTCGAAACACTAGTAACAGACAGACTCAAACAGGCTGCAACGGCCATTGAAAAGAACCTTCGCCGATTGTTTTTAAAGTCATTATTCATAGATACTTTCCTGAAATTATTAGGTACGAAAACGTAACTTACACCGAATATCTTCAGCTGGCGAATAATTAGGGAATAATAACCCTTAAACCTTTATTCAATTATATCGCTGATAACATACACACTGAATCAAGACAAAAGTTAGCCTTCTCAATCAGAAAGAAGCTTGCGTTGTCTATTGCGCGATAAAATTCTCGCAGGCGGATCATCAACTATTTGGTTAGAGGCCAACGAACGGGCCAAAATTTGATTGTACAATTGCAGAGCCTCGAACATGCTGAAAGCTGTTATCACTCAGGAGGCGATGGACTTTGCGAAAGCTGCAGGCGTGAAAACTATGCTATTAAAGCCGATTAAACTTCAATTGACATTATAAAAGGGGGAATCGGTGAGTGCTATTTGGGTAGAGCACCCACCGGTTCATATACTACTTACTATTGTTACTAACTAGGAATATCGACTACTTACTAGTAAATTCTGGATAAGCTTCCATACCACATTCGGCAATATCGACACCGTCGTATTCCTGCTCCGCAGTGACTCGAATACCCATCAATTTCTTGATCACAAACCAAACTAGCAAGCTGGTTAAGAAAACCCAGGTGAATATCACTAATCCACCGACAATTTGACCAACAAAACTGGCCCCGTCGTTTGTTAGCGGTACCGCGAGTAATCCCCATACACCGACTACGCCGTGAACCGATATTGCGCCAACTGGATCATCAATCTTCAATTTATCCAAAGCGACAATAGCATACACCACAATAATACCACCCACTGCGCCTATCAAAGTCGCTTCAAGCGCTGATGGTGTCGATGGTTCGGCAGTAATCGCAACTAGTCCAGCGAGTGCGCCGTTTAACACCATCGTCAAGTCAGCTTTGCCATACATGATGCGAGCAATGATTAATGCCGCCACAACACCACCCGCAGCCGCAGCATTGGTATTGACGAAGACCATAGCGACCGCGTTTGCGCTGCTAATGTCACCCAACTTGAGTACCGAACCACCATTAAAACCAAACCAACCCATCCAGAGGATAAATGTACCCAGGGTTGCAAGTGGCAGGTTTGCGCCAGGTATCGCGTTAATCTGTCCATCTTTACCATATTTGCCCTTACGAGCACCGAGTAATAAAACGCCAGCCAATGCTGCTGACGCACCCGCTAGGTGGACAATGCCCGAACCAGCAAAATCAGAAAAGCCAAAATCGTCACCCAAGCTAAATAGGCCAAAAACGCTGCCTCCGCCCCAGGTCCAATAACCTTCCATTGGATAGATAAAACCGGTCATTACGACCGCGAAAGCAATGAATGCCCAAAGCTTCATTCTCTCTGCTACCGCACCAGACACGATCGACATTGCGGTTGCGACAAAAACCACCTGAAAGAAAAAGTCCGATGGTGCCGAATAGACTGCTCCACCTTCAAAGCCGTTCTCTACAGACGCAGCAAGCGCATCGGCAACTAGCGTCTCTCCACCGGCTATTCCCGATAGAAACATGCCACCGGAATACATAATGTCATAACCTATCACCATGTACATAACGCAGGCAACGGCATACAGCACGACATTTTTGGTTAATATTTCGGTCGTATTCTTAGACCGGACAAGCCCTGCTTCTAACATCGAGAATCCAGCGGCCATCCACATCACTAAGGCGCCACAGACAAGGAAATAAAAGGTATCTAAGGCATACTGTAAATGAAAAATTTGGGTTTCCATGATTGCTCCTAAAGTGCTGTAGCGCCGGTTTCACCGGTGCGAATACGAATGACTTGCTCTAGATTGGTGACAAAGATCTTGCCGTCGCCAATTTTGCCAGTTCTCGCTGTTTCTATAATTGCGTCAACGACTGCGTCGACCTCAGAATCTTCGACCGCGATTTCTACTTTCATCTTAGGGATATAGTCCACGACATATTCAGCGCCTCGATACAATTCGGTATGGCCTTTTTGCCGACCAAATCCTTTCACTTCATAAACGGTTAAGCCATTAACACCAATGTCTGACAAAGCCATCCGAACGTCATCAAGCTTGAACGGCTTGATGATAGCTGCGACAATTTTCAAAGTTCTCTCCTGTAGTTTGTATTAAAAGTAAGGCTACGCAGCAGGCACCCTCTTCTCAATATAACTTTTGCGTATAAACATATTTTTGGGTGATTATGGTTTAGGTACCGGCCTATAAATTGTCAGCTGAAATCTCTAAGAAACTAGCCTAAGAAAAGAGTCTAATTGTCAATTTAGTTGTTAATAATTAATCACTTAAATATTTTTTGCCGATTTTCACAAGGATATAAAGTCAATTTCAGTTATCCCATTTTTGAAGACTTCACACACCATCTAGCAGATAATAGATTGAACCCGACTGAAAATGCCGGTTATGGGAAAATGCACTCTGATAGTGCAAAATGATGATTAATTCGGATATATTTTCTACCCAAAGTAAAACTTATATGATGTTTAAATTGATACCTGCACCGCTACTGCTTTGTATATTTTCATTGATTGTGAGTATTGTTTTCTATTTCTTCCAGATCAATGCATGGAACCTTGAGCAACAATCTAGCACTCGTTTCTTGCAGCAGTCTTTCAAAGCCTCTATTAGCCAGTATGAATATTTGCCCGCCCTACTGGCAAGTGATGACAATGTTAAAGATTCCCTGGTAAATCAAAATGATCATGAGAAAGATTTAAATCGACAGTTTCAATTCGTCGCGTATCGATCGGGAGCGAGTGTTGTTTACCTAATGAACAAAACTGGCAAAGTGGTTGCAGCAAGCAACTTCGATCAAAGCAGCAGTTTTTTGCATCAAAACTATTCATTTCGGCCCTACTTTAAAAATGCAATAGAACAAAAAAATCGTCAGTTCTATTACGCAATTGGTGCGACTACAGGTATACCTGGTTTCTTCATTTCCGAACCAGTATTGAATGACAGCGGCGGCGTCATAGGTGTCATTGTTGTGAAACTGGATTTACGCGAATGGGAGGGGAACTGGCGGGACGCTGGGCAGAATATCCTTGTCGCATCACAAAACAACGTCATTATTCTAAGTGGACAGGCAAAATGGCGATACAAAAGTGTTGGCCAACTGTCTGATCAGGTACAGTCTACAATGCTTGAACAGCAGCAGTTTGGTAAAACCAAAGTATCCAACCTATTTCAGAAAACCTATGAGTTCGCTCGCGACCTCAACCTTTCATTGTCTTTCTGGATGATTGATGATGAAGCCTATCTGGTTAACTCATCGCCCATTACAGACACCGATTGGAACTTATATTATTTAGAAAAAAACAGCCGTTTTATTCAGAATTCAGTCATATTTTTCATCATATTTTTTGGCACACTAATTCTGGCGTATTTGTACTATCGCGAGCGACAGTCAAAACTTAAATCCAGAAAGCAATCAGAGGATAACGAACTCAGGCATCGACGTGAGCTGGAAGTAATTATAGAAAAAATACAGATTGGAGTCGTCTCGATCAATCAACAAGGTGATATTCTGTTCCTTAATAATGCTGCTAGAGCGCTATTGCAACTGGATACTGCGACTAATAATCAAAAATCAGTTCCAATTCAATCGGTTCTCGATATGAGTATGATAGATCTAAATATGACAGATCAAAATATTATAGATAGATTCGAAAACATCCGACAACAGCATAGTGACATCATGATCCCTTTCCATGAAAGCAACGTCTTAAGCCGCAATCTAAAGTCGACCCAAGTCATGTTTGCCATCAGCCAGGTCAACATAGAAAACGATACGCGTTTATTGGTTACCTTGATCAATATTGAAAAACGGAAAAAAGCTGAGCAAGCCGTCATCAAACTCAACGAATCGCTGGAAGAACAGGTAGAGCAGCGGACTCAGGCATTGCGCGATGCACAGGCCGTACTGGTTCAACAAAGCAAAGCTGCCGCATTGGGGCAAATGGCAGCAACCGTGGTGCATGAACTTAGCCAACCCCTATCCGCCATGAACAGTTCCATTGCCGCTGTCCAGTTAAAAGTTAACAAGGATGACTGGACTGGTGCGGTTAATTCAATTTCTCGTTTAGCGCCTCTCAGTGAAAAAATGAATAACGTGATTAAACTTTTGAAGTACTTTTCGTACGAAGATGGTGAGAGTATCCAGCGTCAGGATTTGGCATTATTAATAAAACAATCGATAAACCTGTATCAGGACAAACTGAAAGAAAAGCAAGTCAATATCGACCGAGACAATCTTCAATCATCGGTAATCGTAAAAATAAATCCACTAAAACTCGATCTCGTTCTAACCAATATCATTCAAAACGCAATCGACGCCATGGCAAACTCTGATCAGCCGTTTATTTCAGTCGCTCTGGCTTCTTTAGATGATAAAGCCTTAATCACCATTGAAGATAACGGCGATGGCATTAATTCGCGAGTGATGGGCCAATTATTCGACCCCTATTTTACAACCAAAGAGATCGGTAAAGGGCTCGGCCTTGGATTATCTATTTGCCATGAAATAATCCAGGAATATGGCGGCTCCATTGTTGCCGAAAACTTGTCGCACGGTGCCCGGTTTACGATTACGCTGCCGCTCTGTAATAGCCATTGAGATCAACACATAAATCCATGAATTTGACGACAGAGACTGACCGACAGGCCATTACAATCATTGTTATTGATGACGACCGAGATGTTCGTGAAAATATGGTCGACCTGTTATCGACCCAATATCACCACGTAAAAGCTTATGATTCACCAAAACCTGTTCTGGCAGAATTAAAACCACATGCACCGGTTGTCATTATTACTGATTTACGCATGCCTGGTGGCGATGGACTGGAATTTTCAAAAAAAATTAAAACTCTAGATGCAGATATGCCCGTGATTTTGATGACAGGCTATGGCGATATAACCATAGCCGTTGAAGCGATGAAATATGGCATCTATGATTTTATTGAGAAGCCGGTTGATACCGACCGCTTACTTAAAAGCATTCATCGAGCAGTCGACAAACGTTTCCTCAGTTTATCGCTTTTAGAAACCAAACAAAGACTGGCGGTCCATAAGTCCATCGACTATCGCATTATTGGCCACTGTTCAATGATGCAAAAGCTCAAACAGGACTTGCTCAGGTTTTCACCGATGGACATCCCAGTTTTAATATACGGCGATACAGGCACTGGTAAAGAATTAGTCGCACGATGCATACATGAGTTCAGTGGGAGAAGCGAAGGGCCTTTCGTCGCGCTGAACTGCGCGGCCATTCCGGATCATCTGGCTGAAGCGGAATTATTTGGGTATGAAAAAGGCGCATTCACCGATGCCTCAAGCCCGCGCATTGGCAAACTAGAATTTGCTAAGGGTGGCAGCCTTTTCCTCGATGAAATTGAAAGCTTACAACCTTCGATTCAGGCTAAGCTATTGCGAGTTTTACAAGATGGCGTTGTAACGCCTCTGGGCAGTAACAAAGAAATCAAAACTGACTTTCGTATCATCTCAGCCAGTAAAGAAGATTTACGCAACCACGATAGTTTTCGCCAGGATTTGTATTTTCGATTACAGGTTGGAGAATGCCATATCCCGCCATTGCGCCAACGCAAAGACGACATTCTTTCACTATTCGAATATTATGTTTTACAGCATTGTGAAAGTTTTAAAATCGAATACCAACCTTTAACACAGCCCACCGAACTGGCCTTACTCGACTATGATTGGCCCGGCAATATACGAGAACTGATTAATGTCGCAACCAGGTTTGTGATTAATGGATGTAAAGATATAGATCATGCACTGGTAGCTGACATCGATGCCAGTAACGATACTGACTTATCGCTCAAACAACAGGTTGAGGCCTACGAAGAAAATTTGATTCGAAGTAAACTAAGCCAATACAACGGCAGCGTATCTGCGGTTCTGGAAGACCTTAAACTTGAACGCCGTACCTTTAATCAAAAAACAACACGTTTTCAAATATCCACGGCAGACTATAAGAAATAGAAAATAGGAACAATTACGCCTGTTATTCCGATACCATAGGAAATAAATGTCTCATTACATGTTAGCCAATACTTCGCCAAATCTAGCAACCGTTGCCAGGCATGCCTCTAACGCCGCTTATTATTTTTGGCATGCCACTTGCATTGCTATAGAGCAGAAGAACTACAGAACGATCTAACAACGAGTTATCAAAAATAACGTTAATTTAACCACTGGAGCATTGTATGAAAATCAAAAGTATAATTTTAACATCAGCTATAGGTGTCAGCTTGATGGCGACACAAGTACAGGCAGCAACAGAGTGGAATGTCTCTCTTTGGGGAAAACAACGAGCCTTTACTGAGAATGTAGAAAAGCTAGCAGAGTTAGTTAGCAGCAAAACTAACGGTGAATTTAAGCTAAAAATCTCTTACGGCGGGCTATCCAAGTCAAAAGAAAATTTAGACGGCATTTCATTTGGTGCTTTCGAAATGGCTCAGTTTTGTTCGTTTTATCACAGCGATAAAAATCCAACGATCACCGTCACAGAATTACCTTTCGCCAAAGATGTATCACTAGCGCGTTCGGCAGAAATCTATACCAAGGTTTACGAGAATCCGATTGTAATAAAAGACCTAGCCCGCTGGAATGCGACAATCTTAATGCCGACACCGATGCCCCAATACAATATTGTGAGCAAATCAAAGCCGCTCACCGCACTATCTGACTTCAAAGGACTTAGAGTCCGAGGACCGGGTGGTATCATGGGAGTATTAGGCCAATTAGGCGCTGTAAAAACGGGCGTGCCGTTTTCGGAAGTTCGTCAGTCAATGGACTCTGGTGTTATCGATGCAGCTACATTTGCACCGCATGCCCACGTCGCAACCAAAACTTTCAAAGTGGGTAAATGGGCTTCAACTAACTTGAACCTTGGTTCAGCCAACTGCCCAGTAGTTGTTAATACCGAAGCTTTAAACTCCTTGAGCGACGCCAATCGTCAAGCATTACTCGGTTCTGTTGATGAAGCCATCAAATATTATGTCGACAACTACAACAACAACGCGACCAAGAAGTATGAAAAAGAAATTACTGGTGCTGGTGTAGCACGTGTTACTTTTTCTGCTACTCAAACAGCCGAGTTAGACAAGCTGGCAGCAACGGTTCGTGAAAACTGGATCAAAAAATACGCCGATCAGTTCGACTCGAAAGCACTGTATGACTTCACAGAAAATTTATTCAACCAATAGAATAATCGAAAGAGAATAAACAACGTTAAAACTTATACCACCGCGCGCTTTAGGCCTGCGGTGGTATGACCCTGCCCGGAGAGTGTTCAATGTCGAGTTCAAATAGAGTGCTAGAGGACGATAGCTACCTGAGTAAAATCGACAGATTATTCCTCAGGCTTGAGACTGTTCTAACTTTGGCAGGGGGTATCGTCATCTTCTTGCTCGTATTTCTTGCGACAGGTAATGTACTCGGACGCTGGATTTTCTCGTTACCCATCTCTGGTTATATCGATTGGGTCGAGCAGGCCATGGCCTTTTTTGCTTTTCTGGGCATTGCCTATACACAACGTGAAGGTGGGCATATTCGAATGGATATGCTGGTCGGGAAAATTCATGGCCGTCCGTTATGGGTGACCGAATTGATATCAGTCCTTTTAATGTTGAGCGTCACCCTGGTGCTCATTTATGGCTCTTTTCTGCACTTCCTTCGCGCTTATCAAATTGGTGACTCTTCGATCGATATCAACCTGCCGATCTGGCCAGCCAAACTAGTAGTACCTGTTGCACTGAGCATTTTGGCACTACGCTTAATTTTACAAATCTGGGGCTATATTAGAGCCATTATAGAAGGTGGCGATAACCCGGTAGCAGTTCCATTAATTGAAGATGCCGCTGCCGTTGCGGCCGCCGAAGCTGAGTCTTTGATGGGAGAAAGCAAATGAATCTCATCGAAACAATGGGACAAATGGACTCAATTTCGATTGGCTTATGGGTGACCGGCTTAATGCTTTTACTCGTCGTCATCGGTGTACGAGTGGCCTTTGCGGCTGCCATGGCTGGTTTCATCGGCCTATTATGGATATTCACGGCGAAGATGGGGTTTGAGCGCGGTTTTATGGTTGCGGTAAAAATGGCCGGCACCATCCCTCATTCAAAAGTATCAACTCTATCCCTTTCACTCATTCCAACTTTCATATTAATTGGCTTTCTGGCCTATCACGCCGGATTGACTCGCGCCCTTTTCGAAGCAGCCAAGCGATGGGTCGGCTGGTTACCTGGTGGCATGGGTGTTGCCACCGTATTATCCGCGGCTGGCTTTGCGGCGGTGTCCGGTGCCTCAGTAGCGACCTCGGCTGTGTTTGCTCGAATTGCGATTCCCGAAATGTTAAAGCTAGGTTATGACAAACGTTTTGCGGCAGGTGTTGTTGCCGCGAGTGGCACACTGGCCTCTCTAATACCGCCTTCTGCAATCCTGGTTATTTACGCCATTATTGTAGAACAAGATGTTGGCGCACTGCTCATGGCGGGCTTCTTACCGGGTGCGTTCTCTGCCCTGGTATATGGTGGCTTGATCGTTTTCATGGCCACAACAAATAAAGATTTTGGCCCACCAGTCAGAGGTTTTAGCTGGGCGCAACGCTTTGAGTCACTGCCTGCCGCCTTTCCAATTTTCTTTGTTATCGGCATCATCATCGTTTGTATTTATGGCGGCGTTGGCACACCGACAGAAGCAGGCTCTCTTGGCGCTTTCGTCATACTCTGTATGGCATTGAAAAAAGGCATGCGCTGGAATGAATTAAAAGGTGCGTTAATGGAAACGGCCAAGTTAACCGTGATGATCTTTACCATTATCTGGGGCGTACTGCTGTATGTTCGTTTCCTTGGTTTTGCCGACCTACCCTCTGCTTTTTCTGACTGGATTACCGGCCTCGATCAAAGCCCAATGATGACTCTGGTTTTGATATTACTCGCCTATGCAGTACTCGGTATGTTTATGGATGCGATCGGCATGTTACTACTGACTTTACCCGTTGTTTATCCCGCCGTCATCGCACTCAATGGTGGTGATGCAGTAACAGCAGCTGATTCCGCATTTGGAGTATCCAGTGTCGGTTGCTCGATCTGGTTCGGTATTATCGTCGTTAAAATGGCTGAGTTCTGTTTGATAACGCCACCCATTGGACTCAATTGCTTTGTCGTCGCAGGAGTTAGACCTGAATGTAGCGTGCAAGATGTGTTTCGAGGTGTCACGCCGTTTTTCATAGCCGATGCTTTAACCATAGCGGCACTAGTCGCAATGCCCGGCATCGTTTTATGGTTGCCTCAATTGATGGGGCTTACTTAAGGTCTATTAGCACGATAAAAATCTGGGAAAACCGGCTTTATTTTTCGTTTTGAATTAAAGCCGAGGGATGAGGGCTAAAAAATTGGTTTAAATTAATTGCTGGCTCCTCCACTTTGCTACATGACTCCATACAGATATAGTGCTTCAGATTCAGCCGATAGCAACGTCTAGTAATATTGTATAGACGGTTCTACATAGTACTAATAGTACTGGCAGCGTGAAGCCCTCAATTTAATGTCTAAAATCAACAGAACAAAGACTAATGCAACAACACCTTGAAGCGATAAAAGATTCTAAATATTGTTCAGTTTGGCATGATCAAGATAAATGCCCAGAGCCATTACCCGCATTATTGAGTGACGATAAATGTGAGCTATTAATCATAGGTGGCGGTTTCACCGGACTCTGGGCCGCTTTACAAGCCAAGGAACGTAGACCTGATGCCGATATTATTCTTATTGAACAAAATACAATCGCCTTCGGTGCTTCTGGCCGTAGCGGGGGATTTTTAGATTCAAGTCTGACTCATGAAGAAACTAACACTGATCACCATTTTCCTGGTGAAGCAGAAAAGCTCCACGAACTGGGACAAATCAATATGAGGGAGTTTATAGACACCCTGGAACGCTATAACATCGATGCACGATACGAAAAGGTAGGCTCGTTAGAGATCGCCACAAACATTGATACCGTCGAAGCGTTAAGAAAAATTTATGAACAATCTAAAGCTGAAGGTGACGATGTTGTATGGTTTGATGAAGAGACCATTCAAGCGCAAGTAAACTCACCTACTTACAAAGCAGCTATTTAGTTTCGCGGTGGTCTTGATGGCGTTATTGATCCAGCAAGCCTGTGTTGGGGGCTAAAGGAAGTTATTCTTGCACTTGGCGTAAGGATATTCGAAGGTACCAAACTCAGTAAAGTTGAGCCTCTTGGGAAGTCAGCCATGCAGACAACCTGCGCTGCCGAAGGTACTGAAAGTGTCATCAAAAGTAACAAAATTTTGATGGCCACCAATGCGTTCACTAGCGTCATGAGTAAAATCCGTAAAACAGTAATACCCGTTTGGGATTATCAATTAGCGACGAAACCTCTCACTGCAGAGCAGATAAAGTCCATGAACTGGTTTAAATCAAGACATGCTATTGGTAATCACGCCAATATGTTTCATTACTACCGTCTCACAAAAGACAATCGCATTACCTGGGGTGGTGGTGCCGTAAGTTATTATTGTAATAGCGATATCAGTGAACGTCGGGCTGACATACCAGCGCGTTTTGAACGGTTATCATCAGAATTTTTTGAAACATTCCCTCAACTTAAAGGCATAAAATTTAGTCATCGATGGAGCGGCATAATAGCCACCTCTCCGCGTTTTTGCATGGTTCCTGGAGTTACCTACAATGGCAGAGTAGCCTGGTCAGTCGGTTACACAGGGCTTGGCGTTGGAGCATCTCGATTTGGCGCTAGAATTGGTATCGAATTACTGGGTTATGCCCCTAGTGAAATTCTCGACATTCAGTTTGTTAAGAAAAGGCCACTTTCATGGGTGCCTGAACCTCTGCGATGGTTAGGGGTTAGATTCACTCATCACGCCTTAGAAAAAGCCGATGCCAATAATGGTAAGAGAGGACTTTGGTTGAAATTATTAGATTCCTTGAACTTAGGGTTTACTTGTTAAGACATCTGCAACGACTGTATACACCCAATACAAGCAATCTTTTCTATCCAGTATTGAGACGTTCTGTCAAAAGAGCTACTGACCCGAGATAATGACGTAAAGGTTCTTAATGGTTTTGACGCAATCAAACAAGTACTCGCCTAACTAAGCAGGTTATTATTTACCAACGACATTGTTGGGGAACTGGGCCGCTGCTTAAGGTCGACCCCGGAACCAGAATTTATAATTCGATGTAAACTGCAACGCGGAGTTAACAATAATGAAGGAATGCGCCTTAACGCCGTGACGGCTCTGTTAGACAGGGCCCGTTCATCTAATCATCACTTTCTATACCCTGAATTATCCGCGTCACCTAACCCAAAACACAATCGAACACCAAAACTCAGTGGCGTTTTATTGATAACAGATCAGGCCCATCAGCCCACCTAAAAACAAAAAATAATAAACAGCAGGCCCTCATAGGCGAAGATTTAAAGCCTAAAAGACTGGGTCAAAAGCCTTCCTGAGAAATAGCCATGCTGCCTTAGTAGTTTCGATTTAGTTATCTCTCAGTTTCGAGAGCGTGTTGAAGAATAACGGTTTGAAACGGCACAACCGGGGGTAAAGGAAACAAGCCTCTAGCTGCTCGCCAGAGGCTTTACCAACATAATATTTCCATCAACTGAGGTGATCATACACATTTGGCCCTTATCAATGGCCTCTACCCCAGAATCCTCATCCAGTCGGCTGTTCCAATTGATGCCTGAATAACGAATAGAGCCCTCAGTCTGACTGATGGTTTTACTGACAGGCACTTGCCGGCCAATCATATCGCTGCTGTTGTCGCTGCCATCACCCGTATTTTGGAAACGCTTCAGAGGTTTCCATAATACGAGTGCCGTTAACGCGGTCAAAACTCCTACGGCAAAAAATTCGACTTCCCATCCTGAAATCAGCCCCATAGAAATCAGCACAGCAGTAATAAAGCTAGCGATAGCAAAGAATAACAAAGGGCCACTTAGGCCCATCAGCGTCAGTTCAACAATGAAACTCACACCCGCTAAAGCATAAAATAGGTGGGCATGATTGTCTGAAATATACGCTGCGATATCCATTAATTAGACCTCTGCTGACTGCCCGGATAAATTGAGACTACTGGAAACCGCAATGGCCTGAGCGACTGTATTAGCTATATTGTCACTGGTTTTTCCATCGGTAAGTACCACTGTGCTGGTTGCGGCAATTGCCTGATGGGCTGCAATCGCATCCTGCGCGAGTTTGAGCAAAACAGCCGCCTCACCTGAGGGCGTGTTAGCCACATCACCTATTTTCGCCAGCGCATTGGCATCTGCCTCTGCCACCAGACGAATAGCCTCTGCCTTACCTGTTGCGTTAAGTATTTGAGCCTCTTTAAATGCCTCGGCCGCCAGCACCTGTTCTGCCTTGGCAGCTTCTGCGTCAAGTACACGGGCCGCTTTCAGTCCCTCAGCCTCTGTAATAGCTGATGTTTTAACGCCTTCTGCGGTTAAAATCACCGAGCGCTTTTCGCGTTCTGCAGTCATCTGCTTTTCCATGTCTTCACGGATCGACTGAGGCGGTGAAATGTCCTTAATCTCATAACGCGTCACCATAACGCCCCAAGGTTGAGTGGCCTCAGTCATTGCCGCAAGAATCCTTGCATTAATAGAATCGCGACTTTGGAAACACTCGTCCAGCTCCATCGAACCAATAGCGTTTCTCATCGTTGTCATCGCCAATTGTGTCACCGCCATCTTGTAGTCGGTGATATTATTGGTCGCCGCACCGGCATCAGTCACTTTCATAAACAGAATACCGTCGATATCCAAAGTGATGTTGTCTTTGGTAATCGCAGACTGAGAAGAAATATCCATAGCCTGCTCTTTTAGGTTTCTGTCAGCGGCCACTTTTTGTATAAAGGGGACAATAAAGTTCAAACCTGCGGACAGAGTCTTGTCGTATCTACCCATCGTATAAATCACATAACCTCGGTTTTGAGGCACGAAGTGAATGCCCTGTTTGAGAGTGTACAAAATGACGATTGCAACCCAAAGTAATGGGCTGGAAAGGAGTCCGGCGAGCTGAGGTATAAGTTCCATAATTTGGTTCGCTATAGTTTAGGTGGCGCCTTCTACCAGTCTTGCAAAAATTGACTGGATCAGCAGTTTAATACGTTGCTTAACATTCTAACTCAGTTAAGGGAAATTATGAACGTCAAACGTAATGTAACGTAAATTACGAGTAGCATCGATTAATATAAAGATTTTAGATCCGATATTAATCTTTATGCCTTGCTCCGGCATTTAAATTTCGATACTGAACGTTTTCATATTAAAACAGTTTTTCTATTTAAAAAAAATACGAATAATACTGCATTAATAATCGATATTCTCGAACTATTGGTTAGAACCTATTGAACAAAAAGCATCTGCACTATTTTTACGTTGTACCAGCCTTTTCTGGAACACAACGAAGAAAACAGCGGATTGCAATTAAATGGGATTGATGATGACCCGATGCAAAAAATGATTGAATGCCCTATGAGTGATGTGAGCTCTGATCAGAATATGGAACCCAAAAACTCTAATCTAGTCAGACCAATGTTAAATATATCGAAGCCTTTCGAACTAGTGAGCTGTTTGGACACTTTTTTGATTCTCCGAGAGAAACAGTTCAATCAGATCATTAACTAGAATAACACCAGTCGAAAGCCTGTCGCGAAAGTTTGGCGTCTGATATCAATATCAAATTCGCCACTCAAACAAGTGAAGGAAAACCAAAGTCACAGGTATAACAACTATTTTTAGGGAATATTTCATGACAGTTCGTCAAAGTTTTAGCATTTTCGTATTCGCTGTCCCCGCACTCATTTACGTGCTCAGTTTAGCGGCACCTAACGCTCTTTGGTTGTTTGTTGTTGTAGTACCCATCATTGTTTTAGGACTGTCAGATATGCTGCAAACCAAACAATTCATCAAACGTTTATACCCCGTGTTGGGCCGATTTCATTACTTACTTGAATCTTTCCGACCAGAAATCCAACAATACTTTGTTGAAGACGAAATAAGTGGCAGCCCCATCCCCAGAGAATTTCGTTCTTTAGTCTATCAACGAGCCAAAGGGGACAGAGACACGCGTCCTTTCGGTACCATTTTTGATGTCAATCGCGATGGTTACGAATGGGTGAACCATTCACTACAACCTAAACATGTAACGGATTTTGACCCTCGCATCAAGTTTGGTGGTGACGCATGTTTAAAGCCCTACATGGCATCTCCAATGAACATTTCCGCCGTGAGTTATGGTGCATTGAGCAAAAATTCCATTATGTCGTTAAATAAAGGAGCTAAGATCGGTGGTTTTTCTCACAATACCGGCGAGGGCAGCATGAGTCCTTATCATCTTCAACATGGTGGCGACATTGTTTGGCAAATTGGCACTGGTTATTTTGGCTGTCGTGATGACGAAAGTGGTTTCAACCCTCAAACCTTCCAGCAAAACGCCTCTGAAGAGGTGGTGAAAATGATAGAAATAAAACTATCTCAAGGCGCCAAACCGGGTCACGGCGGGATTTTACCTGCGGCTAAGTTAACTCAGGAAATTGCCCTCATCCGCCATGTACCAATGGGTCAGGATATGGTCTCTCCTCCGTCACACTCGGCGTTTTCAACGCCTGCGGGATTACTCCAGTTTGTCAGTAAATTACGTGAATTATTTAGCGGTAAACCAGTCGGATTCAAATTATGTATCGGTCGTCGAGACGAATTTTTAGCTATTTGTAAAGCGATGCTGGAAACGGGGATCAAACCTGATTTCATTACCGTTGACGGTGGCGAAGGCGGCACAGGCGCCGCCCCCACCGAAATGACAAACTCAGTCGGAACCCCCATCCGTGACGCCTTAATATTCGTCAATAGCGCCCTTATCGGTGTTGGTTTAAGGGATCAAATTCGCATTATCGCATCAGGAAAAATGTTTAGCGCATTCCACATTCTGCCCGACTGGTATTGTCACCCAAAACCCGTCACGCACTAAAGCGATAGTGGTAACGGATAAGGCTCAAAGGGTCGCTAACTTCCATTATGAGACCGTTAGAAATTTAGTAGAGCTGATTGGTGCCGCTGGCTTAAGTACTATTCAAGATCTTCATCCTCACCACATTAACCGCCGTATTCAAGGTACAGAGGTTAAAAACTACGCGCAGCTTTACCCCCAACTTTCGTCGGGTTGCCTTTTGGACGACAAGACAATACCAGAAGGCTGGCACTACGACTGGGAGAATGCCCGAGCCAGCACCTGGTAAAAAAACAGGCCAAGTATCCTCGACTCTATAATTTAAAGTTGAGGATAAGCCGCTATTAGAATCGTGAGTATGAGGGAGGTCGTTGTCGAGCCCATATTAGGCTGCCTGGTCCATGGGGTGCAAGAATGCTGGAAATCTAGCTCAACTGCTCTAATCCAGTCCTTTTAATTTACGTATTAAAGCTCTTTCGATTTCACCAACCTGTTGATGGATGCGGTCGGAGTCAGCGTTGGGAATATCGATAAATTTAATGCCCGCACGCAGTACTTTTTCTGAATCTGAAGTCCAGCATGGCTGAAAATCAACGACTAAAGGATCATCCCACCCTAGTTTTAATTTAGAATTTTTGACTACCTTGTCGACTCCAAACGATGAATTGGGGCGATTATTAAAACTAATTTGTGCGCCAGTTCGAGATAAATCTAGAATACTGGCAACGCAGCGGTGGCCGTCAATTACAAAGTGCAATTCAGCTTTTAAATTATACGGAGTTGGCACTCGGAAGTTATTACGCCGACTATTGAGATTGACTCGTGATGGAATAACACTTTGCAGGTAAGTATCAGAACCCTCCTTGATAACTTTTAGTGCTTTAACGGAAAAATTCCAAGGTATGCCTTGCTCTAAATTGCTGACTATCGACGCAGTCTTAAAACCACCAATGGATTCAAGTGGCTCATACAATAGTCGATTATCTTCTATAGCTAAAACAACAGCCCCGCCAAGCAGTTTGCCCTGATGCATGAAGCCGACTCGGTCACCGACTTTTAGCGTTCGCCTGAGATCGGCAAGCACGCCAGCCTTTGTTTTTTCATCAGACCCAGATTTTTTTAGAATATTCTTTAACATATGACTTTTAGTGTAGAAGATTTAGTGACCATAAATACAGCCTTTTCGACCCAATGCGCTGTAACTTAAGAACTTTACCGGAAAAAGGGATTTTCTGAAATCACTTATGGTCAAGACACCACGCGACATTGCACTCAATACCCAGTTTGTGCCTCAGACAGAGTAATCTGACTAGCCTGAAAAGTTATAACGCCGTTTATTAAATAAGGCTTAAATCTATAGTTTGTCAGTTAAGGTAAGCTTGCTTCTAGTGGTGCTTGTTCTGGCTTACGTCTTCTGCCTTTCGGTGCAATAGAACCACATTCAATAAAAATACGGTTTTCACAAGTGGCACAAATGTTCCTGTCTAAACGAGAAAAAATGTTCGAAATTGCTTCTTCTTTGGAGTCAAAAATATTGGTGGGATTGAGATCGACAATATAGCCACCGCGATTAATGATTTTCATCGCGCTGTCTTTTAGTTGATAAAGGTACAGGTCTCCACCGATAGCTTTCCTGGCCTTGGATTCATTGACGAGTAATTCTGCACCAGCAACATCAACCTGATTAACGCCCTGTGCCATCAAAAATAGATGTTTTTGATCTGGATAATGTTCTCGATAGCGTCGCAGCAATTCGCCAACATGTGATACTGAGCCAAAATAAAGTGAGTCTTCCAGTTGCAGCATCTTCATTTGAGGGCATTCAAGAAAGCTGGTGCCAGATTTGAATTTTCGCTTCCTGCTGTCTTGATCTGGCGCTCTCGGTTCTAACTTAGGTTTAGATGTTTTGCGTAAGTAAAACATCAGTGACAACACTACACCGAGTAAGATAGCAAACTCCAGGTCCAATAATAATGTACTCAGAAAAGTGACTATGAGTACACCAGCCTCTTTTCTATCAGCCGTTATTATCTTCCGAATTTGCTTAAAATTGATCAACCGCCAAGCCACATGAATGAGTAAGCCAGCTATTGCCGCCTCGGGCAGATAAGTGGCCATATCAGCGACCACTAATACAATTACTACCAGTAATGCTCCAGACAAAATAGCCGCCAGAGGTGAGCGAGCACCCGCTTCGAAATTAGCGCCACTGCGGTTAAAAGACCCTGTTGATACATACGACGAAAAAAAACTGCCCATAATATTAGAAAGCCCCTGCCCTATAAATTCTTGATTACCTTCGATGGGTTGTCCGGAACGGATCGAGATTGAACGAGCGGTAGAAACCGATGCTGTCAGTGCAAACAAAGCTGTCGCTATTGCCAGCGACCCCAAATCTCTCAAGGCATCTAGTGAAAACTCGGGCATCGATAGTGGTGGTAATTGTTTTGGCAATGCTTCGACCATTTGAATATGGGTTACTGACTCACCTAAAACAGCGTTAAAAATAACCGCCGAGGCACTGCCGACAAATAACGCAATTATCATATAAGTACTTCGAAACCTCTTTTGCACAACCACACCAGTCAATAATGTAATCGCACCGACCAGCATCACCATAGGATGAAACTGATACCAGTACTCCCACAGATAACTAACCGTATCAACCCAATGGTCATGCTCAACTGCATCGAGTCCCAGAAATGTCTTCGCCTGTTTTGCCGCGATCAAACATGCGGCTCCGGCAGAAAAACCAATAATGACGGAGTTTGATATAAAGTTGACTAACGCACCAAGCCGAGCAAACCCCATGAATAGCTGCAAGATGCCCACCATAAATGCCAGCGTTATGGCGAGCGAGACATACTCAGGACTACCCGGCAGGGCGAGTGTGCTTAAGGACGAAAACATGACAATTGATGCCGCTGTTGTGGGGCCAGATACGAGGTGCCAGGAAGAACCAAATAGTGCGGCTATAATGGCCGGAACCATGCTCGTATATAAACCATATTCAGGGGGCAAACCCGCTATCGTAGCGAATGCGACACCTTGAGGGAAGGCAATAGCAGCACCAGTCAAACCAGCCATAACATCTGCCTTGATGGTTTCTGACGTAAGACGACGGCCCCAACGTAAAAACGGGAATATTCTAATCAGTAGGGGATGGCTAGGCATGTCTTATATCTGCTACAATTTTAATGCCCAAACTGGATATATCATCACTGTGGGCTCTTCAGGACTGCGTTCTACAGAAAATCTAGCGTCGGATGTGTCCATTCATTAATTTCGATGGCTTTCATAACCGGAGTCTACTCAGGGCTAAAGTTAGCACTCCGACTTTAATAGGCGCTATGAAGAAACCTAAAGCGCTATCGCTGCCGGACCAGAAATAGATCACATGCGATATCATTTGGATTATGCCAGTTATGAGGCCGCCTAGGATCATAGTAGACCGCCTGTGTTTCATTTAGTGTGGTTTCAGTGCCATCGTAATAAAGCGTGGCACAACCAGAGCGAATCCATACAAACTCCGATTCTATACCGACTAAAAACGGCTGTTCTGCGAGCATTCCACCCGGCTCTAGGCGCACAATAATTGGTTCAAAACTGGAGCTATGACGCTGTGCTGACAACGGAATAAGCTTGGCATTGCCACGCAGGGTAAAGGTGGCACAGTCATCCAAATTTAGGACTTCCACTGTCTGATCCACCTCATTATCGACAAAAAAAGATGCCATTGAAACTCGCAAGCCGTGGGCCAGCTTCTCCAATGTGGCGACTGATGGCGATGTAACGCTTTGCTCGACTTGTGAAAGGGTTGAGGGGCTTACATTGCACAATTCTGATAGGGCTCTCAATGAAAGACCTCTTGATTCGCGCAGTAATTTTATTCGCTTTGCTACAGGCATAATGTGAAATACAAATTTATCAGTTGAAACTATCTTTTTTGACGGGGCCCTCGAGCAGAGCTTGGTAGGCTCTTCCAGACTCCAAGCAAGCAACAAATAATGAGAACACCCAAATCGATACCCACAAAAGTGGTTACCCAGGTCATAATTTCCATACCTATCAAAACTGGCCCCATTATAACAATAAGGGTACCTATACCATAGAGCAAGTTGCCCCAATATTTACTTAGATTAAAATGCGCGTTCGCGGAGTTGCCTATAGGTTTAGGCTCAAGGGTTTTATGATTGTGTACTGTCGAGCTGCTGAGTGTCGTCATCAACCATTCCTCTTTTCTAATACAATAGCGTCTGAATAGGCCGAAGGACCTATACCGTATAAACCAAAAATTCTGCCCGGCTTTGTTCGCAATTTATTGAGATTATGATTGAAATAGTCGGACTCAATAATCACATTGGGAGTATTCGATCGCATAGTTATTCGTCCTTAGAGCATAAATAATATTAGTTAGGTGATTTCAAGTAGACCGCAAGGCCCGCCATCATAATGACTTCATCGAGACCACCCAAGATAGATAGGTGACCAGACTTATACTGTCAGCTACGGCATCGAAGATACTCATCCACGACATTAATATCGTTCATTATACTGAACATTTTGTTAATTAAAACAGACATTTATTATTATTTAAATATTATACAAGTTCCTTAATGTGAAATTAAAACATGTTAATAGTAGAATAATTTAATTCGATCGATGTGATTGTTTAATGAACACTTCATTCAGTATAAATTTTTACGTCAAGAAGTAATAAAGAGCTCGGCTGATAATTCATACCAATCAAAAAACTATAGCGTTTAGATTTGACTTACATCACTGCGAGTCCCCAGCAAGTTAACTATCCGCTGATATCGATGGAGGTTTTGGCATGCATAAAAGGTTCTGAAATAGCCTTGTCAAAGGGAGTATTAAGAAGTCGTAATTCACCTGCCTACCGTGTATAAGCTGACCCAGCGATAAGTAAGTTGGGATCCGCGTCAGAACGGGAAATTGTAAATCTCAAACAACTCATCAGTGCAACGAAGAAAAACCTAGTCATTCATTTCAAAATAAACCTATTTAGCAATGATGGTAAAGGGCCGTGAAGGGTCAATTTCTGATTGGTTCAAATCACGGCCGGCTGTTATACATGGCCTTGTATTTCGCCCGACAGAATCATTAACGAAACTATTGTCGGTAAAACTGAGAGAGTTTTATCTTGATTTTTCCAGAAATCAACTGAGTTCAGATGTGTAGCTTACTTCAACCTATCGCGAATACCACGCAACACAATATCGCTATAACCGACAATACCAATCACCTTATTATTTTCGATTACTGGTGCTCGATTAAGGCCGAAATTCTCAAATAGTCGTGAACAATATCGAATATCCATCTCGGGTTTCACGCTAATCACTGGTTTTGACATAATTTCGTAAACGTTGACGCGCTCTGGAGGCTTGTTTTTTGAAAGTATATTTTTGGCGATGTCCGATAGTAGCAATATGCCATATTCGTCGTCTTCATGACGCTTGTTTACGATGAAACATCTGGCTTCTGGATGATTAGAATGCATCAAGGCCTCTGCTACGGTACTGAGGCCATCGACCAAATCAAATTCAGTGCGCATAACATCTAGCACTCTTACTACTTTTTTTCTGTTCATAGCTCTTGCTCAATAACGCCGCATAACTGGCTAACCTGGTGCGAGACACCTACCGCATCCTCTACATCGATGCTAAAGGCAATGCCGGCACCTGGGCTGGCATCGAACTGACCGGCATTGGCGATTGTTTCGAGTATGTCGCAACAAAGATGCTCTTCCACCAAAAATAAAATGACGTCTCGCTGAGTATCCAAGGTCAAACCTAGAAAAGTTTTGGTCACTTTCATGCCCTCCCCACGAGCGCTGGATATAACGGTCGATCCTGTTGCACCCTTGTTTCGTGCTGCATCGACAATTTTGTCAGTTATGGCGTCCTCAGTTAACGCAATGATGAGTTTAAAATGCATAGTATTTTCTCCTTTTTTTTAGCTTTTCTTTTACTGCGTTTGCTCAATACCTTTGGCCTGCCACTCAGACAACTGGGCGTAAGCCATCACCGATATAATGGGAAAGAGACTGGCAAAAGCGATGAGGCCAAAACCATCGAGCAAAGGATTGCGCCCAGCTACAGTAGTGGACAAACCCAGACCTAAAGCGGCCACTAATGGCACGGTGACTGTAGAGGTCGTAACGCCACCAGAATCGTAAGCTAGCGCAATGATAAGCCTGGGGGCGAAAAGCGTTTGAATCACCACGAAAACATAACCGGTGATGATGTACCAATAGAGTGGCGTACCAGTGACAATGCGATAAACACCAAGTGCGATACCAATGGCAACACCGATGGCGACCGCAATGCGTAATCCCCAAACACCGATGCTGCCAGCCGATACTTGATTAGCCTTGATTGCTACAGCAAGTAACGCCGGTTCTGCAATTGTGGTTGCAAAACCAATGGCAAAAGCAAATAGATACACCCATTTATAATCCCACCATCCAATAATGCTGTCGGTGTTACCAGCGGCAATAAATGCTGGGTCAGTCAATTGCTGCGCCATCAATTTACCGAGAGGAAACAGTGCGGCTTCGAGACCTTCAAGGAAGAAACCTAGGCCGATTAAAACCAATGCGAAGCCAGTGAGTATTTTTCCTAGATTGGCAATCGGTTTGCGTAATACCAGAAACTGGAATCCAAAAATAATAAACGCAATCGGCAACACATCCCAAACCGTCGAAGCAATGGTAAACAGTAAATCAATCACTATCTGCATCGCCTACACCACCATACCGTAAGCCATAACGAATATTATCGGTGTGAGTGACGCAAATGCGATAAGTCCAAAACCGTCTATCATCGGATTACGTCCTTTAATCGAACTCGCCAGACCAATACCTAGGGCCGTTACCAGGGGCACTGTAATTGTCGAAGTGGTGACACCGCCCGAATCATAAGCGATACCGATGATTTCTTTAGGCGCAAAAAAAGTCATCACCACCACACCCATATAGCCACCAATTATTAAATACTGAATAGGCCAGCCTTTGATAATACGAAACACACCAACGACGATAGCAAAGCCTACTGCCACCGCCACGGTGATTCGCAAACCGAAAGCGTAAGCCTCCATTGATACCTCGGTGTTTTCTATCATATTGCCCAAAGCGGCCACATTGGCTGCTTCGCCTGCCACCGCAATCAGAGCGGGTTCAGCAACCGTTGTGCCAAACCCAAGCGCAAATGCAAAGACCAGTAACCAGGGCAGGCTCCCTTTTTTGGCAAAGGCATGCGCCATGGTTTCACCAATCGGAAATAAGCTCATATTTAAGCCCTGCACAAACAAAGTCAGACCAATCACAACGAACACAATACCAATCGCTATCTCACCAAAGTTGGGAATTGGCTGCTGCAAAATAGCAAACTGGAAAAAACCGATGACGAGGATAATCGGGAATAAATCTCGCAGGCTATCGAACAAAGAGGTAGATATTGCCTTGAGTGATGTCATAAAGAGCCAGAGGCTAAACAATTCCTAAAATATATCAGGCAACAGATTTTAAGCTAATGACGCAGGTCAATAATGATGGGGTTAGTGCTGTGGATTAGTGGTGCAGGCTCATTTAATCTAACTATCAAATCATGACAAACTAATCTTGGTGTCTAGAAGAACGAAATCAAAACGAATTGTCGTTACGACTATAAAAATACTTTTTAGTGGTGATAAAAAAATGCATTAGCAGGCATGGACCTACTCGGTGCTGTTACGTTAAGTTAAGTTAATCCGGTATGCCCTCAAAGGCCGACATCCATTTTAAAGCCAATAACAATTTCACAACGGACTGCGGCATTCGCCACATTGACAACATATTTGGCACTTACATCTCTTAACCTAACCGCATCAGTGCTAATCTTTATTCACGTTTATACCTCTGCTAATAAATCTGTTTTTTAAAAGTGCTCAGCAATACACTTTTCAACATCTAGCGGCGAATGCACCTGCACAGCAGTCATACCTAACGCCCTTGCCGCCTCCACATTTTTCGCCAGGTCATCAAAGAAAATAACATTCTCTGGTTCGACTCCTATGTGTTCCAGCGCCCGAAGATAGATCGCAGGTTCCGGTTTACGACTGCCTAAATCTGATGATACAAAAACCTGGTCGAAATGACTCAGCTCAGCGTGATAGATTTCTTCCCAGTAATTTTTATGTAACGTATTCGCATTGCTAAGCGCGTATAACGGCACCCTTCCCCGCAACGACTCCAATAAGCGCACGGTATTGCCGATTGGCGCCACCATGATGTCATTCCAGCCGTCACGAAACTGCTCATAGGACAATTCCATTTCAAGCTTCTGCTCTAAATGCTGATGATATTCAAAGCCTTCAATTTCGCCTCTCTCGTGCTGCTCATAGGCATCGTCCATATGAAAAGCAGCCTGCATTTCTTCAACTGGCACCCCAGAATAAAAACTCCATTTTTTAAAAATACGTTCAAAGTCAATGTCGATAACGACATTACCTAAATCAAATATCAATGCTTCTACAGTCATACCATTGGCTCGGGTAAATTATATTGTTGATCGATAACTAACTACTAATGAGCCAGATCCCTACGCCTATCATTAACGTGCCAGATATCTTGTTTAATAATCTGACATTGCCACTTTGTTTCAGGAAAACACGTAATGTTTTGCCTCCTGTGGCATAAATTGTCATACACAGAAACTCAGAGATAACAATGACCCCAACCAGGAGGCTCAATTGTAAAATGATGGAGTGATTCGGTTGAATAAAAGGTGGCAATAGCGAAATCATAAAGGCCCAACCTTTTGGATTAGCAATTGCAGTCACAAAACCCTGCCCTACTAATTGAGACCGACTTACCTGCTGAGGTGCAGAGTTGCTATCGGGAATCGCCATTTTGCCTTTAGAGCGCCACATTTGTACGCCAAGGTAAGCCAGATAAATACCGCCACCCCATTTAAGCATCACAAAGATATCAGGGTAACGCAACATAATCGCAGCGACACCCAACACCGCCAATATGGCGACAATTCCGACACCAGCCATTTCGCCCAGCATCATCCAGAATGTACGTCGCAGTCCGATGGTCATGCCAAGGGTCATCGCCAAGGTCATGCACATACCCGGCGTTATAGACACCAGGAAGAAGGTCGGTATAAATATAAGTAGAATGGACAGGTCCATCGTCGTTCCATTGTTAGAATTGCGAGCGCATTCTACCTGTCAGATGGCTAGACAGAAAAGCACTATTCTATTTAACCGTCAGTGTGAGCTCACCAATTGCAATGCCCTGTTCACCAGCAATGGCATAAAGCAGGTAAATTCTATTGTTTTCAGCGTATATCGCAGGGTCGCGTAATTGATTGGCTGGTTGCTTGGATTCACCGTATCTCGATGGAATTAAAGGCTGACGACTACCTTCCCAGCTTTGTAACGGTCGATGAATTTCAGCTTCAGGTCCGACCGTCCATTCGTGCCAGTTTTCATGTCTCAACAGGGTTGAACAAAGAATTCGTTCCGGGACATCGCCAACTCGGGTCCAGAAAACAAAAAAGTCACCGCCCTGCTCAAGAAAGGCAAAATGGCGTATTGCCTGATTAATAATCGTTGGCCCAATTTCAAAATCTGAGAGACCATCTTTTGAACGATACAAAACACCCGGCATAGCCATAGCGTAAATATAATCCTGGAGCCTAAACGTGCGAAAATAAGGCCCGCCAAGAATTCCCGATTGAGCAACAAAATTCAACCCATCGTCAGAAAGTGCCACTCGAGTCACTTGTGTGCCGTTGTTTAAACGCCCATGATAATACAAACGTATTTGCTGACACTCTTCGTCAACAATAACGTCAGGTGAAGCGATATGTGGATAGTTACCGTCATCACCATTGGCTATATCCTGCTTCACCTGTTCGTCAAGGTCAGGATATGCTGGTTGGTCAATTGGAAATAGGCTATTGGCAAGATCGAGAGCCGGTGCTTCACTTAAAGTCCAGGGACCAGTCAATTTATCTGCCAGAGCAAGCCGAATGCTTTTACCTCTGTGATGGGCAAAATAAAGATAATATATTGCCATTGGATTTTTCACCCAACCAGGGACTTTTATAAGGGAAGGACCGTTGACGTTACCCTCTAGCTGCGGCGATTGATTGACATCAATGATGGGCGCATCGATTAGGGCCTGAAAGGTAAAGTTTATCTTTAGCTCTGTCATTATTGACATCTAAATTTATAGAATATACATCAAAGACTGCTGAAATTAGTAAAAAATCCATACAAGATCTTGCAAAAAACACCTCCAACCTCAGATTTATAATTCAGCGCAGCGTTAAAGTATTCAAGTATCTTTTTCTGCATTTTCCTAGACTATTCCTGGCCTTTATCACAAAGAATCATGAGTCCGCTGTATTAATTTTGTGGGTGTTGCTACCATTTTAATATCGGGTATATTGCTATTGATTAGAGAGAAGCAAAACTTTGATTCTGACAAGCCTATCAATAAGCCAACTTTCTTAACCCATAATGTTTCCCAGGTAACAAATGTCTAAGGATCTTCACTCGATAAATCACAACATTGTTGATGGCGAAAACATCGCCGTCGAGCTGGATTGCATCTATTCAATCAAAGGTCATAATTTGGTCGACTCGATCGATCGAATCAAGCAAACCCATCAACCAGACTTTTGTCTGCTACCACTATCATCGGTGTCGGGTGGCGGCGGCATATTTCAAATCGAAAAGCCAGTGGCTAAACAGGTCATCGGTATCCAGTTAATCGCTACTAATTCACCTCGGGTCACGCGTTCTAGTCAGGTTGATATTACGACAGTCGGACTAGATGAGATTATCATCGATGAGCAAAGGCACGCTATTTATGCTGGCAGCGCCATCACTCTGGCGCAACTCAATCAGGGTTTGGGGGACGAACTAGGCGAGCAATTTAAAGTCCTTGGCGCCGACTTAACTAGCTACACCTATGCCCAGGTTGGCGCTACCTTTATGACCGGCGGTATGGGACCGCAACGACGTTACTTTAGCGATAGTGTGATCGAAATATCACTCCATAATGGGAATAAATTAACTCGTATCGATGGCGACGAACTCAATAATTATGCCGGTACTTATGGCTGGACTGGCTTAGTGTCGGCGGTTTGCTGCAGGTATGTAGAGCTACCAGCAGTTGAAATTGCATTTGCTATTCCTGTCAATAATTCACCGTCAGAGCTATCTCGACTACTTCAACATTTAGCCCCATTTGCTTATCTGAAAATCGAAAATGGCAAGGTGCTATCCAACAATGGAGGCACTGATCTGATATTGGGTCTTGAGCATATCACCATCGACGCGATGCAACCGTTTGTGGAAAGTGGTGATAATGCATTAACGGAACGCGCCAAACAATTGCAGGCTAACTGTGAAACGGCCAATGCAGACGGCCTGATTTTTGTTAGCGGCTATAGCCACCTGCCTGTCGATGAGTTTTTATTTGAGCTAGTGGATGATGTCGATGCTGACGAATTTACTATCGCGAGTATTGCACTTGATCACACTGAAATTTTCAAAGACCCCAATCAAATGCGGGCTGTGCGCGAGGGCGTGCCATTTGCGGCGCGCACCCAGGCACCCAAGGGTCGTTTCATTTTCAAATACCATACTGATGTTAATATCCGGCTGAATCAAGACTGCGTCACCGACGCTATGGATCGACTTTGGCGAGCCAATCAAAAATATGTTGAATCAATCGATCAGTATATAAAATCTCACCCCAAGCTCTCGGGGCAAATTATTGTTTATGGCCATCTCAACCCATACGGTGTTGATCCTCATAATCGAATCACCCTCGCCTGTGATGATGCGGTCACCTATCAACAGGCGGTTGCCGACATTCATCGGTTTCGAGAGGAATTTGTTCGTCAACTGAGATCACTTTGCGACGACTCTGGCTCTAGCTTCATCGGTGGCGAAAAAAGCGCCGGCTCAGAATACTCGCTATTCCGTGCATTCGGTGGCCCTGAACTGGCACCGCCGCTGCTGGCAGCAAAATTCAAGCGTCAGTTCGAGACAATAAGTGCTGCATCTGCCTTATTTAACTGGCGCGCAATCAAGCCATATCGTTGAATTAATCCATTTAATGACACTATTTGAACTAAACTATTCGAAAGCAGTAACGAGATGACACGAATGAATGCTGGCGACAAAGTCTACTATCTTCATACCAATCAACTGGGTAACGAAACGAAGTTTGCGGCACTGGTGATAGCTGTCAAAGATGATGGTATTTTCATTCGAGTCGGCCGACTCGATGTCGATCTACAGGAAATTAAAACATTCGAATCGGTCGTGCCTGCTAAGTCACTAGTGCAACGCAAAACACCCTGTAGTTTCGAGAACGATCTTCAGGTTCATACAACCGCTAGATAACAAAGACCAGGAATACCAATTGATCACCACGCTAAACGCCATTGCGCCGATTTTTCTTATTATAGCGCTGGGACATTTAATGTTTCGTACCCGCATTGCTGGTGAGCAGGTCTGGTCGGCGATTGAGCATATTTGTTTCTATTTACTACTGCCATTCCTGATTGTTCGCACCTTAAGCCGAGCCAACTTAACCAGCGTACCCATTCTCGACTTCATGCTGGTACTGGTGACAGCAATTGCCGGCATGTCTTTTTTTCTCATATTGATGCATCACCTATTACGGTTTCGATTTCCCGATAGCGGCCCTACATTCACCAGCCTGTTTCAAGGCGCTACTCGATTTCACGGCTTTGTTGCGATAGCGATTATCGGCCCGCTTTACGGTGAAGACGGTATCACTCTGGCCGCGCTTGCACTCGCAATTATGATACCTGTATTGAACATCGCAAATGTAATTGTGCTGACTATTTACGGCAGCAATGACAGTAAAGCGAATACCCCTCAAATACTATTACGCATCGTTACTAATCCATTGATCATTGGTTGTGGCGCTGGCCTGTTTCTAAACTGGACTGGCACACCCGACATACTTTTCGACACCATCAATATTATTGGTAACGGAGGACTGGGACTGACGCTACTCGCGGTTGGTGCTGGTTTGAGACTCGACCAAATAGCCACAGATAAACTTTTGGTTGCGGTTGGTGTGTTAACCCGGCTGATTGGCATGCCATTGGTCGTTATTGCAATGGCGTCGTTAATCGGTCTTGATGGGCTGCCACGAACGGTCGCTATTATAGCGGGTGCCGTACCCACGGCAGGATCCGCTTATGTGATGGCACGTAAGATGGGCGGCAATGCCGAACTGATGTCGAACATTCTTACGTTTCAGATCATCGTCTCTTTCGTAACTTTGCCCCTGTTTATTTACATCGCGAGTATCGACTGAGTAGTGACCAATATATCTGATCTGAATTATTGATCAGCAAGGTCAGCCTCAGGTGGAACCAGAACAAAATTACCAAAGTGATTTTTTTCCAGGAATAATTGCTGTGCCTGACAAATATCTTTCAATGCGAATGTCTTAGCCACTAATGGTTTAATCTCTCCCTTTTCAATATAAGAAATTAAATTGGGGAAAACAGGTTCATCCCAGGCTGTACAACCGATAAGACTCAAATCCTTCAAATAAAAATGGCGCATATCCAGTGTCACTAGCGGGCCTGCGATCGCACCCGAAGAGGCATATCGACCACCCGGTTTCAATACTTTCAATATCGCTCCAAAACCATCACCTGCTACATTATCAAATGCGACGTCAACCGATCTATCACCCAACGCCTCGGTTAAGTCTTGCCCTCTTTCGAGCATTTGATCCACACCCAGCTGTTTCAGTTGATCAAACTTCGATGCACTCGATATTGCAATGACTTTAGCACCACGCCGTTTAACCAACTGAATCACTGCCGACCCGACGCCGCCAGAAGCTCCCGATACCAACACCGTATCGTCACTAGTAACCTTCGCTCGGTGCACCATGTTCTCTGCTGTGCCGTAAGCACAGGGAATAGTGGCCAGCTCTTCATCACTCCAGTCACAATCGACCTTAAATACTTCACTGGCTGGCACTGCCACATATTGAGCAAATGCACCATCAAAATCCGAAGCCATCCATCGATTTTCGAACGATTCATATCCATTCGTTCGCATACAGGCTCTTACTAATATTCGATTACCCATTAAATGATTAAACTCGGCAGAGGCCACTTTCACCACACGACCACAACAATCGGTGCCTTGAATGAAGGGAAAAGGTGTCAATTCGTTCCAGCCACCATCCTGAATATCATCGGCTTCACCATCTGATGCCTGCTCAGTACCCGTCGTAACCGAGTCTGAGTACCAACCCAGTCGCGTATTAATTTCAGTATTATTGACGCCCGCTGCGAGCACTTGAATTAACACTTCCCCGGCCTTTAGTTCGGGTACTGGCACATCTCGGTATTCTAGTCGATCGTATCCACCCACCCCGATTGTTACTACCGCTTTCATGGTTGGACGATTGTCAGAGAGTTCGAAACGTTTCTTATTGCTCACTTTGTCTTCCTCAAAAATTATGAAACTATGATAAAGCTTAAATAGTTTTGACGCACTAGATTTGAAGTTAACTGAACGCAACAAAACCAAGTGACTAAACCTCAATGAAAATAGGGTATATCCAATATACTCCGTGAACAGTAACAACGGCTCAATCTATATGGACCCTTATTTCAACCTTGGCAATCACAGCTTCCCTATCTCGACAAATTCTGAGCAGGCTCAGCTCTGGTTCGACCGCGGTTTAGGCTGGTGTTATGGCTTTAACCATGAAGAGGCCACTCGTTGTTTTCAAAACTCAATGACTGAAGACCCGACCTGTGCAATGGCCTATTGGGGCATCGCATATGCCAATGGTGCTTTCTACAACAAACCCTGGAATTGGTACGGCGAATTCGAACGTGGTCCAACGATCAAAACTTGTCATGACGCTTGTCAAACAGCACTCCAACTCGGTTCTAATAATACGCCACTCGAACAGCTATTAATTCATGCGTTGTGTCAAAAATTCCCGGCCGATCCATCGACTTCTATCGAAATACTGGAGCAGGCTGAGGAAAGCTATGCTTCGAGTATGCGTGAAGTGCTCAAGTACTCACCCGATCATTTAGACATCATCTGCCTGACAGCCGAAGCATTGATGAACTTAAATCGCTGGCAGCTTTGGGATATTCGTTCTGGTACACACACATTAGGCGCGCACACGGCCGAGGCATATCAAATTTTAGAGCATGGCCTTGCCTTATCAGAACATCAACACCCTGGCATTTTGCACCTGTATATCCACGTCGTGGAAATGTCGCCAACACCGGAAGATGGATTAAAAGTAGCGCATCAGTTACGCCGTGTAAAAACCGACAGTGGCCACCTTGTTCACATGGCGACACATATCGACATGCTCTGCGGGCACTATAAACAAGCTGTTGCATCCAATAACCGGGCGATCGAACTTGATTTAGAATACCTTGCGCTTCGTGGCACTGAAGAATTTTATCTTATCTCCTGCCTCCACAATTATCACATGAAGATGTCGGCCGCGATGTTTCTTGGCCAGTTCACCCCAGCCATGGAAGCTTCCATAGGTGCCAGAGCCATTGCCAACTCCAACCTGTTTAAGGGAGACAGACGCTATCTAGCAACAACGCTCGAAGGTTATTATTCTGCCAGCGTGCATGTGCTCGTTCGATTTGGTCGTTGGCAAACCATCATTGACGAAGGCATGCCTGACACGAATACGACTGCAGGCAACAACGCTATTTATCAGGTAACAACAATACTGCTCCATTACGCCAAGGCCATTGCCCACGCTGCACTTGGCAAGCACGCCGCGGCCAATCATCATCGCCTACAATTCGAGCAACTGAGCGCCAGCGTTCCGGACTGGCATGTGATGGCCAACAATCCAACATGCAACATACTGGCGGTTGCACGAGCGATGATGAATGGTGAAGTCGAATACCATGCCGGTAACCATGCAATGGGCTACGACTTTTTGCGCCAGGCATCTCAGTTATCTGATCAATTAGAGTACTCCGAACCCTGGCCCTGGATGCACCCGCCTCGCCATGCCCTGGGCGCATTACTTCTAGAACAGGGTCATGTCGACGAGGCGATTGAACACTATCGAGATGATCTAGGCATCGGAAACCGTTTGCCTAGATGCCTTCAACACCCAGACAATATCTGGGCATTGCATGGCTATGTCGAATGTTTAAAAAGACAAGGCCTAGCGGCCGAAGTACAGCCCTATCAGCTGCGACTGGACCATGCTATTTCAGAAGCCGACAGCGATATTCAATCGTCCTGTTGCTGCCGAAAAAACACGACTAGCTCATAATCGTATCCGAATCGCTTTTGGCTCAAAAATATTGGCCTTGAGGCCTTTGCACGAGCGCGATGTTTGTTCTCAGGCAGGGAGTTGACGTTAGTAAACGACCGATTAAGTCAGCTTTCACCAACATTAAGCGCTCTAGGTGACACCGCCAGGGAGCAAAAAGACTATCGTGCAAAGGTCTCGCTGGATTAAACCTGAAAGCCTCTCTATACTCGCGGCTCTGCACACTCTGCTCAACTCACGAATCATTTCCAGGTACTTATACCATGCCTAAATTAACCACTGTTTTCTGGCGCGATATTCCCGCACAAGTTATTGCAAAAGAACGTCGCGAAAATGCCAAAATTGTATTAACTGAGCGCTTCGCTATTGCTATCGACAAAGCCGCTATGCGAGCAAAAATGGCGGGCACTGATGAATATCTCGAGCAATGGCGTCAAGTCATAACAAAATGTGGCCCTGATTTACAAGCCGCTGCTGACGTTGCTGCCGCTAAACTTGAGCAAGACTACGACGATGACCGATTAGCTCGTATGGTCAAAAGTGGCGGCGTAGACGAATAGTCGCTCCAACTACTCCTTACGCCAACTACCTAAACACACAATTACCCGCTAGCCAAAGCCGAACTCATGAATCTGTTAAATGCAACCAACCTCTACCACAGTTATGGTGATCAACCATTGCTGGATATGGCCAGCCTGAGCATTGAAGATGGTGAACGCATTTGCCTGGTCGGTCGAAATGGCACGGGCAAATCAACCCTATTAAAAATGCTCTCTGGGCAAATCAAACCGGATGAAGGTGAGATCAATAAATCACGAGGATTGCGTGTCGCCGAACTTAAACAGGAAGTTCCAGCGAGCATTGAAGGCACGGTCTATGACTGCATTGCGTCGGGCATTGGAGAACTCGGCAATGTCATTACTGAATGGCACCATCTCGCACTCGAGGCTGCGACCGATATATCGGTATTGCCACGTATGCAAGAGTTGCAGGACATCATAGAAGCTAATAACGCCTGGAACCTGGAGAATCGAATTTCGGCTACCGTGTCACGACTGAGCTTGCCAGCTGACGCCCTGTTCAACGAGCTATCAGGTGGGATGAAACGGCGCGTTTTACTCGGCATGGCCTTAGTCGCAGAACCCGATCTGTTATTACTAGACGAGCCAACCAACCATCTTGATATTGAATCCATTATTTGGCTCGAAGAGTTTTTACAACAGTTCAAAGGCAGCTTGCTGTTTATCACTCACGATCGTTCATTTTTAAAATCGCTTGCGACTCGAATTATTGACCTTGATCGTGGCCAGCTAACCAGTTGGCCAGGTAGCTACGAAAGATATCTGGATGCTAAGCAGGCACAGCTCGATGTTGAATCGACCCATAATGCACTTTTCGATAAAAAACTGGCGTTGGAAGAAGTGTGGATTCGTCAGGGCATTAAAGCCAGACGAACCCGCAACGAAGGTCGTGTTCGGGCTTTAGAACAACTTCGTCGAGATCGTTCAGACCGCCGCGAGGTTCAGGGTCGTGTCAAACTCGTTACCCAGAAATCAGAGAAGTCAGGCAAGATAGTCATCAATGCTGAGGCCGTGAAATTTCATTTTGAGAACAAGTCTATCGTCGATGACTTTACTTTTAAAATGTTGCGTGGTGAAAAAATTGGCATTATTGGGCCCAATGGTTGTGGAAAATCGACACTGATTAAACTCTTAATGGGTAACCTGGCCCCACAAGAAGGCGAGATAAATCTTGGCACGAAACTAGAAGTAGCCTACTTCGATCAGCACCGTGAAACACTCGATCTGGAAAAGTCAGTTCGAGATAACCTAGTGGAAAAGGCAGACCATGTCGAAGTGAATGGCATATCAAAGCACGTTATTAGTTACCTCAAAGATTTTTTGTTTAGCGAAAAAAAGATCAACATGCCCGTTAAGGCATTATCAGGTGGTGAGCGTAATCGATTGCTATTGGCTCGATTATTCACTCGCTCATTTAACTTCCTGATCATGGATGAACCAACCAATGATCTGGACATGGATACACTAGAATTGCTGGAAGAACTGCTGGTCGAATTTAAAGGCAGCTTGCTACTCGTTAGCCATGACCGAAACTTCATCGATAACACCGTAACAAGCACTTTAGTGTTTGAAGGTGAAGGCGAAGTAAACGAATATGTTGGCGGTTACGTCGACTGGATCAGACAACGCACTACAATCATTGAATCACCTCAGGCGATCAACAATAAAAACAAGTCAAAAAATAAGCCCACTCAAGTGCAAAAACAGGCACCAAAACCAAAAGCCAAGTTAAGTGCGGCAGATGAAAAAGAGCTGCGGCTACTACCCGTCAAAATAGAAAAGCTTGAAAAACAAATCGAAAAATTACATCAACAATTTGCGGAGCCAGGTTTTTACGACCAAGACAGCACTATTACTCAGTCGTTACAGCAACAACTCACAGAGTATGAGGCATCACTGCAGGTATTATATGGCCGGTGGGAAGAGCTGGATTAGTCGATCCTAATAGACGCAAGGAGGCCTGCTCTTCTGAGATAATGAAGAGAGCCTTTTTACGAAAAGTCGGCATTCCATCAATGAATTGAATGTGACAAAATTTTTTTTGAATACGACTGCCCAAGGTCGACGTGGAATCACTATTTAAAGAGAGA
Source organism: uncultured Acidimicrobiia bacterium (assembly GCA_964195315.1). Lineage (GTDB taxonomy): Bacteria > Pseudomonadota > Gammaproteobacteria. The sequence goes on along the minus strand of CAXMOZ010000028.1, from coordinate 6,068 downwards.
CCCTTAACACGCAATCAGCTCTAGGCCCTTCAAGCTTAGCGTCTGCTCGATACAACGGGGCCTTAGTTTGGGTTCGACAAAACTATTCGAACTTTAAAGCAGTGAAATGATATGATTACCACATTATTAAGGATCAAATTAGTGTAGTGAGTAACCAAGAGACGAGCAAACAAAGCTTAACGACTATCCCCCGCAGTCAACACCAGCTATCCAGGAAATCCATTTCTGACGCCGCTTTGAAAGTTTTATATCGGCTATCGAGTGAAGGATATCGAGCCTGCCTGGTTGGCGGCGGCGTGCGCGACCTTTTGCTCGGGCAAAAGCCCAAAGACTTTGATATAGCAACTGATGCCACACCTGAGCAAATACATGGCTTATTTCGCAATAGCCGAATTATCGGGCGTCGCTTCCGTCTGGTTCATATTCGTTATGGCCGTGAAGTTATTGAGGCTGCCACTTTCCGAAGTCACACCGAAGACTCGCCTAAAAACGAACTAAACACCGAAGGCCGCATCTTGCGTGATAATACCTTCGGCGATATTGAAGATGATGCCTTGCGCCGTGATTTCACTGTCAATGCGATGTACTACGATATCGACGGATTTTCGGTACTCGACTATGCCAATGGTTTGGCTGATATTGAATCACGCACACTGCGATTAATTGGAGATCCTGTAACACGTTACCAGGAGGACCCCGTGCGAATGCTTAGGGCTGTTCGTTTTGCCGCCAAACTCGACTTTGAGATTGAAGCATCAGCTGCTCAGGCAATATTTGAATGTGGTTCATCGCTAGCTGGAATACCGGCTGCTCGACTGTTTGACGAAACTGTGAAGTTATTTCATAGTGGCAAAGCGACTCGTGTTCTTGAGCTATTGCGAACTTATAACTTACTGCAATATCTGTTTCCGTCGCTGGATGAAATTCTCATCGCCGAACCGTCGGAATTAATGCTCGATTTTATTGATCAAGCGCTCGTCAATACCGATGCCCGCATTAATAATGATCAACATGTATCACCTGCTTTTATCTTCGCCAGTTTGCTTTGGCCTGCGGTGCATAAACAGGCGCAGGAGATCCAGTCAGATAAATTGAAAATGGTGCCTGCATTATTCCAGGCCGGTAGTGATGTCATGGGCAGGCAAATAAAACAAATTTCAATACCTCGCCGTTACAGTCAAATGGCAAAAGATATCTGGACTAACCAGCCGAAGTTTCATCGTACTCAGGGCAAGCAGCCCTCACGCCTTCATGCACATCCTAGTTTTCGGGCATCCTACGATTTTATGTGCCTACAAACCATGGTCGGTTTAATGCCAGCACACCTTTGCCATTGGTGGACTGAGTATCAAAAAAATAACGCGGCGCCCATCATCGAACGGCCCACGTCAGAGCCGACCAAAAATCGGCCACGTCGTCGGCGAAAACCGGTCAGTCAATCTGGCAATAGTGATTCGAACAATAGCCCTTCGAAAAATAGTAATACGAATGCCAGCTGAGTTAGTCTATGTCGGCATTGGCAGTAACATGGGCGATTCCATCACAATAGCGAGCGAAGCAATCGAACGTCTCGGTGGTATTGTAGACTGTAAATTGATTCAGCAATCCTCGCTTTATCAATCTGAGCCTGTCAGCGATATACCTCAGGATGATTATATCAATGCCGTTGCGCTCATCGAAACAACGCTTGAGCCAATAACCCTGCTACTGGAACTGCAAGCTATCGAGCAGGCTTTTTATCGGCAACGTGACCCGCAATTACACTGGGCGCCCAGAACACTGGACCTGGATATTATTTTATTTGGACACCGTAAGGTGAATGATAGCCATTTAACCGTGCCGCACATTGAAATGGCTAATCGCTTATTTGTATTGTCACCCATGCTTGAAATATCAGGTGATCAATACATTCCCGGCTTAGGCAGTTTGCAATATTTAATCGATAATGCGCCTTCAATTCAGTTGAATAAAATCAACAAAAAACAAATAATATAAATCATTAGAATGCTGAATCACCATCGATATATAGCAGTGGAAGGACCTATTGGTGTCGGCAAAACAACTTTAGTTAAAAAGCTAGCCGATACTTTTGGCACTAGTTTGATGCTTGAAAAAGTAGATCAAAACCCATTCATTACGCAGTTTTATAAAAACCCAGCGCAATATGCGCTATCGACCCAATTGTCGTTCTTATTACAGCGCGCCGAGCAAGTTCAAAACTTTCGTCAAATTGATTTATTTCAAAACGCCCATATTGCTGACTTTTTGATCGACAAAGATCCACTTTTTGCCAAGCTCACGCTCAATGCCGATGAATTAAAGCTCTATCAACAAATTTATAAAAACCTCATGATTGATGCCCCAAGGCCTGATTTGGTTATTTATTTACAGGCACCCGTCGAAGTCTTGCAATCGCGTATAGCAACCCGTGACAGATCATATGAAAAGCTTATGTCAGCGGATTACCTGTCGCAGCTATCTGATGCATATACCCAATTTTTTCATCAATACGATGCAAAAACACTACTTACCGTGAATACTCAATCGAGTGATTTGATCCATAATGATGCCGATTACAATGCCCTGATTGATGAAATAGATCAGGTACAATCTGGACGTCACTATTTCAATCAGTCATCATTTGCGTATTAGTTGGAAGCAATCTTTATGTATATACCTCAGCCACTCAACAATAAAATTACTGTTCCACATCTTAAAAAGCTCAAACTGCAGGGTGAAAAGTTTGCCTGCCTAACAGCCTACGATTACAGCTTTGGCAAATTGGTAGAACAATGTGGTGTAGAAGTCGTATTAGTCGGTGACTCATTGGGCATGGTCATTCAGGGGCACAACACAACGATCCCTGTTACTTTAGACGATATTAAATACCATGCGAGGGCTGTGAATGCGGCACTCGACAATGCCATGTTAATGGTCGACATGCCTTTTGGCTCACTTAACTCACCGCAACAAGCGCTCGACAATGCACACGACATTTTGAAAGCCACCCAGGCACATGTAGTAAAGCTCGAAGGTGGTATTACTCAACTAAAAACAGTCGAAATGCTCAGTAACTATGGCATTGCAAGTTGCGCCCACCTTGGGCTACAGCCGCAGCAGGTACACAAAATGGGCGGGTATCGTGTCCAGGGAAAAAACAAAGCAAGCGCCGATCAAATGCTAACAACCGCCTGCGATCTAGAACAGGCGGGTGCAGATATCCTGTTGCTCGAATGCGTTCCTGCAACATTGGCGGCTCTGATCACTGAAACGCTCGAAATACCCGTCATTGGCATTGGTGCGGGTACTGATGTGGATGGCCAAATTCTAGTTCTGCACGACATACTTAATGTCACTAGTGGTAAAAAGCCCAAGTTTTCGAAAAATTTTATGCAAGGTCAACCAAGCATTCAGGCGGCGGTTAGTCGTTATGTTAGTGAAGTAAAAAGTGGTCAATTTCCCGATCAATCCCACTGCTTCTCATAAAAAACCGGTAACAAACATGTACCAGGCCAGCTCCGTCGCTGAAATTCGTCAATATGCCCAGCACTGGAAAGACAATGCTCAATCAATTGCTTTCATTCCAACCATGGGTAATCTGCATCAAGGCCATCTATCCTTAATTGAAAAAGGCCAATCGCTCTGTGACCGCACTATTTGCAGTATCTTCGTCAACCCAATGCAGTTTGGCCCCAACGAAGACTTTAATCATTACCCACGGACACTGACACACGATATCAAACAGCTCGAAGCCATAGGCTGCGACCTGGTATACATGCCAACTGCCTCAGAACTTTACCCCAATGGACTTGATCAAATTAGCCAGGTTTTAGTCACTGACCTAACTGATGCCTACGAAGCTACTCATCGACCCGGTCACTTCACGGGCGTAGCCACTATCGTGTTAAAACTCTTCAATATCGTCAAACCCAATATTTCGGTGTTTGGTAAAAAAGATTACCAACAATATCAAGTCATTAGAAAAATGGTGCGCGATCTTGATCTCGAAGTTGACATCATAGGGCAAGAGACAACCCGAGAAGCTAACGGGCTTGCCACAAGCTCTCGCAATCAATATTTAAGTGAGGCAGACAAGTCGCAAGCGGCACTCATATATCAAACACTAAAGAAAACCGCTGGAGAAATATCGCAGGGAGCAAGGCACTTTAATGCGCTTGAAATGCAAGCGACCGATCAACTTAATAAGGCCGGGTTTGATACCGACTATTTTTCGATCTGCAACGCACAAACACTGAAACCAGCCAATGATCAGGATAGAAAACTGGTCATTTTGGTCACCGCTACACTCGGCGACACCCGGCTCCTGGATAATATCGAAATAGACCTTTGGTAGATCAAGCCTTAACAGCTTAAACAGTAGTAAAGCGACTACAGCCAGTCGATATACTTTACACCTTTCTTTTGGTTCTCTTTAATTCTTTCAAGGCTTTGACGCCGTGAAGGTGCCACAAACTCCCAACCATCGACACTTTTAACCAATACTGGCACTGAGGGAATAATAGTACTGACAATTTCGTCCTCGTCATCGTCACCAAATAGAAACTTGAAATCGGCGCCCAACACTGAAATTGGCAGGTCGTCTGACAGCAACTCAGCATACTGTTCCTGATTCAGCTGACTTTCGCTGTCATCGGAATCCGACCCTATATTTTGTCCAATACCAATAATTTGACTACTAAAAATAAGTCCAACCACTACGATGCCGGCACTATTATTAACAATTCTTGCGTTTTGCAGGTTATTGACATATGCATTATCGGCACCAAAGGTAAGGCCGATCGTGTTGGTTGGATTAATATCCAGAGTAACCGCATCAGAGCTTGATATGCCGATTCGATTGCTGGCTGAAAGACTCACACTACCGGCCCTAATATTAGTCAACGATCGAGTTACATCGGTGAAAACACCATTATTGTTTAGAATACTACCGGCTGAAGCTGTGATAGATACATTAGCAGCTCCCGAATCAAATAGACCTAACCGAATATCACCAGCAGTACTGACTACTGTCACCGTATCATTCGTAGTAGTGACGCTAGATGGCGCACCCATGACTATGCCAGTGCCAGCATTAATAGACACTGCACCAGTGGTGGTCATTGAGCCATTCATTGAATAAGAGCCAGCAGTAGTAATATTTAAAGCCCCATCAACACTCACCGTCGTATCCCCAAAGTCGAGAGAGCCAGCTAACAAAATATTCGAAGTGCCACTCGTATTAATAGCGTTAAACGTATTAGCATTGATGGTTAGAGGAATAGTTGCCACAGTCGCATTTAAATCTCCTTCCAGTGTTACTCCATTGTTTGTTTGTAATATTAATCCGCCAGCCGTAACAGCGGCTAACTCATTGGTACTAATATTCAATAATCCTACTTGACTAACACCCAGTCCTATTCCACTTCCACCAACCGCTTGATCCGATAGGGTTAAAGTACCTGTGATAGCCATAGTAGCCGTAGCAGTGCTCAGATTAAAATCCCCTGCGGTAATCGAGACATCGTTAGAAGCGATAAAATTTTCTTGAATATCCAGCACGCCGGAGCCGGCATCGAGACTGAGGTCTCCATTCGAAATAGTAACCGCTGCTAAATTTAACCCAGTTACGCCACTAAGGGTCAAATCGCCGTTTGCCGTCAAGGCAGGCATGGTCAGCTGACCAGCAGCACTAATGCTCGTGGACTGATTAAAAGTGAGCGCCCCACTGGCTATAGTGATATCACCCCCATTACTGGTTGTTATATTTTGTTGAACATCTAGTACATCAACACTAAGACTCAAATTTCCAGCAATCGCTAACGGATTATTAATCAATAACCCGGTGACTGCGGCAAGACTCAAATCACCGACACCGTCGATACTTGCCCCAGCAGATACCAAGGTAATACCACCAGCAGTTGACGTAAGGCTAGTTCCCGCACCAAAAGCGACATTGCCAGCGGTAGCTTCCACAATAACATCACCACCACCTGATAATGCAGCGTCTATCTGGATGCCCCCAGCACTTGAAGTTGCCGTAATGGCACCGGCTGTACTAGTCACCGCCT
>CAXMOZ010000027.1:0-82716 GCA_964195315.1 uncultured Acidimicrobiia bacterium | reverse complement strand
CGGGGTAAAGGTTATTGATCTTAGTGCGGATTATAGGTTGGACAAGGATGAGTATAGTAAATGGTACAACGTCGATCATAAAAATCCTGAACTTATTGAAAAGGCTGTTTATGGTTTACCTGAACTCTTTAGTGAAAAGATAAAAATAGAGGTTAGCAATAAAGCTAAAACATAAACAGCGTAATGGTTGCATATTCTCACTTTATTCTCTAAACTAAAGTGAGAATAAAATGAGAATATAGAGAGGTATCTCATGTTAACGTCACAAGAACAAAATACGTTGCAATTCATTCGAGGCTATTTGGCTCAGTTTGGTTACGCACCAAAATTTAAGGAAATAGGTCTCGCTATAGGTGTCAATTCTCAAGGCACTATCCATCGCTACGTTCAGTCTCTCGAAGATAAAGGTTATATTGACCGCGTCAAAGGTAACTCTCGCGGTATGAACCTAGTTGAGTTGCCTTTGGTTAGAGCACCAACTATACCCTTAGTTGGCAAGATAGCGGCTGGTTTACCGATTGAAGCGGTGGAAGACCAGTTAGAACTTAATCTGGCTGAAATGTTTATGGGGCCTGAGCTGTTTGCCTTGCGCGTGACGGGTGATTCAATGATGGATGCTGGGATACTTGATAACGACTACGTCATTATCAGGAAACAACCGGTTGCGAAGAATGGCGATATTGTAGTCGCAATGATTGATAAGGTAGAAGCAACACTAAAACGATTTAGACGTAAAAGCGAAAAAGAAGTAGAACTAATTCCAGAGAACGCCGATATGGAAGTAATGACCTATCCAGCTGAACGCGTCAATATCCATGGTGTTTTAGTTGGGCAAATGCGCAATTACACCTAACAGCAGCGTGTGCTTTAGGCTAAATTTGTTGGTTGAAAGGTAGGCTGGGATGAGCTAAGTGAATCCCAGCGGTTCTTGTATTTTAGCCGTAATTTAAATCAAGGGTTATTTTTTGGATTCGTTCCTATTCCCAACCTTTGAGCATTTCTGCAAAGACAGGGGCGTATAAACGACTAGCCGGAGCCCAGTGCAGCCTAAAGTAGGGGCTAAGAGGCAACGGCGGCGATCGCAAAAGTGTTAATTTTTAGAGATGCCTTAACTATGCTTTTGAATTTTACGTAGCATATCGCCTAACAACTTAGGATTCGCCGCAATCACTTCACCATTGGCCAATGAGTTGTCATTTCCCTCGAAGTCTGTAATAAGACCACCTGCCTCTCTGAGAATAAGTGAGCCTGCTGCAATATCCCATGAGTTAAGTCCGGACTCCCAATAACCATCGAGCCTTCCAGCGGCCACATAAGCTAAATCGAGTGCAGCAGAACCGGCACGGCGAATGTCACTAGCGGTCGAAAAAAATTCGCGAAATACTTTTAAATACTCGTCTAACTCTTCTGGGCGTCGACAAGGGAAACCGGTACCAAGCAGCGCACCTTGAGTCGTGCTCAACCGTGCAACACGAAGTCGACGGTTATTAACCGTTGCGCCATCACCGCGACTAGCCGCGAATAACTCTTGTTTAATCGGATCGTAAATTACGCCGTGTTCGATTTTACCTCGGTACTCACAGGCAATTGAAACGGCATAATGTGGGAAGCTATGTAGAAAATTTGTTGTGCCATCGAGTGGGTCAATAATCCAGCGATAGTCCTCGTCATCTCCTTTGATAAAACCAGACTCTTCACCCAAAATACTATGCTGAGGATAAACTTTAAGAATAGACTCGATTACTCGAACTTCGGCCTCTCGGTCGACATCAGTAACATAATCGTTGAGCGCTTTGGTTTCGATTTGAATGTCAGGTAACTTGTTTATTTTGCGGATAATAAAATCCCCTGCACTTCGGGCGGCTCGAATTGCAATATTCAGCATGGGTTGCATGGCGCTTGATCCGGATGGGGGTTAAGGTGGCGCGCATTCTAACAAACAGACTAGCAATAAACCAGACATACATTCTTTTCAAACCTAGGTAGAATCACTCAACCCGAACTCGACTTAATTGTCTTCCTTAACTTAATTCATCAGCATTTTAAATGAAACTAGAAAATATCAGTATTGTGATGGTTGGAACTACCCATCCCGGTAATATTGGCGCAGCAGCACGTGCCATGAATAACATGTGTGTTAACCAATTAGTATTGGTGAGTCCGCAGTGTCCTGTCGGTGAGGTTGCCTATGCCCGTGCTTCAGGTGCTCATTCTATTCTCGATCAAAGTCGTACTGTGGACACCCTGGAAGAGGCTATACAGGATTGTCAGCTAGTCATTGGCTCAACGGCTCGATCTCGTTCTTTATCATGGCCAGAATTATCGCCTTCAGAGATGGCCAGTAAGACATGGTCACTGGATAACGAATCAAAAGTAGCCATTGTTTTTGGCAGAGAACAATCAGGTTTGACCAATGACGAGTTACAACTGTGCAATTACATGGTCAGAATTCCTACAAACCCTGACTTTAGTTCACTTAATGTTGCGTCAGCTATACAAGTACTTTGTTATGAAATATACAAAACAGTTGATTCAGGTAAGAGTGTTGAAAACTCTGTTTCAAGTGAACCCGCCGCAACTAGTTTTGATTTTGAGGGGTACTTCCAACATCTTGAGCGAGTCTTGCTTACGACTGGGTATCTCAACGCAAAAAATCCCGGGCAATTGTTACAAAGATTACGTCGGTTGTACCAGAGAGCTGATTTATCTAAAAATGAAATTAATATTTTGCGCGGTATTTTAAGTTCAATAGAAAAACCAAGTACCTAAAACGTGATGCAGTGTTTAGTGAATGATAGTTCAGTTACAAAATGTTACAAAATGTTACCTGTCTGAGAGGTAACGATTGTCGAGCTGTCTTAAGCTTCAATTCGTTACTAACTAAAGCAGGCATGAAATTATGAAAAAATCGACAAAAATCATTGGCATCGCTACTCTAGTCATCGGTTTATCAACCGCAGTATTCGCATTTGCAAGCAATGGGCATTGGAAGCTAACTGACGCAGAAAAAGCTGAATTTGTGAATGATCGCATCGCAAGTAAACTGGAATTGACCGAATCCCAAAAAATCCAGTTATCGTCATTGACCGATGACATTCTCGAATTAGCAGGAGAAATTAAACAAGCAAAAAATAGTCATATGGAATTGGTTCAACAGCTTTTATCCGAGCCAATATTAGATCAATCTAAAGCGCTGGGGATGATCCGTCAAACCACTCAGATGATTAACGATAAGGCACCTGAAACGATTGCTTCATTGGCTAATTTTCTTGATTCATTAGATGATTATCAAAAAGCTGAACTGCAAGGTTTTGTTGAGCAAAAAATAAAGCATAGGCATGAAAAACATTAACGAGTCTGGCAGCTAAAGCCACTTCGCTTCTGGGGCTGCTTTAGCTCATTCTTATCGCCTCGCTGATTAAGATAACTATTGAATTGAATGAATGTTAAAATTACTAATTATCGATGATGATGTGAAACTGGCTGAACCACTCAAGCATTACTTTGCAAAGTTTGAAATAGATTTAACCAGTTCGGTCAATCCACTTGACGGTATCGAATTACTTCAGATGAAGCACTTCGAACTCGTCATACTAGACGTTATGTTACCCGACATAGATGGTTTTGAAACTTGTCGAAGAATACGTCAGTTTAGTGATATTCCAATCATGATGCTGACGGGTAGGGGGGAAGTAATGGACAGGGTTGTTGGCCTCGAACTTGGTGCTGATGACTATTTACCCAAACCATTCGAGCCTAGAGAGCTGGTTGCTCGGATTCAAACTATTTTAAAACGTAGCAAGCATAGTCGGCATCAAGTTCTTTTTCGATTTGATGACCTGGAAATCGATCTCACTCGAAAAATGGTCATGTTAGCGGGGCAAATCGTTGACATAACATCAACAGAATTCGCTTTGCTATCGTTACTGATTCAGGATCAGAGTAAAATATTCAGCCGAGATGAAATCATGTTGTCGCTAAAAGGTATTGACGCAGATATTTTTAGTCGAGCCATCGACGTACTTGTGAGTCGGCTCCGGCACAAATTACAAAAAGCTGAATTGATCCGAACCGTACGCGGTGAAGGCTATCAGTTTGTCTCGCGATGAAGCTGTTAATGTGGAATAAAATTCGACACTACCTTTCGCGGCAGTGGCAAACCCTGACTTTCAAGATACTGTTTTACTTTAGTTTAACTGTGCTGATTGTGGCGCTCATTTTAGGCATTAGTTTCACCAATCGTATAAAACCACATTTTAAAAGCGAATTGTTGCCGAATTTGGCGCGTTATATCCAGTATATAGTCGAAGATATAGGGTCTCCACCTGACTTGAGCAAGGCTAAATCTTTGGCCCTGGAACTGCCGTTTGAACTGCGCATTGAAGGCAATAATATTGAATGGTCTTCACGCTCAGACATTCAGCCCATTAGCCAATACCCACTCAAAAAAGCACCAAACCCGTATCAAAACTATTCAACGGGTAGTCAAGGAAACTATCATTATCTGCTTTCACAAAAGTCTGGATATCGTTATTTATTTATCGTAGACAGTGATTTTCGTGATCATCAAAGCCAAAGACATTGGTTACTTTTTCTGATTTTAGGGGGGGTCTTGATAGGGCTTTACCTACTGATACGCCGCCTTTTCATCCCAATCAAAGTGATATCGCTTCAGGTCGATAAAATTGCAAGTGGTGTGTTCGATCACCCCATAGAGACAAAGAGCGATGACGAACTATCGGTATTGGCTGACGGAATCAATGCGATGTCAACCCAGATTAAATCAATGTTGGACGGCAAGGCTGGTTTACTGTTGGCGATCAGTCACGAATTACGATCACCAATCACTCGAATGAGAGTGAATCTGGAACTACTAGATGGATCCAGTACGCGTGACGCTTTAATCGATGATATAAAAGAAATGGAGCAACTAGTTTCAAGTATTCTTGAATCAGAAAAGCTAAATACTGCTCATGCACCTTTAAATCGTAACAACAGTGATTTGGCTTTATTGATTAAATTAGTTATTCAACAGCACTTCCCAAGCAAGGCTATCGAATTAAGTTTATCAACGGCTTATGCTTTTGTTGATGAATTCAGGTTTAAACTGTTAGTGAAAAACTTACTTGATAATGCATTACATTATTCTTCGAGTAATGCACCTGCAATCAAAGTTAGCTTGAAGCCAGAAAACGCTGAAATAGCATTAATCTTCCATGATTTCGGCAGTGGCATCAGCGCCGAAGACCTTGACCATATTTCGGAACCGTTTTATCGCGCCGATAGTGCTCGGCAACGCAGCACAGGCGGTTATGGTTTAGGTTTGTATCTATGTCAGCAGATTGTTCAGGCGCATGGCGGTAGAATTCAAATAGAGAGTCAAATAGATGTTGGGACAACGGTTAGCGTCTTTTTGCTGAAGTCTAATCCAGCGAATTGATAGAGGCCTGTATATGTCCACAACAATAAAGAAAATTGGTTCATATGAATAGTTGACCATTTTAGTCAGGATTGTATAATTGTTTCAACTTTCTAAGACATCTTACCCGATGCGTTTATCTACTAAAAGCCGTTATGCTGTTACATCTTTGTTGGATATGGTCATGCATTCTGAGCAAGGCCCAGTGTCATTGGGAGATATCTCAGTCCGACAAGGAATATCGCTGTCTTACCTGGAGCAATTATTTGCTAAAATGAGGCGGAATAAGCTAGTCGTCAGCACTCGTGGACCTGGTGGTGGTTATAGCCTAGGCAGTTCTCCTGCAGATGTTTGCATAGCTGACATCATCAAAGCTGTTGATGAAGAAATGCAGATAACTAATAAGGATGTACTCGAAGGTTCTGCTGATTATGAACCTTGCCTGACCGAGCAGCTTTGGGACGAACTAAGTGAGCAAATTGAAGATTATCTCACCACTATATCACTAGCGGATATGATGGAAAAAGAAGATGTCAAATCACTGTCGTTAGATCATGACATGCGACAAAAGATACAAAGTTTAACGTCGTAATCCATGTTTATTCATGTTTTTACGGCATGGGGCATTAAATATAGCCTCGCGCTAAATGCATTAAGAGTCGATTTTGGCTCAACAAACGGCTAAAAATTGTTAAGTTGTTTGTAGCAAAGCTAAATTAACTATCAGCTGTCATACGATAAGCTGCTGTGTAAGAGAGGATAATATTATGGCGATTCAACTAACCGATGTAGCTGCACGACGCGTCCAAACTTTTCTCAGCAATCGCGGAAAAGGTATCGGACTAAGACTGGGCGTTAAAACAACTGGTTGTTCCGGAATGGCCTATGTCATTGAGTTTGTTGATGAAGTAGATGACAGCGATACTGTATTTGAAACCAATGGCGTCAAGGTAGTGGTTGATCCTAAAAGTCTAATTTTTCTTGATGGTACTCAGGTCGACTTTGCAAAAGAAGGATTAAACGAAGGATTCCAGTTTGTTAACCCTCATGCGAAAGATGCCTGTGGTTGTGGTGAAAGCTTTACCGTCTAAAAGTCGTATTATTTAAATTATCATTTTAATTAAGAAGCAGAGTTTATTGATGAAGGTGTTGGATTTATCTCAAAGTTACTTCGAACTATTCGAACAACCCTTGAACTTTGACATTGATTTAGCTCAGGTCCACGAAAACCAACAGAATCTGCAGTCTATATTTCACCCAGACAGGTATGTTAATGCATCCGACCAGGAAAAAAGGCTGTCGGTACAACAGGCATCGTGGGTGAATGAGGCTTATCAAACACTGGCTAATCCTGTTAAACGGGCGCGGTACATGCTGGAAGTTAGTGGGCTGGATATGAAAGATGAGTCACAAACAACCTCTGATATTGAATTCCTAATGGAACAAATAGAGTTACGCGAACAAATGGAAGCAGTTCGTGACAAACCAGAGCCACTCGATGAATGTGACAATATCATCAAACATTTGAAACACAGATCGAAACAGATCAGTGATGATTTTTCGAATAAATTCGAATCAGGGAATCTTGAAACAGCCAAGCTGGTTAGCCGCAAGATGCAGTTTATCCAACGAATTTTAGAACAGGTCATGGATTTGCAATTTCAACTCGAAGAAGAATTTAGCTAGAGAATTTCATGGCGTTACTACAAATATCAGAGCCCGGTCAATCAACCGCGCCTCACCAGCATCGTTATTCGGCGGGCATCGATTTGGGTACGACAAACTCGCTCGTATCCACGGTACGCAGCGGTAAAGCCGAAACACTGCCGGATGAGTGTGGCAACATATTGCTGCCATCTATCGTTTATATGGGTAACGATCAACGTTTGGTGGGTCACGAAGCACAAAAATTTCAATCCGACGATCCACTTAATACCTTATCGTCGATCAAACGCCTAATGGGTAGAGGCATTGACGATATTTCTCAACTGGGTGATGTCTTACCTTACGAGTTTTTAACTGAAGAAAATCAGGTCGTACCAAGGATTAAAACTGCTACCGGCGCAATTAGTGCGGTTGAAGTTTCGGCCGAAATTCTAAAGAAACTGACTGAAAGGGCAGAGCGAACCTTAGGTGGTAAGTTAGATGGTGTTGTCATTACGGTACCAGCCTATTTCGATGACGCGCAAAGACAGGCTACCCGAGATGCCGCCACGCTGGCCGGTCTAAATGTTTACAGACTGCTAAATGAACCGACTGCCGCAGCTGTAGCCTATGGTTTAGATCAACAACATGATGGCGTCATAGCGGTCTATGATCTAGGTGGTGGCACTTTCGATATTTCCATTTTACGCCTCAATAAAGGGGTGTTCGAAGTTCTAGCGACGGGTGGTGACTCTGCGCTTGGTGGTGATGACATCGATCATGCAATCGGCGAATGGATACTTGAACAGGCTCAGTTTAGGCATCTCGATGCTGTATTATCGCGCCGAATTCTGATAGCTGCGAGAGCAGCCAAAGAAACCCTAACGACACAGAAAATAGCTAAAATAAATGTCAATTATACCGATCAAACCTGGCAGGGCAGTTTAACTTTCGAGCAGTTTAACCTAATCGCCCAGCCGGTCATTAAAAAGACTTTAACACCCTGCAGACGCGTATTACGCGATGCCAATATCACTATCGATCAAATCACTCAAGTCGTTATGGTCGGAGGATCGACACGTGTCCCCTTAGTGCCTCAAATGGTGGAAGGCCTCTTTCAGCGCAAGCCAATGACTGACCTCGATCCAGACCAGGTCGTTGCCATTGGTGCCGCAATTCAGGCAGAAGTACTATCCGGTAACAAACCAGATGGCGAAATGCTATTGCTTGATGTACTGCCACTATCGCTTGGGATAGAAACTATGGGCGGCTTAAGTGAAAAAATCATATCACGTAATACGCCTATTCCAGTTGCTAAAGCACAAGAATTCACCACATTTAAAGATGGCCAGACGTCAATGTCAGTTCATGTTGTGCAGGGTGAGAGAGAGCTTGTCTCAGATTGTCGTTCGCTCGCAAGGTTCGAACTACGTGGTTTCCCCCCGATGGTCGCAGGTGCAGCCAGAATAAGAGTCACCTATCAAGTCGATGCAGATGGCTTAATGACGGTATTAGCAGAAGAATTGACCAGCGGTGTAACTGCCGATATTGTCGTTAAACCCTCCTATGGATTAACTGATTCGGAGATCGAATCCATGTTAAGAGCTGCGATGGAATTTGCCAAACAAGATATCGAACTGAGAATGCTCAAAGAACAGCAAGTCGAAGCCAAACGAGTAATAGAAGCCATAGACAACGCATTGGCTATTGATGGTCATAGTTTGCTCGGCCAGACTGAAATAAATGACATATTGTTGCGCAGAAACCAACTAGAGCAACAAATCGAAAGCACGACATCCGATAATTTAAAAAAATTAATAAAAGCCGTTGAAGTTGCTAGTGAAAGCTATGTTGCAAAACGAATGAACTCCAGTGTTGTAAAAGCACTCGCTGGCAAACAGATTGATGAGGTAAATTTTTAGCAATGCCAAAAATAATAGTACTACCACACGAAGAAATTTGTCCAGAAGGTATTGTGATAGAGGTCGAACCCGGTATTAGTCTCTGTGATGCGTTGTTGATTAATGACATTGCAATCGAACATGCCTGTGAAAAATCCTGCGCCTGCACCACTTGTCATGTGCACATACGTGAAGGCTTCGACAGCCTTGAAGAGTCAACAGAGCTAGAGGACGACTATCTAGACAAAGCCTGGGGACTCGATATGGAATCAAGACTCAGCTGTCAGGCTATGGTTGGCAAAGAACCGCTGGTCATTGAGATTCCGAAATACACCATTAACATGGTTTCAGAAACGCACTAGTGATTAACATCGGAAGGTAACAACATGAGTTTAATTTGGACCGACACATTAGATATCGCGATAGAGCTATCGGACATTCATTCCGACGTAGACCCTAAGTTTATCCGTTTTACTGATTTACATGCTTGGGTTTGTGCACTCGAAGAATTTGATGATGATCCAGAAAAGTCTAATGAAAAGATTCTTGAGGCAATTCAAATGGCCTGGATTGACGAAATTGACTGAGGCCAATTTTGATTAGATATTCATGCTTAGGATTTGGACAATAGTTTGGGCTACCACAAAAATTTCCCCGATAACAGCCAACATCTAGTTTTAGTCTCCGGTTTAACTCTTTTAAAGAACCGTCAAAAAAATGACAATTATATTAAGTGACATATTTATTTTCTCCAGCTTATTGATTTATATGTTTAACGATTATTCGTTTTTTTACTTTAACTTCATCTGGTTAGCTTATTTACTTAAAGTGATTTAAATAATATAAAGTGTGCCATGACTCACAGATTGCTTGCATTCGATTGATATTTCGTTAAGTTATAACTTAACTGGGAAAGCTACATTAATAGCGTTAACTTTGGGTTTTTTTATTTTTTCGATAATAATCTTAAGTTTGATAATCAAAAACAAGGACGAAAATATTCAATCACACAAATATACCGGAGTTTGTAAATGAGCAACGTTGCATTTTTAAGAGATTTTCCTGTACATAATTTAGATAAAACTCAACAACCTCAACTTAAAACGCATTACGATGAGAAAAGTAAAATCGGATGGTTTTTAATGAAAGGGGCTCCAAGACCGTCTTTTACCCTTCAGTTACTCAGTGAGATCAACACCTATTTGGAAGGGGTGAAAAAAGATATGCGCGAAACTGGTGGCCAGAAATATGACTACTTAGTTGTTGGATCTGATGTTGAAGGAGTCTTTAATTTGGGAGGGGATCTTGAATTATTTAGCCAATATATCAAAAATAATAATCGTGAAGGGTTATTGAAATATGCATTGAAATGCATCGATATTTTATATCAAAATATAAATCACTATGATCTTGATTTAACAACAATTTCTCTAATACAAGGAGATGCTCTAGGAGGCGGATTCGAAGCTGCTCTTTCTAGTAACATTATTATCGCAGAGCGTGGTGTAAAGATGGGCCTCCCAGAGGTTTTATTTAATTTGTTTCCAGGAATGGGAGCTTACTCGTTGCTATCTAGAAAAATTGGGCCCTTAAAGGCAGAAAAAATGATATTAAGCGGCGAGATTTTTACTGCAGAACAGCTATATGATATGGGTATTATTGATATTTTAGCCGAAAAGGGTGAAGGCGAACTCGAGATCTATCGATATATTAAAACCGCTAATAGAGCTCAGAATAGCTATAAAACCATGCGGAAAGTAAAAGATGTATGCAATCCAGTTAGTTATCAAGAGTTAGCTGACATAGCTACAATTTGGGCTGACGCAGCTCTGCAGCTAAGAGATAAAGATCTTCGAATGATGGAAAGATTAGTTCGACGCCAAAATATAAAATTGGAAAACAATTAACCTAAAATAATTTACTCACTGCTGTTTGGTTTTTGCCTTTTATTTGAGACAACAGCCTCTTCTAGCGATGTAATTGTTTTAGCGAAAACATTTTCCAGCTCTTTAAGTAAGAGCTGGGTTTTTTCGGTTCCCATATCATAAGGTTTATACTTCTCACCTTTTAAACAAACCGATACCAAACGATTGGCACCTAGTTCCGTTGCAGACCCCTTGAGTGCATGCAACCTTTCTCGAAATTCATAATAATCGTCCAGCATAGCTATTGCTATGGTAGAAATGTGTTTTCCTCCATCTTTACAAAAATTAGATACTAAAGACTGAATGAATGCTGGGTCGTCATCAAGAATGGATAGTTCACGTATGACCGTATCGTCAAACCATGGAAGAGCCCTTGGATGCTCATTATCGGAATTTTTTGTCAAAGATTGAAAACCGCCTTTAGCCTGTGTCGAAGATTGCAGCTTCCTGGACAATATAGCGATTTTCTCTAGGAGAACTCTAGAGTTAATTGGCTTGGTTAAAAAAGCATTTGCGCCAGCTTGAATTGAAAGCTCCTTTGCTTCAGGTGTTGCATCTGCCGTGAGCATTAACACAGGGAGAGAACAGCTAGTGTCCATAAATCGAATTGCTTTCACAACTTCAATACCTGAGGTTCCGGGCATATTCATGTCTAGTATTAACATGTCAATTTTATCAAAATCTACACTAAGAATATCCAGCGCCTTATCTCCGGTGTCAGTTATGTTAACTCGGTGTCCAGCTTTTCTTAAAATTCCGTCGATTACCTGTTGGTTTACCAAGTTATCTTCCGCAACAAGAATGTTAAGTATTTTGGAATCGACCTGTTTGGCGTAAAATTCAGCCATTGTAACGATATCAGGATCAGCAAAGTTGACACTTTTTGCAGCATGTAAAGCGTTGAATAAAGCTCTCTTATCCTCAGGTACCTCTAACGTTGATATGTAATAAAAATTTAGCTTATTCGCATCTATCATCGATTCAGAGGAATTAATAAGCACTAAAGAAGTGTTTTCTAACAACCCTTCCGATTTAATTAACTGTGCGAATTGCACCGGGCTAATATCAGTAAGGCAGCTTTGATCTACAATTACCGTATCGTAAGGGTATTTTTTGTCTGTAGCGTGAATTAGTTGAGATATGGCTCGAGTCGATGATCTAACCCAATCAAAATCTATTACCCAGCCTTTTAATGAAGGTCGGACAACTGCTGCTATTTCTTCACCGGAAAGTAATAATATATGGTTACTCGAAATCGAATTATCATCGTGTGATATAGATTTAAATGGTAACTCAAACCAAAAAGTAGAACCTTGATTAAGTTCGCTTTCAACTCCGATTTCACCGCCCATTAAATCGACTAGTTCTTTAGAAATAGTTGTTCCAAGGCCTGTACCTTGTAAAGATGTATTAGACCCATTGGCAACCTGAGTAAAATCGTCAAATATTTTAGCAATATAGTACTCAGGAATACCTATGCCTGTATCTTCTATTTCAAATCGAATTCTTGGATTATTTTTAGACCCTCCAACTTGAAAAACTGTAAGAATGACAGACCCACTTTCGGTGAATTTTATAGCGTTGTTAATGAGATTAATTAGAACCTGCTTTAGACGTTGACTGTCGCCTTTTAGTGCAAAAGGTGTCAATGGATCTATTGTGCATGAAACGCTCAACCCTTTGGCTTCTCCCATCGGAGATAACATGTATATAACTGACTTTACGGTAGCATGAAGATCGATATCTTTGTTCTCGATGGTTATTTTGCCGGCTTCTATTTTGGCAATATCGAGGGTTTTTTCTATTAACTCTAAAAGAGTGTTTGCAGAGCTATGTAGAGTATTGACTAATTCTTTTTGCTCAGAATTTAATTTCGTTTCGCGTAGTAATTCTCCCATCCCAATAACACCATTGAGTGGTGTTCTTAATTCGTGCGACATGTTTGCTAGGAATCTACTTTTCGCATTATTCGCTTGCTTTGCCATATCTATAGCATCGTGTAATTTTTTAAGTAGAAAAGCGGAATATATTGGCAGTAAGCAAAGTATAATAAATAGGCTTATTGCAAACGATTGTTGCTGTTGCCAGTAGGCTCCCCAAATAATAGCGATGAAAAACCCAGTTACGCTAATAGCTTGTGAGATATAAAGATATTTAATGCCGTATCGAAACCCATTTCCTAAAACCACCCAGAGATAAAGAACGAAGAGTGGGACACTTTCGCTACCCGAGTGAAACATAACAATTGACAATGAAACCATGTCGAGCAATGCACCACATACTCTTCTGACTGGTGAAGGTATGGGATTTATAAATATAGCCAAAAAAATAAATAACGAGATTAAATAGTAGGCTATTGTTACTAAACTTGGGAAGGAGGTGAAGACATTATAAAAAGATTTGTTTTGAGCCCAAGGGAGGCAAAAGTAGCCGACGAGCAATATTCCAATAGCTAAGCGAAGTTTTGCTTGTTCTGGCTCTGAATCTTCAGTCTTTCTAAGTCGGTCATTAAGTTGACCATACCAATTAAAATTTTTTTCAGTGGATTCCATAGATAAAAATAGCTGAATTAGTTATTTGGCGTCACTTAAATTGCTTTGAATTTTTCTGATATTTTCAAGGCGTTCAAAAAATGCTTCAACACAAACAGGGTCGAATTGTGTGCCAGCATTTTTCTCAAGGTGATCCAGTGCGTCTGAATTACTCCAGCCCTCTTTATATGGTCGAGTGGATACTAATGCATCATAGACATCGGCGACCGATACGATTCGAGCGACCAAAGGTATATCCTTGCCTGCTATTCCATTTGGATAACCGCTACCGTCGAACCTCTCATGATGGTTCAAGGCGATAATAGAGCCTGTTTGCATATAACGCGATTGACTATTGGATAATATCGAATGACCGATTGTCGTGTGTTTTTTCATGATCTCCCATTCATCTGGCTCGAACTTTCCTGGCTTTAGTAGTATTCGATCAGGTGTGCCAATTTTTCCAATATCGTGCAGAGGGGCAGAATATTCAATTTCGTCGCATTCTTTTTCACTTAAACCTAGTGATGAGGCAATCTCTCTAGAATATTTCGCCATTCGAACGACATGATAACCAGTGTCCTCATCGCGATATTCACCCGCTTTAGCGAGCCCTATTAATGTTTCTTTTTCACGTGCGATAATTTGTTGTGTTGCCACTTCTACCTGTCGAGCTAGCCAGTCGGCTCTATCTTGAATGATTGAGTTTTGTTCGTGTAGTTTTAGTAAGTTTCGGCAGCTCGTTCGACATTCTATTTGGTCTATCGGCCTGGTTAAAAAAGCGGTAGCGCCAGCTTCAAGAGCGTCATATCGTACAGATTTTTCACTGACGACAGTAATCATCATGATTGGGATATAGCGGCAGCTGTCTTTAGTTCTAATTTTCTTGATGAGTTCGACACCATTAATACCTGGCATACGGTAGTCGGTAATGATTAGGTCGGGATGATTTGAATCTAGCCACTTGAGAGCTTCAAGTGGATTATCAAACGCTTCAACGCTAACATCGTCATCAGCTTGCTGGATGATTTTTGATAGTATTGTCCGTCCTGTAGATTCGTCATCGACTATCAGGACTTTTCGTTGACGACGAAGTACGCTTAGGCGGCGAGCATTTTCGTACGGCTCGATATTCGAGTTTCTTTTTATAGTGCTGAAATCGTTTTTTTCCGTGATCAATTTAGAACTCTCTCATATGACACTTGACGAACATTATATTATAGACCAAATCGACTGTATATTTTGTAAATTTCGATCGAATGTTTGAATTCAATCACATAAATGAGCCAGCTAATGTTAGCGAATACCCCATAAAATCTAGTTATTGGAGATATAGATGACCAAAAGACGTCGGGATCACATGCCTAATTTATTGAAAATACCTTTGCGCATGATTTATTCAATTGTAGTGATTTTAATTTCTAGCTTTCAATCGCTGGGAGCCTCAGAGATAACCTTCAAAACGACAATGCTAACAATTAATCAAGATATGTATCGTCTAGAAATAGCTAAAACTCAAAATCAACGACAACGTGGTTTAATGTTCCGGCAAAAATTAAGTTCGAAAAACGGTATGGTATTTGTTTATCCTCATTCTGCCAATCATCGTATATGGATGAAAAACACCAAAATTAAACTTACCGTTATATGGATTAATGAAGGAGGGGATGTGTTAGGTATTCAGCGATTAGAACCCTGCCAACGAGACCCCTGCAAAATCTATGGCGTGAATCAGCCTTCAAGATATATTATCGAATTAAATCATCAGGCTCATCGAATTAAAAAGGGCGACAAAATATCGGGCTTAGATCAGCTCTAGGAGCCTGCTGGACCACGGAGTAACCGACCAATTCAACCTGATCTTATGTGTTTGTGTTTGCTCGCAGCTGATCATTAGTGTCGGTGGGTTGAGACATTTCAACCAGAGTCTCCCAGGCTTTTAGTACTGGGTAAGAAACGTCTGCCACCTCAAAATGTGAAAGAAAATATTCTGGAATATTACCTTGATGTAACACACTGCTAGGGCGTCCTTTTGGAAATGCGGCAGTGTGATCAAAGAACAAAGCACCTTTAATTGTGATTCCAGGAATAATGGCTTTCAATGCGACAATTTGATTTTCAAGCTCAAATAGAGGGTTATGAAATTTGTAGCTTTTTTTGTCGATTACCTGGGTCCATTCAGAGATTTTTTCGGCGCAATAAATGTTCCCAGCATATTGTTTTAACGAAATTAATAAAATTGAATCTTTAAGTAAAATTAAACGATCCACTTTGAAGCTACCATCTAATTCATCAGAAAAGACTAAATTATGTTTTTGTTTAATTCCAATCTTATTCAACAGTTGGCGCTTACGCCAAGACATGACAAAAAGGCGCAGTTTTTTAGCGTTAATGAACGCAATGATTATTATTGCCAGAAGGATAATAACAAGCGGTAGTAAGTTGCTATAAAGCAATGATAGTTCCTTGAGAGTTTCATAAATCGTAGGATGAGATGATATCGAAACAGGTTAAAAATGACACCTGAAATTGGCATTGTTTCCTTTATATATGGAGATATAATGCAAACTAGATCCTCTAAAATAAAATAGGCTTACTATGAGTATTCCGGTAGCAACACCGTCATTAATGCTTGAACACCTTTATGATCGTGAAAGTTGTACTTATACCTATTTATTGATTGACCCAGAAACCCAGGAAGGTGCAATCATCGATCCGGTATGGGAACACTTTGATAGGGATATGCAGATTATTAACGAGCTGGGTATTGAGCTGTTATATTCGATCGAAACCCATGCACATGCCGATCATGTTACTTCCAGTGGCAAGATGCGCCAAATGACAGGTGCCAAAATTGTTTTTGGTGAAAGTGCTGGCATTCAGTCAATCGATATTTCAATCAAACATAATGAAGAGTTAAAACTCGGTAATTACACCATAAGAGCTATT
Source organism: uncultured Acidimicrobiia bacterium (assembly GCA_964195315.1). Classification (GTDB taxonomy): domain Bacteria; phylum Pseudomonadota; class Gammaproteobacteria. Next base: position 66,347 of record CAXMOZ010000027.1, on the reverse strand, counting down.
TCCACACCGGGTCACACAAATGCCTGTACTAGCTACTATATCGATGGAATGGTGTTTACTGGCGACACTTTATTGATACGTGGTTGTGGTCGAACTGACTTTCAAGATGGTGATCCAGAACAATTATTTGATAGCATTACCCAGCAACTTTTCAATTTAGGCAACGAAACCAAAGTCTACCCAGGGCACGATTACAATGGCCGTATAAGTTCTACCATCGGTCAAGAAAAACGCTGGAATTCACGTCTAGGGAATAACCGGCCTAAAACAGAATTTGTCGAGTTGATGAATAACCTTAATCTCGATATGCCTAAAAAAATCAATGAAGCCGTACCAGCAAACACCTCTTGTGGTGTTAACTTTGATCCTAAACGCTATGTGTTAGACGATATCTCGATGGATGACCTACATCAGGTTTGGCAGCACTTGCCTGAAGATACTTTAATTGTAGATAACCGAACACCAAAAGAATTCGCCAGTGGGCATGTTCCTGGCAGCTGCAACATGCCTATGGGTACTGAAAATGAACATATCGAGACTTTAAAACGATATAAAAAAGTATATATCCATTGTCGTTCTGGTCGTCGTTCACAAACTGTATTTACAAATCTAAATTTACTGGGAATAAACCATCTTGCTTGCGTATGTTATAGCGGCATGCCTGACTGGATAAAGGCTGGCTATGAAGTCGATGTGGGCTCAGCCTAAACTTAACGCTAAAGGAATTTATAAATAGGTTGAGATTCGCAAATCTCATCCTAACCTACATACCTGTCTAGAAAGTAGTTCTAACGCTAAAAGCTATTTTGGGCAGACGGCACAAACGTTAATGCTAGCCTGGCCATTTTTTCAGCACCGCCGCCCGCGCCCAAGTTCTCTCGCACTTTAGACAAATCTGAAACGACATGCGATCGATACGATTCATCTTCGAATAATTGAAACAGCTCTTTCGCCACGGTTTGAGGAGTCGCGTCATCCTGTAAAAGCTCTTTTACAATGAGCTTATTCGCTACGATATTAGCGAGTCCAATGTGTGGAATGTTAATCAGGCGGCTCATGATTTGATAAGATAACCACGAAATTTTATACACCAAACACATCGGCGTTTTCAGCAAAGCAATCTCTAGAGTAACCGTACCAGAGCAAGAAACAATCGCGTTACAACCAATAATCAAATCATAGATATCATCACGAGTGAGTTGGATATCAATACCAGATTGTTCACATTGCTGATGGATCTCGTCATAATTAAGTGTTGAGGCAACTGGTAATATAAACTTTAGTGCGGGGTTTCTCTGCCGCATCAATTTTGCCGTTTCGAGCATTAATGGCAAAAGTCGGTGAATTTCACTTTTACGACTGCCGGGGAACAGTCCTACAACGATATCACTTTGACCTAACCCTAAATTTATCCGAGCCTGTTTCCAGTCAATATTGGTTTTTACTTTATCAACCAAAGGATGACCAACAAAACTAACCGGAATATTGGCCTTTTCATAATATGCCTGTTCAAACTTAAATAGAACGGCCATATGATCGATAGAACGGCCAATCTTATGAATTCGTTTGGGTCTCCAGGCCCAAATCTGAGGGCTGATATAAAACAAAACTTTAATACCCAAAGCCTTAGCATGGCGTGCCATTTTCAAATTGAATTCAGGGTAATCAACCAGAATTAACAAGTCAGGTCTGGTTTCTTCTAAGGCGGTCCTGACCAGATCCATCGCTTTTTTGATATCACCCCAATGGCGCAATACTTCAATGAGGCCGACTACAGCAATACTCGCCGAGTCAAAAAAAACATCGACACCAGCTTTCTTCATGAGCGTTGTGCCCATACCCGTAAGTCGAATATCAGGTCTTAATTGTATAATCTCATTTACAAATTCTGCAGCATGTGAATCACCAGAAGCTTCGCCCGCCAAAATCATAATGTGTGGTGTAGAACTCAATTTTTTAGTATCCATTACTAGGAACTACCAGACTTATTACATCAACTTCCGTTAGAATATGGCAATAAATTGAGCAAGCTTTCCTACTATGTTTTTGAACTAAGGCAGCTTCGTGGTTATTATCGACAATGGTGACTCTGAGAAAATTTGACATGGTGAAATCTGTAATTTTGATACGCCGCATTATATATGAGACCTTTGCACGAACGGGATTTTTGTTCTCTGGCAAAATGAAGGCGCAGACAATGACGGAGTTGCCTAAAGTAGGGGCCTCGAGGCCACAACCGCAATCGCGGAAAAAGTACATTTTTAGAGGCCCTCATAATGTTTGATTTGCCATTTGGTAAACTAGTCGCAGGTGTTGATGAAGCAGGCAGAGGGCCGTTAGCTGGCTCCGTGGTTGCCGCAGCAGTCATTTTAGATTCATCTCAGCCGATCGCTGGCTTAACCGATTCGAAAAAACTTACCGCCGCCAAAAGAGCCAAGCTTGAGATTGAAATCAAACGAAAAGCAGTTGCCTGGGCGATTGCCGAGGCCAGTATTGAAGAAATCGATGATATCAATATTTTGCATGCGAGTATGCTCGCCATGCGCCGTGCTGTGCTCGCTTTGAAAACCTGTCCAGACATCGTATTAGTCGATGGCAATCGAGAGCCTGACCTGGCTGATTTTGAGGTGCATGCCATTATTAAAGGTGATTTGACCGAGCCTTGTATTTCAGCCGCTTCGGTTTTGGCGAAGGAATATCGTGATAGACAAATGCTCGAACTAGATCTTTTATACCCTCAATATCAGTTTGCTAAACACAAAGGCTACCCGACTCAGTTACATCGTGATTTACTCATTCAATACGGTGTTTCACCTGTTCATCGACGCAGCTTTAAACCAGTCAGAGAATTACTCTAAGTTATGGCTAACGACTTCGTACACCTACATCTGCACTCTGAGTTTTCTCTACAGGACAGCACGCTAAGACTTAAACCGCTAATTGCACAAACCCGCGAACGCGGAATGGGTGCCGTCGCATTGACTGACATGTCGAATTTATTCGCGGTAGTTAAGCATTTTAAAACCGCGACAGCGAGTGGTGTTAAACCCATATTTGGCTGTGATGTCTGGGTTTACCACGAAGATCGCAAAGAAACACTCAGTCGACTGGTTTTACTTTGTCAGGATGACGTCGGTTATCTCAACATCAAACGACTCGTTTCGCGGTCTTTTATCGAAGGCCAATTAGCTGACCGTCCCACCATTAACATAGAATGGTTACGCGAAGCATCTGATGGTTTAATCGCGCTCTCTGCCTGCCTTGATGGCGATATTGGACATGCTATCAAAATGCAAAATGTGCCACTTGCTGAGACATACCTAAAGCAGTGGCAGACAATATTCAACGATCGTTTTTTTCTTGAATTGCAACGCACAGGACGGCCTTATGAAGAAACTTATATTGCCCAGGCAGTAAAGTTCTCGAGCCAGTTTCAAGTGCCTGTCGTTGCCAGTAACGATGTTCGCTTCATGGATAAAACTGATTTCGAATCACACGAAGCTAGGGTCTGTATTTGTAGCGGATTTACCCTGCAAGATACCCGTCGCCCCAAAACTTATTCAGACCAGCAATACCTGCGTAGCAATGACGAGATGGTTGCGCTATTTTCCGACATCCCGGAAGCGATTGAAAACACCGCCAATATTGCCAAAGCCTGTAATGTCAAATTACGTCTGGGTGAAAATTTCCTACCGGCCTATCCCATACCAGAAGGCTACGATACCGACAGCTTCTTTCGTCATGTATCGAAGGAAGGCCTCGATAAACGCCTTGAGTTCCTGCAGCAACAACTACCGGACGGCAAAGTACTCGATCGTCAACCTTACGATGAACGACTCGAGTTCGAGCTCAAAATCATCCTCGAAATGGGTTTCCCTGGTTACTTCTTGATTGTGATGGACTTCATCGAGTGGGCCAAACAACACAAAATTCCGGTTGGCCCAGGGCGTGGTTCTGGTGCGGGTTCCCTCGTTGCTTATTCGCTCAAAATTACAGATCTGGATCCGCTTGAATATGAACTGCTGTTTGAGCGGTTTCTCAACCCCGAACGTGTATCAATGCCCGATTTCGATGTTGACTTTTGTATGGATAGACGGGATGAAGTCATAGAGTATGTCGCTGAAAACTATGGCCGTAATCAGGTGTCACAAATTATCACCTACGGCACAATGGCGGCGAAGGCGGTTATCCGCGATGTAGGGCGGGTTATGTCTCACCCCTATGGTTTCGTCGATCGAATTGCCAAACTAATACCGTTCGAAATTGGTATTACGCTCGACAAAGCTTTGGAACAAGAAGACGACTTACGCGAGCTATATCAGCAAGATGAAGACGTTACCATGCTCATCGATATGGCTTTGTCGTTAGAAGGACTAACCCGTAATGTCGGAAAACATGCCGGTGGCGTTGTTATTTCACCGAGCGACCTAACCGATTTTACGCCGACCTACAGCGAGCAAGGTGGCGCTGGACTGGTATCACAGTTTGACAAAGATGATGTCGAAGCTATTGGACTCGTTAAGTTCGACTTTTTAGGTTTGCGAACGCTCACCATCATAGATTGGGCGGTTAATTCGATCAATTTGAATAAAGCCAATCAGGAAGGTGGAGACCCACTTGAAATTGAACGTCTTCCGCTAGATGATCAGAAAACCTTTGATCTATTGCAGTCATATCAAACCACAGCTGTATTCCAGTTGGAATCTCGTGGTATGAAAGACCTCATCCGCAAACTCCAACCCGATAGTTTCGAAGATATAATCGCGTTGGTTGCACTATTTCGGCCTGGACCATTGCAGTCAGGCATGGTGGACGACTTTATCGAACGTAAGCATGGTCGCTCAAAAGTTGAGTATCCTCACCCCGCGTTAGAACCTATCTTGAAACCCACTTATGGTGTCATTCTGTATCAGGAGCAGGTCATGCAAATAGCCCAGGTGCTGGCGGGTTACACACTGGGTAGCGCTGATATATTACGTAAGGCAATGGGTAAGAAAAAGCCCGAGGAAATGGAAAAACAGCGCGTTATATTTACCGAAGGTTCAGTGGCTAACAATGTCAAAGAAGAAACAGCAACTTACATTTTTGATTTAATGGAAAAGTTTGCCGGTTATGGTTTTAATAAATCGCACTCGGCTGCTTATGCCTTGGTGTCCTATCAAACAGCCTGGTTAAAAGCACACTATCCAGCTGAATTTATGGCGGCAGTTTTATCAGCAGATATGGACAACACCGATAAAATTGTTACCTTAATTGATGAATGTCGAGAGATGAAGCTCGATGTTTTACCCCCCGATGTTAACCGCTCGAGCTATCGTTTTACACCCTCTGAAGATGGCTTGGTATTCTACGGTCTGGGCGCGATAAAAGGTGTCGGGCAGGGCGCGATTGAGGCGATTATTGATAGTCGATCCAATGACTCATTTACCTCGTTAGATGAATTTTGTGAACGGGTTGATAGCGCTAGAAAAAGTCGAAAGCTACTCGAAGCACTCATTAAAGCCGGGGCAATGGATTGCTTTTCAAAGAACCGTGCCGCGCTTATGTCTCACTTGAACTTTGCTCTGCAATCCGCTGAGCAGCAACACAATAACCAAAATGCAGGTATGACAGATATGTTTGCTGAGTTAGTGCCAGAGGTGACAGTCAAGCCCCTACCTGACTTCGATCCCTGGGATGAGAAAAAACGTTTAATGCAGGAAAAGGAAGCCCTTGGTTTATTCCTCACAGGACACCCATTGCTCATTGTTGCGTCAGAAATCAAACAGATTTCTTCGACCAATTTATCACAATGGCTGGCGCTTCTGAATACCGGCGATACCTCAGTCACTCGATATCGACAAAAAGCCAAACCAACCACAGTTTGTGGCCTGGTGGTTGATATTCGGGTTAAAAACGGCTCCTATGGCCGTGAAGCATTCGTCACGCTGGATGACCGTAGTGGGCGAGTTGATGTTCGCGTTTCGCCTGCGCTATTGCAGGAAATCGAAACCATTGTATCTAAAGATTTAGTCTGGGTAGTTGATGGTGGCATTGCCTACGACGATTTTAATAATGGCGTCAAACTAAAAGCTGAAAGAGTGCAATTACTCGATGATTACCGCCTACAAAATGCGCGGCTTTTGCATATCAAGCTAAATGGCAATGCTCAGCAGGTGATCGATAAACTGGTCAACGAGTTAAAGCAACATGAAGGGCATAACGGCTTACCGATAGCCTTTCATATGCAGAATGACGGTTACAGTTTCGACCTGAAAACCGAAGGCGACTGGTCGGTCATACCATCTGAGCAGTGCTTACTCTCACTCGCTAAGCATATTGATCAAAAGGATTTTCGAGTAGAGTACTAATTAATTATCAGTGCACAGGCGCCTGTCGATTTAGGATTAATGTTCTCCGCATCCCAAAACACTCATGAATGCATCGAATTCATCAGCATTGATGGTCACGTTGTGTTCAACAGCAGGGAAATGACTGTTTTCAATGTCGTGTATATATTCTCTATAGGCCGCAATTCGTTCCTGTTGTAGGCGATCACGCTCGATTGCAAAGTTGCGGTAAGCTTTGGCATGACGTGACATTTGTCCAAGGTTTTCACCGAGTAAATCAGCTGAGAACAGGTAAGTTATGTCACAACCGGTACCGGATCCGAGCGATATTGTCAGTATCGAGAGACGTTGGCTTATCTCGGCAGCGACAGGCGCTGGCACGACTTCCACTTCGATAGCGAATGCGCCAGCGGATTCAAATGCTTTACTGTCTCGATATACCTGAGCAGCTTGCTTGGCAGTGCGTCCAACTGCTCGCATGCCACCAACCCAGGTCGCTTTCGGTGGTACCAGGCCGACATGAGCGATGACCGGCACACCTTCACGCGCCAATACCTCGACCGCATGTGGGCTCATCGCACAGTAAACCGATTCAGCCCCAGCTTCCATCGCTTGCATTGAATCACGGAGTGCTTCTTCAGCTGATGCATGTTGGCCCCAGGCAAGACCGTACTGAAAGTGTGAATTCGGTACTAGCTTGGCGAAATGCCTTGTATCCTGCCTGAATCCAGTGCCAATCATGTCCATACCAGCGGTTTCAGCGGCTATCGCTTCCTCTTCACGAGCGACCTGTACAAACGAAATTGGGCGAACGCCTTTTAGTTCGAGTAAATCTTTTACTGTCAGTCTAGGCATTATTTTCCCCTTTGCGTCGTTGAATAAATTGTTGGTGTGAAACCTCGGTGCCGTCATGAAAGTTTCCGGTCCATTGATCCAAAGGCACTTCCAAGCCGCCATAATTACATTCGAAATATCGATGGTGCAGTTGATGATGAAAAGTGCCTAGCGCCAGCAGCATTTTGCTACCAACATTGAGTCCTTGAAAACCAGTATGCGTTGTTGCAGCTGTCAGGGCGTAGTACTGAAGGTGAAATATAATCAGCATCGGGCTCGATGGAACAAAGAAGTGGATCAATAAGCTACCGAAATACAGCAAGTGCTCGATTGGGTGCATCGACAGGCCTGACCAGGGGCCGACATTGATATTTCGATGATGTAAGTAATGTACCCGTCGATATAAAGGTGGCCAATGATTGAGTTTGTGAATCAGGAAAAAATAGATGGTTTCCCATGCTGGGATTAACAATATTAATAAAATTAACCAACTAGTTTCATCAGGCAATAGCAGCGTTGGTAGATGGCCATTGGACATTGCCCACATCATCAAAATTTCATAGGCACTCCATATTGTGACACCACTGGCGAGTGTCCAAAATATGTTATCGAGAATCTGTGAATTAAACGTGAACATACGGTTATTACGTGCCAATGGGCGTGCATCATAGTGACGATCGTCGCCTTGCTTTCTCCAAATATAAAAATAGCAGTGCAAACCACCCGCCACTAATATCATCAGTACCATATTTCGAAGGTAGATCTGAGCCATCCAGTCCACCGCAAAATAGCGGCAGCGCTCAAGTTCCGGATGAAAATAGGCCCACGAGATAATGGATAGAATCAATACGATGGTTTTTTCAGATATCGGAAACCAGCCTTTGATAAACCATTTTAGCCAAGCCAATGGAGCGCTTGGGAAGTTAAAGTAGGGTGACACCTTAAGTGGTAATGGCGGCGTATAATGCCAGATCTTCTTTTTCTTTTTTACTTTTGGTGAGGCTTCTTCAGCAGCATCTTGTATCTCACTCGTGGTCATAATTTTTCCTAAATAACTTCAAATTTTTTATTTAATGGGTTATTTTCAATTGTGTTTTTAGTTATAGGTTATTAGTGATGGCCTTGGCTTACAATAATAGCTCTATTAGAACTATCGCTAGAAAATGAAACGATGACAAACGAGGAATGTTAGTTATGCATCAATATCATTAATGCATGGAGTGATATTTGCTTTAGAGGCCCCTTATAAAAGCCAACGACGGAACTCCTCGGCAATATCTCGCAATGGGGCATGATTATTCCACAAAAGGTGATAACCATAGCCTTCGAGGTTAATATCGAAAGGCACGGCCAGACGACCATGGGTGATTTCATCGGCTAATAAATTATCGCCAAGCGCGATACCCTGACCGTCAATGGCCGCCTGTATACGCACAATCGGATCAATAATGGTGCGACTGTTTCCAACAGATGCCGGATCCACACCCGCTTTCTCAAGCCAGATAGGCCATAGATCGATGTTTTCACTCTCTCGTAACAAGGTGACATGCTGTAAATCTTGAGGGGTTTTGAGTCCATTGGCCTGTAAAAAAGATGGTGTGCATACCGGCATCATTGGCATCAGTAACAGTTCCTCTGATGCGACATTGGGCCACGGAGCCTTACCCCAACGAATAGCCAGGTCATACTGACCAATATCAAAGTCTTTTTCGTTAATGTCGTGCAGCAACTGCAAACTGATATCTGAATGCTTATCGAGATACAAATTTAATCGGTTTGATAGCCACCGAACCGCCACGTAAGTGCTTACTCCGATCGTCAGACGGGGCGTTTCTTGAGTTAGAACTAGCTGTTGAACTTCTGTATCGACAGCTCGTAGGGCACTACGCGTCACCTTATAAAGGCGTTCACCGCCAACAGTCAGGCTTATTTTACGAATCGATCGGTGAAATAACTTCACCCCTAATTGGGTCTCAAGCTGACGTATTTGATAACTGACCGCAGCTTGTGTCACATGCAGCTCAGTGGCGGCGTTAGTGAAACTGAGACAGCGCGCTGCAACTGTAAAGGTGCGCAAACTATTGAGTGATGTAATTTTCCCTAGCATCTGAAAATTATGGATTAAACCAATTAATTTATCAAAGTTTTGACGAAATATAATGGGTCATTCAGCAGCAAGTAATAAAACCAAAGCTTTTCACAGTGGATACGATCAATCGGGTTGATATCGGAGACGACCTTTTTAGGAGTCTGGAAAATTGTTAAAAACATTGAAATACGACCTGGAAAGACCCGATCATCTTCCTCAATAGGTTGCCCAACATAATATGGTATTTTACCTCATTATTCGAGCAACCTAATGATTCAGGGTCGAAGTTTAGCGCTTACCCACCATTGATATAAATCACCACAAATGTAAACATGCCCGAATATGAAACTCGATCCCAACCTAGCCAATCCACCACACCCAAAAGCAAACAAATGGATAATTGCCAACGCGATAATCCTGATCCTAATCAATCTCTATCTGGGTTTTATCATAGGTACGGCAGAGGCCAAATTCGGTGGTGACTTGTTCGGTCTCATTGCCTTCGTTTTTGGGAGAGCCATAATAGTGCCGGGTGCCTTTGTCGCCCTCTATTCGATATCGAAAAAATATAGAAACAACGCAGCACGTGCAAAAATTTTGATGTGGGGATCAGTCATCATTCTTATCTCAAGTATGGGCGGGCTTGCCAAGATTGGGGGGCTCAGTTAACTAAATAATTCAAAAACACCCACCTAATCTTCCTTAACGGGAAGCAAAAACGCCACAGCAACACCATAGTCTTCCGGTGGGTTCAAAGAATTAAAAATAGCAGGGGCGACAACTGAAATATACTCTACTAGTAAATAAATTCGACTCCGGCTTAGGTTTTAGACTTAGTTACACCACAACAACCTATGCTGTTTTCATCAGGCTGACTACAAAATTAAAAAAGCGATTGTTGGCACTGTTTGGAGAAAAGCTTCAACACACCACTTGATACCATCGACTTGATTATCAGGCCTTTCCAAACCGTAACAGTAATATTGACCTTTTTTGCGGTGAATCTGACCTTAAATTCCTTCGGAATCTATAATTACATATTCTATGTAGACCGATTCATCAAGATGGATTTTGGTGTTGAGCAGAATTGAACACTTAATTCAATTCAGCATATTGATGATGAAAATCATGCTGTACTTCAGCCACTGAAAAACTCTAAAGAAAGAAACCAACCTTTTTATTGAGTATATTTTTTTTGGATTCTAGTAGTGGGTCACATATTTTCCTGTTTCAAAGTGCGAAAAGTGATGGATTGTCCTATACTTAATTACGATGAATTCAGCAATATAGCTAGAAGAGGATATGCAATCCAAACACACCAACTATGGAATACAGGACTTCTAAACAATTTTTGAGTATCTTGCCATTTACGAGTAGATGCTTTTTGTAATAGTTAAACTTGTCCATAGAGAAAACACATGAGTAGTAGAAGTGATGAAATAATGAAGCGGCTTAATCGGTTGGTCAATGATCGCAATATTACACCGCAGGCGCGCAATCAAATTAGCGAAGCGGTCAACCACATTCGAAGTTTAGAGTGCCAGCTTAGCGAGTCAGTGAAGGAACCTGAAGGTTTAGTAGCAGAATAGTCCTCAAGCGAAGTTTCTGTTTACCAAACCTTTGAATAATTCGACGTTATTCCTTTGATAGTGAAGAGGTGGTCAGATAGGCAATATATTTTTATATGCACTAGATTCGCTTGCGATTAAATCATTTTCTCAAGTTCACTCTAAAAGCCTGCCATTTCATTCCTGAAGTTTCATTTTAGTATGCTGATCTGAACAGCTGCTTATTTGAGGTATATCAGTCATTCACCAAATTAGCAGATATGAGCCATATGTTATTGAGGTTATTCCTGAAAAGCTAAGGTGATTTATCTGCAACGCTTCCCGAATCAAGAGCGCCCAATCAGTCAACTCGTTTGACTGATAAATTCTTTTGATTTTCTATGCAGCCAACCCATAGCTGCATAGGCTAAACGCTGGGTTACAACTGATTTTAGTTGGTAGTAATTTATTGCCTGTTAAGCAATTTGAATTGATTTTCAGGTATTACAGTCAATGACCAAGAAGAATGTGGACTCTGGGTTATATTTCGAAGATTGATATTGGCGGAGAGGCATTTTATACTTTCATAGTTAGACTATGCCTGTACAGCCCCCAAACAAAAACTAGAGTGTTACATGAAAGGATCTATTTCAATAATGGCTGTGGCCATTAGCCTCACACTAATTTCCTCAACCCTATTTGCCAAAGAAGTGCGCTACCCCGAATTTGGCAATGGTCGTATCGAACAAAATCTCGTCAATTCGAAAGAATACATGGTGTCGTCTGCGAACCCTTACGCGAGCGAAGCCGGTATGCGGATGCTTGCGAAAGGTGGTAGTGCGATTGATGCAGCCATTGCGGTGCAAATGGTATTGAACCTTGTGGAGCCTGAATCGAGCGGTATCGGTGGTGGTGCATTCGCGCTCTATTGGGACAAGGCAAACAAATCACTACAGAGTTTTGATGGACGAGAAAAAGCACCAATGACGGCCGATAGTAAACTCTTCCAACAGGACGGTGAGAGCTTGAACTGGTGGGAAGCTCTGGCCGGTGGTCGGGCTGTCGGTGTTCCGGGTGTTGTCGCTATGATGGAAAAAGTTCATAGACAACACGGCAAATTACCCTGGGCTGAATTGTTCGAAGATGCGATAAAGCTTTCTGAAGAAGGATTTGAGGTCTCTCCAAAACTGGCTGCATCTATTGCCAAAGGAACAAACCCCGCGCTAGGACGCTACGAAGCTACCTGGAATTACTTCTTTCCAGACGGCAAACCATTGCAAGCCGGTGTCATGAAGAAGAATCCAGAACTTGCGATGACATTCCGAAGAATCGCATTACTTGGCTCGACAGGTTTTTATAAAGGACAAATTGCGCTGGATATTGTCAATGCAGCGCGTAACACCGCAGCTGATAACCCAGGGCTTATCACGATTGATGATATGGTCGCCTATGAGGCTATCGAACGCCCCCCCGTTTGCGCGCTATACAAAAATCACAAAATTTGCGGCATGGGGCCTCCCACATCGGGCGGTATGACGGTTATTCAAATTTTAAAACTACTTGAAGATAAAAACCTAAGCCAATATAAACCTTTGTCACTAGAAGCTATCCACCTCTTTACCCAAGCCGGAAAACTGGCTTATGCAGACCGCGGCAAATACATGGCGGATGCTGACTTTGTAGATGTTCCAGTTGAGGGCTTAATCGATGCAGACTACTTAAGTGAGCGGGCCAAGCTCATAGGCCTCGAGGATATGGGGAAAGCATCTCCCGGTATTCCACCCAACGCAAATGCAAACTGGTTGGTATCAAAGTCCCCGGAACAACCTAGCACGACTCACTTCAGTATCGTTGACAAGGAAGGCAATGGCTTCTCAATGACATCCAGTATTGAAATGGCCTTTGGCTCTACTGTAATGGTGCATGGCTTCTTGCTCAATAACCAACTGACCGACTTTTCATTCAGTGAAGAAAAAGACGGGGTGTTAATCGCTAATCGTGTGCAACCAGGCAAGCGCCCCAGAAGTTCCATGTCACCTTTTATGGTCTTTGATGAAAACGGTAATCTCTCAATGGTCATAGGTTCCCCAGGCGGTAGCCGTATTATCAACTACGTTGCAAAAACGATGCTAGCGGTACTCGAATGGAATATGGATATTCAGTCCGCTATAAGCTTGCCGCATTTTGTAAACCGTAACGGTGGCACTGATCTCGAAAAAGGCACTGATGCTGCAAGGCTAAAAGAGGCGCTAGAAGCATTGGGCCATAAGGTCAGTATTCGAGATTTAAACTCAGGTTTGCATGGTATTACTATTAATAATGAAGGCTTGCAGGGTGGCGCTGATCCTCGTCGTGTTGGCCGTGCGATTGGTCAATAAGTCGAGTTAGATCCTTAGAATATAACGGTTGTCATTGTTGGCCAGTATAATATTTAAAAATTTTAACGACCATAACTTATGTATTAAAAGTGATAGTCTCTTCACGCCTCTTACCGGCTATTTAATGCTGCCCAACCGATACGTTTAGCATAGACTATAGCGCCTGGATAAATTCAGCCATCTAATAGATTATCTGAAATAAGGTCTAGTGTTTAGGCGTCTTCTGACGAGCTATCATATAAATTTTGCCACCTGGAAGAATATCCCATTGACTCCACCAGGTCATCCCGCTCTAAGAGATTTAAAGCAGCTATCAAGTCTTGTGTAACAGATGGGGATAGCCACTTTAAGCCTGATTTTTATAAGGCGCTTAAAATTGATCGTTTTAACTTTTCGATAAAAGTGACACGGGTGGGGCGTCACCTGGCATTAAAAACGACAGATCAGCCTTAACTGATATTGGCGCTATGATCAATGTTGACCAGTCACCACATCAATTGTGGTTCATTTATTTATAAAATGTACTGCTTAAATTAAGAGGGATTATCGTGACTCGTTTTTCAGCTTGGAATGTTTTTTGGAATGGGCTGACTGGCCAGACCGGATGGCAGCGCCAATGGCGAGATCCAGAACCGAAGAAACACTATGACATTGTTATTATTGGTGGTGGCCTGCACGGTTTGGCAACGGCCTATTATCTCGCTAAAAATTATCAGAAAAAAAAATATTGCCGTGCTTGAGAAAGGCTGGATTGGCGGTGGTAATGCTGGGCGCAATACAACCATTGTGCGCTCTAATTATTTTATGCCAGGCAATCGTGAGTTTTATGAGCATTCGCTAAAACTATGGGAAAATCTGAGCCATGAGCTGAATTACAACGTCATGTTTAGTCAGCGTAGTCATATCACTCTGCTGCATAGCCCTGGCGAAGTAGACGAGGTGGCGCGACGCTACAACGCGATTCACCTCACGGGTAGATATGCAACTACTTAGCCTCGATCAAATTAAGGCGGAAGTCCCTCACTTGGATTATTCAACCAATGCCCGTTTTCCGATTAGTGGTGCGGCGGTACAAAAACGCGCTGGCACCGCTCGACACGACGCTGTGGCATGGGGTTACGCCCGAGGTGCTGATCAATTAGGCGTCGATATCATTCAAAACTGCGAGGTAAGCGGATTTAGTTCGGAGCAGGGAAGTATCACTCAAATTCAAACTAATCGAGGCCAGATTGGTGCCGCTAAAGTGGGTTTTTCTGTGGCTGGCCATACCTCTCGTTTATGGTCAATGGCTGGATTGAGCGGCCTGCCTATCGAGTCACATAAATTACAAGCCTATGTCACTGAACCACTCAAACCATTAATAGACCAGGTGGTTGTATTTGGTGCCGGTGGATCACATTTTTATATGTCTCAGTCAGACAAGGGCGGAGTGGTATTTGGTGGTGATCTGGATTGGTATAAGTCCTATGCGCAGCGTGGTAATTTGCCTAATGCCTGTGATGTTGCAGCGTCCGCTATATCGATAATGCCTTGTTTGTCACGCGCAAGGCTACTCAGGCATTGGTCAGGGGTGATGGATATGTCGATGGATGGTAGTCACTTCATTTGTAAGACTGCAATTAAAAACCTGTACTTAAATGCGGGTTGGAATTATGGCGGGTTTAAGGCAACGCCAGCTTCAGGCTGGTATTTTGCCGACCTAATTGCGAACGATAGACCTCACGCGGTTATTCAAGATCATAATCTTGAGCGCTTTGCCCGAGGCATTAATATTGATGAACGGGGCGCAGGCCCTGATCCCAAATTACACGGTTGAGCCTGAGATGATAAGAATTCCCTGTCCTTTTTGTGGTTCTAGTGATCACACTGAATTTACCTACGGTGGTGATGGTTCGATTCAATATCCAGCACTCGATTCAATATCCAGCACTCGATGCACCGATGCAAGACTGGCATGCTGCAGTGTTCGAACGCGACAATATACTAGGGCGTCAAAATGAAAGCTGGCATCATGTTTTTGGTTGCCGCCAGTGGCTATTGATTGAGCGAGATACATTAACGCACGAAATCTACTCAACAAGATTAGCGCATTCTGAACTGCGAGCGATCTACCCCTCGAATAAGCCAGAGGTGCAACAATGACCGTAACACGCCTGGACGAAGGCGGCTTAATTGACCGTGATAAAAATCTTCGCTTTAGTTGGGATGGTCGAAGTTACCAAGGTTTTCAGGGCTATACGTTGGCCTCGGCATTAATGGCAAATGGTGAAACGGTACTGGCACGCAGTTTTAAATACCACCGTCCACGCGGCATAATGTCAGCGGGAGTAGAGGAGTCTGGCGCATTAGTAATGGTTGGTAACCATGCGTATAGCGACCCAAATGTTAAAGCCACGACGCAAGAACTTTATGATGGATTAATCGCCACTGGCCAAAATGCGTGGCCCTCAGTACGTTGTGATCTTGGTGCTGTATCCAATTTTTTTTCGCGCTTTTTATCAGCAGGTTTTTATTATAAAACTTTTATGGGTTTACCTCCATTTGAATGGGGACGAGGTACTGGTATTTGGATGCAGTATGAAAAACTCATTCGTAAATCAGCCGGTATGGGGCGCATGTCTCGTGATTTTGACCCCGACACATATGAACATAGTCATGCCTATTGCGCTGTTTTGGTAGTTGGTGCCGGTATTGCCGGCATTCATGCGGCACTGTCCGCAGCGCATTCAGGCCTCGATGTATTATTAGTCGAGCAAGATTCTGAATTAGGTGGAGATTTGCTGCATCAGGGCAATACACAAAAGCAGCGCACAGAAATATTACTAACACTTCAAAAAAGTGATGTGCGAGTGTTATCTCGTACCACCGCTTTTGGCTTATATGATCATGGTATCGCAGGTTTGCTAGAACGAGTGACGGACCATTTACCGAACACCAATGTGCGAGATGGCTTACCAAGACAGCGTCACTGGACTGTACGCTGTGAGCAAATTATTCTCGCCTGTGGGGCACTCGAGCGATCGTTTGCATTTGGCCATAATGATCGTCCTGGCATTTTGACAGCATCCGCCGCTAGAGCCTATTTACACCGTTATGCGCTATTAATTGGGCGATCAATCGTGGTCTCTACAACGAATGACTCTGCCTATCAAACGGCATTTGATTTGAGTCAAAAAGGGGCGTCTGTCACCTTACTGGATTCAAGAACTAAGCCATCAGCCGATTTGAGGGCCAGGGCACAGGCGCTTGGAATTGAGGTAATGGCTGGTACAGCACCAATGCAAGCTTCCGGTTATAAAGTCATAACAGGGATTGAAATTGCGCGCCGAAACTGCAACGGTTGGTCTGCATGTGGCAAACTCGATTGTGATAGTTTATTGGTGTCAGGTGGATGGTCACCCGTAGTGCATTTACATTCTCATCGCGGTGTCAAACCGATATGGAATCAAGCTAACAAATGTTTCTTACCTGGGATTGGCAAAGAGCCTATTGCCGTAGTCGGTTCAGCGGCTGGGTATTGGCAAATAGATGAGTGCCTACAAAGCGGCGTTTCAGCAGGGGAGATGGCAGCTAAAAGTCTAGGTAAACGCAGTCAGGCTCAAACTATGCCCGCCAGAAAACCCAATGCCTCGATAGTTGATGCGGTGTATGAGATTCGCGTCAAAGATAGACAATTAAAATCATTTGTCGATCCGCAGCATGATGTCACTACGGCCGATATTCGACTAGCGCATCAAGAAGGCTTTGTTTCAGTCGAACATTTAAAACGTTATACCACGCTAGGCATGGCGACTGATCAAGGCAAAATGAGTAACATAATTGGTCTCGCATTAATGGCTGAAGCCCTGGGAAAAGATATTCCGTCGGTAGGAACGACAACATTTCGCCCACCTTATACGCCTGTTAGCCTCGGAGCATTAGCGGGACGTTCGGTGAAAGCGCATTTCAAACCCCTACGCCGAACACCCTTTCATCAGTGGAACCTGGATAAAGGTGCGACCATGACCGACGCTGGTCTGTGGCACCGAAGTTGGTATTTTGCCCGAGCACGGGAAGGTATTACCGAAGCCTATATCCGAAAGAGTGCAACGGTGCGTAAAACTGTTGGTATCTGTGATGTTACTTCGTTAGGTAAGATTTCTGTACAGGGGCCGGATTCGACCGAGTTTTTGAATCGTATCTACACCAATGCTTTTGCTAAACTACCGATCGGCAAATCGCGTTACGGCATCATGCTGCGTGACGATGGTATCGTAATGGACGATGGTACGGCATGGCGTTTATCGGAAAACGATTATCTGGTGACTACCACCACAGGTAATGCTGGAAAAGTCATCGTATGGATGGAAGAGTTGCTACAAATACGTTGGTCAAATCTTAAAGTCCATGTCACATCGGTGACAGAGCAGTGGGCTGGGCTATCGGTCGCAGGGCCAAAATCGCGTGAAACCATTCAAGCCTGCCTCGCCGAGCCAGAGCAATTAACGAATCAAGCCTGCCCATTTATGGCCGTGATTGAAACGAAGCTTTTGACCGGTTTGACTTGTCGCATAGCGCGCATTAGTTTCTCTGGCGAAATGGCTTATGAAATCTATGTGCCTTCAGATTATGCAACGCATTTGGCTGAGATGCTGTACGCCGAAGTGGAAAAACACGACGGCTGCTTGTATGGCCTGGAAGCACTCGGAACCTTGCGTATCGAAAAAGGTCACGTCACAGTTGCCGAGCTGGATGGCCGAACCACTATTGATGATGCTGGATTGGGTAAAATGGCGTCGGAAAATAAGTCATATATTGGCAGCGTGCTACGTCAACGAGAAGCAATGAAGGATGATAATCGACCTCGTCTGGTGGGCATATTTCCAAGAGACCGAAATAAGACATTTAACGCCGGTACGGTGTTATGTGCCGGAGATAATGTCAGTGGACTCGGGGAGGGCTGGGTCACTGGTGCCACTTATTCGCCTGCACTCGGACATTGGATCGGTATTGGTTTTATTCGTGGTGGATATCAAGCATGGTCCAAGCAATATGTTGTTGTTGCCGACCCGGTTCGACAGGCTCAGCTGGATGTGGAGATAGTCTCTCCCCATATGTTCGACCCAAGTGGAGAGCGCATGCATGGTTGATTTAAATAATTATCACAATTCTAATCTCATTCTCACTCGAGAATCTGCCCTGGATAGTAATGGCATCACTAGTACCTGGCCCGTTTTAAATCCAGAGGTATTGGCATTTAAAGTAATGCATGACCTGTCATTTTATCAAATTGCTGCTTGGCCTGATTCTATGAAATCGGTAAGCAACACATTAGCGAAGCTGATTGGTGTTGATTTGGCACCGATGCCGAGACAAATTGTATTTGGTGAGCACGCTAGTTTATTGCTGGTAGAACCACTTAAATATTGGGTAATCGGAGGCAATTATGAATCTTTTGTCTTTGACGCAGACCAGGCGGCAACACTCAACCTGTCACATTCACGTACCCATATTCGATTAAGTGGCGTTCAGGCAAGTGCATTACTAAATCGTCACCTATCGCTCGATTTACGCGAATCATCATTTACTGTGGGAACAGCAGCTGCGACCGAATCGCATCATGTCGGCGTCACTTTGTGGCGAAGCAACTCAGGCTTTGAGCTATTGCTACCAAGAGCATTTGCCAGATCATTGTGCGAGTTATTGATAGAATCAGCGGCACAATTCAACTCTGCATATAAAGATTAAATTTCGCAACAGAGTC
Organism: uncultured Acidimicrobiia bacterium; assembly: GCA_964195315.1. Classification (GTDB taxonomy): domain Bacteria; phylum Pseudomonadota; class Gammaproteobacteria. The sequence goes on along the minus strand of CAXMOZ010000027.1, from coordinate 47,427 downwards.
AGTGAAATTAGCAAACACGCATAAAGCTTGCGGCTGTCAATCATTGCTTTGGTTACTTATCCTTATGGTCGGGCATAAGGTCATTACTCATTGAGAACGACCTCAGGTTTTAACACAGCGCAGTAATAGCGTTACTGGTTTAATTCTTTCCAAAATTTCTGATCATATTTTTTAACCAGCTTGTTATAGGAAATCATACTACGAATTTCTTTCACGTAGGCTTCTCTGCGCTGCGAGTATTTGATTAATCCCTTCGCTAATTGGTAACCGTCTGCATTAGTCGATTTGGCCCTTGCTGCTGCTCGCAACTTTCTCAGTAAGCTATAAACACGGCCTGTATTTAGATTAAAGATGTAACCACCAACGGATTGCTGGGTATTCGCAAAACGTCGTACTTCGTGCTTGGTACCTTTATCCCGTTTGGCCGGCACAATGCCACAGCCTTTTGAGTAACACCATTGACCAAAGAAGTTATTACCCTTTTTAGCAAAACGAGAAGTACCCCAGGCGGATTCATTCGCACCTTGAGCCATTGCAAGAGAAGGGGGAATGAGGTCGATACGCTTTAATAAGTCTTTGCGTTTTTTAGCATCGATGGTGTCGCAATTCTTACTATACTTTTCGCATATTTTTGTCAATTGAGCCGATGTTTTGTTACTTTCAACAATGGCTCGCTCGGCTAATATCTTTTTGCTTTCGTCCAAAATCAACGGGTACATATAATCGAAAAAGGCTTTCTTTTTTTGCTTTACATCTTTGATACTGCCAAAGTCAGGTATAGCTGATTGAGCGATCACAGGAATCGCAACCATTAGGGCGATTAGTAATATTTTTAGTTTCATAAAAGTCGATTCATTTTATAGGAGGAGAGCGCTGAAAGAATAGTTTAGCATTTTAATATATCAACAAACACTTAGATTAATTTTTTCTCTTGCATTGCGCCTATTCTGGCGCCTGATATTGTGCTGGCCAATACTCTTTGACAACCGGGCTGTCAGCAGAAAGCGAGTGGCAGCTATTCAAAAATAGTGATGCGGACTCAATTGGGTCACCAGCACCTCGTTTTGAACGTTTCATCGTTTCACTGCTAATTGTTTGAATTGCGGTCGTGGCCACAGGGCCTAGTAATTCGGTTAGATGGGTACAACCTCGTTTTTTACCCATTGCCGCTTTCGATTTTATCGTCCACCCAGGTGCGATTTGCAACCCAATCAGGTTTTTGGCCGTCGCAACAACGCATTTGCAATAGATGTAAGGAGAGCTATCAATGACTGCCTCCGCATCAGTTATGTTCATTTCAATATCGATGGTGATTCGAATCGAAATGTCATGCAATGCTTCATCTGCTTCTATCCACCCACCTCGGTCTTTATTGGCAAATCTGTAAGGCTTGGTATCGACAATTCGGCCTTCAATATCCCAAAACCCATCCTCTCGTTTGTACCCATGACAAGTAACAACGCGAGTATGAGCAAGATTACGGCTGAGGGATTTGGACAGCGGCATAATATAAATTCCTGAAACGGTACTAACGGACTTAAAGCATCATATTAATGTAATGGTTGAATAATCACCAACCTGCCATTTCATTCTTACGAGGAAATCGCTAGTATGCAGATAATCATTTTTATAAGGTGCAGATGTGATAGACATTATATATGTAGTTGTTGGGTTAGGCATATTGATTTTGTTATTTGTGGTTCTATGGCTTAGAGAACGCCGAAAATCACGAAATGAAAATATCGCTTACGGCCTGAGAACTAGTGAGGATCAAACCGAGAATACTAAAACTAATATCACCGGATTAGAAACGGGATTTCGCGAAGCTATGTCTAAATTAGAAGATTTAGGTGAGGTTGCGAAAGACCAACGGGGTCAATGGCGATGGGTGAAATCTGGCCTCCCAGTTGGAGAGTTACTTCGAAAAAATAGTCAAAGTGATTCCAGTTAATCCAAATCAATCTAGATCACTGAGCTAATACCCTTTTTTCAAGTTCATCATTGACGGCCAGAGTTTTCTGGCTTATCCCATCCTGTCCATAATAGTCCAAATTCACATGTCTCCTCAATTAATTAAAACTGACCGTAGTAAAGGTATCCTGATTTCTTTACTGGGGGTTTTTGTCCTCAGCCCTGATGGATTAATTATCCGAATTCTCGGCCTTGATAATGCCACTCTGCTTTTTTACAGGGGTGCTTTTTCGGCTATTGCTATCTTTGTCTTACTCCTGCTTTACTACCGTAAACGCTTTTTATCGGTGGTGTTGGGTATAGGTTGGGTTGGCATTCTCAATGGCTTTATGTTCGCCATTACTAATATAACTTTTGTTAGTTCGATTCAATTAACCTCCGTTGCCAATACCATTTTAATACTGTCATCTGCACCAGTTTTTGCGGCAATATTGTCACTTATCATTTTAAAAGAAAACCAAAAACCACTAACCTGGTTGATCATCTCAATTTCATTCGTTGCCATTTTTATTATTGGTTTGGGTACCTACGGCTCAGGCGGTTTCCTGGGTGATATCATTGCCTTAGGTTGCGCTGTTAGCACCGGTTTTAGTGCCGTCTTAGCTCGTCTTAAAAAGGACTCTGACCTTGTACCATCTATCATTGTTGGTAGCATCCTCACCGCTTTGTACGCACTTGCCAGCTCGCCTATTTCAGCTGTCGATTCTACACAGCTGATCTATTTGTCATTACAATGCCTTTTACTGATACCGCTAGCCTATGCACTTATTACTATTGCACCTCGTTTCACTAGCTCTGCAGAGGTTCAACTAGTGTTTTTACTGGAGAGTATTTTAGGCCCGTTGTGGGTCTGGATAGTAATTAGCGAAACACCACCCATCAATACCATCATCGGTGGAAGTTTGTTGCTGGCTTCCGTTTTCTGGTTTGCAATTGCCAGTGTGCGTACTAGTTCGGATGAAGTAGAAAGCATCACTGCTAATAATATAAACATTAAATAGGTCATAAAATATGGCAATTAAACCCGTGTTAAGAATGGGAGAAGTAAGCTTATTCGAGCCCTCAGAAGAGGTGACAGAATTCAATACCAGTGTGCTTGAATCTTTACTCACTGATATGTGGGATACGATGGCTGCTGAAAATGGTGCCGGCATTGCGGCGCCGCAAATTGGTGTCAATTTACGCGTGGTTATTTTTGGCTATGAAGATAACCCGCGTTACCCCGATGAAGATTCGATTCCTCAAACCGTACTCATTAACCCCGTTATTACCCCAATAGGCGATGAAATGGAAGAGGGGTGGGAAGGCTGTTTAAGTGTTCCTGACATGCGTGGACTGGTTCCCAGGTTTACACATATCCGTTATCAAGGGTTTGATCAGTCCGGTCATCCAATCGATCGTGAGGTAAACGGTTTTCATGCCAGAGTAGTGCAGCATGAATGTGATCATCTGCATGGCATTCTCTATCCGCAGCGGATTGAAGATATGGGTTATTTTGGCTTTCTCGAAGAATTAGAGAAGAATAATTATTTTCAACCTTAGCATTGCTATGGTGAGACAATTTTGATGAACCATGAAGACATTAAGCACTTAGAGAGAATTGATGACAATCATATTTGGCATCCTTATACCGCGATGCATGGTGACAACCCCGTTTATGTTGTCGAGAGCGCTCAAGGATCCAGAATAAAATTAGCTGATGGGCGAGAGTTGATTGACGGCATGTCCTCCTGGTGGTGTGCATTGCATGGCTATAATCACCCGGTTTTAAATCAGGCCGTAAAAGATCAACTTGGCAATATGTCGCACGTCATGTTTGGTGGTTTAACGCATGCGCCAGCGGCTAAACTGGTTGAAAAGCTGGTAGAGATAACGCCAGAACCGCTCGTATCAGTGTTTCTTTCAGATTCGGGATCGGTTTCAGTCGAAGTTGCGATGAAAATGGCGATTCAATATTGGCACGCCAAAGATAAACCCTCGAAATGTCGATTTGTATCGCTTCGTAATGGTTATCACGGAGATACCTTTGCCGCAATGTCGGTGTGCGATCCAGTCACTGGCATGCACAGCTTATTTTCCAATGTGTTGTCAAAACAATTTTTTGTTGACTCACCTACCTGCAAATTCGATGAGCCCTGTGGCAATCAAGACATTGCATCACTAGCTAACCTTCTAGCTACAAGACATGATGACATAGCAGCCGTGATACTAGAACCAATAGTGCAGGGCGCTGGTGGTATGCGGTTTTATTCAGCGGGCTATCTGAAGAAAGCTCGAGTGCTCTGTGATCAATATCAGGTACTTTTAATTGCTGACGAAATAGCCACTGGTTTTGGTCGCACGGGTAAACTATTCGCCTGTGAACATGCCGATATATCACCCGACATCATGTGTATCGGAAAATCTCTCACGGGTGGTTATATGACATTGGCAGCAACATTAACGACCTTGGACGTGAGTCGTACGATCGATCAAGGCCATCCTGGTGTTTTTATGCATGGCCCAACATTTATGGCCAACCCACTGGCTTGTGCCGTGTCGCTGGCGAGTATTTTATTGTTAGAAGAAACACACTGGCAACAACTGGTTGCCTCTATCGAGATAATTCTAGAGCTGAATTTTCGGCCTTTTGAAGGCTTCACTCAAGTGAAGGATGTTCGTGTGTTAGGCGCCATTGGCGTTATTGAACTACACCAACCCGTTGATATGAAATGGATTACGGAACAATTTGTTAAGTCGGGTGTTTGGGTGAGGCCATTTGGACGTTTACTATATCTCATGCCGCCTTTTATTATAGACGAGACCGATTTGACAACACTCTGTCAAGCTGTTGGCAAAATTGTGAAGTCGCTCCCAAACTAACCGGGTTATAATAAATGCTAATATAATGGTGCAAATACTTTTAGCAAGCTGTGTTCACCCCATAAATATCAACAGGAATACCCAAAATATACAAAACGATTCACTTTCAAGGGATACATTGGAATTGCCAGCGCTATTCGCTGTCGAGCGTAATTCTGAATTAAGTAGGTGATAGAGCAGGGCTCTTAACTAGTCAATTTTTAGTTGCCAATTAATCATCATTTTCTTTTTCGACATCTTGCCCTTCCTCGGGCAAATCTTTCAGAATTTTTTCACGTTCTTCAGGCGTTAAGATAAGGGTATCGTCATCGTCCATTTTTTTTGATCTCAGCTAGTTAAGTTTAATTTCTTTTCTTGATAGACAAAGAAACGTTGGGATTTACTTAATGTGCTAAGAAAGTATACCTAATTAATTAGAATTTTCATCGAATAGAAAAATCACCTCGCTAACTCTGCAGTCATTGGCTATAAGCTGGATTTTTTCAGTTCAATGTTGTTTTGGTGAGCTAGCTAACAGTCGTCGCTCTGGGCTAGTCATACTAGCCCCAAAGCCTAGTAAGACCCCCATGAGTCCTTCTTTTTCCAACTAACACAGGTAACGGCTATACCCAATAAAAATGCAATGAGAGAAACTGCGGCACCGCGAATAAACCAATCAATTTTTGTCGAATCTTTCAAGTTCGTATTTTCCTCACTCAGCAGAAACTTTTCTGCTCGCAGATCTTGCTCAATTTGCTTGAGTCGATTGTTATCATTAAGAATAGACAGTGTATTTTCGGACACTTCTTTGACTCGACCTAACTCTTCTTCTGATATTTGCAAAGTTTCTTTTAATTGTGAGTTATCTGTTCTTTCGATATTCAGCTCATCTTCTAAGTCTTTTAATTCGACATTGAGGGTAGCAATTCGATCTTCTTGTTTCGTATCTTTTACCTTTAGCTTTTCTAGCCGATCTCGCGCAGAACTACCCTCTAGCAGGAATCGACTCAGTATATAGCCAGTCTTACCATCATTGGTCTCTACTAATGAGTACTTGGATGCTAAATCTTCTTCCAGCACCTTAACGCTCTGGCCACTTTTGAGCATTCTAATAATATTATTAGAGGTGCTTGTGCCACTGCGCATCGTGACTTCAAATTCGTCGGTTATATACCTTGTATTGGCACTACTAACCTGCCAAACGGTAACAGTACAGAGAAATAGAAGAAGAGTAAAACTGGTGTTTTTTGTCATAACTTTGATTTTATCCATAATAGATTGGCATGGTACTGCTTCTACAAATATTGTCACTATTTACACTGCACACAACACTAATCTTTTTTAAAGGTGAGTGAAGAAAGATACCCAATACTCACTTATCCGGTTGATAATTAGGGATTTCATCACTAAAACATGCCGGTAACATCATTTTAGCAAAGGAACTCACAGACGAAAGTAAAGAGATTGGGTTGTTATTCGTTAGATATTTATCGGAATCAAACTTTTTTCTGGCGTCGTTCAGAATCAAGAGAAAGCTTGATGCTATATGCTGCAATGACCAAGCATCTAAAAATAGCATTAAATCCCCCCACTTTTATTCGTGCCTATTCGTTTAATTCGGATTACCTACCCTGTTTTGGGATAGCAACGTTGGTCTGATAAGGGATAGGCGCTATCAGGCGTGACATACATGCAAAATAGCAACAAGCAGATGACCAGTAAATAATCGCAATAATTGACGACGTCTATTGCTGTTGAGAATTTGGCGGAAGGCGCTTCGTCTTTTCGATCTGGGCAGCTGTCGTTTGGTGATGTAAGTTAGATGTTGCCAGTATAGAGTGGGGGACTGGAATTAACCCGGTGAGTTATGACCCCATCAATGATTCGACATTTTACCCCAGAAAAATATTGTAAATGATAGCTCTATGACATGAAGCAAAGCTCTCCAAATTCATCATTCAGCCCAAGCTATCTAATAATTAGCTTTAAGCATTTCCAATGCTACTCGTTGACAGTCACTTCTGTCGCTAATCCTTGCGCCTGTGACAATGCACTTTGTGATACAAGTGGAATTTCATAAGGAGTTATTAATATTAACATCGAAAACTCAGGGCTATCGAGATAATGTAGCGTTTTACTTCGCATACGACGGTGATCTTTTAAACGATGATTATCCAAAATTCTGGCATCAGCCAGATTCTCGTATAATAATGGATCTGAGCCAGCCGTTTCTACTATTGAGTCTGGTGAACGACGGGGTTTACGCAGTACCAGGTTGGTATAAACATGCAGATATCGAGAAAGAGAAACGGTGATTTTACCCTCAACTTCATATAATCCCGTTGAGCCAGCCTTAGGCAGTGGTGCTGCTTCTTGAGCGATATCGGGTTCACCCAAATCGTTTTGAACATCGACCAAATTCAGGTTAGCTTCGTCGTCAACGGCTTGATTCACTTTCATTAGTTCAATTTTGTCATCAATAGAGATGAATTCATTGCCGTAACGACGGCCCGCCTTAATCCAAATAGGCATTGCCAGTGATTTTTCTAGTCCTGGTTGACGCCAGGCAAAGTGCTTTAAAATATCATAACGTGACGACTTAATTATTTTTTTCACGATATCAGTCAACCTAAATTCGATGTCAGGGACTATTTCATACTGCTTTTTTTTGGCTGCCTCGATACTGGATGGTAGAGAAAAATCAAGAATATCAGTGTCTTTAGCTGGAGAACTTATTGGTAAAGTATATTCCTTCGACTTAGGCACTTTGGTGTTTTTATAGAGAATAATCTCCACTTCATAATGACGAATTGGGTCACTATCCTGGGCGAGAGCCTTACCGGTCAATGGGATTAGCAAGCATGTCCCGGCAATGGTCAAAATTATCAGGTGATTTAATTTCATAAATAGCTATGACGTTAGTTTCTGGAGTAATGCTTCAGTTTGATTAAAGCGCAACTCAAGTTCATCACTTTGACAGATGATGCGCAAGGTTTGTTTGCCGTCAAAACGATATTCAGTGGGTTTAGACTGAATCAGTTTGATAATAGTCATTGGGTCTATATTCGGATTTTTATTGAATATGATTTTTCCAGTTTGCTCACCGATGTCGATCTTCTCTATACCCAATTCCAGTGTTTGCAGCTTGATTTTCGTGACCCGGAACAAATGTTTGAGTGGATCAGGTAGTAAACCGAAACGGTCGATAAATTCTACCTGTAACTCTCTCAGCGCTTGAGGGCTAGTGGCTGACGCGATACGTTTATATTCAATTAGACGGTGATGAATATCGACGATGTAATTGTCTGGTATTAGAGCAGGAATGTGAAAATCAACTTCTGAGGCCCGCATTAATGGCGATTCGAAGTCTATCGATTGATTCGATTTTAGCGACTTTACGGCCCGTTCAAGCAGTTCTGCATACAAGGTAAAACCAATTTCTGTAATTTGACCGCTCTGTCCTTCACCGAGTAATTCACCTGCGCCACGTATTTCCAAATCGTGTGTCGCCAGTGTAAAACCAACACCAAGTTCTTCTAAAGACTCGATAGCCTGGAGTCGTTTTTTCGCATCAGAGGTCATTGTTCGTTCAGGCGGTACCATTAAATAAGCATAGGCACGGTGATGCGATCGCCCGACACGACCTCGAATTTGATGCAACTGAGCAAGGCCAAGTTTATCGGCTCGGTTAATGAAAATAGTGTTAGCCGTTGGCACGTCGATACCACTTTCGATGATGGTGGTGCAGACTAACAAATTACAACGATGATGATAAAAATCTAGCATCACATGCTCTAACTCTTTTTCTTTCATTTGACCGTGAACAATGCCAACCCTGGCATCCGGTATCAATTCCTGTAGTTCACTCGCGACCTTTTCAATTGATTTGACTTCGTTATGTAAGAAGTAAATTTGGCCGCCACGCTTTAATTCACGTTGACAACCTTCGATGATAGTCTCGTCATTCCATTGTGATACAAAGGTTTTAATCGCATGCCGTTGCATAGGGGGCGTTGCAATAATAGACAAATCTCGCATGCCGGATAATGACATGTTAAGGGTACGAGGGATTGGTGTTGCGGTCATAGTCAGCAAGTCGACCTGGGCTCGCAATGCCTTGAGCTTTTCTTTATGGCGAACACCAAAACGATGCTCTTCATCAATAATGACGAGACCAAGGTCATGATATTTAATGGTATCGGACAATAATTTATGGGTGCCGATTAAAATATCGACCTTGCCATTAGCGACATTTTGAAGTGTCTCGCCGAGTGCTTTTTTTGCCGTAAATCGCGACAAGCTAGCGATCTGAATGGGCCAGTCGGCGAATCGATCGAGGAAGTTTTGATAATGTTGTTGAGCCAATAACGTAGTCGGCACCAGCACCGCCACTTGCTTACCTGAACAGGCCGCTATAAAAGCGGCGCGCATGCTAACTTCCGTCTTGCCGAAACCAACGTCACCACACACAATTCTATCCATTGGCCTCGATGATTGCATGTCTTCCATGACGGCCAATATTGCATTTTCCTGGTCTGGTGTTTCTTCAAAGGGAAAATCGCTGGCGAATTTTTGATATTCGTCGAGCGCTAATTCATGGCTGAAGCCTTGCAGCGCTTCGCGCCTTGCCTGAATTTCAAGCAGCTCCACAGCAACATCGTGAATTTTTTCCTGTGCTTTTTTCTTGGTCTTCTGCCAGTGATCGGTGCCTAGTCGATGCAGAGGTGCACTGTCGTCACTGGCGCCAGCATAGCGACTAATTAAATGGAGTGACGAGACGGGTACATACAATTTGTCTTCATTGGCATATTCAATACACAAAAACTCGGTCACCAAACCCGATAAAGTGAGTGTTTTTAACCCACGATAACGACCCACACCATGGTCTTCGTGTACCACGGCCGCACCTTCATAGACATCTGCCAGGCTTTGAATCGCATTTTCTGCATCCCGTGTTTTTTTGTATTTGCGCCGACGCTGTTGTTTAGCTCGTTCGCCAAATAACTGATGTTCTGCGATAACCGCAAATTTAGCCTGTGTCAGCGTCAGGCCACTTTGCAGTGGCGATGTGGTTAAGAAATAACGACTGGTTTCATTTGATAAAAAATCACTCCAGTTACCGACTACGGTTGGGCGAATACCGTATTGCTGCAATATTTCAGACAAAAATTCTCGTCGACCAGCCGATTCTGCGCTGAATAGTATTTTGTCGAAAGCCTCTCGATTAATAAAAGACTGCAGTTCAGCGTCGGGTTTTTCTACCTGGTTTTGTAACGTCAGCTGCGGTATTGCCTGGGTATCACAGTTAACAGTTTGAGCTGATTCATCGCTGTGTTTGAACAAGCTGTAGTAAATACAGGGGAAGGCATTCAAAGCGGTCTCGACCGCTTCTGTATCAAGGAACAGTTCTTCTGGTTTTAATAGCGGTCGTTGCAGATTGTAACGACGCATTTCGTAACGTTCATCGACCTGGTCACGAAATACTTTACAGGTATCAAAGGCTGATTGATCGATTAAAAACTGAGCGTTGCCAGGTAAGTAATCAAACAGACTGAATAATTGATCAAAAAACAAGGGTAGGTAATACTCGACACCAGGCGACGAAGACCCTTGTGAAACATCAACATAAACGGGACAGCTATTAGGATTAATATCAAATTTTTCTCGAAAATTTTGCCGGAAAGTTTTGATACCGGCTTCATCAAGAGGGAATTCCTGTGCTGGTAATAAGTTAACCTCGTTCAATTTCTCGAGTGAGCGTTGATCTTCTATATCGAAACTGCGTATCGACTCAATGTCATCATCAAAAAATTCAACCCTAAAAGGCGTTCGACTACCCATCGGAAACAAATCGAGAATAGCGCCTCTGGACGCAAACTCACCATGTTCTTCGACACGAGAAACAGAACGATAACCATATCGTATTAATTCTTCGCGCAATTGAATGAGGTCACGAGACTCACCAATTTTTAAGCAGAGAGAGCGTTGTTGAATAAAATGTGATGGAGATACTTTTTGCAGTAGCGTGCTAATTGGCAATGTCAGAATGCCTTGTTTAGCCAGAGGAATGTTAGCCAGGCATTTAATCCGCTCTGAAATAATGTCCTGATGCGGCGAAAACTGATCGTAAGCCAATGTCTCGAGATCGGGAAAGCGGTATATATCGTGCTTTTGATGGGAGAAAAACAGGATCTCCTGTTCGACTTGATCTGCGTCAGCCATGTCGTTACAGACTACAATCGAGAGACCTTTATGCTCGGCTATTTGCTCTGCCAGGAATAAACTGCGACTACTGCCATACAACTGACCGACATGAAGCGGTTTGGCACTAGAAGGGGACGGAATAGAAAGGATTGCTTTAGACATTAAAACGATGCAATTTTAAGAAGTCGCGATTGTACATCTTGATCTGAAAAAGAAAAGTTAATCGCTCAGTATTTAGTCATAATCCAAGATAAGAAATTAAGACGAGATCACTGCTTTGCCAATTGTTTACTCAACCGGTGCTATGGTTGTTAGCCCTAAACTCTCCCAACTTTGCATGCCTCCCCGATACCATTTTATTTTATCTGCGGGATATCCATATTTAAGTAGGTTCATAATGCTGTTCGATGCTTCCCCACACCAAATACCATTACAAAACAGAACTAGCGTTCGTGCCGTGCTGAAGTCCCATAAACCACCCAGGTTTCTGGCATTGAGTTTTTCCTGCAATATTTCACCAATAGAAATGGTATCGGCACCTTGCTCTACGTCCAGACTTGTCCAGGGGATATTAATAGCACCGGGAATAGTGCCTTTCGCTACCCAATCAGCTAAGCGTGTATCGACAATCAGAATCGAGTCAACACCATTACCCAACTGTTCCAAATAATCGAGAACTTCAAGCTCAGCAATAGTTTCTATACCTGATGCCAGGCTAATTGGCTGGATACAAGAGGGTGGGCATTGGCGCGATGTCTTTGCAAAAGCAGGGTTGATGGTATTGTTCAAATCTTGATTACGTTTGATAACCACCTGATTCTCGCCATGCTGCACACTGACCGATTCGATTTCGTTAGTAATATTTACACTAGCGGCGTTTGAAGTAGTCGCAAAAAAGGAAACCATGAGGATAATTAACCCCTTATAAATGCTGGAATCACGAGACATGAATTATTTCCTTAGGTAATGACTCAATCGTAGATTGATTTGAATGGAAAGGCTTTAGAGCTAGTTTATTACTGATGCTTGGCTTGGTGCTGAGGCTCGTTACTGACTAGGCATTATTAAAGTATCAAGATCAACTGAGTGTAAAACAGTGCGATACTCAAAATAGACCCTAAATGAGCCATAAGCCCATTCTGTAATAGGTGGCTCGCCAACGGGCCCAAAGCGTTGATCTGGTTCACCAAATTTACCCAACACGGCTTCCATGCTTATGCCGCGTTTGGGCAAAAGCTGATGGTCACCTTCGGTATGACCTGGGATTGCGAGTTCCGTCGCATTAATTGAGGGCGCTATTAACAAGCTGGCGAGGGTCAATATAATAAGTCCAGTTCGCATTTTTTATCTCCTGGTTTGTCTGCAGCTTAAAAGTTTAGTCTAATGCTGAAGCACTACAGTTTAGTGATTTTTGATCATCATTTCTGATGAACATCAGGAATGATGATTTGAGATAACTATAGCATGTCTAAGTGGGGAGATAATAGAGACAAAATCTTACCCATGTTAATGAATATTCTAGTTTTTTAGCCACTAGTGGAGACTGACAGGATTTCATGGTTTAATCCCGCCATGAATTTACCCTTAGAGCTATTTATCGGCCTTCGCTATACACGAGCTAAACGCCGAAACCATTTTATTTCATTCATTTCGTTGATATCAATGCTCGGTATTGCTTTGGGTGTCATGGCGTTAATTGTCGTTTTGTCGGTGATGAATGGTTTTGAAAAGGAATTAAGAGAGCGAATCCTTGGCATGGTGTCTCATGTCACTATATCTAGTCTTGATGAAAGCCTTAAAGACTGGCCGACTTTAAGTAATGAAGTGCGTGATATTGATGAGGTTATTGGCAGTGCACCTTATGTTGAAGCAGAAGCAATGTTATCTAACTTGTCATCCGTGAGTGGCGCTATTATTCGTGGCGTCGAGCCAGAATTCGAACCTCAGGTATCAGAAATTCATAGCCATATGACTTTCGGCAAGCTTAGTGATTTGGTTGCAGGCGAATATGGCATTGTACTTGGCACAGGTCTCGCCAATTCACTTAACGTTGTACCCGGCGATCGTGTCACAATGATTACACCACAGGCCTCCGCCTCCCCAGTCGGATTATTACCACGATTACGTCGATTTAATGTCGTTGGTCTATTTGAAATAGGTGTGTACGAATATGACCGTAGTAGCGCCATTATTCATACCCAAGACGCCAGTCGATTATTTAGACTGGATGGTGGTGTCACTGGACTACGCCTAAAACTGCAAGATATGGATGCAGCACCACAGATCCGTAACCAAATTAAAAAACAGGTCGGCTTCGACTACTGGGTATCAGACTGGACTTTGCGCCATAGCAACTACTTTAAGGCAGTCAGAACAGAGAAGACTGTCATGTTTATCATTCTCTCCCTCATTGTTGCCGTTGCGGCGTTTAACATTGTATCAACTTTGGTTATGGTGGTGGCTGACAAGCAGGCGGATATTGCCATTCTGAGAACAATCGGCATGTCGCCAACATCTATTATGTGGGTATTTATGGTGCAAGGCACCATTATTGGTGTTGCTGGCACGTTGCTGGGCCTAAGTAGTGGTGTATTGATAGCCTCTTATATTGATGTGATTATTCCAGCCCTTGAGCAATTCTTTCAGACCCAGTTTTTACCAACGGGTGTTTATCCAATCACCGAATTACCGTCAGACATGCAGCAGTCCGATGTTATCAAAATTTCAGTTTTATCCTTTTTAATCTCAGTATTAGCCACTTTATACCCAGCGCTAAGAGCGGCCAAAACAAAACCTGCCGAAGCCTTGAGCTATGAGTAATAAGGCTATGAATAGTGAATTTATGAAAGATGATAATAGAAAGCAGCTGTCAACTGTTATCTCTGCAACAGGGCTGAAGAAGACTTTTGTTCAGGGCAAATTTTCAGTATCTGTTTTAAAAGGCATTAATTTTAGTGTTGGTGCTGGCGAAAGCCATGCCATTATTGGGTCATCCGGCGCCGGCAAGAGCACATTAATGCATTTGCTCGGTGGGCTCGACGTCGTCAGTGAAGGCGATGTTCAAGTCATGGGGCAATCGATAGCAAACCTATCTGAGAAAAAACTAGGCCAATTACGAAACCGACACCTTGGATTTATCTATCAGTTTCATCATTTGCTGCCAGAATTTACGGCACAAGAAAACATAGCGATGCCATTACTCATCGGCGGGGTAAACAAACAACAAGCACTCGCTACTGCTACCGACTGGCTGAGCAAAGTTGGGCTAGATCATCGGCGAGACCATAAACCCGGCGAGTTATCGGGTGGTGAGCGTCAGCGTGTCGCATTGGCTCGAGCATTAGTGGGTAAACCTGATTGCCTGCTAGCAGATGAACCAACCGGCAACCTCGATTCAAGCACTGCCAAACAAATGCTCGATTTAATGCTCGATTTAAATCAAGAATTGAATACTGCTTTGGTGGTGGTGACTCATGACTTGAATATTGCAAACAAAATGCAAAACCAATGGTGTATGAATGATGGTTTACTCAATCGAGCGGACGAATAAAGTTATTACTAGAGATTTATTATATTTAACTCAAGCAGACTAGAGTTAGCCTGAGCCTGCGATAGAAAAATGCAATAAGACAATAAGACGGGAATTTTCAAAACCACGTAGATTGATTCAGATACCAGTCTATTGCTACCATTAAGCTCCCTATTTTGGTCGATCTATCTGGTCACTTCAATATTACTGTGAAGCGTAATAAAATAACCGGCAGACATATATAACACTTTTTTATTCACTAGCCTTTAGCCGGAACCAGTCTCAAGGCGGAGTTCTGTATTTCATACAATATGGGGCATACTGCCAACTGAAAACCCAAGTGATTGATAAACCGCTTTGTTAGATAGGGTGGAAAAGAGAATAGCAGACTCCCCAAAAAAGCATTAATCGTCGAATTAATATTATGATCGAAGAAAACTAGCTAGAATCACAGTATTGACGATTCGACTCCGGTGCCCGAATAAAGCAAACTGGCTATGATGTGTAACACGATAATGCGGTCAATGGGACAGGCAAAATATTCTAAAAACCGAAGAGTCAAAGAGTTATCACTCGCTTTTTGCAACAGAAAAAACACAGGCTAATAGCGCTAATAACACAAGCGAATGTCGCCAGTATTACTAAGATCAAATTCATTTAAATGAACTTATTCAAGATAGAGTTTTGCGGGCTTTTCGTTTTTTCATATGATCTAAAATGTGGAAACGCCAAATCACCCGTATCAGCACGAAAGATAGCGCAGAGGCGATAACACCTACAATCAGACAGCCCAGTAAAAATGGTTGCCAAATTTCGAGTAAACCGGTCGCCAGCCAATCGAATGATAATTCGAATTCAAACCCGCCAACATTAGAGTCGAGTATCTGTGCTCCAATCAAATAGCAAAAGTAAAACATGGGAGGCATGGTGAGTGGATTGCTAATCCAGACCGTGGGCACGGCAACCAAAATATTACTTCTAAACAATATCGCACCCATAGCAGCCAAAAGCATTTGGAACGGCATCGGAATAAACGCACAGAACATACCTACGGCAATACCGCCAGAGCAGGATTTACGATTAATATGCCACAAACCTGGTTCTTGCAACCTTGGACCCAGTAATTTGATCCATCGATTCTTAATGATTATGTCAGGGTGAGGTAGGTATTTTTTGAATAAGTGTTTCGCCATCTGATTTGTATTATCTGTGTAAATCACCTAGTGTGTAAAGTGTTAACAATGGCTAATTGGAATTAGCTATCAGGACAGCCAGGGACGACATGATCACCAGCGCCATAGCGTTAACTATAGGTTTATTATTCGCTTTTTTCAGCAGTGAATTAAACGACCCATTTTGGGCATCCTATTTACCAATAGTCCTGGCACTTGTATTTTTTGTGCCTAAATATCGCTTCGTTTTAATTATTCTCTCGGCTTACCTTTGGGGTGGGTATTACTTTCAGCACGCTGTCGATCTCTGGCTCAACCATAGCTTTGACAGTCAAGTGGTGAGCTTGTCGGGTGTTATTGTAGATATTCCCGAAATTAAGCCTGGGTCTGTTCGGTTTTTAGTGAAGCCTGACTTTATCGATGGTTACCAACAACAACTACCGAATAAAATCAGATTAAGTTGGTATCGTAGCAATCAATTGCCAGAAGCCGGTCAGCGCTGGCAGTTCAGAGCCAAACTCAGACGACCCAGTGGATTCAGTAATCCAGCTGGGTTCGATTACGAACGCTGGCTTTTGGTGAAAGGGTTTGGCGCTACCGGTTATATCAAAAAATCAATCGACAATCGTTTACTCAATCCAACACCCTGGTGGAATATTAACCAACTGCGGTCCAAAGTGGCGCAATCAATCGATCAAAAATGTAAGATTTGTAGCAATCAGGGGTTGATTAAAGCGCTAACGATTGGCTATCGCGGTGATATTCGAATATCCCAGAAACAGATCCTTAAAGATTCTGGTACTGCCCATTTATTGGCGATTTCAGGCCTACATATCGGCTTGATATCGGGCTTGTTTTATCTGCTCGGTCGTTGGCTATGGCGCGTTCAATTTTTTCGTTACGGATACAATCGGCTCGAGTTTTCAGCCTCTCTTTCATTCATTGCGGGCTTCAGTTACGCAGCACTGGCTGGCTTTAGCATTCCCACCGTTCGTGCACTCATTATGCTTGGCATTATTTTCTTTGCGCTTAAATACCGGCATTCGAATAATCTGCTTAATACTATCGCTACGACGGTCGTGATTATTCTGATAATAGATCCACTGGCAGTCGGTTCTACCTCGTTATGGTTAAGCGTTGGTGCGCTATTGATAATCGGTTTTGCGCAGTACCTACTGAGCAATCGAGCATTAGATCAGCAAATAGATAATCAAAAAATTTGGATTCGAAAGTTATTAATAATTCAAGGAGTTTTCACACTGATGTTTATACCAATGGGCACCATGCTTTTTGGGCAAATTAATATCGCAGGGTATTTTGCCAATGTGGTTGCTATACCTGCCGTTAGTTTTGTGCTACTCCCATTGGCATTATTAGCCAGTTTTTGCGCCTCGGTCAATTTGCCCTACACCGATTGGCTATTAGTCGTTTGTGACCGAGGCATGTCCTTTTTATTGGAATATTTAGAGTGGTTGCTGGAATCTGGATTCGCTGCCATTGGCACTGGCTACATCCCACTGCCATTACTTATATTGTCCTTGTTAGGCCTTGCCATACTAGTCATGCCATGCGCCATTCCGGGTAAAAAAACTGCCTTGATACTCGTACTGCTACCGATTATTTGGCAACCAGAAAAGGTTGAATATGGCGGTTATGAAATGACCGTTCTCGATGTTGGAATGGGAACCTCTGTCATCGTTAAAACCCAGCACCATAGTCTAGTCTATGATTTCGGGCCTGGTAATGACCGAGGGTTCAGCGCAGGTAGCTGGATAGTTAAGCCCTATTTAAAGCATTACAATATCCAGACACCCGATTTAATGGTCATAAGCCATGTCGATCAAGACCATAGCGGCGGCTTTCAAACATTTAAATCAGACTTCGATTCTGCCACCCTGGTCTCGGGTACACCGAGAAAATTACGCAAGCGATTTAACCTCGACCGGCCAATCCAGTCTTGTCATGGCATCTCGCCCTGGCGCTGGGATGGAGTTGATTTTCGATTTATGGACTTCCCAAAAGAGGTTAAGATTGCCGCATTGATGGACGATACCAATAATCACTCCTGCGTCCTTAAAATACAGGGTAAACACACCGTGTTGATAGCGGGTGATATTGAAGCCAAAAGGGAAGACTGGTTAGTCAGCATCGATTCCGATCACCTAAAATCAGACCTGTTGGTTGCTCCACATCATGGTAGTTCAACTTCATCAACGACAGGTTTTATTGACCAGGTATCACCAAATGCAGTCATATTTACGGTTGGTAAGGATAATCGCTGGAACTTCCCTAAACCGGAAATAGTTTCACGTTACACCGCGATTAAAAGCGAAATATACCAAACAGACAAACATGGCGCAGTGAGCTTTTATAGTAACTCAAGCAGTTTTCGAATAGAAAGCCAGCGAAGACGCCACCCCAGGTTGTGGCGCTGATGCCAGAAATAGAAATATCGATACTAAAAAGCTCTAGCATGACGCTAAAATACTTCTCATCTTCGATCTGATTAAAGTATCATGTGGCGCATTCGAGTATAAGGTGATGTTTGTGTTAGAGCTGGTTCAAGCAGGTGGTTGGTTAATGATTCCAATATTGCTTTGTTCGGTGATTGCTGTCGCAATTATTGCGGAGCGCTCATGGACATTGCGTCAGAAAAAAGTCATCCCAGAAAAATTGATGAGTGGTATCTGGATACTGCTAGAGAAAAGGGCACTCACTAATAAACACATTCAAGAAATCGAGAAAGGCTCACCTCTAGGCAAAGTGTTGGCAGCTGGATTATCAAACCGTCACTTATCTCGTGATCTAGTTCGTGAAAGTATCCAGGAAAATGGTCGATTCGTAGTCCACGAAATGGAACGTTTTATGAACACCTTGGGCACTATTTCAACTATTACACCATTGCTTGGTTTGCTGGGTACTGTTATCGGGATGATCAAAGTATTTACCGCAATCACAACCGCAGGTGTTGGTGACCCTGGTCAGCTAGCAGGCGGGATATCCGAAGCATTGATTACAACAGCCGCTGGTTTGACGATTGCCATTCCTTGTTTGATCTTCCATCGACATCTAAAACGTAAAATTGATGACCTTGTCGTGGGCATGGAAGCAGAGGCAATGAAGCTAGTCGGATTCTTACATGGCAGTGCTTCAAATAGCAGTAATAAAAAGCCAGCACTAACCAAAGCCAAAGTATGAAATTCAACGACCGATCTGAGGTTGAAGATATCGATATTAATCTAACACCACTCATCGATGTGGTATTTTTATTGTTGATATTTTTTATGGTATCAACCACCTTTGATACAACCTCACAATTAAAAATTCAGCTGCCAAAGGCCAGTGACAGTCAAACGGCGAAGGCTAAACAAGCGCTTAATCTGACGATTGATTCGCGTGGACATTTCTTCCTTAATGCACGCGAATTAAGCAGTACCAAAAGTGAGGCTTTATCTTTCGCTTTAAAGCGAGTGATGAATGGTGCTGACAGGCCAATCGTCATTCAATCTGATGCTGCTTCCCCGGTGCAATCATTAGTGACCGCTATGGATGTTGTCGGCAAACTTGGCTTAAATCATGTTTCAATCGCTACTACACGACCAATCGAGTAACCCCTATTGTCCACAGCCGCTACTGACGAGAAACAAACTGGGGTTAAAGCTTACCGGGCTTTACTGAGCCTGGCTTTCGAGCACAAAACTTACTTTGCGATGGCGGTTATTGCGATGATCGTGTTCGCTTGCACAGAAGCTGCGTTTGCGTACATCATGAAGCCAATGCTGGATGAAGGTTTTATTGAAGGTGATCCTTTTATCATCAAGATGATTCCCATAGCCATCATATTGATCTTTATGGTGCGCATGGTGGCCATCTTCACCCGAACCTATTGTATGGATTACATTGGCCGAAAAGTCATTAATTCATTGCGTCAAACCATGTTCGAAAAACTTATCACGATGACCAGCACAGAGTATGATCAGTCATCTTCGGGCGCTATTCTGACGCGTTTTTCTTTCGATGTAGAAAGAGTCGCAAAATCAGTTTCATCATCTTTGACTGCTTTTATTCAAGACAGCCTGCGTATCATCGTTTTACTCTGTTACATGTTTTGGCTTAACTGGCAATTAACCAGCGTGTTTCTGCTAGCCGGCCCGATCATCTTTCTCATAGTGATCAAACTAACCGGACGATTTCGCAGTCTGAGCAAGAGCATTCAAACCTCGATGGGTGATGTATCGCAGGTCGCTCAGGAAGTGATCGACTCGAATCGGATCGTCAAAATATTTGGTGGCGATGAGTTCGAGCGGAAGAAATTCTCTAAAATAAATCAAAATAATCTCAAACTGCATTTGAAAATGTCGATAGCTCAGGCGGTTAGCGCACCGCTGATCCAGTTTATTGTATCGATTGCCTTTGCTGCGATTGTTGCATTTGCCACTTCAGAATCGATGCGGGGTATTATTACTACTGGTGATTTTGTCTCGTTTATCATTGCTATGACAATGGTATTGGCCCCTATGCGCCAGCTCTCGTCGGTTAATGCGAGCATTCAGGAAGGTATCGCAGCTGGTGAAAGTATTTTCGCTTTCACTGCATCCGAGAGTGAAAAGGATAGTGGAAAAATAAACATAGCGCGAACCAAAGGACATTTGTCATTTAATAACATTGCGCTTAAATATCACAATAATAATGAGTTAGTACTCGATAATATTAGTTTCAAAGTTGAACCGAACCAGACAATAGCCATTGTAGGTCGATCAGGTAGTGGTAAATCGAGTTTAGTCAATTTGATCCCCCGACTATATGAGCTTGATGGCGGTGAAATTCTGCTTGATGGTGAACGAATACAAGATTATCAATTGAGAGATCTACGTCGACAGATTGCTTACGTTGGGCAGGACGTTCGTCTATTCAACGATACGGTTCGTAATAACATCGCTTATGGTCTATCTGACGCTGTCAGTGATGAACAAATTATTGCAGCCGCAAAACAGGCCTATGCCTGGGAATTTATCGAGGCATTACCCGAATTACTAGACACAGAGGTCGGTGAACGAGGTGTCTTATTATCGGGTGGCCAACGCCAACGTATCGCGATAGCCCGTGCTTTATTAAAAGATGCACCGATATTAATACTAGATGAAGCAACCTCGGCGCTAGATACTGAGTCAGAACGCTACATCCAAAATGCGATAGAAAACCTGATGACAAATCGCACGACGCTGGTTATAGCGCATCGCCTGTCGACCATCGAACATGCTGATAGAATTTTAGTGCTTGATCAAGGTAAATTGCTAGAGCAGGGTGATCATCAGAGTCTACTTGCATCAAATGGTACATATGCCAAGCTGCATTCTATGCAGTTTCGGGATGTCGATGCGAGTGTGACGGAACAAACGGTCATTGCCAATCAACCAACAGACCAGCCAATTATGCTGGACAAGTCTGTCATGAACCATTGGATGATGGCCTCAACGCATAAACGCCAGGGTTGGTGGTTATGGTCGATGAACCCACTTGCCATTGCCCTCATGCCCTTGTCCGCGCTCTATTACCTTTTGTCTCGTATCAGGCGGCTGAGCTATCACATTGGCTTATTACCATCCACCAGGCTACCTGTCACGACGATTGTCGTTGGTAATGTAACACTCGGTGGCAATGGTAAAACGCCAGTTGTCATCGCTCTATTTCAATTGTTAAAGAGAAAGGGATATCACCCCGCTATCGTGACTCGAGGATACAAAAGCGGTAATGAAAATAAAATACAGATATTAAGCGATGGTCAAATAAACATCGGTGCGGGTGACGAAGCCAATATGACATCTGAAATATGTCAGTGCCCGGTTGGCGTGGGTTCGAATCGTATTGAATCGGCAAAACGAATCTTGGCGCAATTCCCTGATACCGATATCATTTTGTCAGATGATGGACTGCAACATTATGGATTGAAACGTGATATCGAAATTGTAGTTTGCAGACTTGTCGCATTTGGTAATGGCTTAATGATTCCCGCTGGTCCACTGCGAGAAGGCCGTAGCCGTTTAGATAAAGCAGACATCATCATCAATCGAGATGGCAATCAGATAATCGAATCTTTAAATGAAGTTTGGAATTTAAATGATCCATCGAATAAGGTGCATATAACTCATTTTAAAGGCAAGCAATTACACGCGCTCGCTGGCATTGGTTTTCCTGAAATATTTTTCTCCAGCCTGGTACAGGTCGGCATAGATCCCATTGCCCATGAGTTTCCAGATCATCATACGTTCACACCACAAGACCTAGACCTTAAACCCGAATTACCCATTTTAGTTACTCACAAGGATGCCGTGAAACTAAAAGGGATTTCTAACAATAATATTTGGGTAGTACCGCTCGGTATCGACTTTTTGTCTGACCTTGAAAACAAAATATTGCAATTACTAGAGACTAAACATCATGGATAAGCTTCATGGATAAACATTTACTAGACATTCTCGTCGACCCCATTTCGAAAGGCCCGTTGGTCTACGATAAAAAAGCACAAGAGCTTCTTTCTCGGACCTCACGCCTGGCTTATCCGATCAGAGACGGTATTCCCATCATGCTGCCCGAAGAGGCTCGTGAGCTAAGTAGCGATGAACTCGAACATATTTAAGGCTGTCCCTTAGTTTAATAACTTAGGTCAATAATCAGGTTAGTTTAGCAATATGCCTCCACAATTTAATGTCGTCATCCCAGCACGATTTGCCTCCACCCGCTTAGAAGGCAAACCGCTCCGAACTATTTTAAATAAACCCATGATTCAATGGGTATATGAGGCCGCCATTCGCAGCGAAGCGCAAAGCGTTGTAGTGGCAACCGACGACCACAGAATAGCTGACTGCGTCATTGATTTTGGTGGCGATGTTTGCATGACCAGCGACCAACATCAAACCGGATCAGATCGACTAGTCGAAGTCGCCCGAACAAGAGCATGGGGAGATGAATTAATTGTCGTCAATTTGCAAGGTGACGAACCATTAATGCCGGCAATTAATATGACCCAGGTAGCTGCCAATCTAGCGCAATCAAATTGTAATATGGCCACCTTACATAAGATCATTGACCGCGCACAGGCGCTCGATCCAAACCAGGTTAAACTGGTTCATGATAGTCGTGGCATAACCAATTATTTTAGCCGCTCTCTGATTCCATTTGATCGTGATAAACAAACGCAACAATACTTCGGTCACATTGGTATTTACGCTTACCGAGTCGGCTTCCTCAAGACATTCACGAAACTGCCAGTCTGCGAACTCGAGTCACGGGAAAAATTGGAACAGCTTCGAACATTGTGGAATGGATACACAATTCACACTGAACTAGCCGCCGAATTGCCAGGGCCCGGTGTGGATACTGAGCAAGATCTACAACAAGTCATCCAAATTCTAGAAAAAACCTAAACCACTGAATGTGACCTTGCAACTATGAAATATGAATGGCGTCTCGAAAATCACCACTTACTGTTCGAAAAATACTTTCGATTAGAAGAATATGCCTTCTCACATGAATTATTTGGTGGCGGCACTAGTAACGTATTTACTCGCGAAATATTCGAACGCGGCTCAGTTGTTGCGTTATTGCCCTATGACCCCAAACGCAGAAAAGTCGTCCTAATAGAACAATTTAGAGCTGGCGCTATTCATGATGAAACGTCACCCTGGCTTGTCGAGTGTGTTGCCGGAATTATAGATGAAGGCGAAACAGTAGAAGACGTTGCGATTCGAGAAAGCAGAGAAGAAGCCAACTGTGAGATTAAAAAGCTCGAAAATATATGTCGTTATTATGTTAGCCCAGGCGGTACGACAGAAGAGTGCACTTTATTTTGCGGCATAGTCGATAGTAACGGTATCGGCGGCATACATGGACTAGCCGACGAAAATGAAGATATTCGAGTCGAAGTAGTTGATGTTGATACCGCTTATGAGTGGTTGGCCGATGGCATCATTAAATCCTCCGCACCTATTATTGCCTTGCAATGGCTGCAATTAAATGAAAGCAGACTGAGAGAGGATTGAGATTTTAAGTTGTCATAATCAATTCACCCTCTCATAACCTAGCGGCGCTAAATATTAATTTGGCTACACTTTAATCTATTGTAAGAAAATACCACTAGTTTATGAGTGGTTAAGCAATTGCTAGCGAGTAAAAATGCTCTCAATTAATGAGAGCATTTATTTTTAAAGCGCTTTACAGGCCTCACTATTTGATATTTTTCGCCCTTAAAAAAATAACCTTCTGATGTGGAAAAGGAATTTCGATACCAGCTTCATCCAGTGCTTTCTTAATTTGTTCAGGAATTGAATAAAGAATTGAAAAGTAATTAGCACCTTCGCAAAACGGACGTACCAGAAAATCTATTGAACTGTCATTTAGTGTTTCGACTCCGACAAAAGGGGCTGGGGCTTTCAGTATATGTGGATGGTTTTTCAACACAGACATAATTACAGCTCGTGCTTTATCAAAATCTTCACCAAAAGCCACGCCGTAGTGCATATCGACTGCCCGAATTGGGTGGTGACTGTGATTGATAATGTATTAACCCCAAATTTTCCCATTCCGTGTAATAATTTGCTGATTATCAAAGGTCTTTAATATCGTTATAAAAAGCGATATTTCGTCGAAGAGACCGAATCGACCCGCAACCTCGACTAAATTACCTGTTTTGTAAGGTCAAAAGATCATCAGCATAACGCCTGCCGCCATATTTGTTATCGCTCTTTGAAGTGCCAAACCAATGGCAAGCGTAGCTGCACCAAACATGGCAACAATGGATGTTGTTTCTACTCCAAATCGATTGAGTACAGCAATAATTACAAACGCTAGAATGACATATCAAGCCAAGCTATCGAGAAACCTAAATAGTGTTCCATCTAAGTACTTACTACTTTTACTGAGCGCGAAAACCGCGTTTTCAACTCGTCTGGCAATCCACATGCCTATAATTAAAATCGAGATGGCGAGCAGCAAATTGGTATTCGGTTCGAGACCGGTATCTGTTAATGCCCTTTAGTCGATTAAGTCTACGACATTTTCCATGTGAATGACCTTGGTGTTTGCTGTTGTTTAAGTTTTTCAAAATCACGGTATCAAAATTAGTTAAGAATCATTTTAGATGACTCATATTGACACTCTATGAGAATAGTGAAGTACAATCTAGTGTTTAAATTCAGCCAATTAAAGTAATTAGGGTTAAGCAACATGTCAGCTAAAGCATCTATTGTTTCTTCGGTCAAGACCTGGCTGCAACACACAGTCATAGGGCTGCAGCTTTGTCCATTTGCAAGGAGCGTATTCGATGCTGATAGGATCAGATACGCCGTTTGTGACACCGAAGATACTGAAGCCCTACTGCTAAAACTGGATGAGGAGTTCAAACGCTTAGATGACTCGCCCGAAATAGAGACAACGCTTGTGATTATTCATAAACAGCTAAGTGATTTTGAATCTTTTAATCAAACATTAGATACTATCGACGAAATGTTAGAGCAACATGGTTGGTCTGGCATTTTTCAAGTCGCTAGCTTTCATCCCCAGTATCAATTTGCCGATACCGAGATCGATGATCGAGAAAATTGGACAAACCGCTCTCCTTACCCCATTTTTCACATACTTCGAGAGTCGAGTCTTGAGCTAGCCATCGAAAAATTCCCCTCTATAGATGATCTTCCTCAGCAAAATATTAAAACAATGAATACTTTAAGTAGTCAAATTTTTGCTCAAGTTTTGCAGGCTAGTCGGGTTTGATCGATACTGCCCCTACCAGCTTGCAAATCCCATAGTTTACTTCTAAAATCCAATTTAAGACTTTGAAACTAAATACTTTAACTTGAATAATAAATCACTCCCTTCTCATTGCTTCCTAAGCATCTCTCTGTGCCTTGTTCTGTTTTGCGCTTTATTCGTCACGAGTCATGTTCAAGCTAGCATCAAGATCGAGATTCAACGTGAACTATTTAAAGAGGCTTCAACCGCCCTGAGCAATAAAAAAATAGCGGATTTTGCAGCTTTATTAACGCAGTTGGAAGGCTACCCCGTAAAACCTTATCTCGAATATGACTATTTTGTGGACCGGCTTCAACAGGCTAAGGTTGAAGACGTTGAAACTTTTCTTAACAAGTATAAAGATTTTCCTTTCACGTTTGCATTACGAGGTCGCTGGTTATCAGAGTTAGCCAGCCGTAAGGATTGGCAAAACTATTTAGTGTTTTTCGATAATCGAAACTACACGCGGTTGAAATGCACCGCATTCCAGGCGCGATTAAAACTTGGAAAGCTAGAGAACATAGAACAGGATATCGAAAAAGTTTGGCTTCGTGGTTACTCTCAACCTAATGAATGCAATGGGCCATTTAAGTATTTTCTGAGCCATCATGCCGAGCCTGATACAGTGGTCTGGTTGCGCATCGAAAAAGCCTTCAAAGCAAGAAGGCCCGCTCTGGCGAAATACCTGGGTAAGTCATTAGATAAGACGGGCCAACAATCGTTAAGCCATTGGTATGAGGCTCATCAGCGACCCGAAAAAGCACTCAGACATTTGGGTAAAGCTAATGACTCAGACATTAACCGAAAAATAATAACTCATACCATTATTCGTTTGGCACGCAAAAATAGCTCAAGTGCCAGAAAGTCCTGGCTCGATATGGCACCAAAATTTAATTTTTCTCCGCAACAAAGAAATTCAATATCGCAACGCATAGCTTTGTCATCAGCTCATCAAAAGAAAGCTATAGCAGGTAAATTATTAGACGACCTGCCGGAAGAGTTAAAAAATGATCAAGTTTTCTTGCTGCTAGCCAGGATTCATCTCAAACAGCAGAACTGGACAGGGCTGGTAAGGACTATTAGCCAAATGCCGAAACATTTGCATGAAGAAAATGAGTGGCAATATTGGTTGGCACGAGCAACCGAAACACTGGGTGATCAGGCCGGTTCAGCACCTATATTTGCTAATCTGGCTAAGAAACCGACTTACTACGGTTTTTTGGCTGCAGACAAACTAAATCAACCTTACAAAATAGTTCAAGAGAGCGCAAACGAACTCGTTGGCCTGGACGAGGTGGCTTTACTTCGTGAAAACAAACATATGCTGCGTGCCAGGGAATTATTTTTCCTCAGTCGAGTCACCGATGCTAATCGGGAGTGGTTTAAAGCGCTTAGACATTTAGATGCACCGGCCATTAAACAAGCCGCTGCTTTGGCATCGAGCTGGAAATGGCATAATAGTGCTATAAGAACAGTCGCGCGAACCAGTCATCGGAGCGATTATAACCTAAGATTTCCGATGCCCTATCGCGAAAAGGTAATGATACATGCGGCAGCCAAGCAACTCGATCCTTCAATCATTTATGGCGTTATGCGACGTGAAAGCCTCTTCGACCCTAAGGCAAGATCTAGAGTTGGAGCACTCGGTTTAATGCAATTAATGCCGGCTACTGCTCGTTCTGTTGCGAAGGGTTTAGGTCTTAAAAAGCCCAGACAAGCCGATATTCTTAAAGTTGAAAATAACATTAATTTTGGCACACAATATTTTCGAACCGTATTGAACCGCTTCGACAATAACGTATCTTTGGCCGCTGCTGCGTATAATGCTGGGCCGTCAAGGGTCAAGCGATGGCTGCCTTCAGCGAAAACAATGCCCGCCGATTTATGGGTTGAAATAGTGCCTTTCAAAGAAACTCGAAACTACGTTCAGGCTGTGCTCGCCTATGCGACAGTCTTTGATACCTTTCTTGATAAGGATGTTCGCATTTCAAGTCGCATGAAGGACATTAAAACCAACTATTAATTTCGATTACCTCATATTAAGCCTATTATTTTTGGCTTATTTGTATTCAAAAAAAACAGTGTTTATAATCGATTCAATTTATCTCGACAAAATATCTTTGTCACAAATAATGAGGAAATGTAAATGATACCTA
The DNA here is from genome assembly GCA_964195315.1 of uncultured Acidimicrobiia bacterium. Taxonomy (GTDB): domain Bacteria; phylum Pseudomonadota; class Gammaproteobacteria. The sequence goes on along the minus strand of CAXMOZ010000027.1, from coordinate 19,768 downwards.
AGCATCTTTTAGTCGCAGTCTCAGTCACAGTCGGCAGTCTATTTTTAACTGGCTGTGCCACCGTTAAATTATCTGAGAATGCAGAAAAGGTTCGCGTGTTAGCACCAGAAGAGGTGTCGACTTGTAAAAAATTAGGGCAGTCAAACGCTTCTGTTACCGCAACGACCTTAGGCATCGCTAGGCCGATTGAAACATTAACTAAAGAACTTGCCAGTATTGGTCGTAATAGCGCCGCAAAAATGGGTGGTGACACCATTGTGCCATTAACCGTTATCGAAGACGGCAATCAGTCTTTTGTTGTTTATAAGTGTATCGCGCCAGAAGGCTAGTATAAGAACTCAAATAAGCTTTTAGTTAGCCAGCTATATTTAGAGGCGCCCTTTATTCAGTTTTGAGGGTATGTGTTCATTATATTCACTCGTCAACTATTACCGAACCACTTTTGGGACACGCTACAATAATGGGAATTATGTGCAGCGTGTCTCAAAATATCATCGATATCCTTCAACCTAAGTTCAGTCATAGATAACCTTATAAAAGGTCATTAGAACGGCCTCACTTGTTTTATCCATTTTACTGGTCGAGTGAATAGCGTTCACGCAAGAATCTGGCAATACCATCCTCGTCATGATGTCCTATGACGGCCGTTGCGAGAGACTTTATTTCAGCATTGGCATTAGCTGGCGCGTAACTCTCGTCTGCAGCCTCAAACATACTGAGATCGTTGTCGCTATCACCAAAACAGATGACGCGTTCAAAACCGAGCAATTCCTTCAGAGTATTGATAGCGATGCCTTTGCTGGCACTACTGTGATGAATATCCAGCCAATGCCATTGGGCACCTTCCATAGCCAGACCAGAATAAGCGACGAGGTGAGGCTCCTCCTCAACAGTGCGCATGACTGCGGTGATAGCGTTAGCGGCCCCGATAGAATTGACATGAGTCACTATCGCATCCAATGGCAGGTCATCGAGCGAGCACTTCCTGATGTTACTATTAATACCGAAGCCGTCCACAAGGGCATAATCAGCCTCCGTTTTGAGCGGCGGATAGTACACGGTGCTTTGATGGTCTCCATCAAGCGTGAAAACAAAAGGAGTCACCCCCTGATCATGGCAAGCCTCGATGACATTGACGAGCTCTGATGCTGTGAGCGTAGCGTTGTTAGAAAAACGCTGTTGTTCTGGGTGCCAAATCATTACACCGTTCTTATAAGCTTGTGGCAGATCGAAGCGATGACTGTCCATGATTGCACTCGCGCTGTGATGGGTGCGGCCAGTTGCGACGGTGTAAGCAATTTCGCGTTTAGAGAGCAGCTTGAGCGTTTCGCCAGTGTAAGTGGATATGATAGAACCACGATTGAGAAGCGTACCATCGAGATCGAATACTATAAGTTCCATTGATAATAACCTGTCAGTATATTGGATTTACTTTCGCTGCTGAACTGGGGCAATACAACTCTGAAATCTTGTTTAATTTTGTGAATAGTCTCTCGGCTTAACTGTTCATGCTAGCGGCAAGAAATAGTTCAAAAGCTAACTGACACCAACAAAGGAATCAGCCAGACTTATTGACCGCTTTGCATGGCCGATTTAATTCATTCATGTTCAAATAGTATTCAGACTATATCTTTTAACGCTTGTTCTAATTTTTTGTACTCAAATTCGTAACCTGTATCTAACACTTTAACCGGTAAGATTCGTTTTCCTGCTAATAACAGTTCTTCACCCATTTGTCCCATTAGTAGTTTCACAATTATTTCAGGCATAGGTAAAATAGTTGGACGTTTTAACGCTGCGCCTAATTTTTTAGTGAACTCCTGATTGATGACCGGATTGGGGGAAGTGCCGTTAATAGGGCCTTTCAGGCTGTCATTACTTATGCATTGCAAGATAATGCCAATCAAATCATCTAAGTGAATCCAGGGCATCCATTGTTTTCCATGACCTATTGTTCCACCGAGCGCCATTTTAAAAGGCGGTAACATTTTACTCAATGCACCGCCATTCTTACCCAAAACAATACCTGTACGTAATAAACAAGTGCGAATTCCAAGTGCTTCTGCTTTCAGTGCAGATGCTTCCCATTGCTGACATAACTGACTAGAGAAACTATCATCGCTGACAGAGTTTTCATCGATAACATCATTCGTTCTGTCGATGCCATAGTAGCCTATAGCCGAGCCACTGATCAATAATTGGGGTTTGCGTTCTATCTTTGTGAGGTAAGTTATTAGCTTCTCGGTAGTGCCTATTCGGCTATTCAAAATTTGGCGTTTGTGCTGATCATTCCATCGTTTATTAGCAATGGGTTCACCAGCCAAATTAATCACAACATCAAAAATATCATCACTGCCCAGCTGCTCAAAATCGGATATCGATTTGATCTGTGGCTTAATTGCGTCAGGGTGCCGAGTCAGCACGACAAGCTTATGCCCGTCTTTTAGTAGACGAGAACTAAGAGCAGAACCAATAAAACCGCTACCACCTGTAATGAGTAAGTTCATTATTCTCCTTTAAATTAATGGACAGTATTGCTCGAATATCTAATCTGGCAATTAATGCGACTGTGGTTTGTCTGCTTTCTCATTAAATGAAAGCATCTTAAGTAATGGTCGTATCGCTTTTATGCGAGTTGCTTTATCGATCATGACTTCGTTATTCATCGATTCTAAAACACTAGCTAAATTATTGAGACTATTCATCGCCATCCAAGGACAATGAGCACAACTCTCACAGCTAGCACCGACACCCGCCGTTGGAGCTTCGATCAGTAGTTTATCTCCAGCAACTTGTTTCATTTTATGAAAAATACCATTGTCAGTCGCAACAATAAATTGGCTATTGGGCAATTGAGTGACTGCTTGAATTAAACCGGTGGTCGACCCAACCACATCTGCCTGTGCAATAACGCCCATAGGAGACTCGGGGTGAACCAAAACAGCAGCCTCAGGATAATGTTTCCTCAGATTTTCCAGCGTGTCGGCCTTGAAAGCTTCATGCACGACACAAGCACCATCCCAGATCAACATGTCCGCGCCTGTTTTATGTTGTATGTACTGACCTAAGTGCTTATCAGGAGCCCAGAGAACCTTTTGCCCTTTATCACGCAAGTGTTCTATGATGGCAACCGCATTGCTTGATGTTACGACCCAATCTGCCCTGGCTTTGACAGCAGCACTCGTATTGGCGTAAACGACGACAGTTCGGTCTGGGTTCTGATCACAGAATTGACTGAACTTATCGATAGGCGCACTTAGGTCTAAGGAACATTCTGCCTCCAGTGTGGGCATAATGATTGTTTTTTCGGGATTGAGTATTTTAGCTGTCTCACCCATAAAGCGCACGCCTGCAACGACAAGTGTCGACGCAGTGTGGTTAGTCCCAAAACGTGCCATCTCCAGTGAGTCAGCGACTATGCCACCAGTTTCCTCAGCAAGATCCTGTATCTCTGCGTCCACATAATAGTGTGCCACCAGTGCGGCATCTTTCTCAGTCAGTAGTTGCTTTATTTTCGCCCTAAGTTGTGTTCGTTCCAACTCCGTATAGGAAGGTGAAGCTATACTGCCAGTGACCAATAGAGAGGTATCTAATTGTGTTGGGCTATTTTGTACGGTACTCATATTAATTTCCTAACCTGAGTTATTCTGGCTATCTAAAAGATTGGCCTTTTGCTTAGATACATAAATGGTGCTTTTGGCTCCAAAATGAAATGCAAAATGCTCAGTTTAAATACTATTTGAGTTAAAAAGGCATTGTACCCATATTTTTTAATTCGGTTTAACCAATTGTATAACTTGATACACTATTTTTATCGAATAAATCAGTGATTAGTTTCAACAAAACTTTTTTGACCTCTAATTCGCCTATAAATGAAGTCACCAGCCATTCTAGTGAGGTTTTCTTTGTCTGCTGAACGATATTTTAGTGAATAACAACCTATGTTCTTAAAGCTATTTTTTCTGCCACTAGGCTTGAACCGTTTTCCAGTAGCGATGAACATAGTCACGTGAAATGTCATTAACTGGCAGTTTAATGAAACCTATATCTTTAAAAAATGAAACAGCATCGACCTGGGCTTTAACGAGTAACCCATTGAATCCAATTTCGCGGGCATTTAGCTCGGCTGATTCGACTAAACAGGTTCCAATACCTCGACTATGATAAAGGGGATCAACATATAACCCATGAACCAACATCGTACGTCCTAAATCAACAAACTCAGTTGAGTCAAACTCTTCCAAGGTCGCTAGACCGACAATACCAACATCAGCTCCTTCTGCCACTAAGAATTGCATATGCAACAAATCTTCTGCTTCATAGAGATAAAGCGGTAAGCTAATACGCTTCACCCGTTCAGGTAATAACCACGTATCTATCGCAAATTTTATGATGTCATTGATACGCTCTAGTTCGATACGACCTGGTTTTCGTCGACTTATGCTGATAGCTAACTCAGAATCCATATTTTTGACTATTAAGTGAATTTTATTAGTTTTCCTATTCGATAAGCCTGCCTTCATCTAGTTTTAATTGGACAATTTCGATAAAAATATACCCATGCTAGCGCTCGGAACCTTTAATTTTTTCAAGCTAACTTATTTCAAAACAACAAAGTGCAGCAGCGCAATAGTGAAAGAGAACCCGAATTTCTATATAGGTTGTTACGTATGAATCACTTATATGGATCTTATGAATCTACGACTTTTAGTCTAATGAGTGTCAATTTTGTAGATTCAGAAACTTAATCCGATTAAATCGAAGTTGGGCGCCATTTGACGACAAATGTAATATCATTAAACGGTCAGTAGTAGGGAATTATGATATTTTGAACAATCGTAGTTTACAAATGAACAACGTTCTACGTCCCCTTTAATCCACCATATTGGGCTCAGTTTCAAATCAATTTCAATATTGCCATTATCATCGAGTTTAAAGAATGTTTGATCTCCGTACATCACTAACAGTCATTTTTTGGATGGGTTTTAGTCAGAACCTTTTCGCTACGACAAAACCTGATTCGATTATCGATAAGTTAAATGAAATTGATGCCAATGTTGTGTTGATGCGTCATGCGCTTGCTCCCGGTTTCGGTGACCCCAAAAATTTTGTCATCAACCAATGTGCTACACAACGAAACCTAGATGACAAAGGTAGAAATCAGGCTAAATTACTGGGACTGAAATTAAAACAAAAAGGGTTAGTATTTAATAAGATTTATTCTAGCTATTGGTGCCGTTGTCTTGAAACAGCTCAAATTATGAACCTTGGAGTAGTCACCAGCTTTGCTGGATTGAATTCTTTTTTTCAGAGCCATGCTGACCGCAATCAAACACTGCAACTATTAGAAGAAAAGTTAGAAGGGCTTGATCAAAATAGCCTAACATTAATGGTCACGCATCAAGTCGTTATTCAGGCGGTTACTGGAATGAGCGTATCATCTGGCGACTTTGTTGCTTACAATTCAAGAATAGGGAAATCAGTTCGTATTAACATAAAATAAAAAATCAATATTTCAGTTATTACTTTTAATCCGATCTAGTCACTCTACTAATTAATCTAGGATAGCAATATGACACGCAAAATAGTTTACCCAGACGCCGAGCAATTGGAGTCTTCTATTTTCACTGGCACTCGCTTATCCAGTTTGGAGTCTCTAGGCGAATTCGAGATTTTTTACGGCAATCGTCCAGACGATCAAACTGTCATCAAGCGATGCGATGGTGCGAATGCAATAATCTCAGGTTGGGGTGTCAGTAATACTGTCATTGCCGCTCTACCACAGCTCGAGCTTATTGCATTTACAGGTCTTGGTGCCTCTACTTTCATTGACTTAAAAGAAACAAGTCGTCGCGGAATTTCAGTTACACATTGCTTATCAGCGGCAGAAGCAATTGCTGAACATACATTAGGTCTTATGCTAGATGTCGCTCGACATATCACTCGACTCGATCGTGATATTCGTAAAGGACATTGGAATACTGAAATATCGGGTAGTGAGCTAAGGGGTAAAACCCTGGGCTTAATCGGTTTTGGTCGAATTGCCCAGGCAGTGGTTCCACTCGCTAAAGCCTTTGGTATGAATATTGTTGCATGGACTAGAAATCCAAATGAGAATCGCGCTAAAGAATATGGCATTAACTTTATGTCACTCGAAAAAGTCCTCTCCGAGAGTGACATCATATCTTTACATTTGGCTTCGAATGCTGAAACCGAAAACCTTATCACTGAGGATCATCTGTCCTCTATGAAACCTGGTGCTATGTTGATTAATACTGCGCGCTCTCAAATACTCGACGAAGCTGCCCTCATAAAGCTACTCAAAGTAGGGCACTTGGCAGGTGCCGGTATTGATGTGTTTGATGAAGAACCTCTATCAAAAAACCATCCTTTTCTAGATCTCGACAATGTCGTATTGACTCCCCACGTAGCCTACAATACTCCGGAAGCTTTAAACGAAATGTACGATACCGTGATTGAAAATCTAATTAATTTCTATGCTGGCAAGCCACAAAATATTGTATAAAAGGTATACCTTACAGCTTGTTTAATACAAAGCTGTCTGCCATATTTCTATCACCGCTATGCAATAGTCAACGCCACCATTGAGTGCCGACCCAACTCGCAGTAATCGCGTCGCACTGAGTATAACCATCACTATTATTGGTGGCCTCTGTTTTGCGATTCAAGATGCCTGTATCAAGTGGCTAACGATTGAAATCGCTGTATTAAAAGTAATTTTTCTTCGAAGCCTATTTGGCATGGCTTTCCTGGGTGTCAGTACGATAGCGACTGGCGAACACATTTCACGACGCGTGAAACGTTTTGGTTTATTATTCACTCGAACTACAATAAAAATCCTGTCATAGATCTTTTTTTTCATCGGATTAAAATACTTGCCACTAGCAACCGCTGGTGCATTGTTATTTCCTTCCCATGATTTTTAGCTATTACTTCTGTACCCATTTTAGGTCAGAAGGAAGGAATACGACGAAGCCTTAGCATTATCGTTGGTTTTATTGGCGTAGTATATATTACTAACCCAATGTCAGGTATCGAATGGCCAATGTTAATGATGCTAGCCGCAGCACTCGGTTGGGCTTTAACTGCAAATATCACGCGTATCTTAGGCGAAACTGAAAACACCAGTACGATGCTTTTTTATACCTTACTAGGCTTCGCTATAACTCTGGTGAAAACGCAGTTTTGGATATGGCAGCCCATTGATTTACAAACTTTGGGACTTATTGCTGCCGTTGCATTTTTTGGAGTTATCGCACATTTTTTTCTCACTAAGCCTATTCTATCGCGTCACCTATCGTTAATAGCGCCTTTGGTTTCACTGCGTTAATTTGGTCTGCAATATTAGGTTTTTTAATATGAGCTGATATACACGATATTTATGCAATGGTAGGGGCGGCTCTTATAGTTTGCAGTAGGCTCTGCATTGTTCATAGAGAAGCCACCGTTAATCGTAACGAAAGAACTTAAAAACACAGGTTTTCTGCGTCTCACTCACGAAGTCGAAAACTTCGATTTCACCACCAATTCAACTGCACGATATTCGATCGGAGTAGGACAACTTTAGAGACCTTACTTGTGGCGATAGCAGCAAGTCGGGGGGCAAATTTTCAGAGACAGCTTCAGAATTAAAATGGATACACACTAGCCTTTTTTGGTTAGTCATTCAGCTCCCCAAATAAGGTGACCGCATTGCTCTATATTATATCCACCCAGATTACTGGCTATTGTATGACTTTTCGGGGAGTCGATTTGTCCAATTAACTGACGAAACAGATGGCGAAACCAAATATCTCTCGATAAAACCAAATCGAAATTTTCCCAGCCCAAACTTGTGAATTCTAAGCCAAATTCGTTGGCGATTGCTCGAGTACCAAAGGCCACGTCACACTGCCCAAGATTAATGGCCGAAGCTGCTTCTCTATCAGTAAACGAATTTGAGGCCGAGTTTAGATCATCAATACTTAAAGCATTTTGACTTAAGAACTCAAGCAGAAATCTGCGGGATCCTGAACCATCACGATGAGTATCCCATCGATATTGCTGATCGAAAAGATCAGATGTTTTAGTTAGATTCTGTTGTAGTTCTTGGCTAAAAATCAACCCTTGCTCTCGTTGGTAGGCCCTGATCATTATCCAATTATTGCTCGATGAATATTGCTGTAATAGTGATGGGTGTCTAGTGACACTTTCCTCGGCAGGTCCCCAGTGAATACAGCAAGCATCAACACGATTGGCATTGAGCAATTCTAATCCGGTGCGAGTACTTGTATTACTGTAGGCGACTATTGCTTTGTTTCCTAACGACGCAGAAAAATCATTGATCACCCGATACAATAATGGGTCATCGCTACCTGCAATAGTGAGTTTGTCTCGCAGCAACCCATTGTGAGTTGAGTCCAGCATCCATTTATCAATTAAAGCCTTAGGAAACATCCATTTGCCAGTTACTTTAGTGGCGGGGATGACACGATTATTAACCATCTCATAGATTTTTTTTTCATTTAAATGTAAGTAGCCAGAAATTTGCTTCACATTCATGAATACATCAATAGATTTTTTTGTCAGTAGCGTCATTAAGCTGTTCGGCCAAACATACAGTTATCAATTGTGAAGCAATTAGCATACCTAATTTTATTAGCCCTGCTATTAACCCTGTTAGGAAAGCAAATTGTATTAAAAGACTATAAAAGAGAGACTTTGTCGCATTACTGGTACATTTTGTCGCAAACGGCAGCAGGTATAGTGCCAAAATTGACCAACTCCTTCATTTTGAATAGCTAACCATTAACTAATAACTTTCTTAAATTAGTCCAAAACTAATGTCACCATGGCTAGAAAAGAAACCGGGGTAAGAATCATAGTTTTGGTACAACAATTGCTTGCTATATAGCGACGTATTGCACTTAGGGCCTCTTCATGTGCGCATTATCCAACGGGGAATAGATGAGTAGTATTCAACTCGAGGGTTTCGAGCAAGACCTACCAGACCATTTGACTGTTTCGGTCATTATGGAAAAGCGTGCAATCGAAAATGAGTGGGTTAATTTTAGTCACCGCGCTATTGGCGTAGTTGTGGGTGAAGCAGGCCAGGAAAAACACGTTAAGTCGATTTATCAAGACGGTGATGTTGAGCACTTTCTCATAACCGGCCTCACACTTAGGCTGCACCTCGACGAATGTGAAAGTTATTACCATAACTTGATGTCACCCAAACCAGGCTGTTTCGTGGTCGCCGACGAAAAAGATGATCTCGATGATATGCCCATTCCCTATCTTGTCAGTTTGAGCTTTGATGAGGTGCACGCTTATTTAGAAGGTGATGAGCAGGTGTATGCGGTGGAGATACCTGCTGAATTATATCAATGGACAGAAGCGTACATTCTGACCCACTACATTGCTGTCAAGAAAACAAAACGCAAACTCAAAAATTGGAAGAAAGAGGATAATGGGCCTGATCTCAAGCGCGAATCGAAAGAGGGTGGCACCTCATGAGCAGCAGTGAACCAAGCTTGTTATCGCGATGGTCACAAAGGAAAAATCAGGTTCAGGCAGAGAAAGATCGAGAAGCCTTAATTACCGATAATTTAGAAATCGAAACTAACTCCCTGCAATCACTCGATCCATCACTTCCAGGAACATTGCCCGAAATAAAGGATCAGGAGCTCCCCCCTGTATTAACAGATGAAGATATGCCACCAATCGATTCGTTACATGAAGACTCTGACTTCAGCGGATTCATGTCCTCTGGAGTGAGCGATAAGTTGAGGAATATGGCGTTAAAGAAAATGTTCAATGCGCCAGAGTTCAACATCCGCGATGGACTTGACGAATACGATGAGGACTATACTTTTTTTGAGAAACTTGGCGACATTGTTACCTGTGACATGAAACATCAGGTTGAAATGCAGGAAAAAAGGAAAGCCGAGGAAGAGGCTAAAGCCGAACAAGAAGCTAAGGCGGCTCTAGAAGCTGAAGAAATGAGTGAAGCAAATGTCAGTGAAGATGAAGAGGACGAATCAGTAGAGCAAATTGACGGTGATTCTGAACAGAACGATACAGCAGCAAGCAAAATTGAATCGATTGAGTTAATTCCCAGCGACCCAATTAGCAACGAAGTAGCGCCAAACGAAACGTCTTCAAAAGATGGACTAGTAACGATGGCAACTGAAAACAAACTCGACAAAAAATACTAATTTATGATGAATAATACCAATATGCTCGCTACCAATGCTGCTTTAGCCGTGTTGGATGGTATACAAGTAACACCTACCAGTTTGGTTAATTATCAGTCTCGTGGTAAGACATTGGTTATTGGTGATGAAGCTGCGCTAAACCATTGTCGCCTATGGTCAAACGCTTCAGACTTAACCTTGATTCTCAATGATCCTGCATCATCAAAACCGACTTCCAGTGAAACGATGCAAGTTAAGTCGGGGCAGATAAAAGTAGCGGGGTACCTCGGTGCCTTTAACATAGAGCTTCTTGATCAAACCGGCATTTTAAAAACAGTGCATGGGGATATTTTGCTTGATCTGGGTTTGGAGCCAATCAACTCAGTACAATTGCTACCACCTGGTTACCTCCATGTTCAAATTGACAGCGACAATTCTAGCGAAATTAAAGCTGAGGTCGATTCGCTCACAGGGACCTTCGAAAAGCCCAAGTATTTTAACTACGACCCATCAATTTGCGCACACCATGCTAATGGTAAGGTAGCCTGTACTCGATGCATAGATGCCTGCCCAGCAGGTGCAATTGAGAGCATTATTGAATCAATTCAGGTCAATCCAAACCTTTGCCAGGGCGGTGGCAGCTGTGCTACTGCCTGTCCATCGGGTGCTATACAATATGCTTTCCCAACCCTGGCCGATACTAGTCGTCGGGTTCAAAAAGCACTCGAGGCTTATACTTCGGCAAACGGCGAAAAGGCTATAGTTCTATTTCATAGCGATGCTTATGAACCAAAAACTGCCATGCAGCTACATTCTAATGTTTTGCCCATTCAGGTCGAAGAACTGGCCAGTGTTGGCAGCGAAATCTACCTTTCCGCGCTGACCTACGGTGCTAGCCAAATCGTACTAATGGCGGAAACCGAGATACCGACAATATCGTACGATTCATTGGCAGAGCAGGTTAGTTGGGTACGGGTAATATTAACTGAGCTGGGTATGGATCCTAATCAAGTCAGCTTACAGATGGAACATGAGCCAATTCAAATCCTGACAACAGACTTAACCATTGCTATATCTGAGATGAGTGTACCGAATGATAAGCGTAAGGCATTTTATCAATCACTGGACCACCTTGTTACTCAACTTAATCAAAAAGAAGTGGTTGCTGAGCTGCCAGCCAATTCGGCTTACGGCGAAGTAATTGTCGATTCTAAGAATTGCACATTATGCATGGCCTGTGTCGGTGCCTGCCCATCTAATGCACTGCAAGATGGCACTAACCGTGAGTTGCCCGAGCTATTTTTTATTGAGTCGAATTGTATCCAGTGCGGCATCTGCAGCGACACTTGCCCAGAGGATGCGGTTACTTTATCACCGCGAATAATCTTTGATCGTGAGACTCGAAATCGTTCGAGGGCCCTTAATACTGACACGCCCTTCGCCTGTATCGACTGCGGTAAACCTTTTGCACCAACCTCAGTCATTCAAAAAATGCAGGCTAAGCTGAAAGATCACTACATGTTCAACACACCGCGCGCTCTTGACCGATTAAAGAAATGTGAAGACTGTCGAGTGGTCGATGTTGTCCAAGATCCAAATGCCAAAAACGTCAATTTAGACCCATTAAACTAGTGGGCTTCGATTACAACATCCGAAATGGTAACTATTGGTCATAATACTTCTAAAGAAACTGGTCTGTAGATTGCTATATAGCTATTAATGAGTATAAAAATTATATGACACAGGAAACAGCAATATCTGTAGAAGTTGAAGCTTTTACTGGCTTGAACTTAAATCAGGAAATCAATTCTGCTGAAGGCCATGAAGAGCAACTTTATCGTGCCTCTGCCTACAGTTTACTTGCAAGCTTATTACGCTGCTCTCCCGATCAGTCAATGCTTGATCGTCTCAGCGGGCTGGAAAGTACCGATCAAAAAGAAGGTGACGACCTGCTTATTTCTATGTCAACTCTGGCGCTTTTTTCCCAGCAGCACAATAGCTCTGACATTGAGCAAGAATTTCACGATTTATTTATTGGCTTAGGCAAAGGCGAAGTGGTGCCTTATGGGTCTTGGTACTTGACTGGTTTCTTGATGGAAAAGCCTCTGAGCGACCTGCGTGATGACCTCATACGGCTGGGTTTTGAACGAAATACAAATATTGTTGAACCTGAAGACCATGCGGCCGCCTTGTGCGAAGTGATTTCCATCATGATAACCGAGTCGAGCGATTTAAAGGTTCAACAAAAATTTTTTGAAACCCACATGGTAAATTGGTTTGATTCGTTTTTTGATGATTTGTCTGAAGCACAATCATCCGTGTACTACAAAGCAGTTGCGCGCTTTGGTAGTGCATTTATTGCATTTGAAAAACAGTATTTTTCGATGGCGATATAAATTAGTCGCTGCATAAAAATTATTTGCAGCATCGGTAATTGACCTCGTAAGAGGGGAGGAGTAACTAGTGAAAAAAATCAATAAAGAACTCGATACAACAAAACGAGACTTCATCAAGAAATCGGCTTTAGCCGGCGCTGGTGTGGTTGCAACGACTATGGTTGGTGGCGAAGCACTTGCTGCCATTAGTGTAGAAGATGCTGTTGTCACTAAAGACAAAGGTTATGAACTGACGCCTCATATAGCGGCGTATTATGAATCAGCTGACATCTAGTCCACGAGGAAATTAATAATGAGTAAGTTTAATAAAAAACTGAATCGTGTGTCCGAGACTAGTCCAGTCGGCAGCACCGATACTAAAGCATCGATGAATAAAAGCGTTGGCGAAGCCATTAGTCGACGTTCATTTCTGAGAAACTCTAGCCTAATGGCTGGTGGAGCAGTCTTAACCACGGCCGTTGCACCGACAATGATGAAAAAAGCCGAAGCTGCTACCCCTAGTGGCACAACGGGTGGCGAAAGAATAAGAACAATCTGTACTCATTGTTCAGTAGGTTGCGGCATTATTGCCGAAGTTCAAAATGGTGTATGGACTGGTCAAGAGCCAGCTTTTGATCATCCCTTTAATAAGGGTGCTCATTGCGCCAAAGGCGCTGCTATTCGCGAGCACGGTCATGGTGAACGTCGCTTAAAATACCCAACTAAATTAGTTGATGGCAAATGGAAAAAAGTTTCTTGGGAAGAGGCTATCAATGATATTGGTGATAAGCTGCTTGATATTCGTGAAAAGTCTGGCCCTGACTCTGTTTACTGGCTTGGTTCAGCTAAGCATAACAATGAACAAGCCTATTTGTTCCGAAAGATGGCAGCTATGTGGGGTACAAACAACGTAGACCACCAGGCTCGAATCTGTCATTCGACTACTGTAGCCGGTGTTGCAAACACCTGGGGTTACGGTGCGATGACTAACTCGTACAACGATATCCACTTCTCAAAATCAATTTTAATGATTGGTGCGAACCCAGCTGAGGCACATCCTGTTGCGTTACAGCATATTTTTAAAGCCAAAGAAGAGAATAACGCACCCGTTATCGTTATAGACCCAAGATTCACTCGTACTGCGGCACATGCCGATCATTACTTAAAACTGCGTCCTGGCACTGACGTCCCATTAATTTGGGGCATGATGTGGCACATATTCGAAAATAAGTGGGAGGATAAAGAGTTTATCCGTCAACGTGTTTACGGTCTTGAAGAAGTCATGGCTGAAGTTCGTAAGTGGAATCCTGAAGAAGTTGAACGTGTCACTGGTTTACCTGAGCGTCAAGTTTACGCTGCTACTAAGGCAATGGCCGACAATCGTCCTGGTACTTTCATCTGGTGCATGGGTGGAACACAGCATACCGTTGGTAACAATAATACTCGTGCCTATTGTACCTTCCAGTTAGCGCTGGGTAATATGGGTGTTTCTGGCGGCGGCACGAACATATTCCGTGGTCATGATAACGTACAGGGTGCAACTGATCTGGGCGTTTTATCAAATACTCTACCTGGCTACTATGGCTTAAGTTCTGGTGCTTGGAAGCATTGGGCGAAGGTATGGGATCTTGACTATGAGTGGATCAAGGGACAGTTTGATACTGGCAGTTATGAGCAGAGCAAGGGTAAAGATGTCCATGTAATGAACACCAAAGGTATTCCAGTATCACGATGGATCGATGGTGTACTCGAAGACAAAGCCAATATCGCACAAAACGATAACGTTAAGGCAATGATACTTTGGGGCCATGCTCCAAACAGTCAAACACGTGGCGTAGAACAGAAAAAAGCCATGGAAGAATTGGACTTGATGGTTATTGTCGATCCATACCCTACAGCGTCAGCCATTATGCATGACCGCACCGATGGTGTTTATCTGTTACCAGCAACAACACAGATGGAAACCTACGGTTCAGTCACAGCATCGAATCGTTCTGTCCAGTGGCGTTCAAAACTGATTGAGCCTTTGTTTGAGTCGTTACCTGATCATACGATTATGTACAAACTAACCAAAAAACTGGGGCTTTCTGATAATTTATTCAAGAATATTGCAGTTAACGGTGAAGAACCGCTGATTGAAGATATTCTTCGTGAAATCAACAGAGGCATGTGGACCATTGGTTATACCGGTCACAGTCCAGAACGTTTGAAAAAGCATCAGGAAAGCTGGGGCACTTTTGATTACAACACATTAAAAGCAGAAGGCGGCCCTGCTGATGGTGATTATTACGGATTACCATGGCCTTCTTGGGGTACTCCAGAAATGAATCACCCAGGAACACCCAACCTTTATGACACCTCAAAATCGGTAGCAGAGGGTGGTCTTACCTTCCGTGCACGATTCGGTGTTGAACGCGATGGCGTAAACCTTCTGGCTGAAGGCTCGTATAGCAAGGACTCTGAAATTAAGGATGGTTATCCTGAATTTAGTGACAAAGTATTAAAGAAACTGGGTTGGTGGGATGATTTGACTCCTTCCGAGAAGACCGCTGCGGAAGGAAAAAATTGGAAGACCGATCTATCCGGTGGCATACAGCGTGTGGCGATCAAACACGGTTGTTCTCCTTACGGAAACGCCAAGGCTAGAACCGTCGTGTGGACCTTTCCTGATCCTGTCCCAATTCATCGTGAACCTCTATATACCACGCGTCGTGATCTGGTTGAAAAATACCCAACCTATGAAGACAGAAAGTCATTCTGGCGTTTACCGACTCGATACAAATCGATTCAGGCGACCGATCACTCGAAAGAGTTTCCAATCATTTTGACATCTGGTCGACTGGTTGAATATGAAGGTGGTGGTGATGAAACCCGATCTAACCCATGGCTTGCTGAGTTGCAGCAGGAAATGTTTGTCGAAATACATCCTCGTGATGCTAACAACGCCGGTGTTAAAGATGGTGATGACGTGTGGGTCGAGAGCCCCGAATTGTCTAAAGTCAAAGTCAAAGCTTTGGTAACGCGCCGCGTCGGTTCTGGTGTGGTGTTTATGCCATTCCATTTTGCTGGTCATTTCCAAGGTAAGAACTTAGAAGCTAATTATCCAGAAGGATCAGCACCGTACGTTCTCGGTGAATCAGCTAATACTGCATTTACTTATGGTTACGATTCAGTGACTCAAATGCAAGAATCTAAATGCAGCTTGTGCCGCATAACAAAAGCATAGATAGAGGGGATATAGAAAATGGCTAGAATGAAGTTTTTTTGTGATGCAGAACGCTGTATAGAATGTAATGCATGTGTTACTGCCTGTAAAAATGAGCATGAAGTGCCCTGGGGCATTAATCGTCGTCGTGTTGTAACCATTAAAGATGGTGAGCAAGGTGAACGATCATTGTCGGTTGCTTGCATGCATTGTTCAGATGCGCCTTGCGCAGCTGTATGTCCTGTTGATTGTTTTTATACCACTGATGATGGTGTTGTATTGCATGATAAAGATATTTGTATTGGCTGTGGTTACTGCTTTTATGCCTGTCCTTTCGGTGCACCTCAGTTCCCTGAAGCGTCGGCATTCTCTTCGCGCGGTAAGATGGACAAATGCACCTTTTGTGCTGGTGGACCAGAGACAGATAATAGCTCTAACGAATACAAAAAGTATGGTCGTAATCGTCTTGCTGAAGGTAAGTTGCCACTTTGTGCTGAAATGTGTGCAACCAAAGCATTGTTAGCTGGTGATAGCAACGTGTTATCCGATATTTATCGGAAGCGTATTGTATATCGTGGCTCCAGTGTAATGAATTGGGGTGTTAACTACGATAAGGGTAGTTTGTAGACGGCAGTTTGCCATCTAAACCCTTAGCGTTAATTTTTACATTACCCGATCCGATACAAGGATGTATCGGCCTGAGTGAGACCACTTTAAAAGTATGAATGAGGATTTGTTACATGATTAATTTTAATCTTGTCGATCCAGAGGCAGCTGCGTTGAAAATATTATCGTTTTTTTTATTTTTATTTTTAACTATAGCACCACCGCTAGCGTTTTCTCAATCGAGTGATGCTAGAGACGGTACTGCTGTAGAAGGTACTTCCTATATACACCCGGGATCCGAGCTTTGGAATAATGTGCGTCAGCGTACTTTTGCTGATAAAACCACGCAGGTTAAATCAACAGACTCTAATATCCTCATCAATCTGACTGGTGAAACATGGCGTCAATTCCGCATGTCAGAGTTGATTCCAATAGGAGGGATCGCAATCATTGTTGGTTTAGTTGGTGTTTTATTATTTCGATTAATTCGAGGTAATATCAAAATTGAAGGCGGTCGATCTGACAAAAAGATACTGCGTTTCAGTATAAGTCAACGCACGGTTCATTGGGCTGTTGCAATTATGTTCGTGATATTAGCGTTTACTGGCCTGTTACTTTTGTTCGGTCGGCTCGTTATTATTCCGTTGATGGGCAATGAGGCATTTAGTTATATTGCGGTGACTGCCAAATTTATCCATGATTACCTGAGTCCGCTGTTTGCAGTCTCTTTAGTTGCTATGTTTATTATTTTCGCAAAGGAAAACATCCCCTCACTAAAAGAAGACATTAACTGGTTACTGAAAGGTGGCGGATTATTCGGTAAGCATGTTAGTGCTGATCGATATAATGCTGGTGAGAAAGGATGGTTTTGGCTTGCATCAATCATTGGTGGTGCCATCATTGTCAGCGGTCTGGTACTGCTTTTTCCAATATTCGATCAGACTAGGGCAACTATGGAGTGGTACCATGTAATCCATAGTATTGCTGCAATTAGTATGATTGTTGGTTCGATTGGTCATATCTATATGGGTACTGCGGCTATGGAAGGAACCTTTGAGGTTATGAAAACAGGTTATTGTGATAGTAACTGGGCTAAATCTCATCATGACTTGTGGTATGAAAAGGTTAAAGATAAAGAAGTATCTAATCGTTAAGTATTAACTTTTGAAATTTTTGACAGCATTAGGGAAACGCTCGCTATTGCTGTCTTACTAACTGTGAAGCAAAGTGACATGACTGAAAAAACAATTTCCGACGAAGAACTCGATAAAAGACATCGTGAAATGAGCGACAAATTTATTGATTTAGCGAATCAATTTAGTGAAACAAATGGTCCTGAGAATGTCGGAATGGCGCTTTTATTTGCCACCTCGCGATATAATGCCTTTGTGGTGACTCAGCATGCCGAAACGATTGAAGTTTTTGAAAAGGACCTAGATAAGGCTAAGTCATTCTTTTCTGCGCAGTATCTGGAAATGCTCGATGAAAATTTAGAAGACTATAAAAAAGTCTATGAAAAGTATTACGAGCTTACCAACTAGGAGTCTGTCGGGGACTTATGCCGTTGGTGTGGTTCCTATTTTAAACATTCAACGTAACTTGAAAAATTCACTGTGTATCCAATACCAAAGCAGGATTTATAACCACCAAGGACTACACGGAAGTTAAGGTGCAGAGACAATGTAGGGCGATGGTAAATGAGTAATTTCAATTTTTCTTGCTCATCTATATCGCAAAGACGCTTGAAATTAAATATCGGGCCGAATGCTTAAAGCTATATCTCCCACTTTTCATTTATGCACTTGCGTTTATACCGAGGCTACAAAACTTTATTTTTGCTTGTTATGTTCAAAATGAATCTATTTTAAGCAGTGTCAGCTTCGATTTCTTCGAGTTGTTTTAAGATCATTTTTTCATCCTCGACCATCACCGGTGTGCAATAAAGGAATACGGTGAATTGAGTACCAATATTTGCATTCGAGCTTACGTCAATATTGCCACCATATCGAGTAACCAGGCTAAAGCTTATCGATAATCCTAAGCCAGTGCCTTCTCCTTGATCTTTTGTCGTATAGAAGGGGTTGAAAATTCTGTTTATCATTTCTTGATCCATGCCATGTCCATTATCTTCGATAATAATTTCGACGCCACTTTGACCAATGTCTCTCGTTGATATTGCGATTTCTCCATCACGATCAGGTAGTGCCTGAATTGCATTGCTCATCAAGTTAATTAACACTTGTTGTAATTCTTGCTCATTGATGTTGATCAATAGAGACGCATCAAGCGTCAAATCAAACTGATAATCAGTCTCTAATCGGAGGTGTTGTAACAACTTCATTGTTTCTTTTATCGTAGTATTCACATTAACGTCGGTCATATAACCCGCGTAAACTCCTGGTTTTGCATACTGTAGTAGATTGTCGGTAATATCCTTTATTCGGTAAATTTGGCTAATAACCAAATCAATTTCATTTTGGACCGGCTCTAACTGTTCTCCCATCTCATCAATAATGACATCTAAATTACCCAGGATTACCGCCGTCGGATTATTGATTTCATGGGCAACACCTGCAGTTAACTCACCAAGTGCCGCAAGTTTCTCAGCGACCACAAGCTTTTGTCGTGTCTTACGCAATACGCTAATTGTGTTAATTAATTCAGCGTTTTTATGCTTAAGTTCAGCGGTTCGCTTATCAACAGTGCCTTCAAGGTCAACCGCCCAATTTTGTAGTAAGATTTTTCGTTCATTCAATAGATCTAACATTTTATCGAATTCAATCGCCAATGACCCAATTTCGTCATCTGAGTTTGTTTTTCCAGTTCGTTGATCCTTTCCTTCTCCAATGGCTCTAACCACCGAACCCATTAATTCAATGGGTTTAAAAATAGTTTTAGCACCCTTTATTGCTACCAGGCTAGTAAGAGCCATCAATGCTAGAAATAGCAGGATAAGTGCAATTAGGGCGTTAATCAGCGATTGGCGGAATGGTTTTTCGAGAAACCCAGCATAGAGCATGCCGACTCGTTTTCCATCGTTATCAACAATAGGTTCATAGGCTGATATATACCAATCATTAACAACAAAAGCACGTGCCACCCATTTGTTACCTTGATCCAAAACATTCGATCGTACTTCGTTTGAAACCCGCGTGCCGAGCGCCCGCTCACCAGGGCGAATAGGAACATTGGTGCTAATTCGAACATCATCAAGAAATACGGTAACAGTTCCGATACTGCCTTCGATTAAACTACCGGGGCCATAGACAAGATCTCGAATCACATCGACAAATGTAAAATTGCCATTTAATAATACTCCTGCATCGATTATCGCCTGCAAGTTTCCAGACTCATCCACTATTGGATATAAGGCTCGAATCATCATG
>CAXMOZ010000026.1:0-39805 GCA_964195315.1 uncultured Acidimicrobiia bacterium | reverse complement strand
GACTTTGAACTTTCTCCTCTATGATGATTAATCGATGCGATGACGTCTTCAGGTGTGAGCGACTTGCCGTTATGAAACTCGACATCAGAGCGTAATTTGAAGACCCAGGTTGTGGCACCTGCCTTACTGGCATAACTTTCGACCAATTCAGGCACTAGCTCACCGGCATTACCGATTTCGAATAGGTTGTTGGCATAGCTGTAAACCATATTCTGATTAAATCCATTTTCGTGGATAGCTGGATTAAGCGAATCAGTTGTAGAGCCATGCCCTATGCCGAGAATAAAACGGCCACCTTTTTTTGGTGTCGCGGCATGCACCGATTGTGACAGAAGCGACGTTGCAAAAGACGCCGTTAAACCCAGGGCTGTTGCTCGCTTCATAAACTCACGGCGGTCCAGCTTACCTTCTTGTGCCGCCTGCTCTAATTCTCTTATATTCAACTCAACTTCCTCTTTAAATAATAACAGTCAGCAAATAACATAACTCGAAAGTAGTTTATTGGCAATTACCTATTGGCTTAATAGCTCGCGACTTTTTTGAGATTAAGAGTAATCAATATCTAACTGCCCTATTGTTGTACATCTATTAATTAAAATTATGTCGAACCGCATTACTACCTGTAAATAATCATCATTGGCATTGATTATTTACTCCCAATTTTAGCGATAGAACCAAATATGGACTAGGCTCCCTGTTGCCCCCACTATATTAATACTAAGTTAAAGTAACTATTACAGCGTCTAATGGCTTACGATATCTGCTTAACAATATGCACTAACACCAGACTTTACTGAATACTCTCAGCTTATTAAACTACTAAGTTGTTAATAAGGGTGTTCATGCTTACCCGTTTTCTTCAAAAAATCGACGCTATTGGCTGTGCTTTCAAAAAATTGACGTTTTCCTCAAGATAAGTAAACTCTAAGCGCCGATTACTTGACGCTAGACTAGAAAAAACGCCCTATTCGCTATTTCTTATTCTGCTATTATTCTAATATTCAGTGTTTTGGTACCATTTGGTGCCGTGGTTAATACATGAAAGCAAATATATTATTTGTTGACGACGAAGAAAATATACTTCGCACAATGAAACTCATTTTCGGAAAGACACATAATGTATTTCTGGCATCGAGTGGTGCTCGGGCATTAGAGATTATCGAGCAAAATGATATTAAAGTGATTGTTTGCGATCAAAGAATGCCCCATATGTTTGGAGTTGAGGTTCTTCGAAAAGTCATGGAAATATCGCCCTCTACTATGCGAATTTTACTGACCGGATATTCCGATGTGTCTGACATCGTCGATTCTATCAATCAGGCCGAAATTTTCCGCTATATTATGAAACCCTGGAAAAATGGCTATCTCAGAGAGATAGTCAATCTCGCCATTGCTGCCGCCGATGAAACTGCTGATCTAGTTGGTTCCAACTCAGGCGATGATGATGTCACCCAAGTTATGGGCGAAACTATTGTCCCAGTACCCGAACAGGTAGAAACAGATATTCTTGTCATCGACGATGACAAAGGCACGCATACCTTGATATCGAAGTTTTTTAATAATAAAACACGTGTTTTCTATGCATCAGGTTTATCCGAAGCCTTGTCCATACTGGATAAAAACCCAAACATTAACTTTATTGTTTCCGAACTTTTCGTGAATAATAAACAAGCAACCGATGTACTCACAGCGATTAAATCTAAAGCGCCCCATATTGTCATTATGGTGCTGACCAGTTTCAGAGACTCTGAACTACTTTTCAAGTTAATCAATGAGGGGCAGATTTTTCGCTTCTTACTCAAGCCTTCCAGTCAAAAAATGGTGGGTATTTCTTTGGTAAGAGGATTAGAGAAATATCAAGCAATGAAAAGCAATGGTAAGCTGATTGCTCGTTATGCAGTCGACAAAGGGTCTCATTCTGGCAGTACCGATGACGATATAACAGAATCCACAGAAGGCTCATTGATTGCTAGAGCCCTTAACCTACTTAGATTTAAGCGTTAATTGAAGGCTGTTGACCTAATAACATCTAAAACCGTAAAATCGTTCACTTTAGCTAAATTAACCTATGGGTATAGAGCCTAGTAATATGGATCAAGATAATTTATCAAGAGACAAAAAGACAATATCCTCTGGCAAATTTGGCAGCTTTGTTCGGCTTTTGGGGATCGTGGTGACAACTGTCGCTATTGTTGGTTTCACTTTTTTTGCCTGGGATGCGGAAAATGTAAAAACCACAGAACAGCTTGAACGAGAATTCAATAAAGTTGGCGAAATCGATATCAACAAAGTGGTCAATCAAATTGAAACCACAATGGAGGTGTTACCAGCGGCAACCATGTTTAGTGGTATTAATGATGGTTTTTCGCAGGACTCTTTTTTCGGTTTATCGACGGAGCTGTTCAATCGTTATCGATCACTTAAGAGTTTGGGTTGGGTACCAGTTGTTCAACAGGCTCAAGTAGGACCGGTCGAGTTTGCTCGTGACGAGGAAGGCTTCCCTGGCTATTTAATGACCTCATTAAATCAGGCCCCACTAGTGCCTCAGTCCAGCTACCTTCCAGTGCTTTATATCGAATTTGGTCGGCTACACGAAATTAGACCTGATGACTTTAGCTGGATGGGACTTGATCTTAGCAGTCATGAGCCCTGGACAAATGCGATGAAACAAGCAGTCGAAACCAATCGCACTACCTTTTCAATGAGTATTGAAGACCCTAAAATGATCCTGTCGTTTTATCCTGTTTTTGCAACTGGGGCGATGACGGTAACCAGGTCCGAACGTCGAGCAAACTTATTAGGTTATGTCGTTGCACAATTAGACCCTAATATCGCTGTTACCAATGCATTAAAAAGTGATGATGCAACCTTTGATAAACTAGCAACTCTGCAAATATCAGATATTTCTGATGGCTCCGTCACCCTGTTTAACGAAGCGCCATTCGAGAGCGCTGAGGCAAACGAGCTGTCCTATACCCAGAGCATTCAAATATTCGGTCGAGAGTGGCTCATTCGAATTAATCCGACAGAAAATTTCCTTCAAATTGAACGCCCTGAAAATATTGCGAAGTGGATACTGACTGGTGGACTATTACTCGCTGCACTTACTTTTTACTCACTACTGTCGCTTACTACTCGCAATAGAAGAATCGAACAGGAAGTAGCGTTACGCACATCAGAATTAGTCGATGCTCATTCACAGTTACGAAATTCAGAAGCATTACTGATGCAATCGGAAAAAATGTCGGCATTAGGCCAAATGGTTGCTGGTGTGGCGCATGAGTTAAATACACCATTAGGCTATGTCCGTTCAAATCTTGAAGTTATTCACGATCATTTTGGTGATTTAGACAACATGTTTAAGAAAGTCATCGACGGTCAGGTAAAGCGAAAGGTAACTGGGGTCAAAGCTAAAGTGCTTGGCTTAGTCGAAAAAATCAATAGTGATGTCGAATCGGAAACTATGGTGTCAGTTTGTAAGGACAGTCTAGATGGACTGGATCACTTGAGTAACATCGTTACCACTTTGAAAAGTTTCAGTCGAAAGGATCAAGTCGCTTATGAGTCCAACTCTATTGTTAATTGTATGGAGAACTCGCTGGTCATTGGTCGCAGTCAATATAAAAATAAAGTGGAGATATTTAAAAACTTCGAAGAAGTACCCGATATTCTGTGTAATGCATCAGAAATCAATCAGGTCTTTTTGAATCTTATTCTCAATGCAACCGATTCCATTGACGAATTTGGCACTATCAATATCGATATCAAGCCTGCTGAAGATGGCGGCGTAATTGTTTCCATTATTGATAGTGGTGTTGGCATCCCAGAAGATATGCGCAGTAAGATTTTCGAACCGTTTTATACAACCAAAGAAGTCGGTAAAGGCACGGGGCTAGGTTTGTTTATTTGTAATCGTATTATCTCGTCGCATGGTGGCACAATAGAGGTTATCTCAGCAGATGGTCAGGGTACCGAATTCCGAATCAACCTACCCAAAGCCCCTCCCGTTGCTGACGTTGCTTAAGGTCAAATGGTCATTGTAAGGCCGATAAATGGGACTAGATAAACAAGTTATCCAAATGGTAAAAATGATAAATTTCATCAAATTGGTTCGACTATTAGTGATCTCTCTCAGTCTATTTTTATTGGCTGGCAATAGCTACGGCTATGACATAAAACCGGGCACAAAGGTTTTACTTCGAATGCTAGTTTTGGAAGGATACGCACCGGAAGAGGACCGCCTTATTTTTCAGAAAATGATGCTTAATAAATATCGCGTCAAGGTGGAATTCAAAATTGATTATGTCATTGGGCCCGAGCAATTTCTAGAATCGCTACGCCGTCGCTCTCATGAATTATTGACGCCCTCTCATAATATCCCTAAGTCATTACGCTGGCCGTTAATTAAATCGAGATTACTGCTACCAATCCAGACAGAAAACATTCCTAACTTTAAAAAAATTATTCCTAGCCTACAGCAAACAGATTTTTTGACTGAAAATGGAAACGTCTATGCGGTTCCATTTTTACAAGGTAGTTATGGCCTGGTATACGACTCGTCATTGACCGAGGAACCAAAAAGCTGGAAAGCATTGTGGGAGCCAGCGGCTATTGGGAAATATGCCGTCTCGTCAGGATACCCCGAAGTCAATGTTTACATTACGGCACTGGCAACTGGTGTAGACAAAAGTGATGTCTCTAATCTAGATATTGTCGATACACCTGCATTCAGGCGGAATCTTGCCTCTTTGGCAAACAATGCTGCTCGTGTATGGCATGGTGTCGATACTGCTGAAATTCTCTCCGGATTGGCTTACTCGACCAGTTGGGGCTTCGCTCTAGCTGATTTGAATGCTGATGGTAGACCATGGAAGATGGCTGATCCGATTGAGGGCTCTCCGGCCTGGGTCAATACCTGGGCACTTGCGGCACATTTAAAAAACTCCCCCGATCAACTCTGGGTAGCTGAAAAGTGGATTAACTTTGTTATCAGCGATGTAACTCAACTGAGCTATATGCGCCGCTTAGGTGCTTCACCCACTAACGCTAATGTCGCTAAAATCGCAACGGCGAGCGAGACTAGAGATTTCCATATTGGTGATACGAAACATTTTGATGACTTATGGTTCTGGCCCATATTATCGAGTAAAACCCAATTTGCTTATGACAACATGTGGCGCGAAGTATTCCAGTAGACCTTTTTAAAAAGCACGCAATAAGTGCCTCAGGGTTTTGCGGTGATTAAATCAAGTAGTTGATCCAACTGGTTATCGTTACTGCTATCTATTCCTAGATCATCAATCACTGCTTCTATATTTTTCGCTCTTGATACGCCAATCACAGGGTCTGCAAAGCGATGAAATTTTTCGCGTATCTCAATATCACTTAAATGAGCTTCTGGATCGCCCCTTGCTTCTGTTGGGGCCGACTCATAACATTCACCACGCTTAGTATTAACAATAACTCGAGCAATTCGTCGCGCAGGAAACACTGCATTATATGCATCGTCTTCACGCAATATCATTGAGCGGCTAAGACGTTGTATTTCTGGGTTGGATAACACCGCTTCACTCACTTGGTCCGGCCCTATTTCACCATAGACTAACGCGGCGGCTACCGCATAAGGCAAGCTGTATTGTGCCTGCTCAGTGGTTTCTGGCAAAGCGGTTGCGAGGCGCTTTGCCTCATGGAAAGTAATTACTTCTATCGACTCGATCATATCAACCGTTAAAGAATGTTGGCTACAAAGGGCCAGTATCGCTACGACAGGAGGCTGTGCCCAACGGCAAACTGGATAAGGCTTGAAATACTGTTCTTTGATATACCAGCGTTGTCCCAGATCGGCCCAAATATCTGCAACATCGTTGGCCTCGACCGTTAATGCAGGTGCACCTGTATAACCCGATTCAGCTAAATAGGCCGCCGATACGCCGGCCATCGCCCCCCAACCCGAACCATCTTTCACCATGGTTGGTGAATCAATAGTGCGCATCATCTGGCTACGGGGGCCATGATATTCAGCGATGCCAATCGCTTCTCGGGTTTGCTGAACATCCAGCCCAATCGACCGAGCACCCATCGCAGCACAGGCAATGCTTACCCAGGCACCTGAGGTATGGTAATCGCAGGCGGTTTGATGCAGCGCTACACCTGCTCGGCTACCAATTTCATACCCGATCAAAAGCTGTGTCAGAAACTCTCGTTCGTCTATTTTATTTTCAGCCTGTGTCAAAGCCAATAGCGCAGGAAAAACACCGCAACCAACGTGACCTTTGGTTGGTTTCAGTCCGTCGTGGGCATCCATCGAATCAATCGTCGTCGCATTCGCGAGCGCTGCTCCGACTGGACTAGTCATTCGTGCGTCGAAAAGTAATTGGGCTGACTTTTTACCTGCCCCAAAGTGATCAACAGCATGTTGGCGAATAATATTAGATAACGGCGTTGTGCTGCCGGCTGCCGCAACGCCAATAAGATCAAGCAAACAACGTTTTACAAAATAAAGCGTTTCATCGGGTATTTGTTCATACCGTAATGAGTGTAAGAAATCAGTCAACGGTATGGTCATGGTGGATGCCCCTTTTACTTAGCTTACTAGTTTGCCTAGCTTACTTGTCGGTAAAAAACCTGTATTGCGTCAATAATGCGCTCTACATCTTCCTGTTTAACATCAAGGTGCATGACTAGTCGAATCGATGGCACACCAGCACTGATCACAATGCCATGGTCAGATAAGTACGACTGTAACTCAGCCTGTCCGCCACCCGCTGGCGTAATAAAAACCATATTCGTTCGCTGTTTAATTTCCAACTGATGGATGCTCGACAACGCTTCTGCGAGTCGTTTGGCATTGACATGATCGTCGGCTAAACGCTCGACATGATTGTCCAGCCCATAGCTACCAGCGGCCGCCAGAATACCCGCTTGTCGAGTACCACCACCAAGTAGTTTCCTATTTCGTCTGGCTCGCTTTATAAAAGCTTCTGTACC
Organism: uncultured Acidimicrobiia bacterium; assembly: GCA_964195315.1. Classification (GTDB taxonomy): domain Bacteria; phylum Pseudomonadota; class Gammaproteobacteria. The sequence goes on along the minus strand of CAXMOZ010000026.1, from coordinate 32,818 downwards.
ACTCAAAACAGAACCAACCGGCGCACCTAATCCTTTGGATAAACAAAGCGATACAGTATCAAAAGGCGCCGCGAGTTTTTCTGGCGTCACACCCAACTCAATCGACGCGTTCATGAATCTGGCCCCATCCAAATGTGTGGATAACCCACCCGCCCGTGCTGATTCAACCAAAGATTGAATATGATCGGTAGGTTGAGCACAACCATGCACCGTGTTCTCAAGACACAGCAGCCGAGAAATCGGGCAATGAATATCATCTGGCTTAATTGCAGCTTGTACCTGCGCTACCGTTAGCCCTCCTTTATCATCAGTAGGCAGAGCACACATGGCTACGCCCCCTAAGACCGATGGCCCTCCTGCTTCATCGATATAAATATGATAATCATCGCCAACGATCAATTCGTCGCCTCGAGCGCAATGTCCCAATACAGCAATCAGGTTGCTTTGCGTGCCACTCGATACGAACATTGAGGCTTCTTTCCCCATCAAGTTGGCAACTTGCGTCTCCAGCGCGTTAACCGATTCGTCATCACCGTATACATCATCACCCAACGGTGCCGACATCATTGCATCGTACATGCCTGCTGTCGGACGAGTTACCGTGTCACTGCGCAGATCAATTACTTTCTTGCCTGATAGTGCTGCAGCCTCACTGGAGCCCATGGTTTGGTACGCATTGCTCATCGAAATATTTCCTTCAAATTAGGTCTAATAGGGTAAGGCAGCGACCAGATGTACACGCTCATACAGTCCGCCATTCAGCGCAGTATGATACCCACGTGTGTCGGTAAAATAAACCGAACCGTCGGCTGGCAAATGGGTGCAATGATTATTAACGACAAACAGAGATCCAGGATTAGAGATAACCGGAATATGCAAGCGTGGCTCGGGATCACGATGCCAGGAATTACAGTTGTAAAGTCCTTTCGACAAGACTCTCATTCGACCAATCGGGAATAACGCTGTCAGTGCCTGGTGTACTTCTTCGAAGTAACTACCACAAAACTTTGGCACAAACTCAGTGAAGGCGAATTCATCAACCAGTTCTTCCTGCGGTTCTTCAACATATCGTTCATCAGCACGTAGCCAGTATCGGCCTGACAAGTCATTCGTCGTTTCTTTTTCGACGCCTGGGCGACGAGTGAGTGATATAGCGCCAAAACCTTTATCTCGATGTTCCTGTTCACCACTGTAATCGGCAGCATTTGTTATCTGCTCTAACGCTTGCCGTAACTTTTCAATATCAAACTTGAGATCAAGCTTTTGAATTCCTGGGCCAGGCACAAACCCTGCTACACGTTCGGTATCCGGCATATCTGACAGCCAGGCCTTTACCTTATTCTGATCCTTTAAATCGACGTTCATTGCTTCACTCATTACCAGCAACCTCAAGCTTAGTCATCAAATAATATTAAATTGAGATATAGGCCTAATCGCAATACAAATAAACCGATGAATTTTGTTAAGTTCAATACTACAACTAACTATGCTAGTTTTGGGCTACATACTACAAAATATTAGCCATTATTTGAACAATATTTAATTACTAGTATGCAATTGGTAAGGCTTTAATCATTAGTCTTTAATAATTAAGATTGGAGATATCGAAATTCTGTCGGTACTGTAAAACCTGGAATCCAGCACGCTTAAACTTCGATCATTTCAATCAATTGACGATGGTTTAAGTATTGGATGCAACCCAACACTGGGCACCCGAAATATCGACGAACACAATTACCTTCCTGGATAACGATCACTTCGATGCCTCTGTGATTGATATCGGGGCTGTGCATGGACTTCCTCCCTGGAGAGGATCACGAGCTGACTGGCTTATGTCAGAAGATCTTGTCGCAGTTGCATCACTATCCTTAGTTCAAGATCCGAAAAAGGACAGGAAAAATTAAGACCTGGTTTCAGCAGTGTTTTGTTTAGCGTTTAGTGGTATACAGGTTACAATTTGACAAATACCTTTAGCAATTCAAACGTAGTTTTTAGTAGGCATTCACTTTGACCAATAATGACATTTTAAGACGTATCCGCTACACCTTCGATTTTGATGATTCAAAAATGATGGCTGTCTTCGCACTAGGTGGACGAGAGACAACAAGAGCGGATGTCAGTGCATGGATGAAGAAAGACGATGATCCGGGTCAGCTCAAGCTCAAGGATAGTCAACTCGCTATATTTTTGAATGGCTTGATAACCGAAAAACGAGGCAAAAAGGAAGGCGTTCAACCAGAACCTGAAAAACGCCTTGGGAATAACATTATTTTCGTCAAACTTAAAATTGCACTTAGCCTACAGGCCGAAGATATTCTAGCCATTCTCGAATTAGTAGGGTTCCAACTCAGTAAACATGAACTCAGCGCGTTCTTCCGCAAATCGGGACACAAGCACTATCGTGAATGCAAAGACCAGGTATTACGCAACTTTTTGCATGGCTTGCAACTTAAACACCGTGGTAAAGAAGAGTCACCATCCGAATTTAAGTGGCCTGAACCCGAGCCAAAATAACGAGCATCAGAATTTTGTATAAACTCTACTGGGCAGCTGACACCGGTGCAATGGCACCACAGATCATGCTTGAGGAAGTAGCCGCTGACTAGGAACTAGTCGTGTTGGATTACGATGCTCATGAAGAAACAGAGGCCGACTATTTAACACTCAATCCTCGGGGTCAAATTCCGGCTCTGGTGTTGCCAGATGGAACGATTATCACCGAATCCGCCGCAATGGTGTTACACATTGCTGACGCTCATCCAGAGGCAAACTTGTTACCGCCATTGGGTGGTAGTGAACGTGCTAGAGTTTATCGCTGGTTATTTTATGCAGTGGCAAACCTCTATGAATCATACTTACGATTTTACTATAGTGACAGATTTTCCGACGATGCCACTGCCACTGCTGCTGCATTAATTAAACAGACCGCTCGTTTAGACATCGATAAATATTGGGATTTACTTGAGAAGGACATGGCCGAAAATAATTTACAGCGCCCTGAATCCAGTGGTCCATACCTGCTTGGAAATCAATATAGTGTGATAGACCCATACCTACTGATGCTGATTAGTTGGCATCAAGATCCCAGAGCGCTGTTAAACCGATGTTCTTGTTTAGCAGAACTGTTCAACGCTGTCCGCCGAAGACCTGATGTCAACGCTATATGGTCTCAGAATAACAAAGATAATCGTATGGAGTACTTCTAGTCAAAGCGGCTAACAAGGCATCTTAAGCTGGCAGCCTGAGCATCGATTATCATTTGTACTGGAGCGCCCGCTTTAGCCAAAACACGAGCGCCGAAATAACTACTAATAATAGCGTTCGATAGTGCTTCTGCCTGATCAAAGTTATCGATATTTAACTTAAGCGCTACCGTTACCGCTTCACGCAGTCGCAAAATAGTTTTGTTAACCGAGCCTTCCACTGTTTTATCAACGGTTGCCATTTCCATACTGGCATTGCATAACAGGCAGCCACCAGCAAACACACCTTTTTGCACACCTTCAATAACAGCATTGAACAGATTGCTAATTTTTTCTTCGACACTGGCATTACCGCTCAGCATGTCGACCGCTGATTGGATGTGGGTTTTGTCGTAGTGTGCCAGGGCTTTCATATACAGTGCTTTTTTATCACCGAAGGCCCCGTATAAGCTGCCCTTCAACAATCCTGTCGCCTTAACCAGGTCTTGCATTGAGGTTGCTTCATACCCCTTCTCCCAAAATACTCGCGTGAGTACTTCTATCACTCGGTCCTCATCAAACTCTCTTGGTCTAGCCATAATCTTGGATCACAAATTAATATTAAAATAGTTATTGACCAATCGGTCAAGTATGGCTATTATCCTTCAACAAGGCCGTAGAAACTGAGTACGGCTTATTTTTCGCCTAGTTTATGACCAATTAGTCAATAATGCAATTCGGAGATTCAAAAATGCCAAATATAGAGATTTATACCAAAGACTATTGCCCGTTTTGCTTTCGTGCAAAAGCCCTACTCGATCACCTTGAATTGAACTATGTCGACTACGAGGTTACCTTCGCAGCAGACAAGGAAATCGAAATGAATAATCGCTCAGGTCGTTTTACAGTGCCTCAAATATTTATCGATAATCAGCCAATTGGCGGCAGTGACGAGCTTATCGAGTTAGTCGAAAGCGGTGAATTTTTCAGCCTGCTCAACTCAACCGTCCCACAACAGCAAAATCATGCAGAGGGTTCATACCATGTCCGATAAATACGACATCATTATTATTGGCGGTGGAAACGCCGGTTTTGGCGTGTCTCAAGTGGCACGCGCTGCGGGAAAATCTATCGCCTTTATCGAATCGGATGAATTCGGTGGCACCTGCCCAAACCGTGGCTGTACGCCAAAGAAAGTTTTGGTAGCGGCCGCTCATGCCATGCATGAAATAGAAATTGCTCATACTCACGGCATTGAAGTAGGTGAAGCTAAGCTGCATTGGTCAAAACTGATGGATCGTAAAACGGACATGATCGACTTTATTCCCAGCGCTATGGAAGACACGGCCAAAGGACGCGGCACCGTATACAAAGGCAAAGCCAAATTTGTCGGCCCAAACACTGTCGAAGTAAACGGTCAAATGCTCGAAGCGGATAATATAGTCATCGCGACAGGATCGATCACTCGCCCATTGTCTATTCCCGGTGCACAGTACCTGATTACATCTGACGACGTATTGTCAGAACGTGAACAGCCAGCTGAAGTGGTATTCATCGGCGGTGGTGTTATCGCAATGGAATTCAGCCATGTCTACGCACGAGCAGGCACTAAGGTCACTATTCTTGAAATGATGCCACAACTATTACCTCGCCTCGATACCGACGCGGTTTCAGCCATTCGTACCGAAAGCGATCGAATTGGCATCGATATGAAAACCAGTGTCGAAGTTCAGAAAATTGAACCGGCCGGTGACAAATTTAGTGTGCAATATGTCTATGATGGTCAGCAACACACAATCGTAGCGGATCGCATTATCAACGGCACAGGCCGAATAGCCAATGTGAGTGGACTCGAGTTAGGTGCGGCTAATATTCAACATGACGGTATCAGGATAGAGGTAGATGAAATCCTTCGATCGGTTTCCAACCAATCTATCTGGGTAGCTGGCGATGCACTCGTTACTTCCGCCCAGTTGTCGCCTTTGGCTACTTACGAGGGTCGAATAGTGGGTCAGAATATTGTCAATAATGACAACAAGAAACCTGACTACTCCATTATTCCAAGTGCGGTTTACACCATACCCGCGTTAAGTACAGTCGGTATGACCGAAGCCGAAGCAAACAACTCGGGGCTCGAGTTTGAAGTATTAACCTCGGATATGTCAGAATGGTTCTCGGCCAGATTTTATGCTGAAACAGTCGCATGGGCGAAGATTATTATCGAAAAAGGATCTCGAAAAATACTCGGTGCCCATTTAGTCGGGCATCACGGCGAGGAACTCATTCACCTTTATGCTCTGGCGATGCGACACGGCATTAGCGCTGATCAGCTCGGTAATGAAATGTATGCATTTCCAACTTTTGCTGCCGATATACCGAGTCTTCTCTAGTTTTATTTAACTCGAAGATAAATGCACAAGGAAGTGCACCATACACACCCGGTAGGGCTATCTAATCAAATTACAGGAACTGGCTTTCGCCTCAATCCAGTCAATGCATTTCCGGCTATCGCCATTAGTAGAATGGTGCCACCGATTAAAGTATAGGAACTGACCGTTTCTCCTATAAATACCCAAACCCATAATGGCCCTAATAAGACTTCTGTTAACGACAATAGAGTGAGCTCAGCGGCAGGAACAACTTTAGATCCAATGGTATAAATAGCCAGCCCCGCACCTACCTGGAAAACACCCATCGCTAATGAGATTGTTGCGTCATTGACTGAAAGCACAAAAATGAGCTCACCAAAATAACAAATCATAGCCGATGTCACGGCTGCAAAAACACCAGCAAGAAAAACTGCCGGCAGCATGTCTTCCAATTTGCCCCAACGCAGCGCAATCGTAAAAACAGCAAAACCCAGGGCTGATAATAACGCACTAATATTACCTATCATGTGGCCGGCGGCAAAACCATCCACTACCATCACAGCAATTCCGAGCGCTGCGACTGATGTCGCTATCCAGGTACTTTTACGCACCGACTCTCGTAAAATAAACCACCCAAAAATAGCCGCGAAAAATGGAGCTGATGCAAACAGAAACATAGCGTTTGCGACAGTGGTGGTTTGTATAGAATAAACACCACCCGAAAACGCGACAACCAGTCCCCAGCCACCAATAACACCCGCTAAACCCGTTTTTTTAATTGCTTTAAGTGGTTTAAATCCCGACCGAATTGCGATGAGAATAAAAAGAAACAGGCTAAGTGAACATGAGCGATAAAGTAATATTTGCCATACGTTAGCTGTTTCAATACTACGAATGCCAATACCCATGCTCGACCAGAAAACGCCGGCCAGTAATACCAGTAACACACCATTAAAATAGCTCAAGTTAGTTGATTGTGCTTGAGGAAAAGTTGAATCAGACATGAAACGAATGAAAGGCACACCAGACAGGTTCGATTACGTACTTTAATGTACCACTGACTAATGTTGTAACTATTTATTTCGATCGAATCAATTTGTTTCTTGAATAGCTATTGAAACGTAAATTCCAGTACCCTCTTTGTTCACCAAATACATCTATAGATAGATTCAAGGCCCATTTAATATTACCCTGGCACAGCTCTGCAGCAACTGATATCAATGAATCACTGCAATAACTTTGGACAGTAAGCCGGCAAAGACACCTTTCATCGCTGAAGGTGAATCGCCAGTCGCTTAGATTTCCTGCCAGCAATCTTTACACGAACGGGGTAAATATTTTACAGAAATAAAGCCATATGCTGCCGGAGACATGCTGGTAGAGCCAAAAGTAGTAAACTCAGGTCAGTTATTTAAACCGCTTTATGAATCAGGTACAAACCGTTCAGAAAAAATCAAAGTTCTGCAAACCCAAAGACACATTCTAAAACCAGAAATAGTAGCGCGAGCTAATTTGGCACTAAAGAAAAACTATGTTGGGGTGCGTCTACCCCACCCAACCTTCTACTTTTTTATGATTTTGGTTCACATTGATTATATTTCATTGACAGATCAAATTGAGTTAACTATGGTAGCTGAAATTAAATTTGTTGTTCGTCCAACTTTTAAATTACCAGGTAATGATGACACTTATAGCATCACAGAAAAAAACTCGTAGAACTCATACTGAGACTCGAATATTCCGCCACAAAACTCTACTCAAAGCAGCCCTGCTAACCGTTGCAAAATTTGATATCGAAGGCGCAACGGTGGCTCGAATATGCGCTGAGGCTGGTGCCTCCCGTGGCTTGATAAACCATTACTTTGCTAGCAAAGAAGACTTACTGGTTGCTGCTCTGAGTAGTTTATTCGACGATGCCCAAACCCTCAAAGGCTCAATAGCCGAAGACACTAGTCTGACCGCCATTGAACGAATTAGTCGCATTGCCTACAGTAGTTTTGAGGCACCTATTTATTCCTGGGAGATGGCTGCCGCATGGCAAACCTTTAGCAATACCAGCCGATATAACGCTGCTTATCAGGAACCGATTCAACTTTCGATTCAAAAGTTTTGTGGCACAGTCTGCCCTCTTTATGAGTTAGTTTCATTACAGAAACCGTTACGCCTAAACCCTAAAGATGCCGCCCGAGGCTTGTTTATTTTGATCAATGGGCTTTGGAATAGCATGGCTTCAGAAAACAACGGAATACGACCAGATGAGGCTGTAATGCAATGTGATGTTTATATCAATGGTTGTCTCAAATGACGTCAGCTGCTTGGTTTCTCATAGTTTTTTGCTCTCAGTTCCAACCCCATTAACCGTATTTATGATGACACAATCACTCTCATGTAAAGCAATTATCGATCACGATAATTATCCTATTGATGAAACTGATCATCCAAAACGACTGCAGGTAATAGAGCAGGTTCGAGCACAGCTAGCAGTCGATGGCTGTGCCGTGGTCAGAAACTTTTTCAGTGCCGAGGGATTACAAGCTTTACTTTCCGAGGCGATAGAACGTAAACCTGAAGCCTATTACTCACCCAAAAAAGACTGCAATGTCTATTTGGGTGATCGAAATGAGGGTTATCCTCCCGATCACCCTCGTAATACATTTATGCCACGGACAAATGGCTTTGTTCGTGCAGATACCTTTGACGACGACACTGCTTCAAGACGACTCTACTATTGGGAGCCATTGAAACAGTTTCTAGCTGACTGTCTCGATAAGCCAGAGCTGTTCATATACGAAGATCCTATTTCAAACATGATTGTAAACGTTGGTAAAAAAGGACAACAGTTCAATTGGCATTTTGATACCAACGAATTCACAATTACCCTACTGCTCAAACCAGCAACCTCTGGTGGCCACTTTGAATATGTTCCAACACTAAGAACGCCACAGGACGAGTGCTACGACGATGTCAAAAAGGTGCTTAATGGTGATCGCAGTCGAGTGAAAAGACTAGAATTAAACGCAGGTGATTTACAGTTTTTTCTAGGGCGATTTTCTCTACACCAAGTCACTAAAAACACGGGCGACGAAGATCGTCTGCTACTTATTATGTCCTTTACTGAACAACCTGGTGTTATTGGCAGTCTGTATCGAGTCAAGGACCTTTATGGCAAAGTCACAGAAGCTCATTTTAAAAATGAGCAGAGTCTAGTTCGGGCAGATGGACTTCTTGATTAGGATGACATTGAGAAGAAAAAATAATAACCAACCGTTATCCAGCTAAGTACCAACAGCCCCCAGGGAAGCCAATGTTGCCGATAGACAACATTCGTTTCACTTTCAAAATTAGATGTTGAACTAGACTGCCTTTGAGTCAACTTAAGTCGCTTATCGAGTTCTCGTGATTTCGCCTTATGTAGCTTTTTGTACTGCTCGATGCCTTTTTGAATGCCATTGGCAATTAGCCGAGTCTGTTCCTTGGTTTGACCAGGCCTTTGCATACTCTTCGCAACCCGTGAAGCTTCTTCTATGGTCTCAGGCGAGGTCGCTTTCTTTTTTGGTTTCTGACTCATAGATTTCCTGGAGAATAATAAAGGGCAACTCTAAACATAATTCTCACTATCCCTGTAAATTTAACTAGGCTCATTTTCGAAACCCAATTACATCAAAGTGTGGGTTCTGCGTCACTGCTTTCATGGTTAGAATATCAGTAATATCAACCTCGACAATTTGATCATTCACTAGCAATAGCAAGTGCTCAAACTTATTAAAGGTGATTTTTATTGACATTACTTTAACTTGCATTGTTTTCTGGTTATTGGGTTGCAAACAAACCTCAGAACCATATGAACAGACTATTTCAATTGTGTCATGTAAATGACAGGACAAGAATTCCTCATTGTTTCGATTCGCTTTTGAGGAATAAAAAGTAAATTCAATATGCCATAGCTTACCTTTGTCAGTTTCTGATTACCATTTATACCCTTTGTAGAACTATATTGAGGTAACCTTCGAGACGTTAAATACAAGCACCTTGACTTTGAAACTATAATATTCCATATCACTCCAAATTTAAATCGCACCGCCCTATAGGTAGTGCTATTATAAACATTAAATTCGCAAGACACAGGCTACATGAGCGATCAATTGCTACTCAAAAAACTGACTGCAGAGAATCGTAGTCTTACAAGCCAAATAGAAAAGCTAATCTTGCGCGAACGCAAGTTATTCCACGATAAACAACTGCTCGATGCAGTTTTTGATAATGCACCTGTAGAACTCTACCTTAAAGACAAGGAAGGGCGCTATCTCAAAATCAACAAGCATTTTGAGAGGATTTTTGGCGTCAAAAATGATGATTTAGTTGGCAAACTACCTGACACTGCACATGATCCTGAACTAGCTGCCACTACACGCGATCATGACCTGGCTGTGCTATCTAGTGGGAAAATTGTGCGTCGTGAAGAACGAGCAATACTGGCCACCGACAATCGTATTCATACCCTGTATACAATCAAATTCCCATTATACGACGATGTTGACGAAATCAGCGGACTCGGCGCTATAGTTACTGATATTACGGATCAAAAACAAGCCGAAGAACGCTTTCTCAATATCGTTGAAACCATTGACGGTATTGTCTGGGAATATGATGTAATTAATGACGAATATACCTACCTAAGCCAGCAGGCAGAACGACTACTCGGCTATTCTGTTGATAGTTGGAATAACCCTGGATTCTGGATTGATATAATGCATCCAGAAGATCAGCTGTGGGCACCTGACTATTCAATGAAATGTCGCGAGGATGGATTAGATAGTTATGAGTCGGAGTATCGTTGCATTAACAACGATGGAGCTACTGTCTGGTATCGAAATCTGGTATCCGTCATAAAAGAGAAAGGGGAATCTCGCTGGTTGCGCGGGCTTCTTGTAGATATAACCGAACGCAAAAACACTGAAGAAATCATTAAAGCAACCGAAGTGCGCTTTAAAAAAATGTTTATGTCGGCTCCAGTGGGTATGTTGATAGTCGACCTGATAACAACAGACCTGCTAGAAGTTAACCCCGCTTATGTCAATATTGTTGGTCGTAGCGTGCCTGAGATTAAAAAAAATGGATGGCAAAAAATCACCCATCCTGACGACCTGAAAGAAAATACCGATAAGCTTGAGCAGCTGCAGCTTGGAGAAATAAATCACTTTAAAATGTTAAAAAGGTTCATTAAACCTGATAACAGTATCGTATGGGCTGAATTGACGGTTAGCACCCTTGAAGAGGAGGAGCTTCAGAAAAAACCTCAATATCTCGCAATCTTGGAAGATGTTACTGAGCGTAAAACGTTCGAAGAAAAAATATGGCACCAGGCTAACTTTGACTTTCTAACTAATTTACCAAACCGAAACATGTTACAAGACCGACTAAACGAATCGATTAAAAAAACAAAAAAAAATGGAAATAAGTTTGCAATACTACTTATCGATCTTGACCAGTTCAAAGATGTAAACGATACACTGGGGCATGATCGTGGTGATGAACTATTAATCGAAGCCTCAAAACGTATCCAACTCTGTACTCGTGACTCGGATACTGTAGCCCGTCTGGGTGGAGATGAATTTGTAATTATATTATCTGAATTAAGTTACCTTTCGGGTGTGGGGACAGTAGCCCAAAATATTATTAATACATTAGCTGAACCATTTCATCTGGGAAAAAATACGACCTATATCACAGCTAGTATTGGGATCACACTGTATCCAAAGGATGCTTCAGAGTCTGTCAATCTAATCAAAAATGCTGACCAGGCAATGTACGCCGCTAAAAAACAGGGTCGCAATCGTTTTCATTTTTTTACGCCACTGATGCAACAAGCAGCAGAAAGACGTATGCTGCTAGTCAATGACTTAAGAGATGCGATCAAAAATGATGAGTTTATGCTTTACTACCAACCCATTATTGATCTCTCTAACGATAAAATATTTAAAGCTGAGGCTTTAATTCGTTGGCAACATCCCATACGAGGTTTAGTCGGCCCAGTCGATTTCATTCCTGTCGCTGAAGAGACCCGCATGATAAATGAGATCGGGGATTGGGTATTCCTCGAGGCTGCCAAACAATGTAAACGGTGGCGAATTATAATTAACAAGAGTTTTCAAATTAGCGTCAATGCATCCCCCATACAGTTCGAAAAACCCACCGACTTTTCATGGAAAAATTACCTAAACGCACTTGAACTCGATGGGTCATCAATTGGCATTGAAATTACCGAAGGCCTGTTAATGACATCCGACCAGTCTGCACTCAACACTTTGCTTGAATTCCGTGATGCTGGCATACAGGTATCACTAGACGATTTTGGTACAGGCTATTCATCACTCTCGTATCTACGAAAGTTCGATATTGATTATTTAAAAATCGACCAGACCTTTGTGCAAAACCTAGATCATAACTCTGATGACTTGGCGCTGTGCTCGGCCATTGTTGTGATGGCACATAAGCTTGGAATTAAAGTTATCGCAGAGGGTATAGAGACTCAACTTCAGAAAGACCTGTTAATATCTATCAACTGCGACTTTGGTCAGGGTTATTTATTTTCTAAACCAGTGCCAGCTGATGAATTTGAACAACTAATATAGTGATAATAAATAGATTTGAATTCAAATAGGTCCAGACCCTAGGTTGGTATAAGGAACGAATCCCAACACAATAGTCGATAACTAAAATCACGACCAACAATTAAAGTAGAGTTGGGATTTGAAAACTCATCCCGACCCAGGTATCGTTTGTGGAAACATCTATAAAGAAGACCATGACGGGTCAATCCTAATGGCACCACCTTTTTTCTTACACTCAACTTTTAGCTAACCAAACCCTCGAATTCACCGGCGTGCTTTTGCCTCTGCGAATGCAGCTGCAAATGCGCCCTCAGATTTAGCCTCTTCTTTTACTGGCACCTGCTTTTGACTCGATTGAATTACTGCTCTAGATTTATCATTGCGTGGCTTATCATTGCGGGGGTTTTCAGTCGACTCAGCATCTACCGCAGAATCATCTAGCCGCATGCTGAGCGCAATTCGTTTACGCTTAACATCAATTGACATCACTTTGACTTTTACGATATCACCTGTTTTAACAACCTCACGAGGGTCTTTCACAAACTTATTGGCCAGTGCTGAAATATGAACTAGTCCATCCTGATGCACACCGACATCGACAAAGGCACCAAAATTAGTGACGTTGGTGACGTTACCTTCGAGGATCATATCTGAGGTCAGGTCAGACAGTTTTTCGACACCTTCTTTAAATTTAACGGCTTTAAACTCTGGTCGTGGGTCTCGGCCTGGTTTATCTAACTCGGTAATAATATCCTGAACTGTTGGCAAACCGACCTTGTCAGTTACAAAATCTCTGGCTTGAATCTTTGACAATATCACTTTATTTCCGACTAGCTCGGTTACCTCGCATTCATTTTTTTTCGCCATATCCTCGACTAAAGCATAAGACTCTGGGTGCACTGCTGAGGCATCAAGTGCGACATCGCCATTTTGAATACGCAAAAAACCTGCCGCCTGCTCGAACGCTTTTGGGCCTAGACGTGGGATTGACTTGAGTTGTTCGCGGGTATTAATCCGACCATTCGAATTACGCCACTCGACAATATTACTGGCCTGAGTTTCGCTCAGACCAGACACTCGATTGAGCAGTGCGACAGAAGCTGTATTGACCTCAACGCCAACGGCGTTAACACAATCTTCTACCACTGCATCGAGTGACTTAGCTAATTTAAACTGGCTAACGTCATGCTGGTACTGTCCGACACCAATTGATTGCGGGTCAATTTTAACCAATTCAGCAAGTGGATCCTGTAATCGTCGAGCAATCGAAATTGCACCACGCACGGTGACATCAAGATCTGGAAATTCCTTCGAGGCAAATTCCGAAGCTGAATAAATAGAGGCGCCAGCTTCGTTCACCACCACCTTAGTCATCTTTAAATCAGCATGCTTTAGAATGAGCTCTGCCGCTAGCTTTTCGGTCTCGCGGGATGCGGTTCCGTTTCCAATCGCGATGAGTTCGACTTGATGTTTTTTCGCTAGTTTGGCTAGTGTTGATATCGACTCATCCCATTTATTTTTAGGCACATGCGGATAAATGGTCGTGTCATCAACATGCTGACCAGTACTATCAATGACAGCAACTTTGACACCCGTACGCAGACCAGGGTCTAGTCCTAGCGTCGCGCGTTGTCCTGCGGGTGATGACAGCAGCACATCTTTTAAATTATCAGCGAATACTTTAATCGCCTCGGCTTCTGCCACATCACGAAGGTCACCAAGCAAGTCATTTTCGATTTGCATTAACAGTTTTACGCGCCAGGTCCAACGCACGACTTCGGTTAACCATTGACTGGCCGCCGGCTTATTACTGAAGTCTCCATCGGGGCAATAGGGTATTTCAAATGTATTGGCTATGGCCGCTTCGCAGGGATGATAGTCGGCATAACCCAGATCAGGAATATCAAGCTTGAGCGATAACACAGATTCTTTTCGCCCTCGAAATAGCGCCAGAGCGCGATGGGGCGGTACCTTGCTAATCGCTTCTTGATAGTCGAAGTAGTCTCGAAATTTTTCACCTTCCTGTTCTTTATCCTTACTCACACTACTCATCAACATACCTTTATCAGCAATAATGCGTCGTAGTTGGGAGAGCAGATCTGCTTGCTCGGTAAAGCGCTCCATCAAAATAAATTTGGCACCATCGAGCGCTGCTTTGCTATCGGCTATATTAAACTCTTCATTAATATACTGCTCAGCAAGAACTTCAGGAACCAGGCTGAAGTCGGCCATAATGCCATCGGCTAACGGCTCAAGACCAGCTTCGATTGCAATCTGACCTTTGGTTCTGCGTTTCTTTTTGTAAGGCAGGTATAAATCTTCTAGTCGAGTTTTTGTGTCGGCCTGTTCTATCGCCATTCGAAGTTCGGGGGTTAATTTACCCTGCTCTTCGATACTGGTGAGAACGCTACTTCTTCTTTCTGCCAGTTCGCGCAAATAACTCAGCCGATCATTTAATTCTCGCAGTTGAATATCATCCAGCCCGCCGGTGGCCTCTTTTCGATAGCGTGAAATAAAGGGTACTGTTGACCCTTCATCCAGTAATGCTACCGCAGCATCAATCTGGGTTAACTGGACATTGAGTTCATTGGCAATAATTTGGGCAATTGGCTGCATAAATTTGGTTTTTTTGGTTTGGGTTTGCATTAAAGACAATAACATTCTAAAGCGTGAATTCTATGGGAAAAGCTTAGGCTTGCAAGTCAAACTATTCACTTGATAAAGGGCTGAAAATAGTTCCGTAGTATTTTGACCTCCATCTACCGCCGATACGCTCAATTTCACAAAACGCTGCCATAGTTGGCGGCCTTGCCAGTCAAATTGGCAAGATGAGTAGAATGCCCTATCGAGTACTTTAAGCTCATCAGCCAAAATAATATGATGAAAAAGTGGCACTGACCGAAATTAAAAACTGCCGCCCTGAGGCGGATAAATATCAGTTCCAGTGAAGACCGATGATAGTAAGTCTGGTGTGAATTGGATACGCTGAAAGTCACCCTCAACCCCTTTGGCTAAGGTTTTAACCGCATGAGCTTTAGCTAACCCTGGCACACCTTCCACTAATAAATGGCTATCAGCCAACAACCAAATCAACATCCTCAAAACAAGCTTTTACTGACCCAGAATTTGACTATTCATGTAGTTGGTCAGTAAAGCAACTTGATCTCTGGCGCTGTTCGTTTCCGGCTCGGGCATAGTGCTGGTCTCGGCGCAGATCCTCAGAGGTTTATATCATTTTCAGTGATACTAGATTTTATGATATCGCAGCGCCATCGCAATAAAAAATTTAAACACTTTCATTGGAATCTGCCCAAACGCAGCAAGCTGGCGGTACAATTATCTATTTTGTAACTGCTCTGTCGACGATATACTGGCATCCAGATCTTTTAAAATGCCATCGTTGATACCGTAAACCCAGCCATGCACGGTTAAGTCGGCACCTGCTTTCCATGCTTTTTTCACGATCGTCGAGCTGCAAACATTGTTCACTTGTTCGATGACGTTAAGCTCACACAATAAGTCTTGTTTGGCTTCATACTCCAGTCCTTCCAGTTTCTTAGAATGCATTCGCTCAACATCCTTGATATGGCTTAACCAATTATCAATCAATCCATGGTCGTGGTCTTCCATTGCCGCTTTGATGCCGCCACAACCATAGTGACCGCAAACAACAATATGCTTCACTTCGATGACTTCAACTGCGTACTGAATAACTGACAGACAATTCAAATCGGTATGAACCACAACATTGGCAATATTGCGATGCACAAAAACTTCGCCAGGTGGCAGGCGAACAATTTGATTGGCAGGAACTCGGCTATCGGAGCATCCTATCCAAAGGTATTCGGGTGCTTGCTGCTTCGATAGTTCGCTAAAGAACTCAGGGTTCTCTCGCTTTACGTCGGCGGCCCATTGTCGGTTACTTTCAAAAAGATGTGCAAGATTACCCACGTTCGTATTTGCCCCTTAACTTATTGACGTTAGTTATTAAACTGTTAATTAACATACCTTGATTTGGAGTAAACTGACAGCAGTAAACTGTTATCTGCTAAAGCACCTAGGGTTGGTGTAAACCTGTCATGCGTATTCTGGCGTTGATTTAGGTGCCAACAGACGCAAGGTTCATCTAAAATAGGTTAATTTGGAAATAATGACATCGAATTGAAGTTGAACCTTAACAATCTGGCTTCCACTTTATGACGCCACCAAAATAGCTCTATCGTCGAGCGTGGGGTATTCAGGCACTCAGGAATAGATGAGTAATGCCACGCTTGAGGTTTGCTAAAATAACACCATCATCCATCTAAATACGAAGGTTAAGGCGATGATGGTGCCGCTATCATTATCTAATTAACCTTTGCCTTTCCAAGGCACCAGATAATCCTCCGCTTTTCGCATAAGGATATCAATCGCGTAGCCGATCCCTCCGATCAGGATGATACCCATAAGAACGATATCGGTTAGCTGAAAGCGCGATGCGACCATGATCATCATACCGGCACCTTTTTCAGCGGCAACCAGTTCGGCAGCAACAACCGTTCCCCAACAAACACCCATAGCGACACGAGCGCCAGTGAATATCTCCGGTAACGAGTTGGGCGCAATAACATAACGCATGATTTGCCATTTGCTAGCGCCTAATGAATAAGCGGCATGCACCTTGGTAATTTTGACGCCAGAGACACCGGCTCGAGCCGCTATCGTCATAATCCAAAGGGATGCTAGGAATAGCAATATGATCTTTCCTGTTTCACCAATTCCAGCCCAGATAATGACCAGTGGGATTAATGCCAGCGGAGGCACAGGTCGCATAAATTCAACTATTGGGTCGAACCAGCCGCGAAACCAATTACTTAATCCCATTGCATAACCGAGTGGAATGCCAATGATGGCACCGAGCAAAAAACCCACAACTACACGCAGCAGTGACCAGCCCAAATGTTCCACTAGTGTAAAATTTTGATAACCTTCACCCCAAATCTCACCCAAGCGATCCACAACCGACTCTGGTGGCGGTAACCAGACCGGTTCCATCTGTAAGCCCGCTTCAGGAATGAAATTCAGCGAGCCTTTACTGGTCATGACTACTAAACCATCTTCGATCTCAATTCTGTCTCCAGGCGATATTGAGATGCCGTTAACTTCAACAACCTTGCCACCATCCTTGCGGGTGATTTCATCGTTCTTATCCATTAGGATCAAGACTGACCGAAAGGCAGAAACACTGACGGAATCGTTCTTGGCAAAACCATCACCTGATTCAGTTTCAGTTTCAATTTTACTTTTTGGTTCTCCGGTCGGCGTTACCCGCACTGATACCGTTGCGTCATCGCGCGAACCGTCTGGTGCTTCCATTACATAAGTGAATTGTGTATCGCCAACAAACGGACCGGGCATATGGATTGGTGTCCAGTTTGAATTGGTAAATGCACCCCATAACAAAAAGATAGAGAGTACCGATAGAAAACTTGCCCAGCGATTAGGCATAACCGCCGACTCATCACCAAAAGTAACGGTCTTTAGTGACGTATAATCGTGTCGATTGATGAGCCGGCTGGTGACAAAACGTACGGCAAAAAAAGCACCTATAAAAATCGCGATGTACAGTATCAAAACAATCATTTCGAATCTCCATCTGTGCGGCCCATGATCTCTTCTTCCATATCCCAGATCATAGTCAGTATTTCTTCACGGGTATCGTTAAAGTCTGCATGCTTCTTGATCTCACGCAGATCGGCATCGACGCCTAGATCGGCGAAAGGAAGCTTATATTCTTTATGAATTCGTCCCGGTCTCGGCGCCATAACCAGCAAGCGTTCGCCAAGCAACAAGGCTTCTTCAACGGAGTGAGTGATGAGGATGATGGTCTTGCCCGTTTCCTTCCAAAGCTTTAGTACCAAGGATTGCATTTTCTCTCGGGTCAAAGCATCCAGAGCGCCCAGTGGTTCGTCCATTAAGATGACGTCGGGGTCATTAGCGAGACAACGTGCCAGCGAAACCCTTTGCTGCATGCCGCCAGACAATTCGTAAATCGCCTTCTTTTTGAAGTCCTGAAGTCCGACTACATCAAGCAAGTGATCAACCTTCTCCGAATATTCCGCAGGTTTCTTACCAGCCATTTTTGGCCCAAAAGAGACATTTTCGCGAACGTCCATCCAGTCAAATAGGGCGCCCTGCTGGAAAACCATGCCGCGCTGCGCGCTAGGCCCAGTTATCTGGACATCATTCAGAGTTAACTTACCTTCGGTGGGTGCCATAAATCCGGCAACGATATTTAGGAGCGTCGTTTTCCCGCAACCCGAAGGTCCAAGAACGCTCATCAATTCGCCGGTTTTTAATTCTAGTGATATATTTTGAAGTGCTTGTACATGCTCACCATTGCCTAGTTCAAAGCGCATTGATACGTCATCGATCAATAGTGTAGACATTAAAATCTCCCCTCAGATCCTTATGAAAAAAAACAGTACGAACCAGATAGGTTCGTACTGTCGTTTCAGTAGGGCTTATTACATATTTTTCGCGGCTTCTAACGGGCCAGTGTTTACTGAGTTTTCATAGCTTGGTAATGCACTATCGATACTGCCAGCTTCAACAAAAACGTCTGCGACGCCTTTCATGAAAGTCTGAGCAGAGCCACCAAGCCATTTGTTAGATAGCTGCTCTCTCACTGATGGGAACTTCATTGTTGAGATAGAGCTTCTAGCGGCTTCAAGATCCATACCAGACTCTTTGGCGATGATTTTCAGCATAGCTTCACTGTGAGTTGAATTCCATACTGCGTTAGCGTCAGCAGTTACTTTAAGGAACTTGGCTAGCAGATCTTCGTTTTCAGCGATGAAGTTATTAGGTGCTGAAGTAATGTCAAATACTAGGATACCTAGCGCTTCTTTTTCATCACCTGATAACAACTGGTTACCGTGCTCACGCATGCGTGTTAATCCACCACCGTAACCACAGGCAAAATCGACTGCACCTTGAGCCAATGCAGCAGCACCTTCAGGTGGCGGCATGTTAACAATACTCAGGCTTGAAAGCGGAATACCGAAATGATCCATTTGACGCAAAAAACCGTAATGTGCAGCCGTACCGAGTGGCACTGCGACTTTCTTGCCTTTCAATTCGCTTGCGTTTGACTTGTCAATTTCCAAGTTTGTAGCAACAACACAGTTATCGTTATCTGAATAACTAACAGCAACGTCGACTACTTGAATTGCCTGGCCTGCTGATGCAGCAACAACATAGGGTGGAACACCCTGGCTCAGAGCAATCTGTACGTCACCTGAAGCCATCGCAGCAGACATTGCAGTTCCAGTCTCAAATGTACGCCAATTAACTTTAACACCCATTTCCTTATCGTAAGTACCAGCCGCCTTAGCAACCGTAAATGGCATTGGCCATTCTAGGAAGTATCCTACTGTGATTTCATCTTGAGCTGACACGAAAGGCGCTGCGAACGACAGGCTCAGTCCGATCATTGACGCGGTTAATAGTTTTTTCATTTTTGATCTCCTCAGTTTTATAAATATGGTTGATTTATGCTTTATTCTTTATGCTTTTTAATAAGCATTTAAGTGCAGTGTACCTTAGTTTTCCGGCTCAAACTTGCAAATCACTTGGTCCAATGGCCATCAGGATATGCGTCCTGACTGATGAATAATATGGGTAAAAAGCAACTTCTTGACTTATCTTACAATGTGAGATAATAATGTCAGGATATAAGATTAGTCTTTCGAGACATAAGCTGTCAATCATTTTTTCAAAAGACTGGCTTAAATAATTAGTATTAATTTGATTATTAACCTCGTAGAGCCCCATTAACTCTAGCAAAAAGGAACGTTACGCACATGGCAACTAAAAGTGAGAGTTCAGTGGTTGCCAAATGTGCCATCGTACTCGATATCATTTCAGCTGCAAGACGTCCTCTTGGTTTTAAAGGCATCATTCAATTGTCAGGGCTGGCTAGGAGTTCGACCCATCGCATACTAGCCATTCTGATTACTGAGAATTTAATCGAATACGACAAGATTAATAAAATTTATCGTTACGGCCCGCGTTTGAATCGCTGGGCACGTGGTGCATGGATGCCCATCGATTTACATGAAAATTCTTCTGTAGAGATGGAAGTCCTTGCCAATACGACGAAGATGAATGCCGAGTTATCGGTTCTGGATGAAGACTCAGTACTTTACCTCAAAACCATAAACCTATTTCCAGTTAACCATGTCTCTCATCCGGGTGATCGCGCACCACTACACTGCACTGCCGCTGGTAAAGTTTTTCTTGCCTTTATGCAGGAACATCAATGCGAAGAGATGTTAGAGAGATTGCGCTACGAAAGAATGACTGAGCACACCATTTTGGATCGGCAAACGCTATTAAAGAATCTCGATACCACCCGAAAACGTGGTTATGGCCTGTCAGTGCAGGAAAAATACCTCCCCGTGATTGGAATCGCAGCACCAATCAAAAATCTCCATGGTGAGGTTATTGCCTGTCTGTCTCTGTGGACCTTAATTGACCGCATCAGCCAAGCAGAAACTGAAGCTTTGTCGGATATTCTTATTGCCAGCGCAGCGCGGATTTCTAGATAAACCGGCTAACCGTAAATTGGAAACATAGATGAGTTAACATCTTTTAATAGTCTCAAATAATGTTCTTTCGCTATCGCCAGCACGAGGGTTGGCAATCGCGGCACGTAATGCGGGCGCTAAAATATATTCCAACAGCCCGTTGTCGCCTTTGCATCACAATGGTGCGAAATGGCTGGTTAAAACACCCTGCACCAAAGTGTCTTCAGACTGGATCATCCTGGTAACTAACGCTTATAGTGATGACCTTTTACCGGGCCTCAAAAAAAGCGTATTACCGCTGGCACCTATTTAAATAGCCACTGACCCTCTGCCCTCCGGACAACTTGCGGAAATCCTGCCACACGGGCATCCTATCTTAAATAAACGGCGTATCATTATGTACGCTCGCCGACAAGCAGATGATCGCATGGTGTTTGGTGGCCACGGACATCTCGACCAAAACGGCCAGGCCGGAGGTTTCGATTGGCTGGTACGTGATGTCGAAATAATTTTCCCGCAACTCAAAGGCGTCAACTGGCGTTATCGCTGGGGTGACAAAATAGCGGTCACCGATGACAGACTGCCTCATTTTTACGAGCCACACCAAGGGTTAATTGCTGGCCTCGGTTATAATGGACGGGAGGTTGCGATGTCTCATGTCATGGGTAAGTTACTGGCAGAGCGCGCCCTCGGAGAGAAACCTGAAAATCTTCCCTTCACCTATCACTCCGATCAAGAAGGTGCCGTTTTGTGATATTCAATTAATGGCGGAATCGACGTCAATCCGGTGGATGGGAATGCTGGACAAACTAGAGTCGAAATAGATTCATACTCTCAGTAACAAAGTTCAACCGATACTATTTGTTTCAACACTGCTGTTTAGCGTTGTCGGTTAATTCTTTTTTATCACTTCTGGTTGCCTGGCAATTCCAGAATCATGGCGTTTAGCCTTAACTATCGAAACCCATCCACTACTGACTTCCAGGCCTCGGCTTCGTGCTCCGGCATAAACCGCGAGGTCAACTGAGAACAGGCGTGTTCAAGCACACCTAAAAAGGCTGCATCTGTTTCTGCGCGATACAGCAAACTGGCTAACGCCTTTTCATTACCGAGATCGAAGTAGCCAGGATAATCAGCACCTAGCAAACCTACATTACCTGGAATTTTCGTCGCTATGATAGGCACGCCAGCCATCAGTGCTTCGGATATAACATTGGCACCACCCTCTTGATTCGAACTGATCACCATGAGGCGAGTACGCGATAATTCTCTTCTAACCTGCCATTTTGGTACTTCTCCCTTCCAAAGATAACGAGGGCTAGTTTCGACAAACTGTAACGCTTGTTGCTGCCATTTTGAATTCGTTGCTTTACCTAAGTGAAACGCTCTAATTTTCGATTTAGTCGGCAATAGTTGGGTCGCCATCGCGGTTCGAAATGGATCTTTTTCTGGTCGTAAATTACCAATGACACAAATATCAAATGTTCTACTGCGAGGTTTTTGCCGCTGTGTTAAACCGTCAGCAGATTGGTAAATAATATGCAATTTGGATAAAAATTCGTCTCGCAATTCGAGTGCAATCAAATCATGCAAACAAACCAAGGAATCCGCTAGTCGCATTGACTTCAAAGTCACCTCTGGGTCAGTCTTCAGGTAGGTATTAACATCGGTGCCACCGAGCACTACAACAAGGGGGCCGTGAGGATATAAGGTTTTGTAGCGCTCAATTGACTCAGCACTGCGCCAGGCATGCAAAGCGATTAGCAGGTCAACAGGCTCTCCATTATATTCGGATTCGACCTGTACTTTGTGGCCTTGCTGCTGTAATAATTTAGCCCAGCGCAAAGCAGATGTTCGATTGCCATTTCGATCGTTCTTTTTAGCGGGTGTTACCAAGTGTATTTTCATACAACTATTTTTTCTGAGGCACTATGACGGCTGCTATTAGTACCACAAAGTTAATCGCAATGCTGCAAGATGCACGATCACGAACCTACGAATTGGTTGATGATTTGGATCAACAGCAATTGATTGGTCGAAAACTAAGCACGGTAAATCCTCTGCAATGGGAAATTGGCCATGTCGCTTACTTTTATGAATATTTTATTTTGCGCCAACTTTATGGTCAGAAAAGTCTGCTCGGAAACGCTAGAGCCGACGCTTTGTATGATTCGATTTCAGTGCCACATGACGCCCGCTGGGAGCTACCGTTATTAAGCATGACCGAAACAAAACAATACATGCAAGCCGTTCTCAATAGTTTATGCGAACGCCTGACATCACAAACTGCCAGCGAACAAGATAGCTTTATTTATCAATTTGGTGTTTTCCATGAAGACATGCACACAGAAGCTTTTCTCTGGGGACGACAGACACTGGGCTACCCTACTCCAGCATTTGCAAACAGTGCAGACGTTTCAGCCGAACGAAAGGCAGGATCTTATACCGGATTTGTAAAAATTCCAGGCGGAAAATTTAAATTGGGGGCCGAGCCAGATTCAGACTTCATGTTTGATAATGAAAAATATGCCCATGAGGTTCAAGTACAACCTTTCGAAATAGCAAAAGCAGCTGTCACCAATCAACAGTTTTCTGAATTCATATCAATAGGCGGTTATGAGCTAGATCAATACTGGTGCAAAGAAGGGTTAATATGGAAACAGTCAAATCAAGCAAGGCATCCAGGCTACTGGATTGCAGATGGTACAGATCAATGGTTAATGCGCAGATTCGATCAGACTATAACTTTGCCAGAACATGAGCCGGTAAGCCACATTAGCTGGTACGAAGCCAGTGCATACTGCCGATGGGCTGGATTGCGTCTGCCGACTGAGCTTGAATGGGAGGTGGCTGCGCTCGGCGAAAAATCAAACGATGGCAGTTTATCCACCAAAAAACGTCGTTACCCCTGGGGCAATACGATTCAACCCAGTTTTGCCAATCTGGATGGCCGGGCCACAGGCTGCGTTGATGTAGCCGCTTTTAACCAGGGCGATAGTGCTTTTGGCTGTCGTCAAATGCTGGGCAATGTGTGGGAATGGACCAGCGATACCTTCCAGCATTTACCCGGATTTTCTGCCGATGCCTATGAGGATTATTCGCAGCCTCTATTCGGCACCACCAAAGTTTTACGAGGTGGCGCCTGGACCAGCAGAAGCCGTATGGTACATGGCACTTATCGGAATTTTTTCGAACCTGATCGTTGGGATATTTTTAGTGGTTTCAGAGTTTGTAAGCTGTAAAGAAGTCAGGTTTTTTGCAAGTAAATATACAGACATTCAGTAACACCTTAGGGCGTCAATAGCGCACAGCGTATTGCGCCGATTAGACACTATCTATTTAAAGCCTAGCCTTACCCGACATTCCAATAGTTGATTGTGTCCTTGGTTTACCTGGAAAACTGAGGCGGCAATTTGGTTTATATTGAGCCTTGTGAGTGTGTTTAAGATGATCGGCGCAATACGCTGCGCTATTGGCGCCCTACGGCTTTTTGAGGACGTTGCTCGTGGTTTGCATTGGAGATGATTTTACTAATTTTTTATTTTCGAGATATATCGGACAGGTACTCTGGTCCGCCTAACCCTCTGATTTGACTAAGTATCCAGTGTTGTCGTCCAAGTGTATATTTCGACGGCTTATCAACTCTGAAGCGAACCGGGTTTGGTAATACTGCGGCTAATAGGGATGATTCGTGGCGATTTAGGTGTAACGCATTTTTAGAAAAGTAACGTTGACTCGCAGCCTGCGCGCCGAATTGGTTACTGCCCCACTGTGCAATATTCAAATAGATTTCGAGGATTCGTTTCTTCGAGCAAAAGGTTTCGAGCACTAGCGCTAGCCAGGCTTCAAAACCTTTACGAATCCAGGATTGTCCAGACCATAAAAACATATTTTTGACGACCTGTTGCGAAATAGTACTGGCACCTCGTGAGCTGCGCCCTTGTTGACGTTGTTTTAATGCATTTCTAATTGACTTAAAATCAAGCCCATAGTGGGTTGGAAAGTTTTGATCCTCAGCCGCAACTACCGCTATTTTCAATTGCGGTGATAGTTTGTCCCAGTTCCTCCATTTGAAATTTAACCTTTGATCACTAGAACTACTCCATTGATATTGCAGCATGAATGACGAACTAACAGGATCGATCCAGCGCAGTAATATGACTGGGAGAATACTCAGCAAAAATAGGCTTCCTAAAGTAAAAAGAAACCAACGGGTAAGTTTTTTGGATGTTTTTCGTTGGCGCACAGCTACCTGTTTAGGGTCATTACATCGATCATGTTGAGCAGCGTATTTAAGGAAGTTCTTTAAATCAACTCAAAATGCTAGTGAGCTGCGTTGAATCGTTATTAATGGATTTCGGTGGGCATCTAATATAGCATTTCCATCAATAACGGCATCTTAAGGAACACACCAAACTCCGCACAGATATTACAACTCACTCGAGCATGGACTCGACCTTGTCGATCCTGAAACGATTGAGTCTGCGTCACTGGGAAAACACCTTCATGCCAAATACAGGGATGTATATATAAACCCTGGCTGCCATCACACCAAAACGCAACAATGCGTTGCAATGTTAAATCGTCACCCGGCAATGCCACAGGCACAACGAAGGGCTTCGCTTGTTGCGGAAAAAAAAGTTGGCCGCCATCCGGGTGATAATTCATATGCCATAGCAGCATGCTATCGTTGATACCTGAACCTTGGCCTGGATTGATATCGCCCGGATTAATTCTCCAGCCTAGAACGTATTCACCCTTAACGGCATCATTATGCCCTTTTAGAACATCACCAACCCATTCGCTGTGAAATACACCTTCGACAACTCCGCCCTCGTCACCCGTACCTGCATCTATCGGACGCCATCCTTGCGCAGGCCATGGTGTGATTTCAATTTTAAAATTATCGGGATCATTGACCAAGCACCCATAGCCCTCCAAACTTTTATTGGTTGCCTTGACGAGAGGAATATCATGCCAGGGTAATCTAGCTGGTACATCGGGAGATAGATAGTCAACAGGTTCTAACATTTCACAGGTGATTTAATCCAGAAATAACTCATCTTCAGTTATATCACACAAACGAATCTAGTTCGGCAAGCTTTTGTCGTAGCTAGGAATCACTTAGCGCCTCTTGTGGTTAATAGGACTGTCGAAACTGAAGCCAGATTTTACATACCACCAACGTCAAAGATGGGTCAGCTGATCTCACTCTTTGATCCATTTCAGTTTTTGAGATCCAACTTCCTTCGTCTATCTCTTCCTTCTGGAGCTGAAATGGTCCGTCATCGACATAACTAAAAACAGCCACATGTTCCATTCCGTTGGGGGTTTGTGGCGGCAATTTGAATAAGAGCTCGAGGGGTGATCGTACCATTATGCCCAGTTCCTCAGATAGCTCTCGAATTGCACAGCTGAAATAATCTTCACCGCTATCGACGTGCCCTGCGGCTGAGGTATCCCAAAGGCCAGGACATTCGTCTTTAGTCATTGACCGTTTTTGAATAAAGAGATCACCCTGATGATTAAATACCAATATATGCACCGCCCGATGCATCAAACCTTGTGCATGGATCTCACCTCTGGTTTTGACTCCAATAACTTGGTCATCTTCGTCGACAATATCAAGTAACTCCTGACTAACTTTTATTGCGCTCATTTAAACCTTCGAAACATTCTGCTTTACATAATAACAACGACATCGGACTACCGACACCAAATCCACGCTCACAATGAGCACCTACGATGCCCACCTGCAACAATATCTTGTCGTTTCCGATAAATTCTGCAATCGTTTTTTTAGCAATATATGAAAAAATTTAATTGATTGCTCGTATGTTGTGCAAGCAATTAATCTGTTTTCAAGCACAGATAAAGCAATAGACCATGGCCAAAGTGACCTAACGTAAACAAGCAACCTTGGGGATTACCGGGTTCAGTAAAATGGGTAGTTCTGCAAACAATGTAACGGCTTAGGTGACTTTTTCAACTCCAATGACTGGATTTTCTCATTCTCAGCTGGCTTGATTAAAAAAATGCCCTCAGTGCAATAACAGTTGCGACCGAAGGC
Organism: uncultured Acidimicrobiia bacterium; assembly: GCA_964195315.1. GTDB lineage: Bacteria > Pseudomonadota > Gammaproteobacteria. The sequence continues at coordinate 6,016 of CAXMOZ010000026.1, read as the reverse complement.
ATCGTAATCATGGCTAGCTTAAATATGCTTCTAGTTGCTCGGATCCACCGATCAAGGCACCATCAATAAACACTTGTGGCACAGTCGAAGTACCTGATACCGCTCTGATACTAGACTCGGAATAGTCACGATTCAAAACTAGTTCTTCATAATCAAGGCCTGCATCACTCAACAAGCCTTTGGCTCGAACACAAAATTCGCATCCTTCGCGTGAGAAAACGGTGACGCTTTTTGGCTTAGCCGCGCTGGGTGCAATATACGCCAGCATAGTATCAGCATCCGAGACGCCAAAAGGATCGCCTGGTTGATCGGGCTCGATGAACATTTTTTCGACCACACCATTTTTAACCAGCATCGAATAACGCCATGACCTATCACCAAAACCGATGTCATTTTTTGATACCAACATGCCCATACCACGGCTGAAGTCTCCGTTTCCATCTGGGTAAAAGCTGATGTTGAATGCCTTTTGGTCTTTGCGCCACTGATTCATGACGAATGCATCATTGACTGAGAGGCAAACAACCTCATCAACACCGGCTTGTTTGAAGGCGGCCGTCAGTTGATTGTATCTAGGCACGTGAGTTGATGAACAAGTCGGTGTAAAAGCCCCCGGCAAGGAGAACACGACAATGGTTCGACCTTTAAAAATGTCATTACTGGATACATTCACCCACTGGTGATCTTGGCGCGTACGGAATGTAACGTCCGGGACATTCTGGCCTTCGCGATTTTCTAACATGATCTTTCTCCTTCAATAAAGCGTTTAAGTAAGTTACTGAGGAGAATTATAGAGGAAATAATTAAAAGCTAAATTTAATTGTTTCTATTAAATTAATAGTTAAAAACAATTGAACGCATTCCCACCCACAGTGTAATTGTTATTATTGCTTATACAGCGGCAAGCTGCGGCTCACTGACTGCTTTAAGGTCCATACCCGCACGAATTATCGCATTAAGCACTGCACGTAAAGAAGCACCAACAATATCTTCACTGCACCCAGCCCCACAATAACGCTGACCATTAACACCCAACTGCACATAGGCCATTGCCTCTGATTGTTGATTGTCACCCAGGGTGTGCTCGCTGTAATCGACCAGAATAATATTGCTATCTAGCTTGCAATTAATCGCATTGACGAATGCATCAAGAATGCCCTTACCTTCGCCTCTGATATCAATATTTGCTTCGGTTGTTTTAATCGTTGCACAAAGCCTATCCGAACCCTCAGTGCGAGAAGCTTGGTAACTTTCGACCGTCATCGGCTCGACCAGCTCAATATAAGTCTCCTGGAATATTTTTCTGATTGCCTGGGTAGACACTTCAGCTTCGGACTGTTCTGCAAAATGCTGCACATGTGGGCTGAAATCAACCTGCATCCAGCGGGGTAAAATTAACCCGTAGTCTTGCTCAAGTACATAAGCCACCCCGCCCTTACCCGACTGACTATTGATGCGAATCACTTCTTGGTAAGTGCGTCCGACGTCGCGTGGGTCTATCGGTAAGTAAGCAACTTGCCAGTGACTATTATCACCCTCCATAACACGAGTTTGTTCATCAATGGCCAGGCATTTGTTAATCGCATCCTGATGACTACCGGAGAAAGCAGCAAACACCAACTCACCTGCGTAGGGATGACGTGGATGCACCGCTAACTGGGTGCAACGCTCGACCACATTGATCACTCGATCCATGTCAGAAAAGTTGAGCTGTGGATCAATGCCCTGGCTGTAGATATTCATCGCCATGGTCACAATATCCATATTACCCGTACGCTCACCATTACCCAGTAAGGTGCCTTCAATTCTATCGGCACCCGCCATCACCCCAAGCTCGGCTGCCGCAATGCCACAACCTCGATCGTTATGAGTATGCAAACTAATGGTGATGCACTCACGTAGGTTGACTCTATCGCAAAAGGTTTCTATTTGATCGGCATACACATTCGGCGTGGCGACTTCGACCGTCGCAGGCAAATTAATAATTGTTTTATGTTCTGGCGTTGGTTGCCATATATCGGTCACGGCATTGCAAACTTCTAATGCATAGTCCAATTCAGTATTGGTAAAACTCTCGGGAGAATATTGAAATTGCCAATCGGTCTCGGGCTGCTTCACAGCAAAGTCTCGCACCCATTTGGCGCCTTGCACGGCGATATCTTTAATTTCATCTCGTGATTTTTTAAACACTTGCTCGCGCTGCACCGTCGAAGTCGAATTATATAAATGCATGATGGCACTGCGTACACCTTTTAGTGCTTCGAAGCTGCGACCGATCAGTGGTTCTCGTGCCTGAGTTAATACCTGAATAGTGACGTCATCGGGTACTAAGTTTTGTTCGATTAGCTGACGCACGAAATCAAAGTCGGTTTGTGAGGCAGCAGGGAAGCCTACTTCAATTTGTTTAAACCCAACGTCTACCAATAATTCGAACATAGCCAGCTTCTGGCTCGATGACATCGGTTCGATCAATGCCTGATTGCCATCACGTAGATCAACACTACACCAATCAGGTGCTTTCTCTATGACCCTATCAGGCCAACGGCGGTTGGGTTTTACGATAGTGGGGAAGGCACGATATTTTTTATGATTGAAGACTGACACCAATATTTCCTATTACAGCGTTTAGTGAAAGCAACTATAAAGCAGTCTCACTAGATATTGATTGCAATGCTAACCTTAATATCATTTAATTTAGCTATTACTACCTACATATTGGTTAATTATTAGATAATTACTGCAATATTTGAGAGTTAAACATTTATGGCACTATCACTCGATAAAATAGACAAACACATCCTCGCCCTCATGCAGTCCAATGGACGCATTAGTAATCTTGAGATATCCGACAAAGTCGGGCTATCGCCAACGCCTTGTTCAAGGCGTGTAAAACGCCTGGAAGACTCTGGCCTAATCGATGGTCATGTCACACTTTTAAACAAAGAGGCGCTTGGGCTCAACCTGACCGCAATTATCGGCATTTCAATGGATCGCCATACACCCGACCGCTTCGAACAATTTGAGAAGGCCATCGTAGACATGCCCGAAGTCATTGAATGCAGTATTGTGACTGGGCAAACTGCTGATTTTTTACTCAAAGTTGTGGTGAAAGATATGCAGCATTACGAAAAATTTTTGCTCGGTAACCTCACTCGTCTGACAGGTGTCACAGGTGTTCATTCGAGCTTTGTACTCAGGCAGGTAGTTAAGAAAACAGCCCTACCACTTGACCAATTGGCTTGATATCATTCAATACAAATTAGGCCCTCTAATTAGAGGGTTTTTATCGCGAAAAAAATATAACCTACATTGGTATAACTGTTAAATTTTCTATAAAAAGCAAATCAGAGCGAGGTTGACCAGCATGACGAATGAGACAGATAACGAAGACCGTCGACAATACCATCGAGTTGGATTTCATGCGAATGCCTTACTGTCATGCAGTGGTACCAAAATATCAGTAGAGATACTGGATATTTCTATGGCAGGCGCCTTACTTAAACTAGAGTCCCAGCCTAAGAATATGGATGCCGTTATTCTTGAAGTGAAGCTCAGCGATGAAGCTAATTTTGAAATGTACGGATCTTTGGTACCTCATGATGGGAATCATGTCGCATTACACCGAGACTTAAGCCGAATAGAGAATGACTACCACCTCAGACGCTTGCTTGAATTAAACCTGGGCGATCCAACGTTGATGGAGCGTGATGTCGAAACACTGATCGAGCAGTTAAGCTGGCCCGAATGATGGCTTGATCTTTGGCTCTATCAAATCAGTATATCAGTTTATATTAATCTCAATCTGAGCAATCGTTAAGCTCTAATCGGGCTCAACTACAAATGTTTGACTAAAAAACTTGACTAAAAATAGTAGCGACACCCCAAATACCACCAGCGCAGAACAGCCTTCAAAAGGTATAGTTTTACTCGTTATAGCCACGTTATTATTCGCCTGCCAGGATGCTATTACCAAGCACATAACTCAGACAATGGAAGTCGCACAGATTATAAACGTGCGGTTCTTCTTTTTTTCTCTTTTCGCGATTGCCTTTGCAATGAGGAAAAACGGATTAAAAGCAGCTATTAATTCGTCGGCACCCAGGCTGCAAATTTTTAGGAGTTTATTAATTTGTTTCGAAATAGCGTTATTTGCTTACACACTTAGTTACATTGGTCTGGCCGAACTGCACACCATATTCGCTTGTTTCCCGCTTATTGTGACCCTTCTTTCAGTACCTATTTTGGGAGAAGCAGTTGGCTGGCGACGCGGATTAGCAGTTTTTGTCGGTTTTATTGGTACTGTCATTATTATTGACCCAGGCGCGGGCGTATTTAGTCCTTTCGCAATAATGGGCCTGAGCTGCGCTGTTATGTTTGCCATTTATAACCTCATAACACGCAAGGTGTCGAAGGTTGATAGCTTCGAAACCTCCTTGCTTTACTTCGGTGTTGTTGGTTTTTTGGCCTCATTATTAGTCATTCCATTTTACTGGCAAACCCCTAATCAGAGTGAAACGTTCTGGCTATTGATCATAAGCTTGACGGGCATTATGGGGCACTTACTATTAATCAAAGCGCTGCAATTAGCACCAGCGGTTATATTACAACCCTTCAACTATTTTGTTCTATTGTGGGCAACAGGCATTGGTTATATCTTTTATGACGAAATACTGCCTTTTCAAACATTAGCAGGCGCCGCATTAGTCGTGGCTAGCGGAGTATTTATTGGCTATCGAGAATACAGGCTATATCAACGAAAACGCCGGGCTAATCGTGCCAAAGTAGCCGCTTAAATGTAACCCTAACTGCAATCGGATAACTGGCTGAATTGCAAATTGAAAACTAATTACTGAAAGCACTTTCGTACGCTAATTACTCAAATTTATATGCTAGTAATCAAGCTGTTATCTGTCGATAGATAAAGCCTGGAAGCGCCAGACTAGAGAGGTCTGAGGGGGGGGGGACTTCGATAGACTTGCCCTTTACTCTCGGTGTCTTCATAAACATGAGAATCTGTTCGATTGCGAGGCTCTTCATGCCAAGATGGTCGATAGCAACCTTTTCTGCTGTGGGGTACCTATCATGACGTGTGATTGAGCAATCAGTACCACGTCGCACAGGTTGGGCCGATCACTCGTATTACGAAACTTCTCCTCACATCCTTCACCGATATTTACTAACTCAGGACCAAAATTCCACTGATCCAGCATCAGGCAAGTGATCAGCAGGTCCATCAGTTTCACGGCCTCAAGTAACTTTTTGGGGTTATCACGCAGCTTTTCGTGCTGCTGCACGTACTGTAAAATGGCAACTTCGCCAATATCATACACAAGCCCAGCTAGCTCCGCCTGCTCGACATAGAATACATCTACACTAGACAGCCAGCAAAAGTCACAGACTAGCTAAGTGCTGACTGTGTTTCCATACCGCACCATAAGAACTTAGAAATCAGTAAATTTAATATCTAGTGATATTAACAAGTTAGGTTATTTTAACCCAGTTAAAATAGATAGAAATGGGCGCTAAGTTTAAATTTTCGCAAAGTAATTGGTATTAAATAGTCAATTTTTCGATCGGCTCCTGTGCTGTGCGAGTTCAACTGGTCGATGCAACACAAGCATTAAATCTTTCCGCCAGTGTTTAATATTCTAATAACTTTCTAGGTCGCTCATTGAGCTGGGGAGCAACTGCACTCAGTTTACTTTGGGTATGAGCTGATAGGTCAGTGCCTTTCGGAAAGTATTGCCTTAATAACCGATTAGTATTTTCGTTTGAACCCCGTTGCCAAGGGCTACCTGGATCACAAAAGTATACCTGAATTTTTGTTGCCACCGTAAAATCCTGGTGCGCTGATAACTCCGTCCCTCTATCCCAGGTCAACGATTTATATAACTCTATGGGTAGTTTTTTAGATTGCTTTACTAGTGCAGCGATCACTGTTGAAGAATTCTTATTTTCAAGTTTAGCCAGCATTACATAACGCGAGTGCCTCTCCACCAACGTTGCGATAAACGTA
>CAXMOZ010000025.1:0-57389 GCA_964195315.1 uncultured Acidimicrobiia bacterium | reverse complement strand
GTGATACCCTCTATTCCAAAGCTTCAGAAAGGGGAGTTCGAAAAGCAGCGAAATTTCGAGCTCAGGGCGAAAAAAGTTGTTACCGAGAAGGAAAACGAAGTCCATCGCCTAGTTCAGAACTACAATTTCGAAGTGTTCAGCCGAAACGAGTACGTGAAGGCCCTAACGAAGGCATACCAAGATCATCTGAACAAACAATCTTCACTTGCTACCAGAGACCGTCAAGCCTTTATCGAGCACCTCGATCTAGTAAGCGGCGTTATCTTCCAGTCCCTTTATTCTGACCTTACAGTGACCAGCTTTGATTACGACTCGGAAGCCGAGAATCTGTATATGTCGTTAGTTTCGTTCAGGAATAACCTCAAGGAACGGGCCGTCGTAAGTCTGGAGCCTGAGATTGCGAAGAAGATCAAACTGGAGAATGATTACCGGCTGTCGCTCGATGTAACTATTGAAGATAACAGCCTCTCCCTGTCAGGAGTGCACGTCCACCACGATGATGAGCGTTACACCGCCAGTTTCACCCAAAGTCAGTTCAAACCCATGCGTTTGATCATGGAGTTAGCCGAGCCAATCAATATAGACATGACCGATCAGCAGGCAGATGCCTCAGTCTGGTTGCAGAAGGATACTGACCTGCGAGGCAATATCAATCACGCTAATTTCTACCTGACTCTTCGCAAAAACTACAATTTCAACTTACCTGAATGGTTTACAACCCCCTGTGCAGACTGCGTCACATTTAAGGGAAATTCCATCGACGAAGCGCTTTCCAGCGCTCGAGCAGAGCTCTCAAGACGCAAACATGTGCGGGTTGCAGCCAGTCAGACTGTAAACAATGAGATGTTCGAATCCACGTCAGGCCTGTCTAGTTACTCAGGGAGTTATGCCGAAACAGTGAAGACTGAGTCGAACTCAGTATTAACCCGAGACGAGTACACCGTCACTAAACAGGAAGAGATCGATGGGAACTGGTATGTGGAGCTCAAGTTCCTTTAGAAAATTAAAAACTGTAAATTAAACAAAATGAAACAGCGTTGTATAATTCGTTAAATTAATCAAACCATTGTCGATTATACCGACCCTGATCGAACTTGCAGAGGTGAGCATGAAGTCGTTATACGAGGGTCAAAACTCTATCTGTTATTGACCTCACCTCGGCATTAAATGAAACGTATTGCGCATCCAGAAAAATGTCATGCTAATGGGGCTTATTTAACAGCCACTACCCTCAGTCCCCTTTATGCTCTTAAAATGCATAAGGTGCCGACTAGCGTGCGCGATTATAAAGCGATGCTAACTAGCGATTAAGGATTTGATTCAGTTACAAATTTGCCAAGGCTGGTTAAAATATGAAAATTCAAACTATCTGGATCTACTTTACTCTGTGGCTATTTCAAAATTCGACAAGTCGATACTGATTGAACAGATACGACATATAGAAACCCAGCATGCGCTGCACTGTGATAGTGAGGATGAGCTCTCCGATTTATTGTTACATCAGAATTTCCATGAACGTCTTTGGCAACGCGCAAAACGTCTGGCCCGACAGCATGATTTATCGGCTGCATTAACACATGCCGCCAGACTATCTCGCACTATTAAAACCTTCGTTCTTATAATGGTTGCGCTGTTAGGTGCAATAGGCACTGTGTATGCTACTACTGATAGCAATGGCGGCAGCAATACCATTAATATCTATTGGTTATTACTGGTGCTGCTCGGTTTTAATTTTATTTCGATGCTGCTCTGGCTGATCGGCATATGCCTGAATATGGATGGATTGACCTCAGGCCTATTCGCTCGTTTGACTAGCTGGTTGCCAAGTACTTCCGACAAAAAAGCGAATGGTGACAAGAAAGACAAAATAAGTAGCTTGGCAGACCGAACGTGGCTCAATTGTTTTTATTCTGCAACGGTTGGTAAATGGCAGTTCAGCAAGATAACGCACCAGCTGTGGCTAGTTTATCTGCTAGCAGGCCTGATAAGCCTGGTGCTGCTATTAATGGTGCGACAGTATGACTTCATCTGGGGCACGACATTATTATCAGATTCTGTATTTGCCCAATTAACCGCAAGTTTAAGTCAGCCACTCTCATTAATCGGTTTTATGACACCCTCCGCTGATCAGGTGCAGGAGTCTCGTTTAGGCATGGGGCATATTTTGACCGCGGAACATCGTTACCACTGGGCTCAGTTTTTACTGGGGTCGCTACTGTGCTTTGGCATTCTGCCGCGACTACTATTGTTGCTCTGGAGTTCGCTGATGAGTATCAGGGCACGTCGTCTGTTTTCGTTCGATTTATACCTGCCTTATTATATCGACCTACGCCAACGCCTGGTGCCTCTGGCGAGTCATAGCCAGATCGTTGATAAAGATACCTCATCTCCTGTACTAACTGCGATTAAAGAACAGGTACCGGTATCGCATTCACTTCCAGATCATACAAAATGGGCCGCTGTAGAACTGGGTGATAATTTCAAATGGCCGATTTCATCAATCGAGGCGCCAAATAATCTAGGTCAGGTGATTGATCGAGAGTCACTAGCATCGACCTTAAAGTGCTTGAATGAGAGTCAATGTCAGGTGCTTGCGGTCGCTGTTGCGGCGGCTCGTTCACCTGATCGTGGGATACAGCGCTCCATAACAAGCCTGACATTGAACTGCTCACAGAGCTGGTTGGTATTGTTACAGTTGCCTGATGAAGCAATGGTTTCATCAAAACGGCTTAGCGCCTGGTACCAGCTGGCCCAAGCCTGCAACATCCCTGCAGATCATGTTATTTGCCAGAGTGTTGATAAGCGATGAGTGTTGATTAGCCATGACTTCTAACAAACAAACTCTCCCCTTAGCGGCAATCAATGTAGGCGTCGTCGGACATACCAATGCGGGTAAAACTTCATTGATACGCACTTTGCTAAGGGATGACCATTTCGGCAATGTCGATGATTCTGCGGGCACAACACGGTCTGTAGAAAAAACGGCTATTTATGCGGACGATGAGGTGATATTAAACCTGTTTGATACTCCGGGTTTTGAAGATTCAAGCGCATTGCTGATAGCACTCGATGAACTATCAACATCGATTAAAACAAATTCGCCAGCCGAATTACTGAAGATATTCATCGATCAGCAAGACCGTTATGCGGATTTTGAACAGGAAATAAAAGTACTCCGACAATCACTCAATAGTGACGTATTGCTTTATATCATCGATGTACGAGAACCTCTGCTCGGTAAGTATCGAGATGAAGTTGAAATCCTTAGTAAAGCGGGTAAACCCATTCTGCCAGTATTCAATTTTATCGCAGATAAAAATCAGGCGTTGAACCGATGGCGAGATCAAATGGCGATGTTTAACCTGCATGCCGCACTGGAGTTTGATACCGTCGCTTTTGATTTTGAGGCGGAAAAACGCCTGTATCAAAAACTGCAAAGCTTAATGGAGCGACGCTACGATTCGTTGCAACATTTGATCAACTATCGACATCAGGTCTGGCAAAACCTCAATCAGGCCGCTGCAAAACGCATCTTTAGTCTAATCTGTGAAGTGGCCTGTTATCGACTAGAAGTGACGGGCAGTCAATCTAGTCAAAATAAAAAAATAGGCGGCAAAGGTTTCTCTGATACCGAGGTCAGTAAGATGCAGGCATTCGTACGTAATGCCGAACAGCAAGCATTGACCGATCTATTGGCAATATTTTCATTTACCCAGCTAGATATCGACCTTCAACAATTGCCCGTTTCTGAAGGCCGCTGGGAGCTGGATATATTTTCACCCCACATGTTAAAGGAATTTGGGCTCGGTATTGGGGCATCGGCTCTATCCGGCGCGGCTGTTGGTGCAGGTGTTGACCTGATGATCGGTGGGCTGAGTCTGGGAGCTGCGAGCCTGTTAGGCGCAACAATAGCGGGGGGATGGGCGACTGTTCAACGATATCAGCAGGAACTTAAGGCCGCCTGGCGTCGTCACCAATGGCTCTGCGTTGATGACAATACGGTCAGTCTACTGTATCTCAGGCAGTGTCGATTATTATCGACCTTATCTCACCGTGGACACGCCGCGCAAAACAAGCTGAAGCTGATTGATAATGCCAAGGTTGCTCTGCCACCAAAATGGAATGATTTGTTAAAGTCCTTACGTCAAAACCCGCAATGGCAACAGACAACTCCCGACGATGCGGAATACCATAAATTACAAAAGTTGATGTTGGGATGGTTATTGTGAAGAAACGCGTAAAAGGGGCAAAGAAATTTTTGGCCACGAATACTAACCGATTGGCACGGACTAAAAGATTAGGGGATGCTAGGTTTCACTTTCTAGCGATAATAGGTTTTGAGATTCATTGGTTGCTATAAAACTGACGATATACCCTGCCCAACCTTTCCATCCGTGTCATTCCTTGAAACTCAGCGGCTAGATAATTTCTCTCCGTCCTTTTACATTCAAATTTTCTAAACAGACCCTTTCGTTACACTAGATTTTGTACTGCGCATGATCCAGATAGCATTAATAACGAGAGTCGACAGGATAATTGCACCGCCAATAAAACTACGAGTACCAGGGTGTTCAGAAAGCACTAACCAAACCCAAACTGGCCCCAATACCGACTCAAGCAATAGCATCAGGCCAACCTCAGCAGCCGGAATATATCGAGGTCCCAGGAACATTAATGCGGTACCCACCGGTAACATATAGACCCCCATGATTATCAGATACCCGAAATCTTCCGATGATATTGAAAAAGGTTGGGCTAAAGGTAACATTAACAATGCCGTTACCAGCCCACTGGTCGACAATGCTGGGAATATCGGAATATTCGAAAAACGACGCACAACAGTAAAACCAGCAGCAAGAAAAAATGCGCCAATAAGAGCCGCTATATCGCCAAACAAGCTGGTATTTGCGCTCGACTTATCAGTGCTCATTACAAGAACACCAATGCAAACAATAGCGATAGCTGACCAGCTACGCGCAGCTATTCGCTCCCCTAAAAATACTCGGCCAATGAGTACAGCAGATAAGGGCGTTGTACTCAAAATAATGAGTGTATTAGCAACACTGGTATGGGTAATCGCCACAATAAATGAAATACTGCCCATCGAATATAAAGCGACCATTGCCATCCCACTTGACCCCAGTGCTTTGTATTTAGCCCAGGTGTTTTTTGGATAGACAAAACTGGACACTATCCACATCCCAAACGCCATTAATAGCGCCCGCCAAAATATCAGCGTCCAATGGTCGGTGGTAATTAATCGTGTCAACAACCCATCAGGTGATATCACCAGCACGCCTAGTGCAGTAATCAAAATACCCTTCGTATAAGTCGATAAAACAGGCATAGATTTTCACTTTACAATTAAATTCGAGTCAGGATTTTTTTGATCTCTGGCACCCCTGTCGCCTCCAATAGATGTGGATGGAAAACATTAAACAGGATAACTGGAAAAAGGCGACGGAGGAATTAAATTGCGATGATAATTATGTTGTGCAAGGCCATGCATGGAGCGAGAAAATGATTAGGTATGTAGGATCGTAAAGTCCCTCGAATACTGCCCCATCGATTCACTTCCTGATCCTTAAGTAGGCCATAGTTCAGTCGACCCATAAAATGGTAGTTTCTGCCAAATTATGGGTCGATTGGCCTGCGGTAAAAAGTTAGACTTTAACTGGATTCAAATTCTCTTCAGTTTGCAGTACAAGTCCAACCAAAGCCTGTCAACTTTTCTGCTAGGCCATCCGCTTTTGCATCGCAGTAGGCGCCATCATTTTGGGCAGTCCAGAGAACTTGAGAACCCTGCCCTTCAATTTCTTTGTCGTAGATCACCGAGCAAGGTGCCGCCTTGTCGGTATCCCGCTTGATCGCGATTTCACGTAACACTTCACCACTCTCGCAAACCCAGGACGATGCGCTGACCGTCATTGGTAGGAACGGTAATATCATCATAGTTAATAAAGCAATTTTCAGTTTTTGCATTTTCATTTCACTCCTGTTTCATTTTTAGTACAGGTTAGTATAGTTTTTTCTGAGTACCTTTAAAGAAATTTAATCCCACCCTCCACTTTTATCCCGCATCTCGGGCAACATCAACCATAACAAAAATGGCTCAGGTAGGCAGAACGGCCGGAGTTTGCTTTATCATAATCACTCATCCCTAATTTAGAAGCTGCCAGGTAACATCGGAGGGCATTCTCCAAAAGTCAGTAATCAATTCGTGTGGTTTCCAGTATTGGGGATTACTTACTTATCAATCTAACTGTATCGGTACGGATAGCTAATGCTTCTGGTCGACAAAAGTAAGTTATAATCACCCTGCCTATCTCAACATAAACCCCGAATGCAATATGAAGATAAATAATAAAACCGTTGTGCAATATCACTACACCTTGTCCGATGAAACTGAAACGTTATTGGAATCAACAGAAGGCAGTGAAGCACCTGTCTACCTGCATGGCGCCGGTAACATCATCGCTGGTCTGGAAGCAGCTATGGAAGGAAAAAGTAAAGGTGACAAATTCTCGGCAACTCTGACGCCCGAACAGGGTTTTGGACTGCACAAAGCAGGTCGGGTAGAACGCATGTCGGTAAAACACTTTCGCGGCGCAAAAAAGTGGAAGACAGGCATGATAGCGACTATCGATGCAAATCATGGTTCGAAACAGGTGACTATTGTAAAAATGGGCAAGTTCATGGCTGATGTTGATGTTAACCATCCCTATGCCGGCAAGACCTTAACTTTTGAAATTGAGATCGTTGATGTACGCGATGCAACCGATGAAGAATTAGCACATCAGCATGTTCATGGACCAGGCGGGCATCACCATTAAATTAAGAAGTAGGCTGGGTTACGCGATAAATCCGCTAACTCAACCAACAAGGGTTTCTCAACTTAACTTAATACCATTGGTAGCGTCCGCTATATAAGGAGCTGCATAGAGGGATTTCAAATTTCGGGAAACCAGAGTTTGGTCAAAAATCCAGTTTTCTCTAATCTACCGAACAGTTCTTGAATTTCCTGAGCAGGAATCATAGGGAAATTGTGCAGGCAGTCTTTTACAATTAACGGCCCATCTATATTCAATAGCCAGCGAGCAACATTGGCAATCTCGCTAGGAACTTTCATCTGTATCCGCCCCGCCTCCCCATGCTTATTGTGTCCATCGTATTCAACATCATCAAAAGCTTCCCCTTTAATTATTTGTACATCGAGAGCTGGATTGGTCAAATATCGACTATTCTTGTGAAAACACCGTAGCGCTGAATTTGGATTTTGATATTCCTTCGCCAGCCTATAAATCGTATTGGATAATTTAGTGTACAGTTTTGGATCAAAAGCATCTGTATTACCCAATCCATAAATGGGTGAGCGCCACTCAGAACTTTGCAGCAGAGTAGATTTTAACAAAGAGAGGAAAAAATCTATCTGGGTTGCAGGACTCAAGATAATGCTCATAGCCATAGAATCCTGTTTGGCCTCGGTATAATGCCAGGTGCCCCTCGGCATTAATAAAACCGAACCAGGTAGCATGTCAATTTCCTCGAAAATTTGATTCTTGCAACTTGGAAATCCATCGCTAATTTGTGGATATAGTGTTTTAAAGGGTGCTGTCCCTTCCGTATACTGAGAGCCATATGGATAACGTATGTGTTTCAAAGGGGCCAGAAAAAATCTCTTAGTGCCAACCAGTTGTATCGAAATCACATCAAGTGCATCGTAATGTACCGGTGATCCGCTTCCTGCAGCAGATACAAATGCCGACAGCCTCGTACTATCTTGCTTAATGTTCAATTCCTGCTCAAGGGCATTTACGAATCCATCAGCGTTATTTAATAAGGGAGCAATATCAGCCAGGTAAGCTGTTCTGCCATCTTTAATCACGTCGCCTGCAGTCCCATCTACTGCAGGGTACAACTGATAATTGCCTTTTTGTGGATCAAGCTCGAAAAGGCTTCCCTGATAAGCTTCAGTCAATGACGTGATCGAGGTCAGAATTTTGTCACATAGAGGCGTTGGTAAACGGTTTAAAGGTCCATGTGCATCCAAGCATTTATCAGGCCATGATTCGATCATTAGCTGTAAAACCTCGGAGCCTAGCATTGATTCGAGAATAGGATATTGCATCATATTTCGAACCTCCGTTATTGATAGAGATCCTGAAGTATACCTAAATTCTGAATATCATCGGAATTTAGGTGATCCCACAGGGTTCTCGCTGATTTCAGGGTTTATGCGCAAGCTAGAAATATCCACAGTCGAAGAACTGGCTCCGAAAAGACCAAGTCGAAAACCTATTAACGCTAAAATGGTGTGCTTTCCCTAGGATTCCTACCGATAAAACTCTCTTGCACTGATGAGACAGAATAGGTGATTCTGTTTCATCACTTTAACCGTCGTCTGTCCCCTACTGTTACTGAACTAAAGCCAGACAGATGACCGTCGTTTTCTTCTTTGTCGCTAGGTGTTGCTGGTTGGGTTTCAGGCATGGTTGATTCCTCTGGTAGATTTGAAATCCACCACCATCGGGTATCAATCCAATAAGGGTTGGGGCTAAAACAGGTTGATACCACCGACCAGGGGCGTAGGGCGTAATAGCGAAGCGTATTGCGCCGCATGAATCTACTCGCTCTTCTCAGCCCGCACAATATCACCCAAGGTCGACTTGTCTTCAGGCCGGACGCCATCAAGTAAATCGCCTTCTATCTCGCCATCAGTCATAGCAATGACAAACCGGGCTTCCTGCTCATCGATCGATGTACTAATGACTTCAAAATCAGCATCAGGCCACTGGCGAGGAATATCAATTACCCCAGGATCCACATGTCGCAATCGGTCAAGTTGATCTAACATTCTATTCGATCCACTTTGACTGCAATATATTGTGCGTAACTTCTAGCCCAAACCTCCTCTGGTTCCATAATTTTCGAGTTAGGTCCTTCCATATTAAATGTGGGAAATACCACATGCAAAACCGATTAGTGGAAACTACACTTTTTCAATTCTCATAGGTCATTCGGCACAATACGTTTCACTATTGCGCCCTACACAAACAAGGATATTAATAGTGTTAGTTTTGAGCCCTGTCATAAAGTACCCCTTCGTCAACCAACTTTTTTAAAATGTTTAACTACAACCTGAATCAACAAATTCAGAACTAAGATTACTTTTGTGTTAGCAGTATCACTAGTAGATAATCAAGTTCGATTTCATGCTGGCTAAAATCTTTCCCCAAAGTTTTGAATCAATGTTAATCAATTACTGGCAATTTGCATGTGCGCATAAACGCTTTCTTGGCTTTGGTTTTGTCATGGCGTTTTTATCAAGTCCCGGGCAAACCTATGTCATCGGTGTATTCAGCCCTGAAATACAGGCACAATTCGATTTAGATGCTGGCAGCTGGGGGCGAACTTACATGTACGGCACATTGCTCAGCGCGGCCATTATCACCTGGAGTGGATCGTTAATCGATCGGGTGGATCTACGATGGTTTGCCTCAATAAGCCTGTTTGGTCTGGGCACCGCTTGTTTGCTTATAAGCACTGCCTATTCACCGGTATTTTTAGTGGTCGGGATTTTTATGCTACGCCAGTTCGGTCAAGGTTTAAGCAGTCATAGTGGTATCATTTCTATGGCCAGGTACCATGCTGCTGACCGAGGGAAAGCCATTGCGCTAGCGGCTATTGGTTTCGCTTTTGGCGAGGCATTGTTGCCGTTGCTTGCTGTATTTGCGATTGCTGAATGGGGTTGGCGCAACACTTATTTCACCGTGGGTCTGCTCGTCTTTAGCGCCATTACTTTAGTACTTTGGCTACTGAAAGGGCATGGCTTGCGTCACGCTCAACTAGAGCAAACGATTAAAAACCAAACTGCTAATGGGGAGACTCAGACAGGTTATACGCGCAAGCAGGCTTTGTCTGAGTCTCGCTTTTATTTGATGTTACCTGCGATGATTGCGCCATCATTAATAATGACGGCGATGTTCTTTTTCCCCAATGAAATTGCTAAATCGAAAGGTTGGTCGAGTCTTTGGGTGACTGGAAATTACTGGTTGTATTCAATAGTTTCGGTAGTGACGACAATCTACTCTGGCACATTAATCGATCGTTTCACTGCCCGTAAAATACTGCCATTATTTTTGATTCCTCTCGCGATTGCACTGCTTGCACTAGTGCCGTCGAGCCATGCCTTTTTTGTCGTACCTTTTATGCTCTTTATGGGTTTTTCTGCCGGTCTTTATTTTACCGGTTTTAGTGCCTTGTGGGCTGAACTTTATGGGGCTAAAAACCTGGGTGCAATAAAATCTTTAACTAATTCGGTGATGGTTTTTTCATCTGCCATGGGGCCGGCTTTGGTTGGTTTTCTGCTGAGCCACGACGTTGCATTTGAATCAATTTTTATACTGCTGGCCTCGCTATGTCTGTTTGCTACCGTAATGTTGGTTTATGCACTGAGGCCCACCTCAAGTGCTGGATGAAAAAACTTTAGACTTAAGTTAGTGCCATTCGAAATGCTATCCTTATTGAGTTTATAACTGCAGGTTGATTTAGAAATACCTGATCAAGCGATTGATGCTTGATTCTGTCTCTGGGTTTTGTGCGTTCTGATTCCGAATATCAAGATGGGGCACACTGTCGGTATCCAGTAAATTCGAGTTTATTTGGATCATTACGTTAGTTGGGTTATTCATTCGACACACACTCTATAGCTTGCCTCAAGATCGAGGCTCAGACATAGCTTAAACCCTGTTTTTATGGCTGAATAGCCTGGTCTATTCTTGTGGACCATCTTGAGTCGGGACGAAAATTCGTGCCACTTATGGCTATTTCTTAGCACCTGATCTCTCGATTAAAATTTGCGAACTAAGCCACATCAGAGAGCAATATTGTTTAATATTGATATTCGAATGAATGCTGTTCAGGGCTCAACTTTCGAGAATATTTACCTCCATTACCCTCTGACCCGAATTTATTTATTCATCGCGGAAGCGGAAGCGTTTATCGACAAGATCAGCATCGTCAAAATGGCGACGGCCTACAAACGCGGTGGGCTGCGAACCCGCCTGACGCATGGCACCAGCACTTTTGATTCCCATAGGCCAGAACAGGTAACGCTCACCGCGCTCGCTGCCGGCTATCAGCCCGTCTGGGCCAAAAACACTGCGCGCCCCACCCTGCGGCAGCGGCAGTGAACGCAAATCTGCATATTCAGCAAGCTGATATGTCGTCCCGTTTCCTGGCGCTGCAGTCGCGAATACGTTGCGTAGGTAGTGCGAGCGCGATTCCACTTCGACGACCAACTGCTGCGATTCAGTCACCGTTGGCAAGCTTGTCGGAATAAAAGCCCATTCTGTCCAGGGCTGCGGAGACGGCAACGGCTGCAGACGCGGCGTCGGGAAAAACATGTGATAGCAGCCGCAGGGGTGGATGCTGTCGAACAACAGCGGTTCGCCATCCGCTGCCAGGGTCACACGCCAAACCACACCGTCGAGGTGTCCACCAAGTATATCGAAGCTGCCATCGATCGGACGCTCCGGAAACCACGCCAGATAAACCAGTTGCAGTAAGGTGCGTCCACCGACCCGGGTATAGCCTAGCCGGTGATAAACCACTGGTTGTGAAACGTCGACCCGAGGTGACGCGTCATACGACCAGTACAGCCGACCAATACGATCGAAGACCGCGTGCGTCTCAACTTCCAGCACTGGGGCGTAGGTTGCGAACAGCTGTTGTCGCTGCGCTTGCGAAAGCTGAGCCAACCCGAGCGGATGTTCGGCAACACGCGTCAGGATCTCTCTGACCTGATGGCGACTGAACACTGGCACTTGTGGGGGTAGATAACGCTGCATTCGCTCCTTCGTTAGCTCTCCACGGCTTGCTTTGCTAAAGGTTTCTGCCGCTTCGTCGTGCCAGCCGTTCACACCAGCGTAGAACGGCAGGCGAGCTAATTCATAGAGGCCCAGTGCGCGTTTCGCCGAGCTGTAATCATCGGCTACAAAGGCTCGGCGATAGAGTTCATCAATAGCCGTCTCGGTGCCGAGGTCGGCCGTCATCAAACGCTCGGCACAATACTGCGTCTGCGTCTCGACGACTGTGCGTTCACTAGCCCCAAGCCCAGCAATCTGGGCAGCAGGCAGGTTGGCAATCTCAACTCGACGACCATCAGCATCGCGTGCTCGCATTGCATCAATCCAGGCCCGTCGCAGCTGTAAATCCTGTTTTGCTTCGGCCTTCATTGCCGCAAGAAAACGATCGATGCGCAAATACGGAAAACCGTGCATCGGTCGGGCGGCGATGTCATTGACGCCGCTTTGTGTCACCGCCGCGTCCAGCGCCTTGAACCAAACGGCACATTCTGCCAACCGAATGTCGGTGGACGCTAGGTGGTCGCGCTGCGGCGCTTGCAAGTTGGCACAGCCCGTCGCGGCCAACGCAAATACCAGGCAGAATAAAATGCTCCGAGTTCGATCAACGACGCAGCTAAAGTGACGCGTCAGCCACTCGCTTGTTACTCGGGTCTGGGCAGGCACTGATGATTTCTGCGCTCTATCCATAACTTTATTCATAGATCAATTACCTGGCTTGCCACATCGAAGTTACGGACGAAAATCAGGGACAGTAAAATCATCACGCAGCTTGCTCTCTTTGTAGACATGAAATTTGGCCTTTTTGTTGAATTTGATTCTACTCTCATCAGGTTACATCTATAACAGCAATAATGACGCACAGCCCAATGCGTTAAGTTAGGGCCATAGGGCGTGATAGTGAAATGGTTTGTGTCCCACGCCTTAAACCGATCATTAAGTTCAAAATACTACAATACTATTTCAGGTTTCTCGATAAATAAGACACTCAATGGCACCGATACTAATTAATTCAAAGTTCTGCATTGTCAATCCTGCACCACATTTAGTAACATAAACCTCAACAACACTATCCATACGTTATAAAGGAAAATGTAATGAATATAAAAATCACCCTACTCATACTTAGCTGTCTACTTATAGTGAACTGTTCTTTTACCGGCACAACGATGGTTGAACGCCAGTTTGACAAGCAAAAGATGGATGATTATCTATCAAACCTGAGCGAAAATAATAAAGCAATATTAAGCATTGAGATCGTTGAAAAAGGGAAAACAGCTTACCAAAACCAAACTGGTTTTGCCTATTACGATTCAACAGGGGAAAAAATAAAGGCCGATGCTCAGACTCAATATCGTGTGGGCTCCATTACCAAAATGTTTACCGCCACATTAATCATGCAATTAATTGAGCAGGAGAAATTATCATTAAACACCCCGCTTTCAGTCTTTTACCCCGAAATAAAAAATTCTCAGGAAATAACTATTGATCAAATGTTAAAGCACCGTAGTGGTTTATTTAATTATACCGCCGATGCGGAATTTCGGGAGTACGTCAACAAGCCACAAAGCAAGGCGCAAATGATCACACGTTTTTCGGGTTTTGAGCCGGCCTTTAAACCGGGTGAAAAATTCAGATATTCTAATACCAACTATATGTTGCTCGGTTATATTATTGAAAAAATAACCGGTGAGAGTTATCAATCGGTACTACAAAAAAATATTATTGATCAGTTGAATTTGAAAAATACACACTTAGGATCGGTAATCGACATAGATAATAACCAGGCGCAGTCTTTTTATTTTTCACGGAGTGATTGGCAAATTCAAAAGCAATGGCATATGAGCACTGCAACCGCTGCTGGTGCAATTATCTCAAGTCCCAACGACCTTAATATTTTTATTAATGCATTGATGTCAGGAAAATTACTAAGCAAGCTATCATTACAAAAAATGCTAAGTAGCAGCTACACTTATGGTAGAGGCATCAGGAAATTCCCTTTCTATGGGCGTCACAGTCATGGGCATTATGGCTTAGTCGAAGGGTTTCATAGTGCCTTGTTGTATTTCCCTGAGGATGATATGACCCTGGCGGTTAGTGTGAACGGATTAGCATTGAATTTTCACCGCGATATAGTCGTTGCGATTTTAAACATCTATTACGATAGATATTTTAAGCAGCCTAATTATAATCATCAAAGTGTAGAGTTTGATGAAAAACTGTTAAGTGCCTTTGTCGGTGATTATCACTTTCAAAGTACTCGGAACCCAGACTTTAAATTAGATGGATCTTTATTTATTAAAAATGGTCAACTATTTGGTAGCATGCCAGATATTTATAACCCTGAGGGCATGGCGCTCGAAATCAGTTTTATCGCTACTAGTGAAAATACCTTTTTTAATGCCTCGGAAGGAATACAGATTACTTTTGAAAAAAGCTGGTATGGCTCTCTCATTTCAGATCGTTTTATAGCAAAACATGATGGCGCTAACTATGAATTTCAAAAAAAATGACTTGAGTAGTTCTAAGATATAGTGAAAATGGCAGGTCGGAAACATAACAGTTGCTCATCACCTGATGACAATAGCTTACTATTATTCTTTACCTAGCAAGATGTTAATGCCCGGTAACAGAAGACTCAGGGTCAGGGAGAAAACACTGTTAGATATGACCATGAAAAACTATCAAGAGTAGTTTACTAATTGAAAAACAGATAGTGCATTAACATAGGATTGGTATGAGATTCTCTAGTTAGTCACAGTAAGTAAGTTAATACACAATTGAATAACGACATAAACAATACCGAGATGCATTTCCGATTGAGTGACGTGCTCACTAACCAACGTCAGTTACCCGCGTCGTGTTATACCAGTGAGGTATTTCATGGCCTGGATATAAGCCTAATCTATGAAACCGGCTGGATGGCGATTGGCTTTGCCTCTGAATATTCAAAAACTAACACTACCTGGCCACTAGACGTACTGGGAAAGCCTCTGTTGATCACGCGAGACGATCAGAATTCGTTGTATGTTTTTAACAATGTTTGCCGACATCGTGGGCATTTGTTGGTGGATTCTGCTGAAAGCTCAGGAAAGCTTTTAAGCTGTCCTTATCATGCTTGGTGTTACGCACTTGATGGACAATTCATCAAAGCGCCTTTTTGGGATGGCACTGCAAATTCTGAACCTACCGAGAGCCAAAAATCTGAGATGGGTCTACTTCCAGTTCGGCATGCCGTTTGGAATGACCTTATTTTTGTCAACCTGTCGGGTGATGCGGAATCCTTTGATGACTTTGTTGAACCTTTGGCGTCACGATGGGGGGATCAACGATCGGCAGGTCAGATGCGTTGTTTTAGTGACAGAGAATTTTCACTGCAAGGTAACTGGAAGTTGGCCGCTGAGAACTTTCTTGATAACTATCATTTACCCTGGGTCCATCCAGAGATAGGCAGTTCGATTGAAGCCTCATTGGGACTAGAGGTGGAGAACCTATTATTGTCGGACAATATCATGGGCTTTTCTCATCCGACAGCGGGGGCTGACAAAAGTAAAACTGCTAAGCCATTACCAAGCTGGCCTGCTTTAGACGAAATTCAAGTACAAACACAGGAACTATTCTTCATGTTCCCCAATACCTGTTTCGTGATGGAAGGCGACTACCTATGGTCGATGATCTTACTGCCTGTGGCCGCCGATCGATGTGATGAAAAAGTTGCGCTTTATGTTGTTGGTGATGACGCTATGGACGAACAATATGATGAGTCTCGAACACAACTGAGTGACGTTATTTACAAGGTTAACAGTCAGGATGAAGGCATCGTAAAACAACTGCAAAAAGGCCGCCAAACCGACGCATCATCAAAGGGCATTTATGCGGATCGCCATGACCAATTAGGAAAATGGTTTCATCAGGCGGTTGCAAAAAAACTGCTTAATAATCGTAACACCAATTCCTGAATACTGAATCTGAACACTACACCTTGAGAACACCATGAGCCAACGTCTTGAAGTATTCCAATCCATGTGGTCGATGGAGCAAAGCCGCCCAGATGGTTTTAATTGGGGGCACGAAGAAAAGTTCGAAATGATAGCTGAAGCTGGTTACGATGGCGTTGGTATTGATTTCGCCTGGAGCGATGTTGAAGACGCGCGCAAGCACTTACCGTTTATGCAGAAATATAATCTTGCCTGTGCACTGATAGCATTTCCAAGCACTCAGGAAGATCTTCAAGGAGTGATTGATTTAGCCAAAGAATTTGATACACGTTATATCGCTATTAATGCCCGATATTTTCCGTCGACACCTGCAGAGGCTGTGCCACGGGTTCAAGCCTGGCTAGAAATGGGTAAAAAAGCAGACATTCCAGTTTACCTCGAGACACATCGTTTAACCGTCACCAACGACGTTGTATTCACACTGGATTTGATGGATTTGATTCCAGAGATGGAAATGGTGGCCGATTTATCTCATATCGTGGTCGCTCGTGAATTCCCAGTGCCTGTGGATGAAATGCACAACGGTTGGATTGATCGAATCCTGCAACGCAGCGCCTCGATGCAAGGTCGGATAAGCTCAAGAGAGCAAGTTCAGGTGCCATTGGGATACCCGCAACATGAATACTGGGAGACACAATATGCTGACTGGTGGAAACAGGGCTTTCAATATTGGCGAGCGAGAAATAATAACAATGCAGTGATGAATTTTCTCTGTGAACTTGGCCCGACACCTTATGCGATTACTGGAAAAGACGGCTACGAGTTATCGGATCGTTGGCAAGAGGGATTGATAATTAAAGAGAGAGTAAAAAAGATATGGAATGCATTAGATTGACTGTCTTATAAATGTATCTCTAAAACTTTTAGTTTGAAGACTCTCCTTCACGTTTCGAAATAGAGCTGTAGTTATTACACCGAAAAGAGCACTGGACGACAGGCATCACAGGCGCATACTGCGCGAACAATTCTCGACATTTTGGTTGGAGATTACACCATCGAGTTAATGAATAAAACTGCTCACCACACTTCGAATAAAACAGCCGTTGGTATTGCCTGGATGTTATTAACGGGTATGCTATTTGTCGCCGTGACGGGCATTGTTCGGCACCTTGGATCAGACATGCCCGCGGCACAGGCTGCGTTTATACGCTATGCGTTTGGCACCTTGTTGGTGCTGCCGGTTATCTATCGATTACTGCAAAAAAACAGCTTTCACGCACCGTCAATTATGCAATACAAATTATATGCTCTGCGTGGCCTAGCGCATGGTTTTGCAGTCATGCTGTGGTTTTATGCAATGGCGCGCATCCCCATTGCAGAAGTTACCGCGATTGGCTATACCTCGCCAATATTTACCACCATTGGTGCAGCACTATTTTTGGGTGAAGTATTCCATGCCCGGCGAATCGCCGCGATTGTAATCGCCTTTATCGGCGCGATGATTATTCTACGGCCTGGTTTTCAAACTATTGAACTGGGGGCACTGGCACAATTATTGGCAGCACCATTTTTTGCCGCTTCCTTTTTGTTGGCGAAAAAATTTACCGGAACACGAAGCTCCGAAGAGATCGTCGTGATGCTATCCATTGGTTGCACTATTGTCCTGTTACCTGCGGCACTATGGCAATGGCAAACACCAATGACGACTGAATTATTCTGGTTGTTTCTAACAGCTGTTTTCGCCACGGCTGGCCACTACACTCTGACCCGAGCATTTGCCTGTGCACCACTTACTGTTACCCAACCCATTTCATTTTTGCAGCTGGTCTGGGCTTCTCTGCTAGGTTATTTTGTTTTTGGTGAATCACTCGACCCCTGGGTTATTACCGGCGGCGGTATCATCGTAGCTTCAGTGACTTATATATTTCACCGTGAATCTGCGGCAGCCCGTAAAGCAAAGCTAAGTTAAGAAGTGCTCATGTGGGAGTTATCAAAGGGTAGGAAACTCATTCCTTTGTTTAACTGACTTTACTTGCGACACACAGAATGGGTAGCTTAATGTCGGGAACCAGTATGCACGGCGTAGCTATCACCGAGGAATTCACCAAACAGTTTTGCCACTTCAGGATGGCCAACAGGTTCACCGGAGTCATCGACAAGCAGGTTCTGTTCGGACACATAGGCTACATAAGCCGTCGACTCACTCTCAGCCAGTAAATGATAATAAGGTTGATCTTTTCGAGGCCGAACGTCTTCGGGAATTGATAGCCACCATTCTTCTGTGTTATTGAATTCTGGATCAACATCGATAATGACGCCTCGGAAGGCGTATTTGCGGTGTTTTACCACCTGTCCAATTGCAAACTGTGTTTGTGTTATATTCATTTCACTCATCTAAGTTGGGCCAAAGAACCATTTTTCAATCAATAGCGCTAACGATAGTCAACCGCCCTTAAAAACCAGCGTATCTGGATGAAAAGCAAACCATGCAAACCAGAACCCCTGCACACCCGCAATTCTTTCATTATTTTTATCATACAATTTCACAGAGCGATTAACACTATCCCAGACGATGGTGATAGGGATCCCTTTGACAGTATCTTCAAACTTAGCTAAGCCCTGCTTCTCTAGCTCAACAAATGGGTAAGCTTTAAATACACCCTCAAGCTCTACTCCTACTACCTGTTCTTTGGGGTGGTAGGTGTCCAGTGCTTTATTATTCACCTGAAAATACAACGACCGGAATTTTTCATAACCTTGGTAGGGGTTTCGACTATAGTCTCTGGAGAATCCAGTATCATCCGACAACACCATAGTATCTGGATGCTGATTCAACCAGTCCCGCCAGGTGGTGTGGCTAATTGGAATAGCCCTGAGTTTTTGTCCGACTAACTCACCAGAAATAGCTTCTCCTAAAATTTGTGACCAAAGAGACTCTGTTTCGCGATCATAAAGCGGTACATCACTGTTATATAACAATCCTGAAACACCGAACTGAGCATCCATCCCACCTAACTTCGAATAAAAAGCGATGCCTGTTCCACATAGTGGACAATAGGTAACTGCAAAAGAATGCTGGTTTATTTTATCGTTAACAATTTCATGCCAATTCAATATTGAAATCGGATAAGCCCTTGATATATCGTCTAGTTCGACGCCAATCACTCGGTCATCGGGCTTCAGATAACTAGCTGATATTGCAGTAATTAACCTAGGTTCAAGAATGGCCGGAATGCCATCTTTCGCTGGACCACCACAGAAAATGTGTTGCTGTGAAATAGTGGCGTTAGTGAGATCGAATCCATTTTTGCTGACTGCTAACGCATTGATATTGGGCAACACAATTCCAATTATTAGTATCGCGAAGAATCCGAGGCTTTTACCATTACTCAGTTTAAATAGCATGATCTCCCCCTTTAACATTGAAATGCTCATCATGGGTTCGAGTAGCAATCACAACTTTAATTCAGTTTTGGCTGAAACCAATTGTGATATGGAGGGTTACGTAACTAAAAGACAATTTAGCCACCGATATACGCAGAAGGACGCGGATAAACGAAAGGGGTTGAATGTTATTCGTTAGTTATTTATTGGACTCCGGTTCGTCTTTCCGACAGCTGCCGAGATGCCATAATAAAAAGAAAAACCTCAGGACACCGGTATGACAAAACATGCAATATTGAGCCATTAATTTAAATAACCATCTTGACTCTTACCCCAATTACTTGTCCGTGTATTCCGTGGCCAAAAAATTGGCGTTACAAGACGAGTCTATTCGACTGGGAAGTGCTGTGACCAGATTCGCTCTACAGCAGCTCTGGATCGAACTGCTTCACATAGGCTTCGTAACTTGGGGTTTTTATCGAATAAGACGTCAGGTTGCTCATGCCAATTCGTCAACATCAGTAAATAAGGGTCAACTAATGAGTATTCCGCACCTAGCAGGTACGGACCCTCACCTAATTCATTTTCAATTAAAGACCATGAGTAGTCGATAAAATCTCTGGCCGATTTTTGTACTGATTCAACATGGCCTGCATCCGCTGTAAATCTATCACTGTAATACAGTCGTAAAACACCTTCATACAGATTGCTCGCGGCGAAGAATAACCATCGATAAGCGATTGCTCGGCTGGAAGAATCGGCCGCAGGCATTAGGCCTGCTTCAGGATAACAATCTGACAGATGTAAACATATCGCTGCCGACTCGGTAATAATTGTACCATCAGGCTTTATTAATGCGGGTACTTGCCCTCGAGGATTAACGGCTAGAAACTCAGATTTTTCTTCATCACCCTCTTCCAGGTCGAGGATAATACGTTCGTATTTCGCGCCAATTTCTTCAAGTATAATTTGGGGCGCGAGCACGCCGGAGTCTTCCGACCAGTATAATTGGTACATCTTTACCTCTTGTTATTACATTAATTTTTGACAGGTAGAGCTCTTTATTCAACAGGCTCTACTATGGCGTAATATTTTTTAATGTAGTTTTTGACTCGCCATTGGCAAACAGTTCCCATTGGAATAAAAAATGCGTCGCCTGCTTTAAATACCTGTGTCTCGCCATTTTTCTCGGTAATACTCACTTCTCCCTCTAACAGCTGAACAAATTCATGCGCAGGGAAAGGCTTCATTTCACTTTCAAAGGCAGTGCTATCCCACATGCCTACGTACATGTTGCTAGTGTCGTTGGTAAATAGGGGTGAATCTCGTTGAGTCGGGTTTCCCGCTTCGATAACAAACGGTTCGGTGTGTTCCAATTTTACCAATCCATCTGATAAGCGATCAGTATTCAGTACCATCACGCCATCGTCTGCACTGTCTATTTTTGGCGTTGGGGCATCAGGATGCGCAAACGTGATGTAAAACTTGCGTAAGAATCCTTCCTGCTTCCAGCTCACAGGAATCGCGTTTCGGACGCAGAATGATTCTCCTGGCCTAATCAGCGTTTCATTTTTATTGGCGTCAACCATTTTAGCTTGACCTTCCAGTACCCACATGAACTCATCGCCGGGGTAAGGGCCAAAAGCCTCCTGCATCGTTGTTGTCGTCCAGACACCGACACTGAGCCCAAGCTTTTGATCTTCAAAATACTCGTGAACTTGCTGCTCAGGCAATGGTGATTGAAAATCACCTTGCTCGAGTTCCATATCGACCAGCCCGATACCTTCCGGGCCATTGGGTTCGAGACGAATGACACCTAACTTATTATTCATTTTTACTACTCACTTGTTGCCAATGTTTACCATAAAACATTGATATTAACGATAGCCCTAAACAGTCGCAGAGGCCTTCTTAAACAACTGATCAATTTGATTTGCCGCCCTCTCGCCCTCCTGAAGGGCCCCTGGTACACAGGCCGGATTCATATGATTAGAGCCCTCCCCAGCAAAAAATAATTGATCATCCACTGGTTCCGCCAGCTGCTTTCTTTTACTGTTGTAACTTGTTTTATAAGTTTCCAACATCGGAAAGGAATAGCTGCCTCGCACATACGGATCAGAATTCCAATCCTGAACCAGTCCATCCTGATAAGATGCACTTGCAGCACCATCAAACAGCCCATCAAGATCTTTTAGCATTTCACTCAGAATTTTTTCGTTCCCAGCAATACCACCACCTGCTGCGAAACTCATTTCTGACAGTTTGGCCCCATTGTTGCCCATTGGATAACACATCATTATAAAGTCATTGCTGCCCTGTTTATAACTACTCGGAATCCAGCAACTGGACACCAGGCCGTCGGTTATCATATAGGCCATTTCATCTTCCCAGAATGGCTTTTCGAATCGCAAGGCAACTTTCATACCCTGCCCCATGCCAATATTACGGTAGGCGTCAACGGTTTTTTCAGGTAACCCCGGTAAAAACTCGATTGATTCGCTTTGTAGAACACCGATCGAAGCAGTCACGATGACTTTTTTTGCTCGATGTTGATCGCCTTTATCATCAGTAACTATGGCAATCTCGTTACGCATATCAATTTGATTTACAGGACGATTCAAATGAACCGACTCCATGACATCAGTCCACCATACTGTATCCAGTGCATCCGAGTATCCAAGATTAGACGGTTTCAAAGCCCGAATATCACTGGATAGTGTCCAGTTCCAATTCTGTTGCGCAAGACTCGCCATTCCAATTTTTTCCAATGAGGTACCGTATATTGAACCTGCTATCGAATTATCATAAAGGTGGTATGCCCTGTGATTGCGATCAACATTAGTACGCTGAAGTACATCGTCGGCCATAGTGATCGAAAAATCTTTATGATTTTTTTTACTGCCAGATCGTGCCCCATATTTCCAGAAAGTAGCAATATCAGTATCGTCTTCGCAATCGCCCGTTTCTTCCCAGCAGGATTTATTGCCATCCATAGTCAACATAGAATCACCGACATAAGTCGATACATAGACGTCTTTGCCGTACTCGTTGACAATCGCGTCATAAACAGGATTGTTAACTCGCAGATAATGTTCTTCGGCACCCATTTCGATTCGAGTCACCCCCAAAGTACGGCTATAGACCCTCCCACCATGCCGGTTTGACGCTTCCAGAACCTTTACCGAATAACCTTTATTGATCAAGGTTTTAGCCGCATAAAGACCTGCCATTCCAGCACCAACAACAATCACATCGTTAACATCTGTATTACTACTCTCGTTTGCCAACACTGGCACACCTGATGTTATTCCACTCAGACCGACACCGGCCGCCATTTTAAGGATACTTCGTCGCTTAATACTATTTCTGTTCAGTTTCTTCTGCTGTGTCATAATCTATTTACCTTAAATTCACTAAAGATTGCCTATCTGGTTACCCTTTAAATACTGTCCTGCCACAGAATGCTTTTTGTTGGCATAACGCATCAATATCTCATTTTTCTGGTAATAAAATTCGCAGGGTGTTGGCCCCCAGCCTGGAATGTCCCAGCATGCTGCACCCTCGTCGTTGACAGTCCACTTCCCCTCACCTTTAACACCATCCCATGTTTTAACCAGCGTGAAGTTCTCGTTATAAAACAATCCGCGACCACCTTGCCATAACACTGTATTTCCAGATAGTAATGCCAGTGTTTGATCGTGAGAAAACAGACCGTCCCCAAAATCCTCAGTTTTTTCAACACCGGTCATCACCGTTGACCTAAAAATGACTGGCGGACAATTCGTTGTGTTCCCCTCTATGATCTCCGGTGCAGGTGATTTTTCCTCGTCTCGAATAAAAGCGATCGACTCACCATCATGCAGATAAATTTCGCACGTTCTCTCGCCCCAGGCTGTCACATGCCAGCATAATTCACCTTCTTCAGTTGTTGACCATTTTCCGCTGTCGCACTGCTCGTCACGTAATGCCTGCAAACGACCTGAACCCGAGTGAAATATTTGCCAGCCTGATCTGTGCTGAGTTTTATCCGCTAAATACATATACAGCTCACCACGGTTTAAAGGTTTACTTTCTTCAGCTAAACCCGCCCCAGTCATTAGGAATACGACAGAGATCAAACTCAGCCATTGAAGGTTCTTTAGCCCAAAGCCGCCATGCTGAAATATTGGTTCAATGTGTTTTATCAAAATCATCACCTTTTACTAAAAGTTTGAATGAGGCTTGATGCAATACTAACAAACTGAATGACTAGTCAGTTAGTTTTGTGTAAGATTAGCCTTAAATTGAGTAAATGGGAAGAGATGTTATGGATTACACGTTATCCAAAAAGAACGGCCTCGTGCTGTTTCGCCTATTATTTGTTTGCTCTTTCTCTAGTCACGCCGAACAGCAGGTTTACACCTTCGATGTTTGTGGCGCACCCAACAGTTATGAACCCGGATGGATGCCGAATGGCGACCCACGAGTCAATGGTAAAATGACCCTTATCATCGATTCAGCCAAAGGTTTACTAACACTGGAACCGTCTCAAGAACTGCTAGACAGCACACGTTATGTTTCCCTTCATGGCCACCTCTACGATCTTCAGCATCGTTACACCAACTCGGAGCTTGGCCAGTCAACTATTTGCTGGGCCTACTACAATCATGATGAGCGAGGCGGCGTTTGTGCTAAAGATGATTACGATTGTCAGACCTTATTTGGCGTCAAAAAATGGCCCTGGACCAGTTACGGATACTCAATCGACTGGTATCGTGATTATCTCCGTACGGTTGCACGAGAAAAAGCTGAAGGCTGGTGGTTTATGTATCACTCGGCGGGCGGACATTTCGCTACCGATAAAAACGGACATCTCATCGAATGGGATGGCTCACCCTATATGGAATCCTCATTTCACGGAAAAAACATGATCCGACCCGAGTGTAATGCACGTCTCGGACGAACATTATCCAATCGGGACTTTGGTCTGGGAGATGCATGCAATAAAATGCTAGAAGGTGTTTTGGCCGACGACTATTTTCTCGATGCGAATGGTATTGTCTGGATTGATGAGGATGGCAATCTAACGGCTGATGCTATCGCACACGGATATAGTCTCGATAAACAATACCTGTTTTATAATTACCGGGATAATGGCCAATCCGACCGTTGGGGAGGTCCCGATGGAGGTGCGGGTGGATTTATTACTGGCGATGATAATGAAGGTCGATGTTCTGTATGGCCTCCTGAAGGTTATGCTGAACCACATCAACATCTTTAAAAATAGTGGTTATTCAGAAGGCCTCTGACTGAAGACCCACAAATACCCAGACAGACTGATTACTGACGAAAAACACGTTCAAGAGCAGCTCAAGTGATGCGAGAAAAAAAAGATTAATGAGCCGGTAACACAACTAATGATTGTTCTTTCCAGGACAACCATACTTCACTGCCTCTTTCGAAATTATGATCACTGGTCAATTTGGATTCGTATCCAGAAACCTCAATTGGTTTATCGAAACCCTCAACTGCCACATAATAATGACTGCGATCACCAAAATATGCCGACGTACTTAACTTACCTTTAACCGTATTTATATCCTCAGTTCGTTCATTCGTGAGTTGAATTTTTTCTGGACGCAAAGCAAGAATAAGTCGATCATCTCGCTTTAACTCATTGCCCTCGATGGATAGTTTAAGCAGCCCAAGACCATCGGTATCCAGATGTGCTTCATCGCCCTGTAGATTATCCACTCGTGCATCAAAAAAATTCATTTGTCCGATAAAATCGGCAACTTCGACATTAACCGGGTGATTATAAAGTTGCTGCGGTGAATCCATTTGCAAAACATCGCCTCGTGCCATAACGGCCACACGATCTGACAAAGTTAGCGCTTCTTCCTGATCGTGAGTGACAAAGATAAAGGTGATGCCGACATTTTCCTGCAATTCTCGTAATTCAAGTTGCATTTCTTCACGTAATTTCTTATCTAACGCACCTAAGGGTTCATCCAAAAGTAAGACTTTTGGGCGTTTGATCAATGCTCTGGCCAGTGCAATACGTTGCAATTGTCCACCGGAGAGTTCATTAGAGCGACGCTTGCCATACCCTGGTAACTTGACCATTTCCAGTGCCTCTTCAACTAGCCGGTTTTGTTGAACCTTACCTAACTTGTCTTTACGCAGGCCATAAGCAATATTACTGGCAACATCTAAATGCGGAAAAATCGCGTAGTTCTGAAATACCATATTAGTAGGGCGTTGGTGCGGTGGAATTTCTGACATTGCCTTTCCGTCAATATAAATTTCACCCGAACTGGGTGACTCGAATCCAGCCAGCATTCTGAGCAAGGTTGTTTTGCCACATCCAGAAGGTCCCAGCAATGAGAAAAACTCACCAGTCGAAATTTCAATATTGACGTTATCAACCGCAACAACACTGCCGAATGTCTTTGAGACGCCTTCAATACTTATAAAATTTGAATCAGAAGTCATATTATAAACTCTAAGGTGTACCCGAATCAGGTTTGCGTTTAACCAGCCACTGTGAAATGACAACAACAATAAGTGACAGCACGAGAATACAGGTTGCCAGCGCCAATACACTGGGTAATCTGTTTGGAAATCGAAGTTGACCCCATATAAATAAAGGCAGCGTTGGGTCAGTGCCACCGAGAAAAAACGCCAGAATAAATTCGTCGAATGAGATAATAAAACACAGCAACAGGCTTGCCACGACACCCGGGAATACGATAGGCAATGTGACCCGCCAGAATGTCCACCAGGCATTTTCCCCAAGATCAGCAGATGCTTCTTCCAACGATTTATCAAATCCTTCAAATCTCGTCATCAGGGTAGCCATTGCAAACGGTACACAAACAAGAATATGCCCCAGAGTAACCGTATAAAGAGACAAAGAAACCCCAATTCGATTAATCAAAATTAGCAATGCAACGCCTAGAATTATACCCGGGATAACTAACGGCGCCATAATCACCGACACGATTGGCGCTCTACCTGGGATGTGATACCGCGTAACCGCTTTCGCACCAAATATTCCAAGAAAAGTTGAAACCACAGAAGCAACAACACCCACTTGTATACTGTTAATCAATGCCGCAATCATGGGCTGATTGTTGAACATGTCACGGTACCATTGCAGCGTCCAGTTCTCTATTGGAAAGGCGATATAGATCGCTTCATTGAACGAAAATAAAGGCACAAATAAAATGGGCAAATAAAGAAATACCAGAAACAATATAGCGTAGATAAATAACGGTCTATTCGGCCTGTTTATATAAGAAACATTTTTCATTCGATATTCTTCACTGCAAATCGTGTTAACCAGATATAAATCCCTGCGATAAAACCGACCACTAACATCATTATTATTGCGAGTGCAGCACCACCTGGCCAGTTGTTAATAATGCCGAAATGAGACTGTATTAAATTGGCGATCATCAGACCATTGGGACCACCCACCAACGCCGGGGTTACATAATCACCAACGGTTGGCACGAAGATAAGAACGGTTGCTGCAATGACACCCGGCAATGACAGGGGTAGGGTAATTCTGAGGAAACGGGCAATCGGGCCATCACCCAAATCAGTCGCAGCTTCGAGTAAAGAACGGTCTATTTTTTCCAACGATATATAAATCGGTAAAATAGCAAAAGCGACCCAGGCGTGAGTTAGAGTAATAACGATAGCGGTCGGGTTATAGAGCAGAAATTCAAGTGGCTTATCGATGATACCCATCCCCATTAAACCTGAGTTAATCACCCCGTTAAAGCCTAGAATTACTTTCCAGCTAAATATTCTGAGCAAGTAGCTTGTCCAGAATGGCAAGGTCATTAAAATGATCCAAACCATCTTTCTTCGATGGACATGGAAAGCAACGTAATAAGCAATCGGATAAGCTACTAGCACAGTCGCCAGAGTACAGGCCGCAGAAATCCACAGTGACCGTATCAAAAGTTCTGAATATACCGGCATGCTGGCAATTTTTTGGTAATTTACCAACGTAAAACTGGTATCAAAATCGTAGCCTGACTGAGTCCAGAAACTCATCACTACCATCAGCCCGAAGGGGACACACATACTGAAAAGCATCACCAGTAATGTGGGAGACAACAGGGTATATCCCTTGAAAGCGTCACTACCATTATAAAAGGCACGCAATCGGCTGCGCCAATTTTTACTAGAATGTGCCGTATCTTTCGATAGTTTTAGTTTGACCGCAGAATCATCCATGATGTTAACCAGTTACCTCAAATGACTCTTTCATGGATTTTTTTTCATATTTAGATCATCCGTCAATGGCATGTTTAGGAAAAAATTTTGAAATAAATAAACGCACTGCTTTCTTATATCGTTCACGGTCATCCGGATCGTAATCAAGATGCGATTCAGTAAAAATACCAAACAGCATTGCGCCGAGTGACAGGAATATTCCATCCATCTCGTTAGGGTCGTATTGGCCCTCGACGATTAGGTTACTGATCAACTTCTCTAGCCCGTCCGCATAATGTTGATCACGCGAAGAGCTAACATTACGGTAGAGTAAATTACCCTTGGTTTCACCCCAAAAAGCATGCCAAGCTGAAATATACTCCGGATTGTCATAGGCGAAATTAATGTCGTAATCGACCAACAGAAGTAACTTTTCCATGCTGGAGTGCCCTTGCTGGCTATAAACAGTTTCCCAGCCATTACTGTAGTGCACCCCAAGGAAATTCAATACTTCTTCAAGCAGTTTGTTCTTTGATTTAAAGTGAAAGACAACCAGTCCGCGTGATACTCCCACGCGCTCAGCGACACGGTCTAAAGTCAAATTGCTCAGTCCGAGCGCAGCCACGCTGGTCACTGCGGCATGCAAAATTTGGCGACGACTTTCTTCGCCCCGGGATTTTCTTTTATCTGATGATGTCTTCGATACTTGCATTTTTTATCCCCAATTTACTTAGGACAATTCTACCATGTTTAGTGTTTTTTAAGATGCTTGTAACTGACTGACTAGTCAGATACTATCTTTATTGCATTGTAAATGTCAACGGCACATCAGCAATTAATTGCTGACACAGTTGCTGATTAAATATGGTGGCTTTCAATTTCACTGTTGTTTAAAAATAAAGGCTTTCAATTTCACGAAGAGGAATTAAACACATGAGTAAAGATAATATTCCGCATAACGAAGCAATCGATAGGCTTAAGACGGGCAGCCTGTCTCGCCGAGATTTCAGTAAAATCCTTGCTGCTGCAGGCGTTAGCATGGTCGCCACACCAATGCTCGGCGGAAACGCATTTGCTGCTGCCAAAGATCAACCGACATACTTTACTTGGGGTGGCTGGGACGATCCGGTTTATTATCCAACCTACGTTGAAAAATATGGTGAGCCGCCCAATTTTTCAACATTTGGCGGTTCAGAAGAAGCCTTCACCAAAATGCGTGCTGGTTATGTTGTTGATGTCGCACACCCCTGTAATGTCGAAATTCCGCGCTGGATATCCAGTGGGTTATTTCAACCATTAGATACTTCAAAACTATCCAACTGGGATGATGTTATTCCTGAACTTTGGCAGCTGGATGGTAACGTGGTAGATGGAAAGCCCTACTTTGCACCGATGGATTGGGGACAAACTTCGATCACCTATCGCACCGACCTGGTTGACTGGCAAGGCGAAGAGCAATCCTGGAGTCTACTCTGGGATGAACGATACAAAGGCCAGATAGGTAGTCTCGGATCAGCAGGTGACGCCTGGTGGGTTGCTGCAATTTATGCAGGTGTTGATTTCAAAGATATCGCCAATAAAAATAATATGGATAAAGTCGCCGCCCTTCTACGTAAACAAAGACCATTGATTAGAATGTACAGTGATGACGTAACCAGTCTAGAACAGGCGTTGGCTTCTGGAGAACTGGTCGCTGCAATGACCTGGAACAGTTCAGCAGTAACCCTTAAACAACAGGACATACCAGTAGCATTCGCAACGCCTAAAGAAGGTGCTCTAACCTGGGTGTGTGGTTTGATGATGCACGCAAAAGCACCTAAGCCAGAATTAGCACATGAGCTGATCGACTCGTTGCTCAGTGTCGAACGCGGACTCATCATGATCAATGAGGAAGGCTATGGACACTCAAATGCAAAGGCGCTAGCTCAGGTTTCTGATGAACGACTGGCTGAACTTGGTTTGGATCGCGATCCGGCAAAAGTACTAGGTACCAGTAAATTCATGATCCCACAGGAACATGAATTTGAGACAACCTCAAATGAAATGTTTGAAATGATTAAAGCCGGCTTTTAGGCAATATCTCCCCAGTCTTTTAGACCACGGATGGTCTACTTTTTCACGAGCAGTGGCAACAATGGTTATCACTCTTATAATTCTCGATAGTTAAGTTTAAAATAAGAATTAGTCAACATTATGAGCAGAGATCCCAGATACGACGTGCTTTTTGAACCGGTAAAAATTGGCCCCGTCACTGCAAAAAATAGATTTTATCAAGTACCTCACTGCACCGGGCTGGGCTGGCTTAGACCCCGAATGGTAGCTGCCCTGCGTGGCATGAAAGCCGAAGGTGGTTGGGGCGTAGTATGCACTGAATATTGTTCTATTCACCCCACTTCCGATGATATACCCCATCCCTATGCCTCGTTATGGGATCAGGGCGATATCAAGGCTCACTCATTAATGACAGAACAGGTACATGAACACGGGGGGCTGGCAGGTGCAGAACTTTGGGTCGGCGGGTCAAGTTCAGCGAACCTGTTTACCAATGAAGTCGCAATGGATGTCTCGAGCATGCCAAACGCATCTGGTGTCCCTTATCAAACACGTGCGATGGACAAATCGGACATCAGAGCACTTAGGCGCTGGCATAGAGAGGCAGCATTGCGTGCCAAAGCAGCCAATTTTGATATCGTGTATGTTTATGCTACGCATCATTACTTGTTGTCTAACTTCCTGTCGTCTAAAACCAATAATCGGACAGATGAATATGGTGGTTCCCTCGAAAATAGGGTTAGATTAGTACGAGAATTAATAGAAGAAACCAAAGATGCCGTTGGTGATAAATGCGCCGTTGCTGTCAGGTTTTCAGCCGATGAAGGTGGAGAAGGCAATGGCAATCCTATCATTGGTGAGCATCGTGAGATGATCGAGATGCTCGGTGAGTTACCCGATCTCTGGGATATCAATATAAATGACTATTCTCGTGAGATGGGTGTATCCCGATTTGTTAAAGAAGCTTCACTTGAAGCCTATATGTCATATGTCAAATCGGTCACCACAAAACCAGTCGTCACTGTGGGTCGGTTCACTTCGCCCGACACCATGATATCTCAGATTAATCGAGGCATTGTCGACTTTATCGGTGCCGCTCGGCCCTCAATCGCAGACCCTTTTCTTCCAAAGAAAATCGAAGAAGGCCGAATTGATGAAATTCGTGAATGCATCGGCTGTAACAATTGTTATGTTGGTGATGGTAAATCCTCACCTTTGCGCTGCACTCAAAACCCGACTATCGGCGAAGAATGGCGTCGGGGTTGGCATCCGGAAAAAATTGAAATAAAAGGGTCGGACTCAATAGTTCTGGTGATTGGCTCTGGTCCAGCAGGTCTCGAAGCGACTAGGTCACTTGGCAACCGAGGTTACAATGTTTTACTGGCTGAAGCTGATAGTCACCTTGGTGGGCGTGTTGCCCGAGAATGCCAACTACCCGGATTAAGCGAGTGGGGCCGCGTACGTGATTATCGTACTAATCAAATTCTGAAGATGCCTAATGTGGATATATATCTCGAAAACCGAATGTCAGCTGACGATGTTATGGCCATGGAAGCTGATCATATTTTGATAGCAACTGGCGCCACATGGAAAGCCAATGGGCAGGGGAACTACAACATTCAAGCACTAGCTGAGTTTGGCCCAGCGGATCAGGTTTACACACCAGATGACATAATGGCTGGAAACCTTCCTTCCGGGCCTACTCTAATTTACGATGATGATCACTACTATATGGCAAGTGTCATTGCCGAAGTTTTGAGAGAAAAGAATATCCCAGTCACACTCGTTACGCCCGAGTCGATGGTTTCCAGTTGGGGCGACATTACCGCTGAACAAGCCCAGATTAATCGAAGACTACTCGAAGTCGGAGTGGACATTATTACAGCCCATGGGCTCGCATCATATGACGGAACAGAAGCTCAAATTGAATGCAAATATACGGGTAAATTGAAACCCATTACAGTGGAAGCCGTCGTTACAGTCACGATGAGGACCCCCAATGATGATCTCTTTCGAGAAGTGGAACAAAAGATAGCCGAACGTCTTAACAAACAAGAAGACTATGAGCCCAAATCACTTACCCGCATCGGTGACTGTGAAGCGCCAGCTATTATTGCTGCGGCTGTTTTTGCAGGTCACCGTTATGCGCGCGAACTCGATACAGAAATCGATCCAGACAATCGCATGAAATTTGATCGAGTATTTTATGAAGAAGCTTGAAAACAACACACCTCCATCTGAAGAATATCGCAAGACTCTTCTGGATTATTACGAGGAAGAAATCAGTGGAGAGTCCTATTTTTATGGTCTCGCCGAACATTTCAGCGAAAAAGAGAAAACGATCTTACTCGCGAGAATTGAAGGGATTGCCGCTAAAGCAGTTGAGCCGTTGATAAAAAAATATAATCTGGCCCCTAGAGACAAAGAAGTCCTTCACCAGGAAGGACTGAGCTATGTCGAGCAACATCGATCCTATAGCTGGCATCAATTTATGACCTACATAGTGGAACGCTACCCCGGCTATCTGGATGAATTTGAAGGTCTTGAAGCGATGGCACCGATGGAAGATCTTGCTGCCTTAAAACGGCTGACCGAACATGAAATTGTTGTCATTGATTTTGCCCACATGGAGCTTGCTGGTAATCAAGATAGCATCAACCCTTTAATGGGCTATTTATCATCATGCGATTACTGATCTTTTTAACTATCACGCTCAGTTTACTCACAACAGCAGTATACGCTGACCCTGCGACGAAAGATTCTGGCACGGCTACCAGTGATCAAAAACAATCGTCGACCGAATGTTCTTGTAGCGTCAGAAAACAACATCAAACGAAACTGCGTATTGAAAAGAAAAAGCAAAGGAGCTCTGAATCCAGCAGCGAAATAATGTCAGAATCTTTGCCCAAAGGATAACTTATGTTCCATATGCTTTCCTGGTTTGATCTCAAACCAGAACAAGATATCAAGCGTTTCAATGCTGCCTACAGACACTTTGTAGAACAAATGCAAACCCTCGATCTCGTCGAATCTAGCGGTCCAATTGGTCAAAGACAATCAGACACCCCAATGGATACAGATAATGATCGTAATCAGCAATACTTTGTGATGATGACATTCCGCGATCGCCCTCAGGTAGATAAGGCTTACGCTCATATCATGAAACACATTGAACCAGGAGAAGCAACTCACGACGCAATGTATTCCAAGGTGGTTAACCCCATTTTTATTTGCTGGCAGGATATCGACTAGGATGACAGGCGATATCACGAAGCCTATTATTTAACAGATGTTACTATGTGCCGTTATACTTTTTAAGCAAGTTATTGACTCTCCATTGTTAAACGATTCCCATTGGTATAAAAAATGAGTCACTGCTTTAAATACCTGTATCTCGTCATTCTCCTCAGTAATGCTCACTTCACCCTTTAACAATGGATGATTTTTTGTCTTCAACCTGCCTTTCCCGATCGATCAAACGTAAACTGTCTTCAGCAAAACCAACACCGGCTTCTAAAAAGAAATTGAAAACTCTATCTATGCCGCAACTTAATAACGCTTCACTATCGTCTTCAAACCGCGCTATCGCCGCAATCTTTCCAGAGTAACCTGCAAACTTTAACTGTTCTGTAATGTTGCGCACATCATCTGTTGCCGCCGTGGCGATTAATATCAATTCGATACGAGATACATCGAGGTTATCCCATAGATCTGCACTCTCGCCATCACCAACGAATACATGTAACCCTTCTTCGCGTTGCTGGGCAATGCGATTGTGATCCGCATCCATACCCCAGACACTATCACCGAGTTCACGATGCAGCGCATGATAGGCGCCTAGTCCGATGCGTCCGGTTCCAATAACCAGAATTTCAGCACCGGTCGGTTGCTCGAAAATATCTTCTTTTAGAGGTTTGTCGTATTCCAGCCGATGCAAAACATCTTTAAAACGTCTGTAAAGCGTGTGTGCCTGATGATAATAAACACAGGTTATGACGAACGAAATAGAAATGCTAAGCGCCAGGATAACCAACCATTCTTTGCCAATTAAACCCATATCAACCCCTACGACCATAACGATTAAACCGAATTCGCTGTAGTTCGTGAGTAAAAGCGAGGATAAGCTAGCAGTTCGGGCGCGAAGCCTGAGTTTGGCGAAGGCAAAATAAAACATGCCTAGCTTGATGAATAATAGAGGCACCAGCAGTACAGCAGTGATCATCATAGAAGTGTCAGGTAATGCCACCAGCCCGATGGAAAGGAAAAACCCAACTAGAAAAATGTCTTTGAAGCCCAATAGCGACTTGGAGAGTTCACTAGCTTTTCCATGCGAGCTTAGCAGCGCACCGAACAACAGCGCACCGAGATCCCCCTTAATATCGACCAGATAAAATAATTCGTAGGCACCGAGGGCGAACATAAAACCCGCCAGCACCAATAATTCACCGTGACCGCTCAAAGTTAATACCTTCCCGAATAAAGGCCTTGCGAGCAGTAATGCGGGTAGTAGCAGCAATGCCCAGGCAGATGGAATTATACCCTCCGCCAGCACAAGAAAAATGACCGCGATGACATCCTGCATCACCAAAATTCCGATTGAGAAACGTCCATGCCGTGTACTCATTTCGCCACTTTCTTCAAGCATTTTAATGACACAGACAGTGCTAGAGAAACTCAGTGCGAAAGCCAGCAATGCGGCTGATTTAAAGTCTAGTTCAGTAAAATAAGGTGCCGATAAAGCGCTGAGAAAAAGAGCCAAGCCAGTGAATAGAATGGTCCAAAGACCAGTATTGGCAAATGTACCAGCCCATATTTCAGGCTTCAGCAAATCTTTGATGTTAAGCTTAAGCCCAATTGTGAAGAGCATCAAGGTGACGCCAATATTGGCGATTTCCTGTAAACCGGCCGTCATGCTAGCGCCATACATATTTAACATAAATCCGGCAGCGAGATAACCGATCAGCGGAGGGAATCCCAATTGCTTGACGCCAAAGCCACAGGCAAAAGCAAATAATATCCAGAGTATGTCCATGTTTCTTGCTCGTACGGAAAGAAGTTTAGTGTTATTAAAACGCGATGATCAGAGTGTTTACCAATAATATGTTAATTTTGAAGTTCCTGCCGACTCGATCTATTAATTGCGACTAATAAGCGTTTAAATCAATTTGTTATACCGGGAAATAACACAGAGATATAATAATGCCCCACTAGCGCACCAAAAAAGTGCGCAAAAGGACTTCGACTCAAAGGCAAGAACATCGCAATCTAACAGTGAAAGAAATTTTTTTGCTCCATGACGCCTACAGTTGGTATGGCATTGCTCTGCTTTCGGGCGATGAAATGGTATCTCTTTATTCTGCTTGCCTTCCCAAGATGGGCCCGTATCTGATTGATCAGCGCAAGGTCTTCCCTGCCGGCTTTGGTCGTTTTTGATCAGGTTTTTTCTTGGGTTATTGGTGAGTTTTTTGGTTTTTTACTTTTTCTAGCAAGGCGAGCAGTGACAATTCTCCACTGCCGGTGGATTCTCTTAAATTCTTTAGTAAAAGTTCCTGACT
Organism: uncultured Acidimicrobiia bacterium; assembly: GCA_964195315.1. Classification (GTDB taxonomy): domain Bacteria; phylum Pseudomonadota; class Gammaproteobacteria. The sequence continues at coordinate 22,385 of CAXMOZ010000025.1, read as the reverse complement.
GCCAAAGGTCGATTCATCATATTGGTGCTTTAGGACCATGGCGCTCGGATCTTGTATATTGTCTGCGGGCTCTTTTTGGGGCAGCTCTGTTGAACTGATTCCAGCAGGCGATCCAGTATTTAGATTGGTAGGCTCGATGGAGCTTGGCTTTTCGAGGGCGCTAGGAAGTTGCCTTTTTTCACTCTGACTAATCGCCAATGTTCTTAGCTCACTGATCAGTTGATCTATTTGCTCCTGGCGAATACTGCCAAGCTCTATGAGTTGCTTTAGCTGGTTTGATGCGCTCTGCCAGACACCTTCAGCAAAATTTTCGGGGGTCAGAACCAGAGCACTTATGGAATCTTGGGCTTCGGTCTTTGTTTCGGAGCTTGAAGGTTGTGTGAGTGCTACTTCAACAGGCTTGGCTTGGCTTGATTTGGCCTGGGCGACTTTGGCCATACGCTGCTGCCAATAGTGATTAAAGCAAAACGATTTTATAAAGCCTGATTTGTAGGTTTTGTCGATGTTGTCGGCTAGTAGTTTGAAGTCCTGGCAGGCCGGAATGCTGGGCGAGCCAGAGGCAATCGGATATTGCCTGGCAACAGCGTCAGCTATGGCCTGGTGATGCAAGATGGTGCCAATAAATATTACCTGCAAACCAATGTATTTGTCGACGGCGGCCTGGAAACGTTTGAATATGTTGAGAGCTTTATTGACACTGGGCGCCATGTTTACAAGCACTTGTACTGGGCGCTTAAAGTTGTTGCGGCGCAATACTTTTAAAAGTGAGAAGGCGTCGGTGAGGGACGTCGGTTCGGGGGTAATAACAACAATGGGCATTTGGGCGGCGGCTACAAAATGCAATACGGTGGGGGAGATACCAGCGCCAGTATCGATAATGAGGTAGTCGTAGTGAGGCTCGAGGACATCTAGCCCGCTCATAAGCAGCGCTTGTTGTTCGGGGGCAAGTTCTACACAGTCGGCGACGCCCGAAGCGCCCGGAATAATGTGTATGCCTGCGGGGCCTTTGATGAGAATTTCAGCTAGCGTTTTTTCGCCAGTGAGCAAATGTTCCAAGCTGTGTTGTGGAGCTACACCAAGCAGAATATTGATATTCGCCAGACCGGTATCGGCGTCGAGGATACATGTTTTCAATCCTCGCTTGGCTAACGTAATGGCGAGATTTACAGCAATGTTGCTTTTGCCTACGCCACCTTTGCCACTGGTTAAAGCAATGGTTTTCATCGCGCGGGTGGCCAGGGGCGGGCTAGTCATTCCAGCACACTGAAGTTATTGCACCTGAAGTCCATTTTAAATAAGGCATTGCGGGTTAACCCTGTAATTCGTGTCGTGTATTTGATATGGTCTGCAGTAACGTCGACGTAACTGATGCTTCGCCTGTTCGATATTATGATTGGCTGACGACAGATAGGCAATGGTCAAGGTATCAAGACTGTTGCCAGAGAATTCAAGTTAAATTATGCCTTTGCTTAAAAACCGATAAGTATATAACATTTAATCTTTTGAGCTGGGTCCCCATCATCGGTAGGTTTTAACAATCGGAAAATAATGATAATGCCTACAAATACTCTGGCTACACTAGCAGGACTAGAAATAGAAAAACTGCCTTCTTTGCCGCATATTTTGGTAAAAATGTTGGAGGTCTGTCAAGATGACAACGCTGATTTTCAAAAAATATCAACTATTTTGGCCCAAGATGTGCCCCTTACCGGCCGCGTTTTAGCGCTGGCCAATTCTCCTCTGTATTACTCTGGATCTTCGGTAAATTCACTCGGCCGAGCTTTGTTCGTATTGGGTACGGACACCTTAAAAACCTTAATCATTACAGTGTCAGTTCAACAATTCTTCTCCAATTTTGGCCAGCAGCACGCTGCCTACCTCAAGCCCTTTTGGAGACAATCACTGAGCTGCGCCCTGTTGAGCAAGTCGTTTGCTGCGCTGACTAATTTTGCGCTGCCCGAACAGGCCTATTTAACAGGTTTGCTGCACAATGTGGGCAGCCTGGTTTTACAAAGTCAATTTCCTGAACGCTACTGTAATATGCTGGACGCCATGGCCGATTCTGACGAGCGCAGTATTATGCAAGCTGAGCAGCGTGAGTTTGGGGTAAATCATTGTAATCTAGGTGCTGAATTGCTGACTATCTGGGGGTTAGATCCATTTACCTGTGATGCTGTTTGTTATCACCATGAACCACTGACACAGGTGCGCGATGCTCATCACCTGGTGAAGCTGGTCAATTTGTCTGCCGTACTGGCAAAAGACGAAGCGCTGGGCAACAACAGCAGTTTTCTAGCCGCCGATAGTTTGTTTGGTTTGACGGTGCCGCTCACGCGCGAAATTGTGCTGCAAATTCAAACCGAGGTGGGGCGTGTCGCTCAGTCTATGGGTATTGATGTCAGTGATACGGCGAGCGAAAGCGCTAAAGACATAGTGGTGATGAAAAAGCTCGCAGAGCAAATAAAGGATATTGGTTTACTGCAAAATGCTAAAGACAGTCTGGCACAGTCCAGCTCCCGTGAAGAATTAAATATTCATATTACGAATACGGTTGAACTACTTTTTAACGTCAAGGCTATTTTCCTTTTTGATATAAATGGGGACGGCAACGACTTGGTTTATCAATGTGGTCACTACTACGGCAAACAAACACCAGACGCCGCCGATTTTAAAATCCCCCTGGAAGCCAAACGCAGTTTAATTGCAGACTCTTTGCTGGAAAAAAAGGTTATCAGTTCGCTGAGCGATAAGGCCCCAGTTTCAAGCCTTGCGACTGTAGTCGACCGGCAAGTTATTAGTCTCAGCAGGAATAAAGGCATTCTCTGCGTGCCTATGCTGAACCCCGGCACAAATGCTGAAAACTATCAGGGCGTGATGGTTCTAGGAATTGACGAAGCCTATCAAAAAAGTAAATTGCAGTTGCTCAGCCTCTTTGCAGCGGAAGCGTCTCGTGCTATCGAACAGTGTGAAAAAAATGCTTTACTCGAATCTGGTGGTGACGATGCCTTTAAAGAAGAAATGGAAAACCGTCTGCGCGAAATTGCTCACGAAGCGAATAACCCACTGAGCATCATCCGCAACTACCTGGAGTTGCTTGCTATTAAGTTAGGCGATGAGCATCAAGCCACTAGTGAACTTGGCATTATTCGAGAAGAAATAGATCGCACAGGCCAAATTATTTTACAGTTGAGAGATTTAGGCAAGGTTGAGTTAGAAGTGGCTGGTGAGGTAGACATTAACAGCGAGTTGAACGATCTGGTTGGTATTTATAAGCAGTCTCTGTTTTTGACTCACGGTATTACCTGCGAGCTAACGCTAGATCTCGAGCTGCCTATTTTGGCTATAAATCGGAACCCGATTAAACAGGTGCTTACAAACCTGATCAAAAATGCTGCCGAGGCGATGGACAAGGGTGGACTTATTACCTTGAGTTCATCAGACAAAATCAATCAAAACGGTCACGAATATGTGGAAATTGTAATCGCCGATAACGGTCCAGGAATTCCTGAGGCTGTGCGTGATAACTTATTTTCAGCGGTAGTTTCGAGCAAGGGCGAAGGTCACTCGGGTTTGGGTTTGAGCATTTGTAAGCGATTGATTGACGAGCTTGGTGGATCTATCTCTTATAGAAGATCGGCCTCTAAAACAGAATTTAAAATATTATTACCTCGTAAAGTTAAATGTTAGACAAAAATATCATTGACTAATACAATATACTGAATTGGACAGGATAGAATGAATGTTGAGTTAGCCGAAATGCAGGCTCTACACCCTGCGTCTAGCGTCAGAGTACTGGTGGTAGATGACGAGCCTAGAATGCTCGCAAGCCTTGACGCCCTGCTAAAGTATAAACACTATCAGGTAGACACTGCACTTGGTGGCAAGCTCGCGTGCCAAAAACTTGAGCAGAATGACTACGACTTAGTACTGCTCGATTTAAATATGGATGACCTTGATGGTTACGCTGTAATGGCCTATATGACTGATAGGGATATTAAAGCGGTCATCATAGTGGTGAGTGGTGAAACGTCATTTGACTCTGTGCGCAAAGCGTTGGTCATGGGCGCTTCAGATTATGTTAAAAAGCCCTATTCTGCGGAAGAATTATTTGCCACAATCGATTCAACCCTGCACAAAAAACACTTGCGAGATGAGTGCGATCGCTACCAGACGCACGTTAGAAAATCAGAAACCCTTTATCGCTACATTGTTGACCACTCTCCCGATATAGTTTTTTTATTGAGCACTGAGGGTTTATTTAGCTTTTCAAATCCACAAATGGAATCAGTACTGGGCTACAGTCCTGGCGATCTTGAAGGCACACTGTTCAATAAATTACTGGATGGCCCGCATCGACAAGTTGAAGAAATGTTTCTCCAATCTGCCAATCAACAGGCCACTGATGGTTTGTACAGTGCTGAACTATGCTTGAAACACCGCACCGAAAGTGGCGAAAAAAAGTATTTTGAAGTGACTATATTTGCAGTGCACACCGATATTATGGGCGTAATTGGAAATATTGGGATCAACAGCCCTTCACCTCAGGCATCCACTTTGAGTTTGGTTCGAGACGGTTTTGCGGGCTATTATGGCACCGCACGCGACGTCACTGAACGCAAAAAGTCCGAAAGCCTCATTCGCTTTCAGGCTTACCATGATTTGCTTACTCACCTGCCAAATCGTTCGCTGTTTAATGATCGTTTAAATTTGGCCATTGCATATTCTCGACGCCACAATCAAATACTCGCGGTGATGTATTTAGATTTAGATCGCTTTAAAAGTGTGAACGATACCTTTGGTCACACTGTGGGCGACTTATTATTGCGAGCCGTGGTAACTCGCTTACAAAAATGTTTGCGCAAAGGCGACACGCTCAGTCGTTTTGGTGGTGATGAATTTGTGTTGCTATTGCCCGAAATTGGAGGGGCTTGGGATGCCGAGTTGATCGCCCAAAAAATTATAAACTCGTTGAAAGAACCTTTCGAGCTAGAGGGGCAGGAAGTATTCGTCGGCATCAGTATTGGTGCTGCTTTATTTCCTGAGTTTGGCAACAACAACGATGTCCTGATCAAGAATGCTGACATTGCCATGTACCAGTCTAGGGGACAGGGTAATAATTGTTATACGTTGTTTGATAACGCAATGGGTGAACAATTAAGCCACAGTATTCAGCTGGAGAGCGAGCTTCACCACGCTTTGGAGAACGACGAGCTCAGAGTGTTTTATCAACCTCAAATCTGCACAGAAACTAATTCAGTGATTGGAGTGGAAGCATTAGTTCGATGGCAGCACCCCGAACGTGGGTTGATCTATCCAGGTGAATTTATAACTCTCGCTGAAGAAACAAAAATGATTCTTGAAGTCGGCGAGTGGGTGATGCGTCACGCAGTCGCTGAGGTGAAGAGTTGGATGGATCAGGGTTTACCCCCTATGCGTTTAGCAGTTAATTTTTCTTCCTTGCAAGTTGAGCAGGCTAACCTAGTTGATCAGGTGATCAGTACTTTGGCCGAGTTCGATTTCCCCCCGCACTACTTCGAGCTAGAAATCACCGAAAACAATATGATGCATGACCTGGAGGGCATGGTACAAAAAATGCAAATTTTAGCCGACCATGGTATTACAGTGGCTATTGACGACTTTGGCACCGGTTACTCTTCACTAAGTTACTTGCACATGCTACCCATTCATACGGTCAAACTCGACCAGTCTTTTGTGCGCAATATTCAAGCGGTGGACCTTGAGGTGTGTATCGTGAACGCGATCTGTGCTATGGCGCATGGCCTGCGTTTAAACATCGTCGCCGAGGGCGTGGAGAATCAGCCACAGTATGACTATTTAAAGAGCCTGGGGTGCCAACAAGTTCAGGGTTACTTAATCAGCGAGGCACTTCCGGGGGAGGCCTTAATGCAATTCTTAGCAGACAGAGGCCAGGGCTAACTAGATCGCGTTATTGCTCACTGGCTTGCCAGAGATCACATACCTGCCATTCATTCGCGAGATCCGAGAAGAAGATAGTAGCGACAATGAATACCATCAATATAAATACCCCCCTATAGTCGATGACCCATTTATAAACTTTGCAGCAGTAGGCGCTGAACTGCGAGGGTTCGACACAAGGTCACTAACAATCACTGAATAAAGCATCAGAAATCCGATTATCGGCCGATAATATAATCAACCATACCCGTTTGGCGATGCATTAAAGGTCCTATCCATCTCAGGTATCCCGCTCTTTCAGGGCGAAATCACAGATAGTGATCGATATGCCTCATCATGGACATAATATTAATGTTAATACGACGCTAAAAGAAAAAGCGCTTCATTATAAAAGTGGGTTCGTCATTATTTTCTTTGTAATGTTGGTAAGTGCTTTTTCCGCTTTTACATTACATAGCATTAAGCGCGATAGCCTTGAACAAATCGGGGCATCGTTAAAAGCCATTTTACAAACTGTCGAAAAAGCACATCATATCTGGATCGATCAACGAAAAAATAGCGTTCTCAACCTGGCTAACCGCACAGAGGTTATTAATTTATCCGAGCAATTAATCGCATTGCATAGGCAGGGTAAGCCTGTTATTGGCAGCGAATCATTAGCAAATATCAGGCAAGTTATTGGGCCTTATCTTACGATTCAACAGGACCGTGGTTTTTTTATAATCACGCCAGATCGAACCAGTATTGCCTCAATGCGCGATAGCAATATCGGCACAGTTAACCTGATCGAAACCAATAGAAGCATACTGATGAATCGAAGCTTTGAGGGTGAAACCATATTCATTCCACCGATCTATTCAGACGTACCACTGGAAGATAGTGCTGGCACAAAGGCAGCATTAACCCCCACTCTTTTTATTACCACGCCAATTAAAAAACCCGATGGCGAAATAATTGCAGTATTGGCTGTTCGCCTTAATCTATCCAATGATTTTTCCAATATCACCCAACTGGGACGAATCGGCAACGCTTCAGAAACCTATGCCTTTGATGAAAAAGCGAAACTCATCACTCATACCCGTTTTGATTACCAATTAACCCGAGCGAAATTAATTCGTCCGTTTGAGCATGGAATTCTCAATATCAGAATTGTCGATCCTGGCGGTAATCTACTAGAGGGCTTTAACCTCACAGTAGCACCTGAATACTTACCCCTTACCCTTATGGCGAAAAATGCCATAGCCGGCAATAGCGGCATCAACATTGAAGGCTACCGAGACTATCGGGGTGTTATGGTACTCGGTGCCTGGAGTTGGCTCGAAGGCTCAAATTATGGCCTTGCAAGTGAAATAGATAGAGAGGAAGCCTTAGGGACCTATTATAAAACGCGCAATAGCTTGTTTTTCCTAATCGCACTAATCTGTTTACTAGGCATTGCGATGCGCATGATTATCGAACGCTTAAAACAACAGGCTAGCCAGGATCTGGCGTATGCCAATGCGACGCTCGAACAACGTGTCCAGGAACGAACCTTCAATCTGGAAAGCACACAAACCCGGTTATCGCTGGCCAATATAGACCTGCAAAGGTTGGCGATTTATGACGAGCTGACAGATCTGCATAACCGCCGACATTTCGATACATGCCTGGATAACGAATGGCATCGTTGCATTCGTCATCAAGACAAAATCGCACTCATTTTATTCGATGTCGATTTCTTCAAACCATTTAACGATAATTATGGCCATCAAGCTGGCGATAGTGTGTTGACCAGGATAGGTAAGCTAATGAACGAACTGACACTCGACAAACGCCCAGGTGATTGCGTCGCGCGTTATGGCGGCGAAGAATTTGTTATTTTATTATCTAATACCACCGTTGAATACGTCGAGAAAACAGCCGAAAAAATTCGACAGAACATCAGTGACCTGCGCATAAAACACCAATATAGTCAGGTTCAAGACATCGACTGGATCACTGTCAGTATTGGCATGGCGGTAGAAACACCGCATAAACATACCTCCAAAGAACAGCTGCTCAGAATGGCCGACCAGGCGCTGTATTCGGCAAAGGCTGCAGGACGAGACCGAGTTATCAGTGATCATAACGGCCAGATTAATGCTCACAGTGCAACTATCCTGCCTTTAAAATCGAAGTAATGCTGTTTAACCACGACGCAGGTTGCGGCTTTGATACAGGTAAATATCCTGGGGTGTGAGTTCCATTTCCTTAGGGGAAAAGGCACCCGCCACTTTCTTACGACGACATTAATGTCGGCAGGTAAAGCACAATAGATGGATATGCAGTGATCAATACAATAGCGAACGCAATCATGAAAAAGAACGGCAGTGCGGCTTTGGCAACGCTAAAAATATTTTTGCCAGTGAGCGATTGAATCACAAACAGGTTAAAACCAACCGGCGGCGTAATTTGCGACATTTCGACCACCAGTACCAAAAATATTCCAAACCAAATCAAATTGATATTGGCCTGAGTCACCATTGGCAATACCACCGATGTAGTCAATACAATGACCGAAATTCCGTCGAGAAAACAGCCAAGAATAATAAAGAACACGCTCAAATAGATGATCAGTTCGATAGGTGATAACCCTAAAGATGCTATCCACTCAGCCAGCGCATTGGGTATGCCGATAAAACCCATCGCCAGAGTTAGAAAGTGTGCGCCGATGAGAATCAAGCCAAGCATGCAGGAATTTCTAACGGCACCTGAGATACTTTCAAGAAAACTCGCCAGGCTGAAACTACCCAATAACAATGACAGCAACAGCGCACCTGTTACGCCAAATGCCGCCGCCTCGGTTGGTGTCGCGACTCCCTGGTAAATCGAGCCTAGAACCCCTGTAATCAAAATCACAATGGGTATCAGCTTTCTAAGCGCCAGTATTTTTTCTTTAAAAGTATAGGTCTCGTCATCAACGACCGTTCTGGCCCTATCCTTGAGTATCGACCAGATCACCGTGTAAGCCATGAATAAAACAATTAATACCAGGCCTGGTAGTGCGCCTGCGAGAAACAAGCGTGCAATTGAGACTTCAGCCGAGACGCCATAAACGATGAGGATAATAGACGGCGGAATCAACAAACCTAAAGTGCCTGAACCCGCCAGGGTGCCTATCGCCATCGAGTCGTCATAACCGCGTTTGGAAAGCTCCGGCAAGGTCATACGTCCAATTGTCGCTGCCGTAGCCGCGGATGAACCGGACACCGCAGCAAAAATGCCACAACTGAGAATATTGACGTGGAGCAGCTTGCCGGGCACTTTCGATAATATCGGCGTCAACCCTTCGAAAAGGTCTCTCGACAAGCGCGTCCGAAACAAGATTTCTCCCATCCAGATAAATAATGGCAACGCCGTCAATGACCAGCTTGTCATCGCACTCCACGATGAAGTGCCTAATAATAAACCGATGCTGCCATTACCAATTAATAGCAAACCGATGATAGCAAGGCCAGTCAGTGTCAACGCCACCCAGATACCACTGGTGAGCATTAACAGCATGCAAACCACTAAAATAGCGCCAATAAGTGACATATCCATTATTCGGCCTGTTCGCTGCTTAAAACTTCTTCATTTGCAATATAGCCCGGTGTTTTGCCAGCTAGCAAATCCAGACTATTGTCGACGATTGCAATGAACAGGAATAACGAGCCTATCGCCATTGGCGACTGCACCATCCATAACGGCACCACCAGATAAGTATCCGTCACCTCTTCAAAGTCATAAGAATCGTAAACCGTATAGAGCGTATAGAAGGCCAGATAACCACTGATAAAAAGTCCAATAAAGGCATTGAATATTTCCTGCCAGCGACGTTTTTTTACAGACAACCTGCTTAACAACATGGTCACTCGAATATGTCCACCGGTATTAAAAGTGTGAGCCAGACCAAAAAATACCGTAGCCGATAAAAGCCAACCAGCGAAGTCTTCTGACGATGGAATAACGCTACCCATAGACCTTGCGACTATTTGGCCGAGGATTAACAAGGTCATCAGTACCAAACAAGAGCCCGATAAAACTAACGAAGTACGGTAAAAATAATGCCTGAACTTTTGCATCTCAAAAACCCCATGCTTTTAAAGTAACCGCAGCTTATAAAAAAACGGCGGTTACTTCGATCATTTACTTTTTACATCGCCTGGTAAGCATCGACTATAGCCTTACCCGAAGCACCTGATTCGGCTAACCATTCATCAACCATAGTTTTGCCGACTGCACGTAACTCGTTCTGAAGCTGTTCACTAGGAGCTGACACTGTCATGCCTTTTTCCTTTAACTCATCAGTATGTTCAACCGCCAGTTTTCGACCTAGCGCCCAACCTTTTTTCTCGGCATTCGCGGCAGCGGTTAAAATGACTTGTTGAGTGTCATCATCCAGACGTTTAAAAAGCTTCTGGTTAACAAACAACATGTTTTTCGGAATCCAGGCATTAATGGTCGTGAAGTGAGAAATATAATCCCAGCTCTGACTATTAACGCCGGTACTTGGCGAGGTGACCATGGCATCGATCGCGTTCGTAGTAAATGCCTGAGCGACATCACTAAAAGGAATATTCACCGGTGTGGTTCCCATTAAGTCGGCTAAACGAGACGTCGTTGGGCTATATGAACGCATTTTAAGACCACTCAAATCTGCCAGACTATTAATCGGCTTGTTTGAATACAAGTCTTGCGCAGGCCAGGGCGACGTGTATAGCAACATCAAACCATCTTCGGCCAGCGCATCATTAAGTGCCTGCTTAGATGCTTTGTATAACTTTTCGGCACTATCAAAATCGGTTGCGAGGAAGGGAATATTATCCAGCTTGAAAATAGCATCATTGTTACCCAGGCGACCGATAAAGACTTCACCCAATTGCACCTGCCTCGATTTCACCGCACGATGAATTTCGGGGTGCTTAATGAGCGAACCACCAGAGTGAACTTTGATCGTAAGCTTGCCATTTGATTGAGCGCTCACTTCTGCTGCAAAACTGCGAGCAACCTGAGTTTGATGGGTGCCATCACCATAAGGTGTCGGCATATCCCAGCGAGTTTCTGACAGCGCACTGCCAGTCGAGGTTAAAGATGTCAGAGCTAGAATTGATGCAAACAGCATCGTTTTTTTACGGGTAGAAAAGGTCATGAAATTCCTCCAAAGTTATTATAGTCGCGCCGATACCACTGGCATTCGCGCGCACATACTGAGCCAACCTTCCTGCCAGTGCGAGCAAAAAATGGTTTTTCTTTAAAAACAGAGTGTTAAAATAATATAACAATAACAGTGGTAAGTATTGTCCAAGGTAATTAAATATTAAGGCTCTCGCGGTTCGAATTTTTGGCTTTATCATATAAACTGCTCTCTATAAATTGCGCTCAAACAAACACACCCTCACTGATCGGAGACTCGACTGAGTTAACGCATGAAATCTAGCCAGGAACCAATAGTTAAAGATCTTGTTCTTATCGGCGGCGGACATAGCCATGTCGCTGTTATAAAAATGTTTGGTATGAAACCGATGCCTGGCGTCCGACTGACATTGATAGCACGCGATGTGCAAACGCCCTACTCTGGCATGCTTCCAGGCTATGTTGCGGGGCACTATGGCTATGATGAGGCGCATGTCGATCTAAGACCTTTAACGCAGTTTGCCTCAGCCCGTTTGTTCCACGACACGGCCATAGGCATCGATACTCAAAACAAACAAATCATTTGTGAGAACAGACCACCGGTTAACTATGACCTGCTATCGATCAATATCGGTTCACGACCCGACATTGCCTCCGTGCCAGGTGCAGCACAATTCACCACACCAGTGAAGCCCATTAACCGATTTGTCGACCGTTGGCATCAACTCATACAACGCGTACTAGAACAAAATGGCCCACATAGAATTGCCGTGGTAGGAGCCGGTGCCGCTGGCGTTGAAATTCTACTGGCGATTCAATTTCGATTGCGTCAGCTACTCGACCAACATCAACGCAGTGACGAACAGCTTGAGTTTCATTTGATCAGCAAAAGCGATCAAATCATGCCGTCATTTCCAGCCACAGTGGCTCAAAAGTTTGAGCGCATTCTGGCCGAACGACAGGTACGCGTTCATCACGGCGCTAAGGCTATTCTGGCCGATGAAGGTGGATTGAAGTTAAGTGATGGCAGCCGGATAGCACTAGACGAAATATTATGGGTCACCGGTGCGAGCGCGCCTAACTGGATAAAAGAATCGGGCTTAGATGTCGATGAACGTGGTTTCATGCAAGCCAATGATAAACTTCAATCGAACTCTCATAGCGATATTTTTGGCGCTGGCGATATTGTCAATGTGATCAATCACCCTCGCCCTAAAGCGGGTGTTTTTGCCGTGCGACAAGGTAAGCCATTGGCTCATAATTTACGCCAGGCGTTGTTAAATCGCCCACTGAAACCATTCAAGCCACAACAGTCACTATTGGCTTTAGTCAGCAGTGGTGATAAATATGCGGTCGCAAATAAAACATTCATCAACTTTGGAGGCAAATTTGTATGGGCCTGGAAAGACTGGATTGATCGCCGCTGGATGGCACAATATTCCGAACTACCCGACATGAACGACCAACATCAGACCCTTATTGATTCTGGCCTGGCTGATAAAAACACCTTGAAAGATATCTCGGCTATCGCCATGCGTTGCGGTGGTTGTGGTGCCAAAGTGGGCGCTAACGTACTTAGCCGGGCTATTTCCGAACTCAAACCTGCGCCTCGTGATGACATATTAATTGGATTACACGAACCCGATGATGCGGCCGTCGTCGAGGTGCCCGCTGGCAAAGTCATGGTGCATACCGTCGATTACTTTCGTTCTTTCATCGACGACCCTTACATTTTTGGTCAAATTGCGGCAAACCACAGCCTGAGCGATATTTTCGCCATGGGCGCTGAACCGCAATCCGCATTAGCGATTGCCACCGTGCCATTTGGTATCGAAGTCAAGGTCGAAGACACCCTGCGCCACTTGATGGCCGGCGCGATGCTGATGTTGAATGATGCTAATGCAGCATTAGTCGGTGGCCATACCAGTGAAGGTGCTGAGCTTGCTTTGGGCTTTTCCGTTAACGGTCTGGCCGATCGTGAAAAAATACTGCGCAAGGCCGGCATGCAAAGCGGCGATGTTTTGATTTTAACCAAGGCGGTCGGCACAGGCACCTTGTTCGCCGCCGATATGCAACAAAAAGCCAAAGGCCGTTGGATAGACGAAGCCATCGTGTCAATGGTGCAATCGAATCGAATTGCATCGCAGGTTTTATTTTCCCATGGTGCAACCGCCTGTACCGATGTCACCGGGTTTGGACTGCTGGGTCACCTAGTCGAAATGATTAAACCATCCGGTGTTGATGTCGAGATCGATCTGCAATCGCTACCGCTAATCGATGGTGCGCTAGAGACCGTTGAAATGGGTATTTTGAGTTCACTGCAACCAGCTAACGTCAGACTACGCCGCTCCATTCGTAATATGCAGGCTGCCTCCGAGAGTGTTTTATATCCCTTAGTATTTGACCCACAAACCTCGGGTGGCTTATTGGCTAGCATTCCCGCTGCGAAGGCTGATGAATGTCTGCAAAAATTGATTCAATCAGGTTATCATCGTTCTGCAATTGTTGGGCGAGTGATGGCTCAAAGCGACCATTTAGAACCAGTAACTCTAGTGCTGTAAACCTTAAATTGGTATCGACTGCAAGGATGCAGTGGTTCGGTGTCCCGAAGTGATGTCACCAAAAGTAGGAGCCTCTAGGCGGCGCAATGTGCAGTTGCCGAGAGGATCGAACCCCAACAGAAAGGTCAACGCTTCCGAACAATAACTCGACAAGAATGTGTTTCAGATGTTTTGCAAGAGTTTGTTGGGTTTATACTTCAACCCAACCTACGAGCTGAATAAACATTGTTTTCAATCAAGGTGTTAAATATGCTGACACAGCAAATTAAACAACCATAACTTAACCAACGATAGATCAAAAACTTATGCTACCTATGGGAACCATCGTCACCTGCTGCATGATCGCAGGCTTAATCACCGCCGTGCCTCCAATGGCAAAGGACTGCCCCCGCCCAATCCGTTCTATCATCGGCACCCTCGTGCTTGCTGCCGGACTATGGAACGTACTCTGGTACGCCAGCCAAAACATTATGCAATTCTGGGGGCTAGCAGCCTTTTGTTCAGGTGTATTGATGATAATCACTTCAATCTACATCCTTAAGATCAGTTGGTTGCCCGCTTTCATCCGTAAGGCAAAACCAGTCATCTTGTTAATGCTACTTGGCTTTGCGCTGCTGTATGCGATTACTATTATTCGTTTGTAACTGATTATTTTTGCAAGCGAGATGTGCCTTCATTTGAATTTCCAACACTTCAGTACCCCACAATAGCCTCTGGATGTTGAGGCGGTCAAAACTCTGACCGCCTATCACTACCTATGGCAAGACCATTCGTACTAATCCAGCATTGCGTTCACCATTATCCCACTCGGGCGCTCCTATCAAATAGTAGCTGCTATCCGCTGGTGCAGTGATGCTAGATCGAACGCTAGTCGTAGTTGTACCATCAGAAGTAATTCCTGGTGCGCCCAAATCACTTGATACTTCTGCATTGATGCGGTCAGTTTGCACACCGGTACCACCATTCACCAAACGAATTGAACCATTGTTATTAAATGGGGAAAGAACAACAAAATTATTATTGCCTAAAACATTAATAACTTTTTCGGCAGTGCCTAATCCAAGACCTAATAGAGCAGATGATCCATCGCCAAATAAGGCATTAATTTGTTCACCAGTATTCCCATTGAACAAACGAATTGAACCAGTATCGGACATCGTACCGTTATCATCCTCACCTGAGGCAACAACATAATTATTATTACCCAGTGCGCTAACACCTCCATTTGCCAAGCGGCTACGACTTGTTGCGCCAATCAGGAGAGGGCCAACAGCATCACCCGTGGTACCGCTAACCAACTGTACTGATCCTGCATCCGGCATCGTACCGTTGTCATCTTTCGAGGAAGCAATAACGTAATTGTCATTACTCAGTACCGTAATACCTGATTCTCCAATCTTGTCATCTTCTTGGTCACCAAATATAGTGCTACCAATTTGTGTACCAGTAATGCCATCCATTAGACGAACCGAACCGGCGTCAATAGTGGCGCCACTGTCATCTGAAGGAGAAGTAATGACATAGTTATTGTTGCTCAATGCAGTGACAGCATTATGGGCAATGAAACCACCATCGATTCTTTGTCCAAGAGCATCGCCCTCTAGATCACCAAACAAAACACTAATTTGTGCACCTGTGCTGCCATTCATTAACCGCACTGAACTCGCATTTGAAATGCCGTCTCTATCTTCCTCTTTGGAAGTAATTACGAAGTTGCTATTACTCAGCCCAGTGATGAAGCCACCCAAAAAGTCACCAGCGTCATCACCAAACACAACGCTAATCTGATTTCCAGTTGCACCGTTCATCAAGCGTATAGAACCCGTATCCAGAACCAGTCCATTATCATCACTCTTTGAAGCAACGACATAGTTATTATTTGCTAGCACAACAACTTGAGTCCCAATTGGATCACCAGCGCTATCGCCTATCAGGGCGTTGATCTGCGCGCCAGTAGTCCCATCAAACAATCGGACAGAACCCACACTTTGAGGCCCATCTTCATCATCACCCAGAGTGGCAACTACATAGTTATCATTACTCAATACAGTAACGCCGCCATTTGACCCAAACCTTTCAAATGACTGGTCCCCCTCTAAAACAGCAATTTGATTTCCAGTAGTTCCATCAACCAATCGGACTGAACCCGCATCTCTCACTGAACTGTTATCATCAAGTCCCGAAGAAATAATATAATTATTATTACCCAGCACGGTGATACCATCCCTACAGAGCAAGTCGTCAGCTTGATCACCGAGCTGAGCCTGAATTTCCACACCCGTACTACCATCGATCAACCGTGCCGAACCTGCGTTCGAAATTGCCCCGTTATTGTCTACCATCGAGCAAATAACGAAGTTACTGTTACCTAGGCCCGTGATGCCGTGTAACCCGAGCTGATCATCCGCTTGATCGCCATAAACACTAGCGATTAGTGCCCGTGTCAACGGGTTATACAAGTGAACGGCACCATTTGCATTAGCTATAGAGGAGTCTCCTGGGTCGCTCACTGCAATATTACCATTGCCGAGAATCAGAACATGTGAGCCAAAATAGTCGTCGCTACCTGGAGTTGGATCGCGAAGTTCAAGCGCCGATGGCGATCCACTGCCAACACCACCACCACCACCGCAGGCAGTCAATAAGATAGTTAGCAGAGCGGTTAGGGTAAAGAAAAATTACGCTTATTGGTTCTCATCCACTTGTCTCCAAAGTCCTAGGTTGATTAAAGTATTAGTATTCAGTATTACTTTTCCTTTCCTGGATTCAACTTAAAAATACATAACTTGAGTCTGAAGTAAGACCGGATAGTTGGTTGTAAGCTCATCTTATTTTTCTCCAGCAAGATATTAAGAAGATGAAAACCTACTCCCAGTTCACCTATGACACAATGCCAGATTTACCTGTTAAATAAAATAGGCTTTAAACAAGCAGTAATCGCAGAGAAAGCAACAACATTGAATTCACCACTGATAATCGCAAATAGTTTGCGTGCCATGAAAAACGACTAATGCGCTAATCTCCTTGCTGGCATGAACTAATAAAAATAGATTTCAAAGTCTCGTTATCTTACATGACCTTAAGGGAGAATTGCTGAGAAGTCACCTAAGAAAATGATAACAAACTCACTATTTTTGAAAGCGAATTTTCGCTGCTATACCAATTCCTATCAAGATGATTTGACAACAGACGTGTCTGATCTTAAAAGTAGTGTTAGATTGCACCGACTAGAATAAATTTAGTAACAGAGACTTAAATTTATGGGTATAGCAGGATTAATTGTTTACTTAATCATCGGCGCAATAGCAGGCTGGTTAGCGGGAAAACTAATGAAAGGCAAATGCTTTGGTCTTCTCGGCAATATGATAGTGGGCATTTTTGGCGCTGTTGTTGGTGGTTTTGTTTTTAGTTTACTCGGTGTTTCGGCTGACGGTTTTATTGGGTCAATCGTGACTGCAACCGTAGGCGCTATTATGCTACTTTTTGTTGTCAGCCTTATCAAAAAAGCATAACAGCCACGTTAGGAGCAATTGAACCCCATGCATTGGCAAAATAGACGCGAACGTTTTCGCACTCATCTAAATAGCAAAATCTGTGCTTATCCAGGTTCAGTATACGACCCTATTTCTTCTCGAATTGCACAAGACCTTGGCTTTGAGGTAGGTATGTTTGCCGGCTCGGTCGCTTCGTTAACGGTACTGGGTGATCCGGATCATATATTGCTCACGCTGAGTGAATTTGCTCAGCAGGCATATCGCATTTGTCGGGCGAGCAACTTACCGATTATGGTCGATGCTGATCACGGATATGGCAACGCCTTAAATGTGAAGCGCACGGTTGAAGAGCTAGAAACTGCTGGGGTGTCGGCGCTTTCGATAGAGGATACTGAATTACCACGCCGATTCGGCAGTGGTGGGAAAAACAGCTTAATCTCGATTGAAGAAGGCGTTGGAAAAATGAAAGCGGCAGTGGCCGGTCGATCCGACCCCTCACTTGTCATTGCAGCTCGTAGCAGCGCTATTTCGGTGACCGGCATTAACGACACTATCGCCAGAATTACGGCCTATCAGGAAACGGGGGTCGATGCTATTTTCCTCATTGGCATCAAACAAAAGCAACAGCTCGAAGCCATTGCCAGTGAATGTAAACTACCCTTAATTTTGGGTGGCGCAGGTGCTGACATTATGGATTTAAATTATATGGCATCCCAGGGCGTTAGCCTTTGCTTGCAAGGACACCAACCGGTCATGGCCGCCATGCAGGCGACCTACGATGCACTAAAGGCGTTGCGTGAAGGTGTTAAGCCAAGTGACCTAAGCAATCGCTTCGACAAAAGTTTGATAACTCGATTATCGAAGGCCGAAGCTTACGATCAATGGATGCAGGATTTTCTGGAGTAGTCCGTGTTTACACTTGAACACAAGGTGCCACCACCCGTTGTTGCTGGGTTGATTGCCTTGATTATGTGGGGTCTACCAGCCTATGGGCCGACGCTAATTTTATCACCAGAAATAAGCCAGGCCTTAGTCTTGTTGCTGGTCATTGTGGGGGTTTCGTTCGACCTTTGCGGTTTGCTCACTTTTCGGCAATCGAAAACAACCATTAACCCGATGAACCCCAATAAAACCTCGGTATTGGTAACGGCCGGTATTTACCGCTTCACGCGTAATCCAATGTACGTTGGGCTATTTTTGTTTTTAACGGCATGGGCCATTCAATTGTCGATGTTATGGCTATTCATCGGCCCGATGCTGTTTGTTATTTATATCAATCGATTTCAAATTGGACCGGAAGAACTTGTCATGCAAAGTAAATTTGGAGATCAATATACAGCCTATAAAAACAAAGTTCGGCGCTGGTTATGAGCCAGTTAAGGCTTTTTTGTTAAATCGATTTTGCAAAAAACCTTGTAACCGAAGCTGATTTTGATGTTTTGGGTGAAGCTGCCCTTACCTACTGTTAGACTACTTTTAAACTCAGCAACGGACTTTACTCATGGCAATCCCGACTACCGATCTCGGCCTGGCAGAAATATACGACCTAGCTAAGACAGCACTATTGAAACACGGCGCCAACGAGGAAACTGCCGACGCTATTGCCAACACAGTCACCATAGCCGAAAGAGATGGTTCAATTTCTCACGGCCTTTTTCGTATTCCCGGATATATTACTGGGCTTAAAAGCAAGAAGGTCGACGGCACAGCAAAGCCCGAAATAGAAGAAGTCACGCCAATCATATTTCGCTGTGATGCTAAAAGCGGTTATGCACCTGTCGCCCACCAGTACTGCCTGCCGCCACTGATTGACGCCGCGAAAAAATTCGGTCTCGCCGCAGTCGCAATTCAACATTCACACCATTTTGCAGCACTCTGGCCTGAAGTTGAAAAAATTGCTGAGGCAGGATTAGTCGGCCTCACCACTGTATCTTACCTGCCCTGGGTGGCACCCGCTGGAGGAACAACGCCCATATTTGGTACCAACCCAATGGGCTTTGCCTGGCCCAGGGCTGACAAAAACCCCATCGTGATCGATATGGCAACAGCATCGATGGCAATGGGTGAAGTGATGATCGCAGCTCGTGATGGTCATGAAGTACCACTTGGCACCGGCTTATCCGCATCTGGCGAATTAACAACCGATGCAGCTGAAATTGCTAAAGGTGTTCTACTGCCATTCGGTGGTCACAAGGGCTCAGCCATCGCGTTGATGGTTGAGCTGCTATCCGGCCCAATGGTGGGTGAAACCTTTTCTTACGAAACCCAGGAAAATGACAACGCCGATGAAGGGCCAGCGCGAGGCGGTCAATTCATTCTGGCAATGTCGCCAGATATTTTGTCGGGAAAGAACAGTGCTAATCAAACTGACCGCTTTTTTGAGAAATATGATGGTATTGAAGGTACTCGACTACCAGGTGCCAGACGGCATAAAAACAGGGAAAATACAGGACCGCGTTCAGTTAATGCTGAGCTGATTGAAACAATTAAGCAGCTTCGCGACGCCTGATAAGAGACTTCAGTTAAAAGACGACGGTTAGAATTTACCTAGCAGTGGTGCGCCTAGTACCAAAACTGCCATTCCCATCGTCGTCGCTAGTACCACGCTATTGGTTTTCCACATCAAACCAACAACACACAATAAAGCACCGATTTCTATCAAACTCCCCTGCCTCACGACTGGCACCAAAATCGCCATAAATGCACAGCCCGGCAATGCTTCGAGTACGGGTCGCAAGCCACCAATATGTCGAACCTGCAATCCAAGTAGGTATCCACCAACTCGTGAGAGATAAACAATCGAAGCCATCATTGCAATGGCTATTAGAATTTCTTTACTGCCAATAAGTTGATCAAGCATGTTGTCGACGCCCATGTACAACAGCAACCACAATACCAACCGAAACAGATCCGAGCAGTATTAAATAATTAGCTGCGCCAAGTTCAAACAATATAAGCGACACCACGGCTGACGTTATCCATGGCAAGGCGTTTGCGCCAGACCCTTTCACAAACAGAATCATCATCGTTGCCATTACCATCGGTCCAGCAAAATCAAGAGACCCCAGGTTTGCCCCAGCAAACCATTCAGCCAGGTTCAGTCCAACCAGGGTCGACAGCACCCAACTAACCAATAATGAAACGCCATAGCCAATAACGTAGCCAAGCCTGTCGACCTGTTTATCCAGGCTTAATGCTGTCACAACACCGGGATCATTTAACAGAAACAACCAGACAATACGCCGCAACAAACTATGTCCATCGAAGTGATAGGTCATCGACATACCTAAAAGAATATTACGACTACTTACCAGCGCCACCGAAAGAGCAATTGTGCCCAACGGCAATGGTGACTGCCAAAACTCGAGTGACACGAACTGTGCTGATGCACTGTAAACCGACGCGCTCATCAATAGCGATTGCCATTGTTCGATTCCTGCCGAAGTAGCAGCAATGCCAAACATCACACCAAATAGGAAGGTTGAAATAAAGTAGCCACCAGAACAGCGGATACCCAGCTTAAAACTTTGAAAAGTTGACATATCAGGATGGAGTTACAGTCGACAAGTTTGAAGATTCACATGTTATCACTACAAGTAAAAATTGGGATCAACAAAAGCAATTTAATCCGTAAAGCTCTGGTAAACTCGCTGGAGAATTAGATTTAAACGAAACCAAACTCAATCGCTGACTGTACAATTGCCTGATTATGCATAGCCCAATATTCACTAGATCTATACTCTCCAGGCCCATTCTCAAATGGATGTTATTGACAGCCCTACTGACTGGCTGCAGTTCGACGTCACTTGTTTACAATAATGCTGACTGGCTAGTCCGTGGTCAAATTGACGACTACTTTCCACTCTCAGGATCCCAACAGCAGCAAGTAAAGGCAGATATTGACACTATTTTCCAATGGCACAGGCAACAGGAACTAGCTGAATATTCTGATCTGCTCAATCAATTCACCCAACAATATGCCGATGGACTTACCAGCGAGGAGATCGATTTTTTTTTCGACAAGATCTCAGCTGCTCGCATCCGGCTTGTGGAGACGATTATTCCAAAAGCTAGTCAGTTTCTATCCACTGTCAGTATCAAACAAATCGATAACTATGATCGTATCTTTCTCGAAAAGAGAGACGAAAGAGTAAAAAAACTAAATATGCCAGCTGAAGAATATATCGACAAAAACTTTGCCGATTTAATCGAGAATTTAGAAGACTGGTTTGGCGATTTTGACGAAGAACAGGTAGCACAATTGCGAGTCATGAGTGATGCCCGTCCAGACAATCGGCACTACTGGTTTGAGAGAAGTAAACTAAGGCACCTAGAATTTTCGAACCTTCTACGAAGTCAGCCGAGCAAAGAAACAATCGAACTATATCTACGTGATCGATTCGTAGCATTAAAACGAGCCGATGCTCAAGAACATGACATCAGTCGTCAGAGCCAACTCTTTTGGCTGAGCACTCTATTAAGCATTGATGAAATTATCATCCCCAAACAACGTCAATATTTTATTAGTCGGGTATCAGATTATTCATCCGATTTTCTTGAATTGAGCAAACAATTTATATCCAGCAACGAAAGATAAGACCCGCTAACCCGACTAAGTCGGAGCCGGGTTTTTATCGCAGAATATCGAAACAATGCAAATCAAACTTCGGCCATCAAAATCAGGCACTTTGTGGCGGCGCATCCTTGTACCGCAAACACCGAGTTATCTGTTACCCCTTAAACAAACCACCATCGTTCCGAGGTCTTATTACCATCTAGCTCCCAGTTTGCAGCCACTTTTTCATCGTGGCCAATCTCTTTACTGATGCCATGAATATAATTGGCGAACATTGGCACTAATGCTCCGCCATCGTCATTCACAATTGACTGACACTCATAATACATAGCTCGGCGTTTCGACGGATCTGTTTCTGATCGCGCTGTTTCAACCACTGCGTTAAATCGATCAGCTTTGGCACCCTTGCTCCAGGCGGTATCGTTCCATTCACTGCCAGCAATGTATGCCGATTTAAACATCCAATCTTCCGTAGGACGGCCACCCCAATAACAAGCACACCATGGCTTCTTGTTCCACACATTGGCCCAGTATCCATCTTTAGGTTCACGCACTACGTTGATATCAATGCCCGACTCAGCAGCCGAATCCTTAATTAATAATGCCGCATCGACAGCACCTGCGAAGGCTGCATCTGATGCAGAAAGATCAATTTTGACACCTTCCATACCCGCTTTTTTAAGG
>CAXMOZ010000024.1:0-8668 GCA_964195315.1 uncultured Acidimicrobiia bacterium | reverse complement strand
CCCCGGGACAAAAAAATGGAAATAACCGATAAATTAGCAGTATTGATAGACGCAGATAATGCGCAACCTGGCATCGTCGATAGTTTAATCGCTGAGATCGCCAATTATGGCGTCGCCAGCGTGAAAAGAATTTATGGCGACTGGACTTCACCCGGCCTGAAGGGATGGAAAGAGGTGCTATTGCAATACTCGATTCAACCAATGCAACAGTTTGCCTACACAAAAGGCAAAAACGCCACCGATAGCGCGATGATCATCGATGCGATGGACTTATTGTATACCGGCAACTTTAACGGCTTTTGCATCGTTTCAAGTGACAGTGATTTTACCAAACTGGCATCCAGAATCAGAGAAGCAGGATTAACGGTATACGGCTTCGGCGAAAAAAAGACACCTTCGCCTTTTGTATCGGCCTGTGACAAATTCATTTATACCGAGGTTCTACGCGGGAAGGTAGATGAAGGTGAAGCGATTGCGAAGAAATCTAGTAGTGAATTAAAGGGAGAATCAAAGCTGGTAAGCCTACTGCGGAATGCGGTGGAGGCAGCCTCGGATGATAGTGGTTGGGCTCAGCTCGGCCCTGTTGGCAGTAATATAGCCAAGCAATCGTCCGAATTTGACCCACGAAATTACGGTTATGCAAAGCTCGGCGACCTGGTCAAGGCGACAAAACTATTTGATATAGAGGATCGGCAGGTCGGCGCGAACAATTCAAAGGTTAAGTTTATCCGTGACAATCGTAAGAAATAGCAGTGCTGGTAGGAGAGGATAGGCTCTCGCAGAGGCGCAGAGGCGCAGAGGAAAAATGAAAAATGGAAGAAAATGAAAATTCGGTCATTGCGAGGAGCGAAGCGACGTGGCAATCTCCTTGAATTTACTCGGCTTTAATTAGATTGCCACGTCGCGCGGCTCCTCGCAATGACTGCTACCGTCTAAACTTAACGCATAGGTGGTTCTGCGAGGGGTGGATTAAAAACGGGTGATAACGAGCGCATCGACCGCAACCGCCGAGCCTTGGTTGACGATAACCGGATTGATATCAATCTCCTTGATGCAGTCTTTCAACTCAAACGCCATGACCGATAAAGCCGCGACAATTTCGATCAACCCCTGCCGGTTGCCGGCGGCCTGGCCACGAATGCCATTGATCAACTTGTTTAGCTTTAGCGATTTTATTAATTCATCTGCTTCGCTTGTCGAGACCGGGGCGAGGGCGACTGAGCGCTCAGATAGCAGTTCTATTAAAACGCCACCCGCTGCCACCATCACTAGCGGGCCAAATTGCGGATCATTGATAATGCCGAGGCCTACTTCGGTGCCTTTGCCTATCATTTGAGAGAGCAATACATCGGCCCCCAGGCGCCTGGCCAAATCTCGGTAGTGTTCGAGTAATTGTGGTTCCTCCTCGATATTAACGATTACGCCGCCGACATCGCTCTTATGGTTGACATCGGGTACCGCAGTTTTGAGGACTACTGGATAACCGATATCCTGCGCCGCCAGTAATAAATCCTGTTCATTGTCTACCACAGCATGCCTGGGTACCGGTATGGAAAAGTCGGATAACAGGCTCATCGCATCAACTTCGCTCAATGCGCCCGAAATTTTCTGCAGTCTTGTGCGCCATTTCTCCACCATCGATTTATCCGTGGTGGGAAAACTTATTCTGTCATTTTTATGGCTTTTAAAGTCACGGTAGGCAAACAGGTGTTTAACCGCCAGTAAGGCCTCCCGTGTACCATCGATGAAGGCAAAACCACTGTCATTGGATTGTCTGCAAAAATCATTGTGCGCGAGGTCTGAATAGCAGTTAGCCATCACTACCGGTTTACTGGCTTCCCTGCTCACGGTCTCCATCACCCGGTAAATCGCCTCTGAGATGTAATAGCCATCGCGGAAGTTACTGAAAAATATTCCCGCTGCGACATTCGGATCGTCCATTAACAGGCGCGTGCAGGCAAGAAAACGTTCCTCAAAGCGGTCACGCGAACCCCATACGTCGAGTGGATTTTCTGCTTCCAGTCCAGGGTCAAGATGGGTTTGAATAGCGGCTTTGGTTGAAGCTGCAATCTCGGCAAATTCGACACCGAGTTCGTGCGCGATATCGGTGACCAGTTCGCGAAAGCCACCAGACTCCTGTAGGGTCGCCAGTTCACCGGGTCCTGTTTGCTGACTGTGTTGTAATATCATCAGTGTTGCAGCCATTTCGTCGAAGTCACTTACTTCGATTACGCCGTATTTTCTGAAAAGCGCTTCGTATGCGGCATGGTCACCGGCGATGGCGCCGGTATGTGTCAACGCCATTTTGGCGCTTAATGGCGACTTACCAATCTTCAAAACAACGACTGGAATTTCCTTTTGCACCGCTTTATCTAACGCCGCAACAAACGCGATGGGATCACGCACCGCCTCGAGAAACAGGCCAATTACGCGCGTGTCGTCCTGTGTCAGTGACCAGTCCATATAGTCGGCCACGGTGGTCACCATTTCGTTACCACTGGAAACGGCCAGGTTAAAACCCAGACGACAGCCATTGTGCGGAAAGGTGGTAAATGCCGAGCCCGACTGCGCGATGTAACTGATGCCGCCTTTCTGAACCTTTCCCGGTTTCGGAAATATTCCGGCGTACAGGTCATGCGCTACATTGTAAACCCCCATGCCGTTGCCGCCACAAATGGCAACTCCGGCCTTACCCGCCATATCGCTCAGGCGCTGTTTTAAAGGCGGCTCGCTATCGTTGTCAAGATAGCAACTGGTGTAAATGGTTGCTGCCTTCGCGCCGTGTGCTATGGCATCTGCCAAAGCCTGTTCAAGGCGTTCGTTGCCAACCGCGAGCACCACATGATCGACAGTTTCGGGTAATGATTTCAGATCGGGGTAACAACGGTGATCAACAATCGATTCGTATCGGGGATTGACCAGATATACTTTGCCAGCAAAGTCTGAGTTCAGCACCATATCGCAAAGTACCTGTCCTGGGCTGGCATCTTTGGCAGATGCGCCAAGCAAGGCGATAGACGCTGGTTTTAATAGTGGGTCGAGCGAATGACTGGTCACTACTTTAATCTTTCTTCGCGCCAGGCCAACGCTGCCTTCAACCCATCCTTCGCTAAAATTTCATTAAATTCTCTACGTAATGGTGTTTCAAGGCTTTCGATCAACACCGAAGTATCGACGCCCATTGCCAGCGCCTGATTCAGTCCCATGATCTCGTAGGTACGATTAATCGCCTGTTTGGTGAGTTTGACCGAATCTGGGTCCATCATTGCAACTTCACGTGCCAACGCAATGCCTCTATTTAGTCCTTCGTTCTTGTCCACCACCTCGTTGACGATTCCCAGATGAAGTGCTTCCTGTGCCGACATGCGATCCTGCCCACTGAGCAATATCTTCTTCGCCCGTTTTGGATTGGTGTACCAGGGCAGTAACATCGCGACAATGCTGCTACCAAAGCGAACCTCGGGTTCGCCAAACAAACTATTCGATTCACACACGGTCATGTCACAGGCAAGCGCCAGTTCAAAACCAGCAGCGAGGGCATAACCGTGAACCACCGCGATGGTCGGTTTGCTCAATCGCCAGAAGCGCATAATTACATCGAAATCATACTGAATCGCAGGTCGCCAGTCGGCGACACCCTTGCGCTTCGCTTCGCTACCCGCCTTTAAATCGAACCCGGCGCAAAACGCCCGTCCATTGCCGTTTAACACCAGGGTCAGAATGCTATCGTCGCCCTCCACTTCGTCCAGTACCACGTTCAGCTCATCAAGCATGGTTTTGGTGATTGAATTGAGTTTATCGGGCCGGTTTAGAGTGAGAATTCCAACCGGACCCTGCTGCGAAAATTCGATGGTTTCAAATGACATACGTGTGTGAGCTGTGAGTCAGGATTGAGCGATTATAGTCATTCTTTGGGATGATAAACATGGGGAATTTATTTGGATTTCGACTAATCGGATTTAACCGTGGGGTGCTGATTAATTCAGGCTTTTCATAGGCAGCTGTACCAATTATTTAAGCCAGTCAAAATTAATATTTCACCATTTGGTGCGTACGAGCCAATATCCGGAAAGTTTCCGTCGTATTAGAAAATTTTACGCCCTGGTAAGGGAATGGATATGCTGAGGCAACTATGATAAGTTGTTGAACTTAAAACGAATCTAAGGATTGCAAAATGATAAAAAAGGGTCAAACTGAATTTCCCCAAATAAGACATAGGCCGCAACTTGCGGTATTTAAATGCCGCAAGTTGCGGCCTATTTAAGATGTTGCGCTGAACGCGCCAATCTTCGAGTGGAAATATGGAGCGTTATGATCCAACAATAAACCCTGATCCTGATAAGTGGCTGGCCCTGGATGAATCTGAACAAATAAATCTTGTTGTAGATTTCCATATAAACGCTAAAGAGGAAGCACCGGAGGGTGGGGAAATGCTACATGCGAGCTTTCATGTAGTTGTTGAAAACCAAATAGCAATGGACGTTGAACCAGTTCCAGAAACAATCGCAAAGCTAATCCGGCAGGGGTTAAAACGCCATGAGGCAATCCATGCTGTAGGGGCGATCATATGTGAAAATGTGTACGATCTGTTAAATGTTACCGAAAAGTCATGGAACTCAAAGCGCTACCGCAGTCGTTTAGAAATGTTAACCGCCAAACGATGGAAGAAAGGGCAATGGTAATGTCCATGCTTCAACTAATTAGGTCTACCTCAAAGGGCGCGCATAACAAGGCAAATCACACGGAAGTCAATTCCTACGCTCCTTCGTCGCTACGATTTTGCCTCCGGTGTTTGCGGCGTTATGCGATACCGTCAAATTGAGTGACTAATGAGTAAATGAAAAAGCATTCTAAAACTATCGACGGAACTCCTAATAAACGAATGTTTTGGTCGATTATTAGCGACTACAACTTAAAAACGTCGATATGTGAGCTAGTAGATAACGCCCTAGATATTTGGCTAAAAAATAAAAAAGGCCGGGCTCTAGCCGTTGATATCGTATTAAACACCGATAACAAAACAATAAAAATCACTGACAACGCCGGCGGCATTAAAGAACAAGACTTAGGCGTTTTAATAAGCCCCGGTTCCAGCTTAAATAGCCCTGACGAAAATGTAATAGGACTGTTTGGCGTCGGAAGCAAGAGAGCCGTTGTTGCCTTAGCAGAAAATATAAAAATAAAAACAAGGCATCGAAAAAGAACTACTTTTCAAATCGACATTGAAGAAGATTGGCTAGAAAGTGAAGACTGGGAGATGCCTATTTATGACATCCCGAATATCACTGAAAACACGACTATTGTAGAGCTGAATAGCTTACGCGTTCCAATGTTGGATGAGGATGTTCTAGAACTTTCAAAACATTTATGCGAGACATATTCGCAATTCATCTCTGAGGATAATTTTTCGATAAAACTAAACGGAGTTTTACTACTTCCAATTCAATTTGACAACTGGGCTTATCCACCTTCGTACGAACCAAGATATTATTTATTCGAGATTCCCATCGAAAATGGTCAGAAAGTTGGTGTTGAACTTTATGCTGGCCTAATTCTTGACCGAGATCCAATATTAGAAAATTACGGAGTCTATTTTTACTGTAACAATCGATTAATTATGAAGGAAGTTAAAAATAGAGAGGTTGGTTACATAAGCAAGCTTGCTGGTATTCCTCACCCGGATGCTTCTCTAGCAAGAGTAATTGTAAAAATATCCGGACCAGCAAAGCTAATGCCTTGGAATAGCTCCAAATCTGAAATTAATTTTAGCAGTCCAATTTTCAAAGGCCTCATAAATGTCTTGTTACCAATCGTCACCGATTTCTCATCACTCTCGAGAAGGTTGAAAGGAGAGTGGGATGAA
Source organism: uncultured Acidimicrobiia bacterium (assembly GCA_964195315.1). Classification (GTDB taxonomy): domain Bacteria; phylum Pseudomonadota; class Gammaproteobacteria. Next base: position 2,805 of record CAXMOZ010000024.1, on the reverse strand, counting down.
AAAGTTTTCAGCCATAAAGACGGTGAAATGCAATATTTGGATATTGATGACCCAAAAGAGGTACGTAAGTCATTTTTACCTCCGCTTCCGAGGGTCAGAAAAACAGCAATTGATCACCTCAGGCTGAAAAATACAGCCCTAGTAAAGGATAGTCCTTGGATAATTGGAGCCCTAGACTCACTCGCCGCTCAGGAAATTATATCCAGGCAACGTTTAGAAACAAAGAATCGAGTCGCTTTAATTATTCTAGATAGCACTTTTGAAATTAGTTTAAAGGAATATATTGTTCACACAGATGGCTTGAATAGAAAAGGAAAATCCTTAGAAGAATTGTTTAAAAATCGTGATGAGGTAATAAGTGTTGTTCAGCAAAAAATCAAATTTAAGACGAAAACGCTGGCTCGGATAAAGCACTACTACCAAATGCGGTGCAAACTGATTCATGAGCGAGCTACCATCGATGTTATTGATTCTGATATCGAAAATTTTCGCAACGCGGTAGAAGAGTGCTTAAAGGCTTTGTTCGGAGTAAAGATATGAGCCATAAAATACATCGCATAACAAACACAAGCAGTCAGATCGCCCAAAGCTCGCTTCGCTCCCTTTGTTCGACCGCTGATGCGAAGCGTTAGAAAATAAAAAATGGATCCCTGGGTAACACTTAGAGACGAATATTACATCTTGCAAGAAGAATTGTTACAAAATGACTCCCCTATTCATCGAAGGAATTTTCTACGAGCAGTATGCTCTAATGTTGAGGGGACTTTAAATTGGTTAATGGAGCGACTTGCAGAAAATGCCTCGGCATTATCTGAACCGGAGAGAATGGCGTTTAGAGAACAGCAAGTAAAAGTTAAAGACAACGGAAAAACCGAATTGTCACCATTGTTTCTAAAAACAAATGTAAAAATCAAAATGGTATTTAAGTTTTTAGCCAAGTATCCCGGTGGTAGTAAAATCAACTTAGATGACAATGATTTCACTAAATTAATTAATTCATTCAAAGTAAGAAATAGACTTATGCACCCCAAAAAGGACGCAGATTTAAATGTAACTGAAGAAGAAGTGCAATCAATGATTGATGGTTACAGGTGGTATATTACAGGATATCAAAGCACCCTTAAATCCATAGAAAAAGAACTTCTAAAATAAAATGGTGCAACAACAAAAATCTTCTAACAAGAGTTTCAAAATGACTCGGCGCACAAGTGCGCCTCACATTTTAAACCGGCGTTAGCTTGCAAGAGGACTTATGGATATAGCCAAACTAGTGTTAGAGTTTTTAAAGGTGCTTATCTGGCCGACAGCAGTTCTCACGTCATTTATTATATTTCGTGCAGAGCTTAAAAGTCTTGCCGAATCACTGCGGCGTATAAAGCTTCCAGGCGGAACAGAGCTAGAATGGCAACAAAAAATTAAGGCCGCCGAAGAAGCGGCGGAAAAGGTAGAGAATTCACCTCGTGTTTTAGAATCGACTAACGTAAAAAATGACTTAGCAACTTTTGTTAGCCAGTCGTATAAGCACGGATTACTCGCATCCCCATCAAATTATGATTTTAACTACTATCGGGAGATTGCTGAAAGAGATAGAAATCTAAGCTTAGCAGGGTTGCGAATGGAACTTGAGAGGATGCTTCAAAATATGGCTAATTTCTTCAATATTGAATACGACAAAATGCGCACATCAACAGGGCGCTTGTCGAGACTACTTGAAAAGGAAGATATCTTTGAGAAAACCGAGTCTGAACTTCTAGGATCGATAATTAGTGTGGCGAATGCCGCACTCCACGGTCGGGAGGTTTCACTGTTCGATGCCGATAGGACTATAGAATCAGCAGAAGTTTTTTTAGACTTTTATGTCGCATTTATGAGCGGAGCAATGGATAGAACGGAAGTAGAGCAAGCTAACAATTCAATGCAGCAGACCGCTAACGCGTCGGCTGATTGAGGCGTAGTGAGGCAAGGAGAATTTTTTTTGATCGAGAGAAATAATCTTTTAATTGGTGCGATATTGCTGGCTACTCATGGAGGCAGCATTTGCCCATGAACCAGCAACAGCCATGATATTCATTGGTGGATTCTTATTGATTCCTGGAGCGATAGCAGCATCAATAGCAAAAGAAAAACGTATATGGTGGTTTTTGGCCTCAATCCCCTTAATGGTTGTAGCGGTACTCTGGGCCTTTTCGACAACCATTTTCAATCCTTACTTAGTTTTATCTCTTCCTTTAATTCTTATCCCTTTAGCGATTTGGCAAAATAAACGACTAGAAGTAACTACGAATTCGGAAGAGGAAAATGTTTCGTAAGTAGCTCAAATTGATCCGGCGCGCATGCGCGCCTCTCAATTTAACCTGGCGATATATATAGGTAAATATCCTGGAACACGTATTCTGGTTAAGAAAGGGGAAAGTTGCAGGCCGTTCGGGCCCGAATTCAAACGTTTGGGATCTAAACGAAATTAAGGCCCGTGGATTTTCTGCAATCCTTTCTGTTAATAATGGGGAAGCTGTACATGAATCGATGCTCTCAAGTTTGGGAATAGCATATTCAAACATTCCTATGTCATCAAATGCCCCCGTAAGAGATGGCGATAAAGAACTTTGCTTAGAAAATCTTCCTAAAGCAACCGAATTTATTCGAAAAAACATGATGATTGGTCCGGTGTTAGTTCATTGCCGCTCTGGGAAAGACCGAACTGGAATGGTGTTGGCGGCCTACTTAATTGATTTCGAAGGGTACAATGTAGAAGATGCAATGGAAAAAGTGATTGAGGTTCGACCAATCGCTTTTAGCGCGCCAGGT
>CAXMOZ010000023.1:0-11849 GCA_964195315.1 uncultured Acidimicrobiia bacterium | reverse complement strand
CAGCGTATGGGGGTGATCAGTCTAAGCCAGAAAGGAAAAAGCGCTTTGGTTTCTTTTAGCGATTTTGAGTCATTTGAAATACCGCACATCGCATCGCACATTTTTGTCTTTCCCCTGGTTTTAATAATTTGCCTCAGCATTCATGAGTTTTTTAGCACAACTTCGACAACAGCAGAGTGATACCCAGCAGGGTTTGCGGCTCTGTTATGTTTTATCTATTGAGCAGCCAACACAAGGTGTCCAGCTGAGTTTGAGCCTGTCGGCGTTGCGTAATGGTGAGCTAGATAAGACCGACAAACCCTATATCATTCAAACCAGCCAGTTAGAGCGTCCACCGCCCTTTCTAGATATTAGCGACATCCCCTTGCTTGAGAGCCTCGTCAATGCTTCACCTGACTGGCTGTTATACAATCAGGGCAATAAGCTGCCACAGCATGGCAGTGCTATTTTTCTGCAGACTTTAATTGAGACTGGGCGCTGTTATATCGAAACTAGGCCTTCTGTTTGGCTACGACTTAAATCAGACATCAGCCAAGCCGTCGAACTTCGATGGATAGTTGACGAAGTGGGTTTTCAGCGATTGCGCTGGCACACTGAAAATACCGGTAGTGTATTTTGCCTTGGTACTCATTTGTTTGTTTATCGTGATGGCAAGCTGAGTCATGGTATTAGCTCGCTTGACAAAGACGCGATCGAAATCACAAAAGCGATATCGCAGTCATTAGCACCCAAAGCGATACCGTCTTTTTTGATTGAACACCAAAGCAACTGGCAAAAGCTTGATCTACCTTTACCCTCGGTGTTGCCAACACGAGAAGTGGGCACCAGCATGACGCCCATTTTGCGTTGTTATAGCTTGCCATCCTCGGTGGCGAAGATCGCTCCGTGTGACTTCATCGAACTTGAATTTCGTACTATCAGCCAACACTATTGTGTGACTCAAAGTGTCGGAGCAACCAGCAAAAACTGGTTGTATTGGAATGGCACAGAGCTGTTAGAACTAGAACGCCATGATCAGCAACGACTGCTTCATCAGCAGCAGTTGGCGCCGCTGTTAGGCGATCTAGAATCGCCTGAGACTGATGACAACCGATTCCTCAGGCATAGCTCTGATCAAAAGGCATGGAAGGACCTACTCATCAATAAACGAGCGCAACTGGAATCTTTGGGTTTCGAATTTATAATCGAAGCCGGTTTTCGGCATCACTATGTCAGTGTCGATAACTGGCAGGTGCAGCTCGATCAGAGCGACGCTGACTATAGTCCACTATCACTTAAACTCATGGTGGGTGCCGAATCAGTCAATCTGAAGGATTTGATAACGCAACTGCAGGTCTTTAATAGTCAATCTGCCGACGGTGATATGATCCTCAAATTGGAGAATGGTCGGTTATTGTTGTTACCGGCAGAGCAGCTCACCAGCATCATGGACGTTCTGGGTGACTGGACATCTGCACGAAACAGCGACTTCCGGGTGCCATTAAACCAGATATATCGGTTGCACCAACTGCAGCAACATCTACCATCCAATGTTGATTGGCAGGGCGATCTCGGACAGCTTGATCAGGCGATGAATATCCATCGTACACCGGCCATGCTTGATAGTGCCTTGAGTGCGGTGAAAGCCGAGATGCGTCCTTATCAATGGCTTGGAGTTTGCTGGCTACAGCATTTGAAACAGCATCGCGTGTGTGGTTTGTTAGCTGACGACATGGGTCTTGGAAAAACGTTGCAAACATTGGCGCATTTGAGCTTGGAGAAACAACAAGGCACTCTCGATAGACCTGCGCTAGTTGTTGCACCGACGAGCTTGCTGCATAACTGGGCAGTAGAGATCGAGCGTTTCACACCGCACTTAACGCACATCATTATCCACGGTAATAAACGTCATCAACACTGGGCCCAATTAAATGAATACGACATTATTATCAGTAGTTACGCGTTAATTGTTAATGATTTGGACCGCTGGAAGAACCAGCCGCTTAGCTGGCTCATACTCGACGAAGCGCAAATGATTAAAAACTCAAACACGCGTACAAGTCAGGCGTTGCGCGAAATTGAGAGTGATTACCGTCTATGTTTATCAGGCACACCTGTCGAAAATCATCTCGGTGAGCTATGGTCATTGCTCGACTTTTTAATGCCTGGTTGCCTTGGAAGCCGCAAACAGTTTAAAAGTAATTATCAAAAACCCATCGAGCAAAAGGGTGATAGCGATCAACTGCAGCAATTACTGACCCGCATCGCACCGTTCATGTTGCGCCGCCAAAAAGATCAGGTTGCTAGAGACTTACCCGCGAAGACAGAGATTAACCAAATTATCCGTCTCGACGAAGCTCAGCAGGCATTTTATGAACGTGTAAAATCAGCCGAATGGCTCGAATTGCAACAGCAGTTGTCAGACCCTGACTCTGGTGGACAGCGACAGATACTGCTACTCACCGCATTGCTAAAACTGCGCCAGGCCTGTTGCGATCCCAAATTGCTGAATGAATACTCGGTACGCTCAGCCAAACGCGAGCATTGTATAGAAATGATTACTGAGTTGGTGGCGGAGAATCGCGTGATGCTGGTTTTCTCTCAATTTACGAGCATGCTCGACCTGCTCGCCGAAGATTTACAGGTGCATAATATCAGCTACCTCAAGCTCACCGGTAAGACTCGTAACCGTGCTGAGCTTGTCAAAAATTTTCAGCAGGGTCAAGCGTCGGTATTCTTAATCAGCTTAAAAGCGGGTGGTGTCGGCCTGAACCTGACCCGGGCAGACACCGTAATCCACTATGACCCTTGGTGGAATAGTGCCGCCGAACAACAGGCTACCGACCGCGCCCACCGCATCGGGCAAGACAAACCAGTGTTCGTCTACAAGCTGATCGCCGAGAATACCATCGAAGAAAAAATCGCCCAACTGCAACAACGCAAGGCAGTGTTAAGTCAGCACGTCAATCATCAGGCCCAGGCTAGCGGCAAAGACTTTGCATTAAAGCTCGAAGACTTATTCAAACTCTGGCAAGAGGAGCCAACCGAACCATGTTAGACGCAGGCAGGCTTGATATCGCCGCGATTGACCTTCAGCTGGGGGAGCTCGGTTTCTTCAGTATGATTGACTGGTTGCTAGCGCAAAATGAATTGCACTACAGCGACTATGAAGCCTGGCGTTATGGTCAATTAAAAAGTCTCGATGAAAAGCTGATGTTAAACCCGCAAGGGCTTCAAAAAATACTCGAAAACTGCACACTAAATTGTCAGGCTCTTGGTTTGAGCAGTGAAGATCAGGTTTACTGGCGCTGGGATGAGCCACAAGGTTTGGCGCTAATTGCGAGTAAAAACCCGAAACATCATAGGCTGCTCACACAATGCTGGATCAGGCCACAGGATGTACCGCAACTTGATTTATTCATGGACAATAGTGCGCTCATTGTCGAGAACAAACTGCGCGAATCTCTCGCAGCACGCTCATTCGAACTAGCCGCAGCCGAGTTACAGCAATTGATCGAGCTTAACCCCAGACAGCAGCGACTGGGCGCTTATCAGGATTTGATCAACTATGCGCAGCATATGCAAAACAATCCAATAATAGAACCGGGTAACATCGAAGCCGAGTTGGAGGGGCTGGAACAGGAAGTTCAGCCATTAGCAAAGGAAACACTTGGCGCACTGGCGCGTGATTATCTTACTTTCGGCTGGCGTCGGTTGTCTGCAAGCCTGACTGATGTCCCATTCGAGCAGCGAACGCCAAAGTTGCATCAAAGCTACGCTCTAATGCAAGTCCCCGACTGGCCTGCAGTTCTGCAAACTCTCAATGTCAGTTCAGAACGGTATCAACATGCTGCACTATTAGAGCGTCTGGCCGTAACCTATGAAGCGTTACGGCAACAAGGCGAGGCACTGATGTCCTGGTGCTTACTAATTGATAGGCATGACTATTATGCCGCAACAGCTATGGTCAAAAACGGTGGTATCGCGATTAACCAGCTAGTCGACGACTTTTGGGAATTTGACGAGTCTTGGTCAATCAGCTGTTTCCCATCTCTTGTTTTGGCAAAAAATCCAGGGCTGATCCAGCTTCTAGATGAGTTTCCAGAGTTCACCCACCCAACCAGTCTGGCAATGATTGTGTTACTACAATGTTGGATAAACGAAGCAGATGAAATTGCAGCGCGCCAACAACTAAAGAATCTCAATCCTGTTTTGTTACGTCTGTATATAGAATTGACCAGACCAGACGATAAAAGGGTCTGACTGCCAACCGAAAGTAACCAAATATTTACCATAATTAATGCCATAAAAATGATTAAAAACATGACCCTGAACGACCACTATTTTTAACAAAGCTGACATTCCGAACGGACTAGAGGCTACCTTCAGCACCTGCTATGTTACCCGGCACAAAAGTGCTATCAGCAATTAAGTTGTTGTACCGATCACTTTTGGACTGTTTTATGGCTTGTGATGTTGCCACCAAAAGATCTATTGGCGATACACTAAGGACTTTTAATGAATCTTAGCGGTAAATAATCGTTTACTTTGACGAAAGCCGGATAATTTTCCGGAATTAGCGGCAATAACGCAGAAAAAGAGTGCGTATGGATAGGATCTTTCAAATAGCAACCGGCAGATAGCTATTAGCGAATAGTCCTCTTATACTTAGTTTGGAGAGGCTATTTATCGAATAGATAGTACTTGAATTAGCTATACGAGCCGACATTTCTGGTCTAATCCGGTGGTGGTGGCCGCTTATTTTTAGGTGATGTTTGAAATCTGATAACCTTAACAAATTGACCAAGATCAGGATTATCGTTGGCTTTTCATCTAAACCACCAGGCTTACCCCTGTGGTAACTGAATTAAGCGATGTGCTCGCTAGTCTCGACAGCGAGGGTAAACAAGCGCTTGAGAAGGCCTCAGCATTTTGTATGCGTCTCGGTCATCGACAAGTGACGGCCGAGCACCTGTTATTGCAGTTGTTAGATGATCCAAAATCGAGTCTGCATGTCCGACTCGCAGAATCGAGTGTTGACTCCTTGAGTTGGATTAAAACTCTGTTGAAGCGGTTGGAGTCATTCGATAGTGGTCATTGTGGAAACCCTATTTTTGCGGCTAGACTATTAGATTGGTTGGAGCATGCTTCGGCCATCTCTTGTGCCGAGGCAGGCAAAACGGGTCCGAACCAATTAATCGCTAGTTTGGTCGGCAATGCATTACGGTTTGGGCTGAACAAATTGCCCGAACTGCAGCGACTGTCGGAGCAGGATTGGCTGAATAATCGTAGTCATTCTGAACAGCAGTTGATCGAACAAAATATGGCTAGTCCGGATATATCTTTCGATGATATTGATGAGCCGGTAATGGCTGTTGACGATACTGATGACGTTAAAACTGAAATATTTTCTAACCCTGACTTTGAAACTCAGATCGATTTGGCGTCGACTGGGGCTGGCGATGCGATCCCGATTATAGTACCTTCGCCGGTTAATTTTGAAGTGCCAGGTTACGAAATAATCAAAAAAATAGGGGCAGGCGGCATGGCCAATGTTTACCTCGCGCGTCATCTTGGTTTAGAGCGAGATGTCGCGTTAAAAATACTCGCCAGTGCTTTCAATAATGATGCTGATTTTGGTGAGCGTTTCCTGCGCGAAGCACGTATTGTTGCGAAGCTAGCACACCCGAATATTATCCAGATATATGACGTCAATCAGACCGCAGACCTTAACTATTTAGCGATGGAATATGTGCCTGGTGGCGAGCTCACGGATCAGCTTAAATCGGGGCTCTCACTGGTCGAAACTATTGACGTATTAATACAGGTATTGAGTGCATTGAGTTCGGCGCATGACAGTGGTTACATTCATCGTGATATCAAACCCGCTAATATTTTATTCAGGGATAATGGCTCTGCTGTCTTAACTGACTTTGGTATTGCCCGCACCATAGGGGCCGACACTGGCATGACCATGTCGGGCACTTTGCTCGGCACCCCCAGTTATATGAGCCCAGAGCAAGCGCGAGGCGAGAAGCTCGACCACCGCTCCGACCTATATAGTATTGGCGTACTGTTTTACCAGATGTTGGAAGGCAAAGTGCCCTATAAAGGTGAGTCAGCAATGGGCACAGCGATGCGGCATATTACTGACCCTATTCCTAGTATGACTCAGGCATTCCTATCGACTCAGAGCTTTGTTGACAAGGCCATGGCTAAAAATGTTGAAGACCGGTTTCAGCAAGGCAGTGACATGATAACGGCGCTTCAGACGATAAAAGCTTAAGTGGGGACAAAATTTCTTTCGATCTAGTTGACTATTTTGGGTTAAATCATCCTTAGAGACAGTTCAGGATAGTGATGATTTTGCAGCCCTCCTCATGACTCCGGGTTGACTAGAGAAGTGAAAATAATTTGAGGCATCTCATTTAAAAAGTAGCTATTTAGAGTTGGTTTCTTTCTTTTCAGACCGAAGTCGATCTCGATATCTGTCACGGGCAAATTCTTGTAAATCGGCAACAGTATCATTTTCATCTAATATTTCTCGGCCAAGAAATGTTTCTATAGCATCTTCTAATGTCACTATGCCTGCGTTTTGACCAAACTCATCTTCTACTAAAAACAAATGAGCTCGGTTCTTAATAAACAGGTCGAGTAGCTTTTGTACGGGCAGCCTTTCTGATACCCGATTTATTGGTATGGCGACTTCACTAACTGGTTTGCCGCCCAGCCCTTTGCGCTCAGCTTCATATAAGTCGCGTTTAATTACCTTGCCAACTATGTCGTCTATGTTTTCACCAAAGATAGGTATACGAGTAAAACGTTTGCTCTGAGGGTTATCTAAGGCTTCGGTTATGGTGGTGTTTTTATCCAACATGTGTACCACGCTGCGAGGCGTTAGTACTTGCTCGGTTTTTATTTTGCGCAGGTTTAATATATTGCCAAGGTATTCGTTTTCGTGGGCTAACAAAGTGCCATCTTTATGGCTTAGCGAGGCGAGGGCGATGATTTCTTCGCGGGTTATTTCGTTGTTCTCACGGTTGCTAAATAAGCGCGTTATACGAGTGGCTAACCAAACTAACGGTAATACTAAACGAACCAGCCAGACGATAATAAAGGCAGATGGTATGGCTAGCCTGCGCCAAAAGGTTGCACCGATAGTTTTAGGGATAATCTCAGAGAAGTATAAAATAATTAAGGTTAGGACTACGGCAATTAGGGTTTCCCATTGTGCACCAAAAACTCGCGATGCTTGTGAGCCGACTCCAGCTGCGCCCATGGTATGAGCAAAAGTATTTAGGATTAAAATACTGGATAAGGATTCGTCGAGGTTTTTCTTTATTTTAGCGAGTAGTTCACCTGCTTTTGGACTGGTCTTCGAGGTTTGCTCTACATAGCTAGGTGTGATGGACAGGAGTACCGCTTCTAACACTGAGCAAAGAAATGAAATGCCAATAGCGATGGAGAGATAAATAAACAGCAATGTCATTATTAGAGATGTCCGATGATTACTTCAATAACAACCATAATACACGAGTCAAGCGCAAAGCAGTTTTCTGTATATTTGGTTTTTGTCAGAAATGCTATTGATTGACTGCACATAACCCCGGCGAACGGGCTTGGTTGCAGGTGCAAAAAAAGTCTACGGTACATGGAAGTAACTCTCATCTAAGACTTTGCACTTAATTGGCTGAATGCTAGATAAACACCAGAATTAAAGTTTCGCTAAATTTGAAATCAACAGTTGCCATCAATAGAAGCCTAAATCGCCTAACGTACGACGCCAGTGCAGTATCCTCGCTGACTAAAATGCTGACTTTTCTAACAATGATCTAATAAAATTTAGTTATTGAACTAAACTCTCAAAAGGGAGAAATAGCAATTCGAAAAGATATCTCAATATTATTCACCTTGCACAGAGCCTTCGAGAACCATTGTCATGAAATCATACAAAACAACACTGATCAGGAAGCCGTTCAGCATTCATGTATTTTTATTCAGTATCCTTAGTTTGCTGGTATTGACCACAACCAGTTTATACGCCGACACCACTAGAAATTTGACAATATATCTTAGTGCAGATCGCTCTGGTGCGACATCTTCTGGAGATTCGATTGAGCGGGGTATAAGAACCGCCTTGCACGAAATCGATTATGAAATCGGCCAATATAAAATTTCAGTAAAAAGCCTCGATCACCGAGCCAGCACACCTAGAGCAAAAAAACATCTTAAAACATTCCTGAAGGATCCAACTGCACTGGTTCTTTATGCTGGACTACATTCGCCACCGCTACTTACGACACGCGATTTCATCAACGAAAATAAAATTTTGGTGATGGTGCCTTGGGCGGCGGCTACACCGATTACTCGTTATCCTTCCGCGCAAAACTGGATTTTTCGGCTCTCGGTGGACGATAGCAAGGCCGGCTATGTCATCACTCGGCAAGCGGTTGATAAAAACAATATTAAAAAAGTAGCATTACTACTCGAGGACACAGGTTGGGGTAAAGCAAACAACCGCACAATGACCATGGCCCTGAAAGATAGGCAACTTTCTCCAACGGCCGTAGAGTGGTTTAACTGGGGAATTTCAGATAACAATGCGCGAATATTGTTAAGAGACATTATTCAAACCGGAGCAGAATCAATTTTCATGGTAAGCAATGCTTCTGAGGGTAAGACTTTTGTTCAGGCGATGGCATCCTTACCCAAAGATCAGCAAGTGCCTATATTTAGCCATTGGGGCATTACTGGCGGTGACTTCGCAGAAAAAATGCCTCCTGGCTTGCTAAAGTCAGTTCAACTCAGTTTTATCCAGACATCGTTTTCCTTTTTGGCACCTTTATCCGATTTTCAGCAATCAGTTTTCGATCGGGTCAGTCAGCTCTATCCCGAATCTATCCAAAAGCCGGAAGACATCAAGGCACCCACGGGCTTTATTCATGCTTATGATTTAACTCGGTTACTGATTGCGGCTATCAACAAGAATGCCTTACAGGAAAAAATCGAACTAAATCGTAATAACATTAAAAATGCGCTCGAAAATTTGCATGAACCAGTACAAGGTCTAATCAAAACCTATACTAGACCCTTCACTGTTTTCTCAGTTAACAACCCTGATGCACACGAAGCGCTGGGTGCGGAGGACTTTAGAATGGGCTACTATGGCACTAATAATGAGATTATCCTTGATTAGGTGATTCAAAAACATGTTGGCTAAAATTAGTCCCCGAATTATAAAAACACTTTCTATAACCTGGGCCACCATTTTAATACTGGGCTTTGGTTTTGGGCTGTTCGGTGTCGTTTTGTTTTTTCAGATGCATACCATACTAGAAAGTGACTTTGGTGAAATACAAAATGAGGATTTTGAACGCCGAATCAGCACCTATAAATCACTGGTGGTTAACTTTATCAGCAACCAGCAAATAGTATTGGATGACTTGTCACAGCATAAGATATTTACCCAGTCTGTATTACAACCTGATAGCTCGCAGGCAAACCTTCGTGACCACATGGACAATATTAAGGTGCTGGGTAAAAAGTTACAGTTAACGCTGCTTGATTTTGAGGGGAACAAGATTTATTCGACATTACCGACTCCTGACTTTGACTATATTAGTGAGGATTGGGTTACGGATATTATGGACCAAAAAATTGAGAAATATTTCGGTGGCCATCGATCGATAGATGGTGAAGGTTTTTATCTAACTTTCGCCACAGCCGTCAACTATCACGACCGCACAGAAGGAGTCCTGTTATTAGAGATGTCCGTAGAGAGCTTATTGACTGAGCAAAGCTGGCCCGAAGAACTCCGACAGGAACAACTGTTGATTTATTTCAATGAGCAGAAAATTTTTACTATTGGGCCAGATATTGTTAACCCACAGCAAACCGTCATAGCAATTCCTGAATATCGGTTAAAACTCGAAGGTCGTCTTGATAATCGGCATTTACTTGAGACCCGAGATAATATCGTAGCCGATATTTCACTCACCATTATCCTCATTGCACTAGTTGCCATTATTGTCGGTCTTTTGGTTGTTCGTAACTTGTTTATTAGTCCGGTTTTAAAACTTCGGAAAAGAACCGAGTTAATCGCTAATGGAGAATATCAGGTAGAAAGTCCAACGAATACATTATTCTCCGTCGAGGCCGAAACCATACGTATCAAAGAAATCAGTGCTCTAAGCGATGATATTCTGGCGATGGAAACGACTATTCAAGAGAGAGAAGCTGCGCTTCGCCAGGCCAAAGATACGCTAGAGCAACGAGTAGAATTACGCACAGAGGAGCTACTAGCAGCCAAAGAAAATGCAGAAGCAGCTTCGGTCACCAAAAGCCAGTTCCTCGCCGCCATGAGTCACGAAATCCGAACACCGATGGCGGGAGTCCTCGGTATGTCAGACTTGTTACTGGATACTGATTTATCACCTCAGCAGTTGGATTGGGCAACCAGCATTAAGTCGTCGGGCAAAAACTTAATGTCGATCCTCAATGAAATTCTTGATCAATCTAAGCTAGAAGCCGGAAAGCTCGAAATTGCACCCGCAGATTTTCACTTAACATCCTTTGTGCGCAACAATATTTACATGTTTGGGCCTAATATAGCGACCAATGGCTTATCGCTGGATATCCAGTTAGATGAAGATTTACCCGAAGCTGTGCATGCTGATTCGATGCGGATCGGTCAAGTATTATCCAATTTTCTGAGCAATGCGTTGAAGTTTACGAGCAAGGGTCACATTGAGGTTGCGGTTAAACTAGAACCTAATGAGCAGGATGAAATTAAGCTTCTGTTTACAGTTACTGATAGCGGAATAGGTTTGACCGAGGAAGAAAAAAATAAACTCTTCACTGCATTCACTCAAGCAGATAATTCGATCTCTAGAACCTATGGTGGAACGGGGTTAGGGCTGTCGATTTCTAAGCAGTTGGTTGAATTGATGGGTGGTCAAATTGGTGTTGATAGTACCAAGGGTATCGGCTCTGCGTTTTGGTTTACAGTTTGCTGCCAGCCGGCAAAGGGAGCGGTGGTAGCAAAGGATAAGAGAGTCGCCTTAGACCGATGGGTATCGTCTCGGCCTTTGAAAATATTAGTGGCCGAAGACAATGCAGTTAATGAGTATATGATACTAGCCATTTTAAATAAACTGGATCACTTGGTTGAAATTGTAAAGGATGGTCAGTGCGCGATCGATCTTCTTAAAGCCAAAGAATTTGACCTTATATTGATGGATATTCGCATGCCGGTGATGGACGGCTTAGAAGCAACTGCTTTGATCCGCGCAATGCATGGTCCCAAGTCCAATATACCTATCATCGCTCTGACGGCTGATATTTCAGCGGGCAATATCACCGAATATACGGATGGAGGCATGAACGATGTCTGTGGCAAGCCTATAGAACTACCACTTCTGTTAAAATCAATTAATAAGTGCATAGGTGAAGAAATCCATACTTCAATGTCTCATATGACTGCATCAGCAACGAGACAACAGCCTGTTGATTCCAGCCCTGATGGTGAAGAAAATAAAGAAACCACGAACTTTGCGCAAGTGCTATCACGGGTTGCGAATATCGTTGATCAAACCACAGAACAGAACAAAGACACTGAGATTCCTTCCGCCATGGCCGCCATTGGCGAACATGCGTTTGCTGAATTGTTGACTATGTATGAGGCTGGATTAAAAGAGCAATGTGATGTTTTTACGACAGCAATTGCTGGCTTATCTAATAAACCAACTGGTAGTGACTCTAGAGCAAAGGCGATAGAATTGACTCATTCCATTAAGGGTGGTGGAGGCTCATTCGGTTATCATTTGATTACGACAATAGCCACCTATGCATATCAAATACTCAAAGATAAA
>CAXMOZ010000022.1:0-7079 GCA_964195315.1 uncultured Acidimicrobiia bacterium | reverse complement strand
TAGTCCATGCTCACTGGCCAATTCCATTACCGAAGGCATATCGGCTAATTGACCATACAAATGAACCGGCAAAATAGCCCTCGTTCTATTTGTTATTGCTTTACGTATGTTTGCGACTGATATGTTAAATGTTGATTCATCAGGTTCTACTAAGACGGGCATTAATCGATTTTCAGTAATTGCCAAGATACTTGCTATGTAGGTATTTGCAGGCACAATTATTTCATCTCTATCTTTTAGAACACCCAATTCTTTCCAGGCACGCAAAGTTAAAGTAAGTGCATCCAGACCATTGCCCACACCTATACAGTACTTTGTACCACAGTATTCAGAAAACTCGGTTTCAAAGGAATTAACTTCCTCGCCCTGAATATACCAGCCCGAATCTATAACGCGTGTTGCAGCCTCAATTAACTCATCGCGGTATTGACTATTAACAGTTCTAAGATCTAAGAAGGGAATCATCAGTCAATAAACCTAATGATTTTAGCGGGGTTACCTACCACAACTGCTTTTGCAGGGACATCTTTAGTTACAACCGCACCTGCAGCAATAATGGCGTATTCACCCACAGTCACGCCAGGCAATAAAGTGGCATTAGCACCGATACTGGCATTTTTCCTAACCCTAATGCCAGAATATTTTTCTGGGTACTGTTTTGATCGAGGATAAAGGTCATTGGTGAATGTAGCATTAGGTCCGATAAAAACATCATCTTCTAAACGCGTTCCATCCCATAAATAAACACCAGATTTGACGGTTACTCTATTCCCTACAACTACATCCGACTCTATAAAGCTCTGAGCACATATATTACAATCCTCACCTATAACAGCGCCTTTTAGAATGACAACAAACTGCCAAACCTTACTACCTCTCCCGATGGCACAGTCCGCAACATCAGCCAATGGGTGAATATTACTCATTTCTGGCTAGCCACTAAGAACTCCTGGTAATTTCGAATATAGTCGGCTTCGTCATAATGCTCGCTGGCGAGGACTAGCAATACGCAGTCATCACTGAAGTCATGCATTTCCCGCCAAACCATTTCCTTTATCAAAACTCCTTTCGTAGGTGAATCCATCCAAATTTCTTCGCTGACATTACCGTTATCTAAAATCAGGCGGCACTTGCCCGAAACACATACCGCAACCTGTTTCAAATTCTTATGAGCGTGAAAACCACGAGCAACACCTGTCGAAGTACCAAAAATGTAATACACCCTCTTGATAGGAAAAGGAATTGTACTATCCCCTTCCAAAGCAACAAGCGAACCACGTGCATCACCGAGGGGTGAAAAATTAATCCTACTAAATGCTGTCATGCGCTTTCCTCTAAAAGGCTCAACAAATATTGGCCATAATCATTTTTCTCTAGATAGTAAATGTGTTCTTCAAATTATCCACATTCAACCAACTATTATTGAATACTATCTATTCCAAACGGGTGATTTTAAAGCCCTGTCGAAACTCAATAGTCTGGACGAACATACCGTCTCTAACAAGCTTTCATCAGTATCCTTATCCAACCAAATAAAGCTTCGCCACGATAGTTCAAAAATTTAAATCACTTCACCCAATATTGAGTATTATCAACACTAGCTATTTCAAGTCATCCTCGGCTTGCGGAGTTTTTTTAAGCTATTTCCACAACAGGATTATCATAAAAAACCCAAAACACTAACAGGGCAATAAGGTTTTGGATACTCTGGTTTTTGTTTCATTATCCATGCTCAGATGCCTTGATCGAATTCGACATCCCCGAAAAATTCTGGGTAATATGCCTCATAAGAATCTACAGCGTTATCAGCTTTCTTGGCAGTATTCACTTACAGGTATAAAGCTTATTTAGTTCGGTTATACTCGATAAAGGCTAAAGACCCTACTTTGTATCGAATAAGGAGCTATATAATTTCATGTAGCGACCCGACATTAACTTATTGGTAAATTCAGCGTCAAATCGTTGCCGAGCATTACCCCCCAACTTAGCGCATAAAGACGGGTTATCGTTCAACTTATTTAAAGCATTTCTCAAACTTGTTACCGATTCAGGCTCCACCCAAATTCCAGTCACACCATTTTGATTGACAAAGCTCATTCCCGAATCGATATCAGCTGTAATTAAGGGTTTTCCAGCAGACAGTCCTTCAAGCAACGCAATACCAAAGGCTTCAGATCTTAAAAAAGAGGGCATTACAATACCTAAAGATAAATCAAGCAGAGAAACTTTGTCTTGATTACTGACACGCCCGACCATGGTTACATTAGTCAAATTGTACTGCCCTATCATCTCCTCCAACGAGGATCTTTGAGATCCATCTCCAGCGATCACTATTCTAAAATTTTGCTCTTGCGCCGCCTTAAGCAATATATGTAAGCCTTTGTAATAGCGAAGCACCCCAATAAATAGGAAAAACTTTTCCCCCACCTTACTTTTCCAGTCTGCCCTATTATCCTTATCAAGAATAAGAAAAGTAGACTCATCTAGACCAAACGGAATCACTTTCACCTTACCCAAGTAAGGGCGTAAAACCAAACTGCTTTGAGAGTAATTGGTAGATGAGGCTACAATCAAATCCATTTGACCAAGGAACCAACGCATTAGGGGACTATAAAGTTTCAGCAAAAACTGCTGCTTCACGATATCGGCGTGATAGGTCGCAATAAATTTTTTCCCCACACGCAGCTTCCTGGGTAAAGACGCATGCATGACATCCTGGAACGGCCACGGAAAATGGTAGTGCACAATATCAGCCCATTCAACCAACTCGCGGTATTTAGAAAACCCTTTGACAAACATATTGCAGGAAGCTATCTCGGTAACTTCAGGAACCCTGAAGACTTCAATTCCTCCAACGAGGATACGCTCCACTTTCTTAGTCTGCTTGGATGGAACGACTATTCTACATTCGCCACCACTACGTGTTACACCTATAGCGATCTGCCGAATAACTTCTTCTGCGCCACCCTGTGTATCAGGGAAATAAGTCCGGTAAACTTGAAGTACTTTAAGCATTTAATAACATTAGAAAAAATGTAACTGATAACAATGAATATAAATTTAACAACCCTAGTCTGGAAGTTAACTTACCCGGCAAGCATGTCTTCAAGGGTCTTCTTAAGCGCTATTGAGGGTTTAAAACCTGTTAGTGTCTCTAGCTTTTCACAGGATCCCTTCAACACCTTGATTTCATTTTCTCTAACAAACGCTGGATTTACAAGTACTTCAATCTGGTAACCACAGAGTTGATTCATAAGAGAAATAATATCTTGAAGGGATGTAACTTTACCAGAGCAGATATTGAAGGTCTCTGATGACGCCTGAGATTGATATAATCTAAAATAAGCTTCAGCAACGTCTCTGACGTCTGAAAAATCCCTAAAAACATCCAAGTTACCTAACTCAATCGCGCCTTTACGTTCTTTGAAGTGATTAACGATTTTTGGAACCAGAAACTTATCATCCTGACCAGGGCCAGTATAATTAAATGGCCTGGTGATAATAATCGATAGCTTATCAAACCAGGTTCTAACCATATACTCCATCGCAGCCTTGCTGGTCGCATAATGATTAACAGGTGCGGGGCGAATGGATTCATCGATAGCGTCAACATCAGGTGTCCCATAAATATTCGCACTACTAGCGACTACGACCTTACCCTGCTGGCTACCAAACTGTTGATAGGCTTCAATCAGATTCATTGTCCCAATCGTATTGACGCTATAGAACTCTTCCGGATTATCATGACCAACGAACGACAAGGCAGCCAGATGAATCACGCCATCCGGCTTAAGCTCTCGCAATGTCTCTGACACAGCATTCTTATCTGTAAGATCACAACTCACTTGACCCTCTGTTAAAGGATCTCCCTGCACCAAACCAACAATATCATAGCCTTCACTGGCGAAACGCTCAGCAATATATTTTCCAGTAAAGCCATTAATACCAGTGATCAATATTTTAGACATAACCTACACCCTAAAAAGAAAAGCTAGTTTCGTTACGCCTTAAATCAGCCTCAACCATCATCTGACAAAGTTCTTCAAGTGTCGTTGTAGACTCCCAGCCAAGTTCACGCTTCGCTTTTTCAGGATCACCGATAAGCAACTCGACTTCAGCTGGCCTATAAAATTTAGGATTGACGCGAACAACCACATTACCCGTATCTTGATCAACAGCCACTTCATTTTCCTCACTGCCTTTAAAAACGACGTTAATACCTACTGCTTTAAAGGACATCGTGACAAAGTCCCGAACTGACTCGGTCCGATTGGTCGCTAACACATAAGTATCAGGCTTGTCAGCCTGCAACATCAGGTACATACCTTTTATATAGTCTTTCGCAAAACCCCAATCGCGTTTCGCATCCATATTCCCAAGTTCAAGAACATCCAGCTTACCAAGCTTAATCTTAGCCACTGAATCGGTGATTTTACGGGTAACAAACTCAAGACCGCGCAAAGGAGATTCATGATTAAACAAGATTCCGCTGCAACCAAAAATGCCGTAGGACTCACGATAGTTGATTGTCATCCAATGAGCATAGAGTTTGGCAACACCATAAGGGCTACGCGGATAGAATGGTGTAGATTCACACTGTGGTATCTCTTGAACCTCACCAAACATCTCTGAAGTTGATGCCTGATAAAAGCGAATCTTGGGGTTGACGATACGAATCGCTTCTAGCAAATTAACCACTCCCAGGCCAGTTATTTCAGCCGTAGTAATAGGTTGATCAAACGATACACCAACAAAACTTTGGGCCGCCAGATTATAAACTTCGGTCGGTTTTGTTGATTCTAACAAACGAATCGATGACGATAAATCAGTCAGGTCATACTCGACCAAATGCAGATTTGGATTATCCTTAACCCCTACTTCTTCTATTCTCCAAAAATTAACCGAGCTAGTTCGACGGTAGGTTCCGTAAACGGTGTAGCCTTTATCTAACAATAGCTCGGCTAAGTAAGCTGCATCCTGGCCTGTGATACCAGTAATAACGGCTGTTTTCATATAAAAAATCCAATAATATCAATCTTGTGCCCAAATTATATTCAAGCATTAAAAAAATAAAGAAGCGACTTTAAGCAAAATCACCTCCAACTCTGAAGCTCGAAAATCCAAACTCCACAACTTCTTACTCGGCTGAGAGGCCTAATTTAAAAAAGACATGGGGTTCTGAGTCGTTATAAAAACCTTCAAACATTCTTGTAGCAATTCAAATAGGGGATTTCGAATCAAACAAGGCTAGACTAACCTAGTACCCATCCACATAACTCGGACATCCAAACGCAACGCTAATGCTTGCTTACTAAATTAGAATATTTAAACAATAACTTAAAACTTGAACTTTCAGCAGTTTGAAAAAACTTACTTAATGGCACTTTCAACCAAACAAATTTTTCTTGTATCCACACAACCGGAAGGGGCGAACTATACCTGACTAAGCAGTATTTCAACCTCCCCTCAAGCTAAAATTGAACATTCTCAGCTTAAACCTGAAGTCTGCCCCGATATCATTAGGTTGTTTAGAATATCATATTTGTAGCTCAAGTTTAAAAACTAATTATTCATGAAGTAACCACAAAATGTCGGAGGAATAAGGAATGCTTTGAGCGTTTTAGCCTGGTTCAAAATATTTGCCCGCAATTAAGTCCACGCTCTAATCACTTTAATGAACATTCAAATACTAGACTCGTTGAAATGTCATTACCCCCAATTGTTCCGAACGAACCTTCGGTATTTAGCAGGATAATATTTCGTAGGTGATCCGTTGTTGCTTCACTTTTTTGAGATCCCTGTGGCTTATAAATTTGACAAATTCAAACCGAAACCCTATGTTCTTTCACTTTTGGCTTGGACTGGCTCCGATGTGAGCGGATAATTATATGGAAGAGCAGAAAACAATAATGTCACAAGTCTTGAAAAAGGCGATTATGCCCTTTCTTTTGCTGGCAAATATCGGGATGCTAGTGTTTTACTCCTTGGTCACCTTTAAACTGCAGTTCACTACAGATTCGGCAACAAAAAGTCTTCTGGCCAATGAGGTATTAAACCTTGGTGAGCTGCTACCAGCTGGTTGGTTCTACGTAAACAATGATATCTGGGTGGTTTTAAATCATCTCTTTTTAGTTCCCTTGATTCAGATTTTTG
This sequence comes from uncultured Acidimicrobiia bacterium, assembly GCA_964195315.1. Lineage (GTDB taxonomy): Bacteria > Pseudomonadota > Gammaproteobacteria. The sequence goes on along the minus strand of CAXMOZ010000022.1, from coordinate 926 downwards.
GACTCAACTATTTAAGCTATGCCGTTAACAACCTGCTGTTTTATTGCTTTTATGGCGTGGCAATATACTTTTTCGTTTCCAGGCTGACGATCTCTTCAAAGTCAAAATACTTTATTGCAATCTTGGCCATTTCCTCCCTGTCCTACTCTTATGCGATTTACCTGTTTGGCGAGATTGCCTACCTCCCGACCTATGCCTTTATTTTTCTCTTGCTGGGGATAGTGAACCGGGTAACTGACGCCGATGAGAGCAGCTTGAACAAGTATTACCTGGGACTATTTTTGCTCGTTGCTTTCTTTACTATCCACAATCCTCAACGGGTATTGATATTTAACCTGATGCCGATTCTTCTGGCGTCCGCGTTCCTCTATTTCATCGATTCGACACAAAAGGCCAGGTACCTGCGATTGTCCCTTGTGGGAATGGCATCCTTTTTTGTTTCAGCTGTTTTCTATTATATTGGCATTCAAAGGAATGTGACAATCACAAGCGGTACCAATACTCTACTGTTTGCGAATTATGAGCAGGTGCTCAGTCATGTGAGCATTTTTTTTGCCGGTTTGCTGGACGTGTTCAATCTGGTTGATGGTCATCAATTCTCACCTTTTTCTTTTCCTGGGATTATGAGACTTGGAAGCTTCTGCTTCTTTGCTTTGACGGTCCTGGCTCTGGTTAAGGTTCGAAAGAAATTTGATCGGGAAAATGTAGCGGTCCTTATTCCTTGCCTACTGATTTCTTACTATCTTTTTGTTAACTTGTTTTTGTACATCTTCACCGTCCCCCTGGCACAGAATGTGGCCACCTTTCGATATTTTTATCCCGTGGTGCTGCTGTCCTTTATTGTGATGGCTTTTTTCCTGGAGCAGTTGAGGTGGGCCAGACATTTGAAACTCATCGCCCTTGTTGTGGTGGTTCTGTTTTTGTCG
>CAXMOZ010000021.1:0-133624 GCA_964195315.1 uncultured Acidimicrobiia bacterium | reverse complement strand
GTATCTAATTCCTTTATCCAACGGCCCAGCATATTGGAATTGATGCCCAGACTTCTAGCCGTTTCCGATTGACCATACTTTTGGTCTTTTACCAGACTCACTGCATCCAGTTTGTATTCTTTTGAATATTTCTTTCTTGTGGTCATGACTTTTCTTCAGTTAAGTAAATTATCCTTAACTAAGCTGTACCAATCAATTAGACCACGTCATACTCATCCTTAGGTTTCTCGGATGATGCCGCTTTTCGACGTGCCTTTAAAAAGATATCTTCGTATACTCAGAGTGAATATCGACAGGAATTTCAGCGTTAGTCTAAGTGAAAGCTAGATCTCCCTGCTAAAAATAAGTGACCCAAACTAGGCCGTAAACTTAGGGATGTATAATTCAGCTTTCACGAACCGTAACACTGAGTTAATGCTAATAGTGATCTCTAATCTCTAAATCAAATATCTACTGTCAATCCAATAACTTATATAACAGCGTAGCTAGGTGATCAGACAACTCTTCAGTTGAAACTCGCAGATTAGAGCGAGTGATGCAGTAGCCTTCTATAAAAGGTAAAAGAATGCCGACCACACTGTTAATCTGTTGCGTGGTGCAGTTGTCAGAAGCAATTTTTTCAAGCGCATTAAAAAGCATGATATGTAGATCTTGATAATAGCTGTCTATCGCCTTTTTAACCGCAACATTTCGTTCTGCAATCGCCCAAAGCTCTTTGAATACAACAGCACACTCTCCCGTCTCTATTTCATTCAATATGTAGAGTACTAATTGTTTTAACTGTTCCTCAGGATCTTCATGCTCGAGAAACGAATGTGACTGCATTGATTTCGCATAGTCCAGTAAAAAAGCTTCCAGCAAAGCGGCCAGGAGTAGCTCTTTGGTCTTAAAGTAATACTGGAGATTGCTGAGTCTCATCTCTGATTTTTCAGCCACTTTTCTCATAGATAAACCCTGGTCACCAGACTCCTTCAAAATTGCCATTGCACTATTCAATATGTGCTCTTTTTTCTGATTCATTAATTTCTCTATAAATTGGCTTTTCCCTGATTCAGTCAATATATACCGGGTGACAATATAGGTCAACTGACCTATATTGCTCTGAATTAGGTCATTTGACCTAACTAGTGGAGCTCTATCGGAGAAAACATAATGAAAGGTTTAGTGGTTAATAGTGATAAAAATATCGTACTAAAAGAAAATTTAATGCAACCAACAGTTGGGCATGGCGAAGTACTGGTCGAAGTGAAAAGTGCTTCTGTTAATCCCTTTGATACTGAGAGCGCTGAAGGGCGGTTTGACGACTACTTTGCAGAATATAGCGTCGATAAAGAAGTGCAGACTGGGTTGGAACTTGCGGGTGTTATAAAGAGCAATGGTCAAGTTTTCAAAAAGGGAGACAAGGTCTTTGGTTATGTACATATGATAACCGGCTGGAAAAGCCATGCGGAAAATATAGCCATTGATGAAAATTATCTGGCATTAATGCCAGATAATTTAAGTTATTCTCAGGCAGCCGCTATTCCACTGGGTGCGTTAACTACTTTAGTCGCTTTGCAAGATCTAGGGCAGCTTAAGGCTGGAATGAAATTATTGATTAATGGCGCTGCAGGTGGCCTTGGTATCCAAGGCATTCAGATAGGCAAGATTCTGGGTGCACATGTCACTGCTATCGCCGGAAACCAACAAGAAGGCTACTTACGCTTATACGGCGCAGACCAGGTTTATGACTACAATCACACCAAAATTTCAGACATCGTAGATAACATCGACGTTATTCTAGATTTGACCAATGTGCAAAAACTGGAGGATATGAAAGCGTTATTAACACCTACTGGAATATTTATTCCTGCCGAAGCTAATGATGAAAACGGTGGTCTGCTAGAAGATCCGCAGGTGGGCTTTTTAATGGTAGAGCATGGTAATTATACTCAGCTAACACAAATTGCAAATTGGGTGTCAGAGGGAAAAATACAGGCTGTTATAGATAGTGAATTTAGTTTTGTCGATTACCAGCAGGCAATAAGACGTGTTAAGGAAAAGGGTAGAAGAGGCCGCATAATAATGAGTTGGTAGTTGAAGGTAAAAAGGTCGGTGACAAATGCTAGCAATAGTCATTTTTTACCGATTCCATAAACCAGGCCGGGGATACTCAAGCGTAGTATTAACCAAGCCCCGCCAATGATGAAAAAGGATCCCAGTTCGACTCTTCATGCCATTCATACTCTGATCCAACGGCCATGTTTTTGGCTACTTTTCTACCATAGAGATGTGCAATCGCTGCTAATGCCATGTCCATCCCCGCTGACACACCCGACGACGTGAAGAACTTCCCATCTTCAACCCAACGCGCTTTTTTTATCCAGTCCACGTTAGGTCCAAGCGGGACGGTTTGGATAAAGTCTAGTTTATTGGTTGTTGCCTTGTAGCCATCGAGCACCCCGGTCGTTGCAAGCAAGATACTGCCGGTACAAACAGTCATGACCAGTTCGGCATTTGCCGCGGTTTCGATTAGCCATGCTGTAATAGCTTTATTTTCTGCCACAATTAGCGCCGAATCCCCACCGGGAATAAACAACAGGTCATAGTCATTGCACTCTGCAAGAGTTTTTTCAGGCAATATTCTATGCCCGTGAACACTAGGAACAGGGTCTAGTGTTTCTGCAACCAATGTTATTTCAATATCATCTCGCAGACCACCAAAAATCTCAATCGGTCCAAAAAAATCCAGGGTTTGGAACCCTGGGAAGACAAATGCAGCTAGCTCTTTCATGGTAATTCCCTATTGATTTTTACAGCTGCCCCGTTAAGTTTGTGCGCAATTGACTCAAACGCAGGTTGGTTAAAACTGCTGGATACCGGGTCGAGCCCGGTATTACGATTCCCCGTTAAAGGGATAGCAATGGTTAAATATTCAGGGTTGCACACTCAGCATGTGCTTTGGTAAACCTTTTCGTTGAAGCAGGATTAGATACGAGCAATGCTTTGGTGCGTATTGGTCGCTCTACTAAGTTTCCTTTGCAGTTTGGACAGATATTATTAAACCTCTGCTCAGCACATTGCCTACAAAAGGTGCATTCAAAAGTACACATTCGTGCATCGTTAGCGGAAGGTGGTAGGTCTTTATCGCAGCATTCACAATTGGGTTTTAGGGCCAGCATTATTCTTTCTCCTGCATATATTGCTAGATTAACAAAATCAGGTCTGTCATAAATGACAACATTACCTCAATTAATGCTAGGTCGAAAGACAATCAGCGCAACCCCGAGTTGGTCGTGTTTGTCATCTACCCCAGCTTTGTCTTGCTTGACCTTTCCGGGCCGCTGCAAGTATTTACTCACGCCCAATCGCAACAGACCCACCAGGCGGCTTATGAAACTGTCATCGTTTCTGCAGCAGGTGGCACTGTTAAATCAAATACTATCGTCTCGATTGAGAGCACTCCAATATCTGAGGTGCGAGGACAATCGATCCATACCCTCATTGTGGTTGGTGGGGACGGCGCTTACAGAGCTATGCACGATGAAAAACTGATCGAGTCTATCGGAAACCTAGCTGCCTCAGAAAATCGGGTTTGTTCGGTGTGTTCAGGCGCTTTGATATTGGCTGCTAAGGGTATTCTCGATGGACGCCGAGCCGTGACGCATTGGGAAGGTTGCCGTCAACTTGCCGAGGAATTTCCTCGTATCCAGGTAGAAGTTGATCCCATTTTCATTAAAGATGGAACTGTTTGGACATCGGCAGGAATGACAGCTGGAATGGATATGGCATTAGCTGTGATTGCAGAAGATTTAGGGCGTCCTGCTGCGCTTAAAATGGCACGGTCAATGGTCACACATATGGCACGCTCTGGTGGACAGTCTCAGTTTAGTCCTGCATTGGATAGGCAGTCCTTAGACTGTGCCGGTCGATTTGATCATTTGCATGCCTGGATCGCAGAAAACTTACAGCGAGATCTTTGGGTGGATGAACTCGCTGCACAGACAAATATGAGCCCACGCAATTTCTCTCGTATCTACTCATCTCAAATGAAAGTAACGCTGGCTAAAGCGGTGGGCGCTATTCGTGTTGAGGTCGCCAGAGAGTTACTTGAAACAACGGCGCTGGGGGTTAAAGAAATCGCAAAGCGATGTGGGTTTGGTGATGATGAAAGGATGCGGCGGGCTTTTATTAAAACGCTGAAAACGTCTCCAACGGAATATAGATTGCGGTTCCCGATGAGTTCAGATTGACGCAATAAAGGTGAATCAATTCAACTGAATTATAGGGCTCTAACTACAGGGGGCAAAGCCCTTCAATAAATTCAGTATTACTGTTAATGTGGCTTTAAATAAGATCAACCATCAGGAAGCCAGCATGCCAAGAAAACCTTGTTTTATTATTCCAGATGTTCTGCTTCAGAGCTATTTGATCAAGGCGAAAATCAACAGTATGCGGGAGCCAGACTTATCTAACGATTTATCCAGATTATTAACCATCTGTCTGAAAAACTAGTCGGACGTATCTATGGGCGTTGGACAGATTGATTTAGTTGTTCCTGGTTTATTCCATTTACCGGTTCATGAACTCGATGCGGAATTTTTGCGATGGCAATTGCCTTCGTTAAACTTAATACTCAGGTTTGGCCGCCGAGTACCGAATACGCTTTTTGATTTCGATTCGATTCTTGCCTACTGTTTGGGATTTAAACCATCCCAGAAGTTGCCTTTTGCGAGTGCCTTTGTTGAAGAGGGTGCTGCCAATCAAAGCCAGTATCTGCTGTGCAAACCTATACATCTAAAACTTGATAGTGGGAATGCCTTTGCCTTGCCACTAGAGCAAGATAATGAAATTAAAAGCGATATAATTCAGCTAATCAATGACCTAAATAATGAATTTAAGCAAAGTTGTGAATTAACTGAATTAGCGGATGGTCATTGGTTAATGCATCTAAAGCAATGCCAGCCACCTCGACACTACCCGCATTATCTATCTATTGTTGGGCGTAAGGTTGATCAGTATATCGAGCAGACGGATGATTCTCTAGCCTGGTATCAGTTGATTAACGAACTACAAATTTTCATGAACTCGCATGCGATCAATCAAAAAATTTTGCTCGAAGGCAAGTTACCGTTTAATAGCCTTTGGTGTTGGGGGGCGGGTGAATATAGTGATCCCTATCGACCACTGGAATATTGGTTTTGTGACGATCCCATATTGAATAAATATATAGAAAATACCGATATTGTGCGGCAGCCTTTATCAGGGATTTTAGATACTGGCAAGGTTGGCGACAGCGTCTGCATCGACTTGAAACTTTTGCAGGCATTAAAGATGCGGTCCAACAGTGACCTGCAAGGTTTACTCGCTGAGTTTGAAGACATCACATTAGCACCATTGCTCGGGCTAGTGCTGTCTGGAGAGGTTCAACTGCGTTTGCGCTCGGCATCCGAAACCGATATTTTACTATCACGATCCTCTGTTCTTAAGATATGGCGCAAGCCGGCCACTCTGGATAACTTGAAGCCCGTGGTTTAATCGGGCTTTATTGCTTAAGTAAGTGCCATTATGATCAAAACACTCTAATGATTACTTCAGGCAGAAAATAGAGGTTAAACTTGGATGAACGGCAGGGCAGTCGAGATATGGTCGCTCTAACTTGAAGTTGAGTAACGTATAAGGACTCGATAAAGGTTTTTTTTCTTCAACTTGTCGAGGTTGGCATTGATGAGTTCGTTAATTAGTATTAGAAAACCAGAGTAGCTTAGAGGAATTTACCTGATATGTTGAATCAAATCCCACTCATAGACTGGATAGCGCTGATATTATTTATTGGTATCTGGGTTGCCTATACTTGGTTCGCAGACCACAGCCGATGGTCGGAGAAAAGCCTACCTAGTGCGATGAACTTTCATCGCCATCGTTGGATGTGTGAAGTATTGAAACGAGAGGTGCGTGTACCAGACGTAATTGTCATGGGTAATTTTGTTCATAGCGCAGTTTTTTTTGCGTCAACAGCGATATTAATAGTAGGTGGATTGATTGCAGCACTCGGGGCATCTGATAAAGCATTGGAAGCAATTACATCGCTCCCATTTGTTAGCACGGCGACACTGGAGTTATGGGGGTTAAAAGTGGCATCGGCAATAATGGTGTTTATATACGCTTTTGTAAAGTTTATCTGGGCGGTGCGCCTAGCTAACTATAGCTCCATTTTGTTCAGCGCTGCGCCTTTCAACGCTGGTAAATACAATGAAGAATACGCAGTTGAATTGGGTAATATGATTAGTCTTTTTGGCATACATTTCAATCAGGGGTTACGTGCAAACTTTTTTGCGCTAGCTATCCTTACCTGGTGGATTAATCCCCACATCTTTATTACTTCAACCGTCATGGTTTTATACGTTTTATACCGACGAGAATTTCGATCAAAGTCACTGCGAGCAGTTATTCAGCTAAAACAAATTGCGAGTAAAAAATAAAGCCAGTTACCGACGCGTTAGATACATTTTATCGTCGTAGCGAAATTATGTGGAAGGTCAAAACAGGGCAAGCAAACCCACAGGATCGCCTCAAGGCTTGGATGACAATAGATTTAGGTGTCAGTAAGTTCTATTCGGGTCAAAGTTCTTTAATGTGCATACTGTCTCAGTAATTAAAATATTTTTGACACTGTAAAACAGGAGCCTGCCTTATGACCACACCCGCCATCATCGCTGTAGCTATCACCGGATCGTTGCCACAAAAGAAAGATAACCCTGCAGTTCCCATAACCGTTGAGGAGCAGATTGACTCCACTGTTGAAGCGTTTGCGGCCGGCGCCACTATCGTTCATGTGCATGTGCGTGATGAGCAGGGAAAGCCCTCTTCGGATCCGGAAAAATTTCTCGCTTTTCAAGAAGGCGTGAACAAAAATTGTCCCGGCATGATTGTCCAGTTTTCCACGGGCGGACGGGGTCGTGAGAGCTCAAAACGTGGTGGTATGCTGATGTGCCGCCCGGACATGGCCTCGTTATCGACTGGTTCGGTTAACTTTCCAGGCATGATCTACGAGAACCACCCGGAACTGATCAACGAGCTAGCAGCAAGTATGCTGGAGCTAGACATTAAACCCGAGATCGAATGCTTCGACCTAGCCATGTTGTATAACGCCTATGACATGCTGCAGTCCGGTCAATTGAAGGGTCCGTTGCATGTACAGTTTATCTTTGGCATGAAGGGGATTCTGCCGCCACGTAAGGAAATTCTCGAGTTTGAAATCGAACAGCTCAATAAGCTTATGCCTGGTTCGACCTGGACTGCTGCAGGCATTGGTAGGCATCAGCTAACACTGAATAAATGGGCGCTTGAGCTTGGCGGTCATTGCCGCACAGGGCTCGAGGACAACGTACGCTTTGATAAGGGTCGCCTGGCGTCAAGCAACGCCGAGTTGGTGACGCGTGTCGCTCGCATGGCTACGGAAGAATACGATCGGCCGATCGCAACGCCAGCCCAGGCGCGGCAACTCCTGTTTTTACCTGCAGTTTAATTGTAATGGCACTTACCGTGACCGTGGCAACAGCAGGCTTTTTTGCGATAGTATTCTTTGCCTCGCGCTTCTCTGAGACGTTAAACGGGTCGCTGATATACATCCCTGCCATACTTGTTCTACCAGGTTTTAGTATCTACCATTTTAGGCAATGTTAAGAATGAGCGGCGGGCATGGTTCGAAGCTACCGGTGTCTTTATTCTTGCATCGATCTTGAATCAAGTGAGTTCTAAGCACTTGGCATGACGAATAAAAAGGTAGAGGTGCATGTAAACTACTCTCATGTATTCTCGCGCTTTTACGACAATGATTGTCGTTACTATGATGGGTTTAGACATGGATTAATCCGATAGGTGTGAGCGGAAGTTGCGTAAGCTGGAAAAGCGAAGCGTCTTCCTGAAAAAACTCAATAACAGTGATCCAGACGGAGATTATGATTACTGTCTACATTTCTGATTGGTGGTATTGGCAAATTGGTCACGCCTGATGGCGCCTGTGGTTTTGCCTACATGGATGTAGCGATGCGGCGTTGGGCTTTGAACTAGAATTCACCGTAATAGGTATACTGTCAGCCGAATCCCCAGGCCGACACAGAGGACTATTTACCATGACAAGAAGAATTCAATTTTTATTACTTACCCTTGTTGGATTTTTATTATCGTCCTGCCAGCCGCCCCAGACACCCCAACAGGTCACGCAGCATTTCTGGCAGGCTGTTATTGAAGACAAACTGGACAAGGTCGTCAAATACTCGACTCTGGTAGATGTCAAAGGCTACGACAGGTTTTCTAGGGACTGGAGCGGTTTTCAGTCGAGCTGGGGTAAAATAACAATCGAAAATGGTACTGCTAGAGTGGTATCTCAATTCACGCCTCCCACAGGGGCCTATTTGAAAGAGCGTAAGTTGATCACCTATCTGGTGATGCAAAATGAAGAATGGAAAGTCGACTATCAGAAGACTCGCGATGAAATGAAAACGGAGAAAGCCGTTAGCCTGTTTGAGAAATTCAACCAGATCGGCAAAGAACTTAAAAAACAGCTGGAAAATGCTGCGGATGAACTCAACTCTGAAATGGAACAGCTAGGGGGGGAATTACAGGAACTATCTGATCAGGTAGGAAGTGACGCCGTAGAAGGTGTCGAGAAATTTGCTGATGAGCTGGAGGAAAGTATCAAAGAAATTGAGGAGTCGATCGATCGTGCTTTAAAGGACGACCGCAAACAGGCACCTGAGCAGGAAGGGGGGTATTTGCAGGAGATTTAGCTGTGAATGGGAAAGGGGACTTAACTTAAGGCAGTGTCTGTTGGTTATGTTCTCATTAATTCGCTGACATTTATAAAATTAATTAATAGAATCCCTTTGCATTATTTCAGCGACTGACTCGACCTTCGTGTAAAATGTGCCTCTAAATTTAACTTGGAAACACAGTAATGAGCCAGCTTAATTTGTCGACACAACTTGTCGAGCAGATGCACGAATTTTTAATACAACACGATGAGAACGCGCAAGACCCGGGTGTGGCTTCTCAGTATATGTGTGCGGTGGTGGGATGCCTGCTCGGAAAGCAGGAGATGCCGGAATCTGAAAAAGAGGAAATAATCGAGCAACTGTTGGCGTTTACTCGTCACGTAGCTAAGGACATTGCTCAACAAGTAAACGCACCGCCGCCGCAAGCAGAAGTCGGGATTTGGAAGCCCGGCATGGGATAGGCGATTTGAATATGACTGCACGAAAGACTGTCTTTCGTGCAGTATTCTGATTATTAAAAATTAAATGTCGTCCAGTAATAGCGCGATCATAGATTTAGAACTTGAAGCTTTCTCCGTCCCCTTTTACTAGTTTCGATTTTGTCCACACTGTTGATCACTTTACATACCAGAAACCTGTAATGACTGGAAGCTATCAAAGCTTAGAGTACGGTAGGTGCGCAAATATCGAAGGCTAGAGGATAGCTTACTCAATAAGGAGCTGTATATATTTAAGCAGTTTACGTTGTGAAATAGGTGGAGCCCACATACAGTCATTGGGATAATTCTTAATCCGGTTTTTTTATTGAGACCATTTTTGGAATGGTTCAATTTTTCGACTTTGTTACTAATATGTTTCGTGCTTCCATATATTTTTGATGATCTTTAGTTGAAAGCGATCATTTACTTAAGCTGGCGATGGATAAATTTATCGAGCGCTAAGGTAAGCATAGTCAGTAGATTATGATAAACGCTGAACTATATTTTTCAGTTTGATACTGGCTGATGGTTTTTTATTATTCCTATTATTGCACTCTCGTCAAACTTCCATGAGATAAAAATATTTTTTCTGATATAAATAAAGGTCTTTACTAATGAATATTGGTTTTTTCTCGAAGAAGACAGCGGCTTATTTTATTGAGCCGTTTGGAATGGTATTGACACTGTTTGTTATTGGTTTATATTTTTTGTTTACAAAGAATATAAACTTATCAACGTTGTTCTTGAGTTTGTCGTTATGCGTTATGGTTTTATACTCATATCCTCCGTTCGCAAACTATTTAGTTGCAAATCTAGAGAGTAAGTATCCAAAGTATGATTATACAAAGAGTGTAAAATATATACATATTTTAGGCAGTGCACATAATTTAGATCCAGAGCAGCCATTATCATCTCAATTATGTGGAGTCAGTGTAAAAAGAGACTTGGAAGGTATTTTAATTCATAAGAAAATTGAAGGTTCTAAGATTATTTTTACTGGTTATGAAGGTATTACTAACATACCTACAGCAGTTATGAATGCAAGATTAGCGAAAGCATTGGGTGTTAAAGAGGATAATGTTATTATCAGTGGATTACCTAAGGATACCAAAGAAGAAGCAGTGTTTACTAAAAGTATAGTCGGTGATAACCCTTTTGTTTTAGTGACGTCAGCAACTAATATGCCTAGGGCCATGATTTTATTTGAATCGTTAGGATTAAACCCAATCCCAGCCCCCACAAATTTTTATAAAAAAAAGTTTAATAGTTATTTTTTAGCACCAGGATTAGACAGTTTTATTATATCTAGTATTGCCATACATGAGTATATTGGGATTTTTTGGAGCAAGCTAAAAAGGTAGTTTATACAGCTGCATTATCTCAAAATCCATCAGAGTCCAGACTTTTCATTTCTGTTAATGATCTCAGTTTTATGCCGAGGGCATTGAGACTTCGTCCACGCTATAAAACTGCATCACTAGTCATTTATATACTCACTTCTATTAGAACCGTCTTATAATTATTGCAGCTACCATTCCTAAATTTTCCATCAACGTTTGACGGTAGATCTTTAGCTTTATTAATTCTTTTATGCGTATCCGAATACTGTCACTTTTGAGTAAATGGACATGCTCTAATATTATGCGACTCTTTTCGTCAAGGCTAGAGCCAAGAGATTGAACTGCTTTGAGGTTACTTGAGTTCGAACTTCTAAATCTCCCTCGGAATAACATTTCAATACGTTTGATATATGCTCGCCAATCATTCTTAGCCCCTATAATATTACCGGTATGTTGTCGGTAGTATATAGTTGGAGATTCATCATAAATCACCTTGCCTCCACATGCGGTAACTACTTGGTAGGTCAACCAATCATGAGAAACAATACCCCCACGAATATCAACTTTTTGGAGTAAGTTGCGTGCAGAATTGTTAAAGACCATCGTGTTTCCTCCCGCTATATTTTGCACAATAGCATTAGCAAAAGAAGGAGGGCGGCTAAATAATTGCGAAAAACCAATCTCTTTTGAGTCCTCGTCAACGAGGCATGTTCGACTACAATAAAGGGCAGGGATTTCTTTAGGAATTGTTTGTAACCATTTCAGTGCTCGATCTAACTTGTTGGGAAGCCAAACATCATCATGATCAGAGTAAGCATAGTATTCATTTTGTATACGGTCATTGTTTACTAGAGAAAGGTAGTTTAACGAAAACCCTTGCTGGGGCCCTGATTGTACAGAGAGCTTATCCTCACCCCATTTACGCTTATAACTTTCTATAACCTCGAGAGTATTATCTTGCGAGGAATCATCAGACAGCCAAACGTGCCAATTAGTGTGACTTTGTTGACTAATCGACTCTAATTGCTTGGCTAGAAAAACCTTGCTGTTATAGGTGCACAATAAAATAGCAATGCTGTCATTTTTTTCTGGCATAGGTAAACCTAAATTCTGATAAATTTAACCTATTTTAAACTAAGCTCACAAAGCATCAATAATAGGTTCCTAGTATAATATACTAATCGTTATATTCAGGTAATATATTCGCTTGTTTGAACGAAAATTATTGAAATGGGCGCTAACTAAGCATGCCTATAATACTGTTAGACAAATCAAATATGGCTGACTATTATTGGCTTTTTAGTAATAAAACAATTTAACGCTGGTTTCCAATCTCTAAAAGATTAGGGCTAAGTCTAGCTTTTAGCCTGGAGCGGAGCAGAGGCACGACCAATCTTTTGATTTATGATCAAACTATTCCCATTTGCCAAGAACAATAGTCCCATTTAGAAATTACGGGGGGCAACTATGGATCCTGCTTTCGTAAGCAACGTAGGCCGGATAAGCACATCGCCATCAGGCGTGACCAACTTGCCAATACCGCTAGGCGGACGATAAAAAACCGTAATAGCCGACTGGATGTAATGTCACAGGACCTTTGCCGGAAGGCGCTTCGCTTTTCTGGGCTACGGTATCAACTTCGATGCCCTGTTATTCACTTGCGGACCGACATTTCTGGATTCCTTTACGGCATTGGTCTGTCTATTAACATTTGCGACTTCTGCTAATAATTTAAGGGAACCGACTGCAACAGTGTTTGATGATTGAAACCAGTTCAATACATATCCCAGGTGCTAAATAGCAGCCTTTTTTCGTGAAAAGGCGCGGGAAAGTGTGGTTGCTTACTTTTAATTTACGAATGTACTGGCGCGATAGACCCAAAGGGTCAGCGATATCCGTCAACCCTACCAGGTCTGGTGTTGCCTTTACTAATTGTGTATCAGAAATGATACGTTTAAGGTGTTTTCATGGTTTATGGGGTGTTTCTCCCCCTAAATAATTACAATGCTGCTATGCGGGACAATGTCATCGGGTGAGAATTAACTAACTTTAGCAACTTTATGGCCTGCTAATTTGGCTTGCTTCGTCCTTGCTCCCAATTCTCAAGTGTCCTTGAAGATATATGAAGATATTATGCAAATACACCGCGAGACATATTAAAGTTCTCTCGCAGGCCTATAATTTCCTGGGCAGCGCTAAGTTCAGAAAAAAGATTACGTTTGCTCATTTCTCCATGCCTTCACAAATTTTTTCAATTGACGTTTCTCATCCGAAGTTAAATTGGTAACTTCATTTTTGGCGTATATCGTTAACAGATAATTGAGATTATAGGAAGAGTCCTTTAGTTCGCCAATTGCGTATAGATATCAATCTGGTAAATGCTCAATTGAATTAACTTTGTTTAAACTTCATTGATTTCAGTAGCGGAAAGTCGGATTTCTAATATTATTTCGGTTGTTTCGCTACTTGCGGGCAAACTCGTGTTGTAGGTGATCTAAAATGCGAAGGGCATTTTACTGCCGTCTTTCATTTTTAAGTGTCATAGGGCATATTGGTACAAAGCAATGAGACGAAAGTAACATCAATGGTGGGTTACGCTGTCGCTCGGTGTTGTTTCCTGAGTCGTTCTAACACCAGGAAAAGCCTTCACTAGCACGACTTATCCAGTCGATAAACAATCGCGTTCGAGTAGAGAGATAACGGTTCTGTGGATACAGTGCGTAGATGCCTAGCTCTGGGTAAGTCGAGTATCCAGGCAACAGTGCCACTAATTCACCAGATTTCAAATAGGCTTCAGCGCTGAAGATTGGTAGCAATGAAACCCCCAGGCCACTTAAGCAGGCTTCTAGCTGCATTTCCGCTGTGTTGGCCGCGAAGTTTCTGTTCAGGGTTTGTGTTCCGATCACAGCATTGCTATCACGATAACGCCATTCTTCTTTTTGGCGGTGCCTGATGTAGACTATTCCAGGGTATTCAGACAGTTGTTCGACGGATTTTGGTAATCCATATTTCTCTATCAGCTTATTTCCAGCGCATAAAACGACCGGGCAGGGTGCCAACTTTCGGGCAATCAGATTTGAATCTTCGAGTGCCCCAATTCTTATGACTACATCAAATCCTTCCGCCACAACATCGACCCAACGATCATCAAAATCGATCTCAAGTTCAACTTCAGGATACTGTTCAGCAAAGGCGGCTATCGGGCGAGTCAGAAACTGTGTTCCGAATGACATTGGCGCATTCACTTTGAGTTTACCCGTGGGTCGAACTTTCAGCTCTTGAATCTGCTGCTCGGCTTCGTCCAGGTCTGCCAGTGCTTGTCGAGCCTTTTCAAAATAGATAGCGCCTTCCTCAGTCAGCCCTACATGCCTTGTTGTGCGGCTCAATAACTTGACCCCTAGTTTATCTTCAAGGGACTTTATCTGTTTGCTGATGGCTGGCCCGGTCAGGCCCAGAGCGCGGGCAGCCCCAGCGAAGCTTTCGTTTTTAACTACTTCGAGAAACACTCCAACGCGAGATATATGATCCATATTGATTACTATTTGGAACTAATTAAATAACAATATTGCATATTATCATTTTAAATGGAACTGGTAATGTGTACTTACTTTTAATCAACACGAGACAATAACCATGAATACTTCTACTGCTAATCACGGTGCTTTTCTGACACGTATCACCCTAGGTAGTATTTTACTGGCGCACGGAGCGCTTAAAATATTTGTTTTCACGATCCCTGGCACGGTTGGTTTTTTCGGCAGCCTGGGCGTCCCTGCGATAGTGGCTTATCTGACTATCTTTGGTGAAGTCGTTGGCGGAGCTGTGCTTATTTTGGGCATTTATCCCCGTCTTGTCGCCTTACTGAGCTTGCCGATTCTGCTTGGCGCGGTCTGGGTTCATTCAGGTAATGGTTGGTTATTCAGCGGTGAAGGCGGTGGTTGGGAATTCCCCGTGTTACTCAGTGTATTGGCAATCGTTGTTGCAATTCAGGGCGCCGGTAGTTTTGCGATCAAGCAGATCCCTGGTGTGGATAGGCTGATCCCAGCAGCACTGAAAGGCTAATTCACTCGCGCTATATCAGACACTAGTAAATTCAGGAGAGGAACAATGATTACCCATTATCCTTATAAAAATCTGGGTCATGCCAATCACGGTTGGCTCGATGCAAGACATCATTTTAGTTTTGCGGGCTATCACGATCCACGACGAATGCAGTTTGGTGTGTTACGTGTCATCAACGACGATGTCATAAAAGCAGGCGCTGGTTTTGATACTCATCCACACCGCAATATGGAGATCATTACCTATGTCAAAGCAGGTGCCATTACGCATCGAGACAGCCATGGCAATGTTGGTCGTACCGTGGCTGGTGATGTCCAGGTGATGAGCGCAGGTACCGGTGTATACCACTCTGAATTCAATTTGGAGAGCGAAGAAACCAATATTTTTCAGATATGGATTGAGCCAAACCAATTGGAAGTTAAACCCCAATGGGATAGCTATAAATTCCCTAAAGAACCGACTGCCGATTCGCTCATGTTATTAGTGTCTGGTGATGGCGAAGCACCGCTATCAATCCATCAAGATGCCTGTATTTATGCTGGACATCTCTGTGAAGGCACAGAGCTAAGGCATCCGATAAAAAATCAGGCCTATGTTCTAGTGTCTGAAGGGTCTCTTGAATTAGAGGGGCATTTGCTCAACAAGGGCGATGGTCTGGAAGTTTCGGAACTGTCATTTATCAACCTGAAGGCACTGAGTAATAGCAAGGTATTGGTCATTGATGTGCCGCAAAACAATGCACAGTAGCATTTGCAGGAAACACTCAAAGTTTAAACAACACTTAGGAGATTTTAATGAATAATATATTACATATCGACGCTAGCGGCCGCGGACAACCATCAGTATCCAGGCAGTTGAGTAATGAAATCGTGCAAAAAATTAGCAGCGATGAGACGAAAGTGACCTATCGAAATGTTAGTCAGGGTCTACCCTTTTTAAATGAGGCGATGATCGGTGCGTATTTCACGTACAAAGCAGAACGAAGCGATGAGCAGCATCAAGCAATTGCGCAGTCAGATAGGATTGTTGAGGAACTGATGGCCGCCGATACAGTAGTGATTGGCATGCCGGTTTATAACTTCTCGATGCCCGCGGGATTTAAGGCCTGGTCTGATTTGGCTGCACGCGTCGGAGAGACTTTCAAGTACACCGAGAATGGTCCGGTAGGGTTGCTAGAAGGCAAAAAAGCCTATGTCGCGGTCACGTCTGGTGGCACTAAAGTAGGTAGTGAAATTGATTTTCTGACACCCTGGTTATGCCATTTTCTGGGTTTCATTGGCATTTCCGATGTCGAGATAGTTCAGGCCGAAGCGATAAACCGCAACGGAGATAAGGCCATTGAAGAAGCCCGAGCATCAATCGCATCAATACAAGCTTAGTGCTTTTTTATCATGGTATTAAAACGCTGGCCTTGTCATTTCGAACTGCTATGGCATGCTGACGAAAATTTTCTTTAAGAAGGCTCTGTTGCGGTGTGACACAACATGGATAGGATTATCAAACGGCCAACCGATGGTTTCCAGCTGACGGTGACATTCCAATATTATCGTGATTTGCCAGCGGCGATTGCTTTTTACGAGAATGTCCTGGGGTTTGCACTGGCGATTGATCAGGGCTGGTCGAAAATTTATCTTATTGAAGGTCAGTCCCATATCGGACTTGTCGATGATTCCAGGGGCATGCAACATTGGGCTGAGGCCAAGACATGCCAGATATGCCTGCGTGTGCCAGATGTCGTTGCCTGGTTTCGCTGGGCCCGCCAGGAAAGAGTTGCTGGGTTGACCGAGCTTCGCGAAAATAAAGAATTGGGGATTCGCGCTTTTGCATTCCTTGACCCTGAGGGTTACCAGATCGAAGTGCAAACTGCAGATCCTGGTCACTGAAGCTGTTTCCAAAGGTCGGTATGGAAGTCGGGGTAGCGCCTAAAAACATCTTCACTCACGCTTTTCGTTTCACCGTTATAGCCCAGACTAATGGTGAAAGCTCAAAATCTTGTTTTTGGCAGCTATATGGGGTCGGATCCGTATGAGAATTATTCCTAATGTAGCTCCGACCACTTAGGTTACCCTGATTCAACCCTATACATAAGTTTAAAACAAAAGCCTCAACGATAAAATCTACAAAAGCACGTACTTTCGCGGTGAGGTATTGGCGGTGAGGGTACACTGCATAGACGTTAAATTTCACTTGATCGTAATCGTCTAATATGATTTTTAGGTCGCCATTCGCCACTTCCTTTTCACAGGTAAATAGCGGTAACCGTGTGATACCAATACCCTGCACCACCATCGCCACTTCAATGACTGAGCTGTTACACATGGCACGCGGATCAATCGTGACGTTAGTGCGTACACCTTTTTTAAAAAACTCCATTGCGTCGGTGTTGGCAATAAAGAATAGGCGATACAATTGTGCTGCACTAAATCTTCAGCCTTTTGTGGACAACCCTTGCGTTTTAGGTAATCGGGCGACGCTACGACTACACCCCTGGACGATGTGAACTTTCGTGCTACCAGATTGCTGTCTTTGATATCATCGACACGAATCACGACATCATAACCTTCTGCAACCACGTCGATAATGCGGTCATTCAACTCAACTTCTAATTTCACATCAGGATAGCGGTGCATAAACTGTGGCAAAATATCGAGTAGATAATTAAACCCGAAACTGCTTGGTGCATTAATTCTCAGCAAGCCGCTGGGTTTTTCCTGTAATTGGTTGATTGAACGCTCAGCGTTCTCCGCATCAATCACAATTTGGTTGGAGCGCTCATAATAAGCACGACCCACATCTGTCAGGCTAATAGTACGCGTGGTGCGGTTAAGTAAGCGGCTGCCCAGGCGCTTTTCGAGGCGAGTGATCTCCTTACTCACGTAGGAGGTGGAATGCCCCAGTGCTTGCGCCGCTGCTGTAAATGAACCGGCATTGACGACTCCGACAAATACAGAAACTCCATCTAGCAGATTGGATCTGGCGACTCTTTGGGTCATTTTTCCTCCTATTACAAAAAAAATGGAAACAATGTCTTTCTATTTAGAATATTTATTGCCATTTGTTAATAACCTATAATTTTTTCATGTTATCGGTTTAAACCGCCTTAGCCAGAGTTACTGTCTTAAACAAACTATTCATTCGGAAATAGTGACATGAAAATACTCGCATTTGCAGCAACCAGTAGTAAAAAATCCATCAACAATCATCTGGTTAAATATGCCGCCAGTCAGCTTGAAGATGTAACCACTGAGATACTCGATATCAATGACTATGAGTTGCCTTTATTCAGTGAAGATAGGGAAGCCGAGCTAGGTCAGCCTGATCTGGCAAGAGAATTTTTGGATAAGATCAGTAACGCCGATGCGGTAATTATCTCTTTTGCCCATCACAATGGATCATACACAGTGGTTTATGAAAATATTTTCGACTGGGCATCACGTATAAACCCGAAAGTGTTTCAAGACAAGCCCATGGTGCTGCTTGCCACTTCACCCGGTCCGGGTGGCGCATCCAATGTTTTGGCATTGGCCACTGCCTCAGCTCCGTATTTTAATGGTGTGGTAAAAGCCAGTCTTTCGATACCCAGTTTCTACGACAACTTTGATATTGAACAAGGCCGGATCATTAATGATGACATTAATGGGCAGCTACTCTCAGCTGTAAACAGCTTATTTGAAAGTTCAGCTTCAGTATCGAAGCAAGCTGCTTAAACGAAATACCCGGAGATAATGATGGAAATTTTAAAACGAGACAGTTTGGTGGAAGGTGGTTTTGCAGGCTTAAAAGAACATCGCCTGATAAAGGATTCAGCACTTTTTGGTTCGCAGGAAAATAACGATGGCAGCTGGCCTGGTCTGGAAAACTTTGTTTGCCTCGCCGATGCCCGTTTCATGCCACACGGTGAAACACACATGCACAGTCATCTTGAAATCGACGTCATCACTTTAATGGTCGAGGGCAATATAAACCATGAAGGCTCAATGGAAAGCGGAAAAAATTTATCGCGTAATGATGCGCAGGTTCAACGTGCTGGCGGCGAAGGCTTTTCTCACAATGAAATTAATCCGGATGGGAATTGGAACCGTCTGATACAACTATGGGCGTTACCCGAAATTGCTGGCCAGAATGCCAGCTATAAAGTTTATAAACCGGTTAAAGGCGAGCTCACTCGTATCTATGGTAGTGGAAAAAATGGTGATGCCGATTTTCCATCAAAAACAAAAATCGATGTCGCGTTGCTGAGTAACGGTCAAAAAATTGAAGTGGATGGCCCATTTCTTTTCTATATCACTCGCAGTAAAGGGTTTGCGAACAATAAGCCAGTACAAGATGGTGATTTGATTCGCGGCAACGGGATAAAATTTGAGGCAAACGAAGATGTGCAAATAATAGTTATTCACGCGGGATGAAAATAAAATGAATTCAAATACACCAACATTGCCACCAAACCAACACTTAGTTGCGACGTTTACCTTCGCAGTATTATTGCCATTGGTTTATTACATTCCACCACTGGTAGTCAGTAAAGTAACAGATAATCATTTTATGGTTACGGTACTTTCGCTCGGGATCATTGTGCCCGTCATTTCATATGTTGCGTTGCCACTTTTTTTAA
This sequence comes from uncultured Acidimicrobiia bacterium, assembly GCA_964195315.1. Taxonomy (GTDB): domain Bacteria; phylum Pseudomonadota; class Gammaproteobacteria. Next base: position 114,375 of record CAXMOZ010000021.1, on the reverse strand, counting down.
GGCGTTAAAAAAGCTAAATTAATAATGAACTTTTCTTGTCACAGGTCAAAATTAAATTGACTAAACAAAAGTTTGACTGTCGAGTCGAACATTAGGCAGTTCTTTGATAGAGCATAGTTGTCCGAAATTTAGGAACTAAATAGAACTATCCGCTGATTTTTGCATGGTTTTTTGTATCTCACTTTTGAGCCAATCGCGTAGCCTTTCAAATCGGTTCGTTTCGGCAAAGCTGGCTGAACAGACCAGCCAGTAACCTGACCGCATCCGAATTGAAGAGCCGATAGCTTTTAGATATCCTGCAGTGACATCCCCTTCGACTAGCAGGGTTCGACCCAATCCTACACCCATGCCGCCAATGACTGCTTGAAGCATCAAATCGGCACGATCAAACTGGTAGTCGGGGTTAAAGTCTTCCCTTACTGATCCAGTATTTGAAAAGTAGATGCTCCAGCTAAATTCAGTCTCATCGATTTCGCCACGACGATCAGCCAGGAATATCGTTTCTGGGTCTGTTAAAAATGTTGATTGATCGGTTCGATCACCCAGGTAGTTTGGACTCGCAACTGGCTGCATCCAGCAATGAGAGAGATGGGTGGAATGAAGACCTGGATATGGCCCGGGGCCAAACCGAATCGCGGCGTCGGCTTCATTTGTCTGAAAGTCGACTGCTTCCTCTTTCACATCAACGGATATATTCAGGTTTTTCGTTTGTGCATTCGGCAAAGCCGGGATCAACCATTTCATCGCCAGTGACGATGGTAGAGAAAGCTGGATCAGGTTTGTCGATCGGCTACGTTCAAGTTTGTCCAGCGCTATATCCCACCTCGTCACTGTATCAATTGCCGCATGACAAAGGATTTCTCCAATTTCTGTCAGTTGCAATTGTCGTGTGGTGCGATCAAACAGGGTATGACCCAAAGCGTCCTCCAGTGATCTGGTTCTGTGACTCACCGCCGACTGATCCACGTTCAGTCGCTCGGCTGCTTTAGTGAAACTCAGCTCTTCACCGATTGCAGCCAGCATTGGAGAGGCCTGAACAAGCTTGGTAATTGTTTCTTTACGATCCATATTAATGAATTAAGCTCATGTTTATATGAGTTCCCATGTCATGGTTAACAGAATAAATTAAACAAAAAAGTACTATCAATGTAATCAAATTTGGAGAATAACATGATAAAAACTCAAGTTAGTCAAGTAACTGGAAAAACTATCTCGGCCCAGATCGTTAATGGTTTCGTAACGGGTGGTATTGGCGGTAATCCTGCAGGTGTTGTGCTCGATGCCGACAAACTTAACGAAACTGAAATGCTGAGTATTGCCGGAAAAATCGGCTTGTCTGAAACAGCGTTTGTTTCGTCGTCAGAGACAGAGGGGTTTAAACTCGACTTTTTCACACCAAACCGTCGCATCGCTCATTGCGGCCATGCGACTATCGCAACGTTTTCCTATCTGGCGGAATTGGGTCGTGTCACCGAAGGCACGACATCAAAAGAAACCGTCGATGGCCCACGTAAGATATCGATTAAACAAGGTGCTGCTTATATGGAACAATTAGCACCAAAATATCGGATGCCGAGTGACTGGGAAGAAGACGATGTAATGATTGCTGAGGTTCTCCTATCTCTCGGTATTACTGAGGGTGATTTAAATAATAGTGTCAGCCCCATACTGGTCAATACTGGCAATAGTTTTATCGTGATTGCTGTGAAAGATGGTGAAACGCTGCGCGATATAACACCAGATTTTGATCTCATCGCAGTCATCAGTGAAAAGCTTGATCTAATTGGTTACTACGTATTCACAACGGAAAGCAATGCGACGGATAAAGATGCGACGACTCGAATGTTCGCACCTCGCTATGCGATTGAAGAAGAGTCCGCGACAGGCATGGCTGCAGGGCCGCTTGCCTGTGTACTTCACGATCATCTTTATATCGATAAAGATACTTTTCAGATTGAGCAGGGTAAGTTCATGACGCCTGCATCACCCAGTCTGATCACGGTAGAACTCGCGGTTGAAAGAAGTGAAATTAAAAGCCTGATGGCTGGTGGGTACGGCAAGGTTTCGAGTAGTCTCAGTATCGATTATTGATGAGCAAGATAACTTAACCTAGTGCTACTGCTTAATGAAAAAGTCAGTACAGGATACAGAATCTGTCATTGTGGCGTATGCAGCTATCTAGGTTAGTTTTCTCCTCAATGCACTACCCGTATTTGGCAATCTTTGCCTGAGGAACGGGAGAATCTTGGTGACAAAGCTGGAAACCAATTTGATCAAGTGCCAGGGAGCTTAAGCAGTAAACTTTTTTGTCGACGAAGAAAGAGGGTGGGCTCTCTAGTTTCTTATCTTTGGAAGCTTCTCCTTGGAGATGAAAATTCGGAAGTTAATCTAGAGTGTCACTAGTTTGTAGGGTCGAAGGTGAGCTGGGAGAAAATTTGTGATGGCATCAGGCAATATAATGATTGGACGAATGAAGACGACTAGAGCCTGCCTAGTCAGTGGCTCAATTCCACCTTGAAGCTGCGCGTTGATTTAGTCAGGCATTATAATTCTATAAGAAATATATGATAACGCCAATAATAATTCTGCTTTTGCTAACAGCTCCTTTATCATAACTTTCATTGTGTCTAAGATTAAGGGTGTCGATTTGTGTGTGGGTAATTTCTCTTGTTGGTGATTAGGGCATTGCCTTTATATTCTTCGCACTTGGCCATGTTGTTAAAGCTGACTGTATGGTTGAGATGTTACCTACATGGGTTCCATTGAGGCTTTCATTCATATACTTAACGAGTGGGCTGGAACTATTAATTGGTATAGCCTTATTCTTCCCCGCAACATTTACGCTGCGATAAATGGTGTCGGATTAGGAGAGCACCAATGGGGTGTTATCTATTTATTAATCCGTTTGCCTTTGCAGCTTACCCTAATTGCCTGGGCATATTATTTGTGCATAAAATATGATGAAAGCCAATCCAGTCGATTCAAAAATAGAGTATTCAGTTTAGAATTTAACCATACAAATACAATTGTATAGTTATAACAAAGAGCTGTTGGCATCTTCATTTGCTGTATTCGATTCTCGTAAATCGCTGCTATATATACATGAGCAAAAGTATGAGCTTGAATGATAACGCAAAAATGCTTTTGAAATATAAAGCTTGGGCTAATGAAATTATATTTTCCTCATTGGTGAAGTTACCTGATAGTGAGCTTTATAAAGAAAGGAAAACCAACTCTAAATCATGTTTACGTTGTTGATGATATTTTCAAGGCGAATTTGTGTAACGAAAGTCATGGTTATACATCAAGAAATACGACTGAATGTCCAAAACTAAATGAGTTATGGGTAGAGCAAAAGAAGATGGATAGATGGTATTTGGATTATATAACGGGCTTAAAAGAGGACTAGTTAGATGAAATAATCTCTTTGAATTCGTTGATGGTGGTCGAGGAGGCATGTCTATTAATGAAATTTTTCTACATATCGTTAATCACGGTTCGTACCATAGAGGATTTGTAAGCGACATGATATATCAAGTACCCGCTGTACCGCCAACCAATGATTTAACAGTTTACCTGAGAGATGTTCACAAAAAGATATAAGAAGTAAGATCATGGTTAGCCAGCTGTTATGCCAAATATAGTCCTTTTTATCCACATTTAGTAATATGCTTCACTAGGTAATCTGCACACGGCGGTTGTCATGTTACAATAATGCCATTTAGGTTCATCATTCGATGGGTTAAAAATTTAGTCAAGCCACAACTTAAGGGGAAAATTATGTCTATTCGCATTGATGATATCGCTCCAGACTTTACAGCAGATTCTACCGCTGGCACGATCAAACTTCATGATTGGATTGGTGACAGTTATGCCATTCTGTTTTCACATCCTAAGGATTTCACTCCAGTGTGTACGACTGAGTTCGGTGCAGTTGCTCAGCTAGTCCCTGAATTTGAAAAACGCAATACCAAGGTCATGGGTGTATCGGTCGATAATGTTGAAGATCACCTGAAATGGAAGGCTGATATTGAAGCTTTTTCCGGTGCTGATGCTAATTTCCCTATTATTGACGACACCTCTTTGCAGGTATCCAAGCTCTACGACATGCTGCCAGCTGGTGCCTATTTAGTCGAGAACCGTACGCCTGCCAACAGCGCTACCGTGCGAACTGTTTTCATCATCGGGCCCGATAAAAAGGTTCGCTTAACCATATCGTATCCTATGACGGTGGGTCGTAACTTCGCCGAAATTATGCGTGCCCTGGATGCTATACAAATTACTGATAGCGCAGCTATTGCAACTCCAGCTAACTGGGTTCAGGGTCAGGACGTGATTGTGGCGCTAAGCTTGAATGATGAGCAGGCAAAAGAAAAGTTCGGGGATCTTGATATTAAACTGCCATATTTGAGATTTGCAAAAGCCCCGAAAAACTAGTTATGTTATGGAGGCGTTATTCTTTAATAAAAAAAGAGTATCGTCTCCAATGATATTAAACTTCCGAAAAACACCCTCGTTCTAGCGCAAGCTCGCTCCATTTTAATGTAAACAATGTAAGCTTGATAAGTCATAGCGCCATACGGCGTGACCAAATTGTCAATACTACAATCAGGCCATAAGAAAAAAATGTAATATAAACTGCATGTTGTGTTGTTCAGCGGTTGCCGGAAGGCGCCTCGCTTTTCCGGCCTACTCAGCTATGACAGAAGGCTATTTAGGCACGGATGTTCAGGGGTTGGCAGCGACCAAGACAAGATGGAATGCTGATTCATCTGGCATTTCGCATTGCCTCTCTGTTTCGTTCAATCCATTTTTCCGGTGTCGGTTAATGGCCAAACATTGCTCTAGAAACTCACTCCTGGTAAGTCATAGGCGCCATTAAGCGTAACCAGTTTTTAATCCAGAAAAGACTAAAAATTTAAGCGTCAATTGAGAGGCGATAGAAAAGCAATAAGGCTTCGTACGTGTCAGTACTTTCGGCGCAAGTTAGGATATGAGGGCATAAAAAAACGCTTTTAATGGCAAACCATTAAAGCGTTTATGTTTAGGCCTCAAAGATTGAGGCCTAAAGTGGTTTTTTTTAACTTAATCGACGACACTAGCCCGCAAAATTAGTAGCAACAAATTCCCAGTTCACTAGGTTCCAGAAAGCATTGACGTAGTCAGGGCGCTTGTTGCGATAATCGATATAGTAGGCATGCTCCCAAACATCGCAAGTGAGTAGCGGAGTATGGCCATCGGTCATAGGGTTGGCGGCATCATCAGTGTTTACGATTTCAAGTTTACCACTGCTGTTCTTCACCAGCCATGTCCAGCCAGAGCCAAAGTTCCCGAGTGCAGATGCAGCGAACGCTTCTTTGAACTGTTCGAAACTGCCAAAAGTCTGATCGATCGCTTCAGCTAGCGCAGCTTCTGGGTTTCCACCACCATTAGGTGATAAACCATCCCAGTAAAAGCTGTGATTCCAAATTTGTGCAGCATTATTAAAAATACCACCTGAAGAACCTAGAATTGTATCTTCGAGCGAAGCTGATTCGAATTCAGTACCGGCAATCATGCCATTCAGTTTGGCGACATAAGTGGCGTGATGCTTACCGTAATGAAACTCAATGGTTTCAGCGCTGATATGTGGTTCCAGGGCATCGTTTGCGTAAGGTAGTTCGGGTAAAACATGTGTCATTGTAAATTCTCCAGTTTAAAATTTGCTCTAGCCGGACCATACTCTGATGCAGCTAGTGTAGATTACTATGTTTAAGCTTGAGGCAAAAGTGAAATTTACAAGCTGAGATTCCTGAAAACCCCTAATAAACCGTCCAAATGCTTTAAGTTTTGCATCGGACTCAATCCTCTTTACAAATCGACTAGCGCTGATTAAGCCAATCGCGCAGACTTAACCTATGTCAGCAGAATCAATAGAAAAACCAAAACCTATAAGAGCCCACTCAACCTGTCCTCATGACTGTCCAAGTACTTGTGCGCTTGAAGTCGAAGTGTTGGATGCGAATACGATCGGCAAGGTTTATGGTGCAAAGCAGAACAGTTATGCCGAAGGTGTTATTTGCACCAAGGTGTCTCGTTATGCCGAGCGTCTACATTATCCTGAGCGCTTATCTAAGCCATTAAGGCGAGTTGGTGAAAAGGCAAAAGGTCGGTCGGCTATTGAGGAGATAAGCTGAGATCAGGCACTAGACGAGGTTGCTGAGCAATTTAGAAGGGCTATATCGAAACACGGCAGCGAATCGCTCTGGCCCTATCATTATGCAGGGACCATGGGTTTGTTACAGCGTGATAGCCTCGATTGCTTTCGAAATACGCTACAAACTTCGCGACTGCATTCTACTTTTTGCGTCACGCTAGCGGATGCAGGCTGGATAGCAGGGACTGGCGTTAAGCGAGGGTCTGACCCACGTCATATGGCGAACAGCGACTTGATTGTGGTTTGGGGTGGCAATCCGGTGAGTACTCAGGTGAATGTGATGCATCCAATTTCGAAGGCGAGGCGGAATCGAGGTGCAAAACTGGTAGTGATAGATCCATATCTAACGCCGACAGCTGAAAAGGCTGATTTACACTTGATGCCGCGTCCTGGAACCGATGGTGCACTCGCCTGTGCGGTGATGCACCAATTGTTTGCGGAGAATTTAGTCGACCGAGATTACCTGCAACAGTACACCGATGTACCTGATGAGTTTGAAGCGCACTTGCAAACTCGAAGCCCTCAGTGGGCAGCAGAAATTACCGGGCTTGATGTTGATCAAATAATTCAGTTTGCTCTGCTATATGGAAACACAGCACGTAGTTTTATACGCGCCAGTTATGGTTTTTCGCGCTCTCGCAATGGTGCGGCAAATGTACATGCAGTGACCTGTTTACCCGCACTGACAGGCGCCTGGAAGCATCAGGGCGGTGGTGCGTTGTATTCAGATTGTGGTTTATACAAAGTGGATCAAACCATCATTAAAGGCCTCGATAAACTGAATACCAATACCCGCATATTTGATCAGTCTCGGATTGGCGATGTGCTGTGTGGTAACCCGCGCGATTTACAGGGAGGACCTCCGATTTCTGCGCTATTAATTCAGAATACTAACCCCGTAGCTGTTGCACCAGAGACGCGTAAAGTCATAGAGGGCTTTCAACGCGATGACCTGTTTATCTGCGTGCATGAACAGTTTATGACAGAAACCGCTGTGATGGCCGATATTGTGTTGCCGGCAACTATGTTTCTCGAGCACGATGATTTTTATCAGGCCGGAGGGTATACCCATTTGCAGACCACACGAAAGCAAGTCGAACCTTATGGGGAGTGTCGAAGTAATCATTGGGTATTGAGTCAGCTCACAAAGCGACTTGGCATTAGTCATGAATGTTTCCAGCTTGATGCCCATGAATTAATCGATCAGTCCCTGCAGCAATCAGGCTGCCCAAGTGAAGACAAGCTGTTCGAACAGCATTGGCATGACTGCGCAGCTGACTTCGAAACCAGTAACTTCCTGAATGGATTTGAGACGCTGTATCAACGTTTCCACTTCAAGCCAGACTGGACGTCTGTGGGTCGAGATGTGGCTGATATGCCGGACTATATGCCAGTGATGAACTCTACCGAGGAAGGGCATCCGTTCCGTCTTGTTGCAGCGCCTGCTCGGCATTTTTTGAATGCCAGTTTTACAGAAACAGCTAGTTCACGACGATACGAAAAAAGACCCAGTCTGTTATTTCATTCGATTGATGCGGCAAACATGGGTGTAGGCGATGGTGAATTGGTTGGAGTGGGTAATCAGTTGGCCGATATTGTTTCACATGCAGAACTATTCGATGGACTACAGCAAGGGGTCGTTGTCATTGAAAGCATCTGGCCCAATGACGCATTTGTTGAAGGTCTGGGTGTCAATTCATTCATTTCTGCCGAACCCGGTAAACCGAATGGAGGTGCTATTTTTCACGACACTGCCGTTTGGATTCGTGTTAATTAATCAGATTCCTGTTGCGATAAAGCTTAACTAATGTTCTTCGCCAAATTTTGCTCATCAATCCTCAGAGCATTGGTGGCTTTTTTAATTTAAATCAGGCTTTATTATTTTTGAGTGCGTCATTGATATCACAACGTCGATATGACATCGGCCCGTAAACAAACCGCGCTCTCCAAATTATCGACTTGCCGGCTTTTATGGTAAGTCACCATTGTCGCATTTTTTCCATAATTATGTATCAAAGTAGTTGTTCTGATTTTTTCGGTCAAGAACTTCGAGGGGGACCGCCTGTTAGAAATTGAGCGCGAAGCAATTGTGGTTATGTGCTCTATATTGCGAGCGTCAGGTATCAGTGGCACGCTTTCTGTTAGCTTGCTTCACAATGGTAAAAAATTGGTGCGTATTCCGACCCATGTTGAACGCCTATTCCGATAGAAGCTGAACACCCATTCCGATTCAAGATGAACACTCATTCCGGCGTGAAGATGAACACTTTTGTTCAATCTCCGGAATCAGTGTTCAAGTTCCGGAATACTTTCTGAATGACCCAGAAAACCTACCCTTAAGCATTGATTTTATTCAACTTTGGTACGGTAACCTCCTCTGTTTTTTATCGAGGAGAGCGCCATGCCATCACCGAGAACATCAATGCGACTTATCAAAGAAGTTTTGCGACTTAAATATGACGCTAATTTGAGCCAACGTCGGATCGCCCGTAGCCTGGATATCGGACTCGGGACCGTCTCCCATCACCTCAACAGAGCAAAGGCAGCCAACCTAGAGTGGCCGCTACCTGCCGATATGGATGATGCCGAGCTGGAGAGACGTCTGTTCCCCAATCAATTGGCACCAGTCAGAAGTGGACTGATCGAGCCTGACTACGCGGGGATGCATAAAGAGCTAAAGCACAAAGGCGTTACCAAACAATTACTCTGGGAGGAGTACAAACAAATCCAGGGTGACAACGGGTATCAATACTCACTGTACTGTCAGCGCTATCGCGACTGGGTATTGACGCTTAAGCGCTCAATGCGTCAAGCCCACAAGGCCGGTGAAAAACTCTTCATTGATTACTGCGGACCGACCATTGCTATCGTTGACGCTCGCAGGGGTGAGATATTAAAGGCTCAAGTGTTTGTTGCCTGTTGGGGTGCCAGTAATTACACCTATGCCGAAGCCACTCGTTCGCAAACCAAAGCAGACTGGATAGCATCTCATGTGAATGCACTCAACTTCTTTGGTGGGGTTCCCGAGGTACTGGTGCCCGATAATTTATTAAGCGCAGTAACCAAGCATTGCCGTTATGAGCCTGTTATTAATAGCAGTTATCAGCACATGGCTAGCCACTACAGAGCAACCGTCATTCCTGCGCGCCCTTACAAACCTAAAGACAAAGCCAAGGCTGAGAATGCAGTGCTGGTGGTTGAACGGTGGATCATGGCGCGGCTGCGCCATCATCAGTTTTTTACGCTGGCGGAGCTTAACCTGCATATTCGATTCTTGCTGGATGACCTCAATAGCCGTCCCTTCAAGAAATTACCGGGCAGTCGCTTAAGTCAATTTGAAGCAATCGACAAACCAGCGATGAACGTCTTACCAACAAGCGGATATCAGTACACCGAGTTTAAACTCGTTCGGGTCAATATCGACTACCACATTGAGTTCGACAAATACTTTTACTCAGTGCCTCATCATCTGGTTAAGCACCAAGTGGAAGCACAAGCAACACGCGACTGTGTATCACTGATGTTTAAAGGGAAGCAGGTGGCGCGCCATGCGCGTTGCTACCGCCAAGGCGGCTTCAGCACTGACTCCAACCACATGCCACACGCTCACCGTAAGCAAACCGAATGGTCACCTGAGCGACTGCTCAGTTGGGCAAAAGACCTGGGGCCCAATGTGTTACGCATTACTGAGGTCATGCTGAAACGAAAAAAACATCCCGAGCAAGCGTATCGCAGCTGCCTGGGGCTATTAAACCTATCTAGAAAGTATGACAAACAACGGCTTGATGATGCCTGTGCACGAGCTAATAGCATTGGCTCACCGAGTGTCAAAAGTGTTCGATCCATCTTGCAGAAAGGCCTGGAGCAATTGGCACTCCCGCTGAATGAAAAGAACGATGCCCTAGAAAAAACCACGGTTATTGAACACGAGAATATCCGTGGTCCTCAGTACTACCATTGACCACAATCCAACGGAGAAAAAACGAATGTTACAGCAACAATGTTTAACCCAACTACGCAGTCTCAAACTCAGCGGCATGACCCATGCACTGGAACTGCAATGGAGCCAGCCACAAACCTACGACGACCTGAGCTTTGAGGAAAGAATCGGTTTGATGGTCAATCAAGAACTCACCGCACGCAGTAATAAACGACTGTTGCGGCTGTTAAAAGCTGCACGGTTTAAAGTCGATGCCCACATCGAGGATATCGATTATCAGCACCCGCGAGGTCTGAAAAAATCACAGTTGGCCTCACTATTAACGAATGGATGGATAGCAAAGAAACAAAACCTGATGCTCACAGGACCAACCGGCTGCGGTAAAACATACTTAGCCTGCGCCATAGGGCGTCATGCCTGTCATCATGATTATCGCGTTCGGTATTACCGAGCAACACGCTTGTTCGAAGCCTTAACGATTAGTCATGGTGACGGTAGTTATCTCAAATTAATCGGGCAGATAGAAAAAGCCGATCTACTGATCATTGACGACTGGGGTTTAGAGACGCTAACGCAAAGTCAGCGCAATGACTTACTGGAAATTATGGAAGATCGCCACGGCAGCAAATCGACGATTATTACCAGTCAATTACCCACGACAAAATGGCATACCTATATCGGCGACGCGACACTGGCAGATGCCATTCTTGATCGGCTGTTACACAACGCGCATAAGTTAAATCTGAAGGGAGAATCAATGAGAAAAGCGATGAGCTCATTGACTGATGATGAACACTTAGGGTAAAAAGAGATTAGCCAATGTTTAAGGGCTGGAGGGTGTTCATCTTCCGCCGGAATAGGCGTTCAACTTCGCCGGAATACGCAATTGGCAAACAACAGATGCAATAGCCCCGACCAGCAAAACCGCTGAGCTCAGCCACCAGTTTGAGGCCAATAGAAGTAGTATGGATATTCTAATGTTGCCAGCGCAATTAAAATTGTCCAATTTTGTCAATGCTCGAATTACAGCAGTGACATTGAATCGCAAATCAGCGTTTTTATCTGGTTTATAACTGGGCTGGTCCTGGTCGACCGAAAAAGTAATTAGTTTCATGAGGGGCCGGTCAGGTCAACACTTTGATGCAAAACTAGTCGAGTTGTTTGTTGAAGGTATTCCCAAAGTGCAGGTCATCATGGATGGCTTTTCCGATGACTGATTAAGTGCCTGATAAAACGGCCTGCACTATTAATTTTGTGGCAATGTATAGTATAGCGCGACACAAATCATTGAAACTGGTCTTATCAAATTATCGACATGAGTATTTTAGTATTACAAATAATTATCAAACAATGGGATAAGAGTCAACGAACAGAAGAACATGTTGAGCAGAGGGCTAAAATACCCGATCAGTTCGCCATAGTTTCTCCACCCGCTCTTTATGGTTTCGACAATCAATGTGTTATAGACCAGCATGGAGATGATTGGCTTGGCAATCGATTGGCCTATTCACAAGACGAGAATGGCAAGATAAAATTCGATCGATTTCAAGTTTGCCTAAACAGTCAGGTTCTTGAATATGCCGGTAAGTCTGACCCCGACAAAAGCAGCAGAGCAATTGGTTCGTTAGATAATCAATGGATCCAATGTCGATATGATTGGCGCTATAGCGTATACCAAGATGGCTTCTATTATTGGCTGTATGAAGCAGTAGTGCTAAATGTCATTAATATGAATACGTTAGATGAAAAGGTATTTTTAAACTCTGATCCAGCGATTGTTTTTACTGGATAAAGAGGGTATCTGCCCTCTGTTTTTGTCGATAAAAAAACATCGTTATGCCAGTTTATTAGCTCTTAGGTTCTAGTGTTATTGTGGAATTATCGCCTATACTTTCGTGTAGTCGTTCAGTTTAAATTGTCTTATTTACGTCTGGAGTATATGGAGTACAGTGCAAAAAGCATCCAAACCTTTGAGTTTAAAAAATTCCAAGCAAGCTCTACTTGATGAAATTTCGACTTTACAGTCAAAGTTAAGCCAGGTTGAAGCGACTAGTGAGTTCAGGGAGGAGTTAAACCGCACATTGTCTGCAGCCATCGATATCGGCTATTGGGAGTGGGATGATGTCGAAGATAAGCCAATCTATCTCTCGGATCAAATGGCGTCTATTCTCGGTATGACAGCCACAGCGCTTTCTGAAATGTATCAATGCGAAGAAGATTTTTATCCTCTGATACATCCGCAAGACTTAGCAATGTATTGTGAAAACCTAAGCGCTATTCTGGGCCCAAATCACCAGCGAGGGCAGGCGCATACCTTCGAATATCGTATTGTTCGACCGAGTGGTGAAGTGCGTTATGTGCGTGAGTTGGAATATGGCGTTTTATATGAAGATGGTGTTGCGGTAAAAAGCTTTGGCGCGATTCAAGACACCAGTGACTATAGAGAGTCACTTCTGTCTCTAAAGTACAGTGAAGAACGCTATGGCACGTTGTTTGCGCAACTGCCGCAGGGTGTTTCGGTACAGGATTACAGTGACGTCAAGACATTAGTCGACCAATTACTATCGGAAGGTATCGAAGATCTAAAAGGCTATTTAAAAAATCAACCTAAGTTGCTGCGCGAACTAGTCTCTAAAATCCGCGTGGTTGACGCTAATAAAGCCATTCTTGAAATATATAGGTGCAGTTCGTTACAGCAGTTCGCAAATGAGGAGGTGAATATCTCTAGTTGGTGGAATGACGATTGGTTAGAGTTTTATGCTTCTGAAATCACGAGTTTTACCAGCCGGAATAAATCTCATAATTCTGAAATTTCTGATACCCGGTTGGATGGTTCTGAAATTGAAATTCGAATTATAAGCACTGTTGTCGAAGGTGATGAAGATAGCTGGGAAAGAGTGCTGAACATACATGAGGACATTACCCTTCGGCAGCAATTGGAAGCGCAGCTGCTCGACAACCAAAGCCAGCTCGAAATGTTAGTCGAAGAGCGAACACAAGAACTAATAGAGAGCGAACAGTATTTCCGCACCCTGGTCGAATTCGCTCCGATGTCCATCCATCAAATTGGTCTCGATGGTAATTTACTGTCGATGAATCGAGCTGGACTTGAGATGATTAGTGTTGTCGATGAGCAGTCTATTATCGGCCAGCCGTACATGAGTGATGTATCAGAACAGGACAAAGCAAGAATAGCCACGCACCTTGAGCAAGCCTATATTGGTCAGTCTTCTGAATTTGACTTTATCAGTGAGGGCGGGACAGAGTTCAGTAGTAACTTTGTACCAATATTAGATGTCAATCTTAAAGTAAATCGACTCATGGGTATTACCCAGGACGTGACTGCGAAAAATCGGGCTCAACAGGAATTGAGTTACCAGGCCAGTTATGATGCCTTAACCGGTTTGATAAACCGAAGTGAATTCGAGCGCCGCGTGGAACGATTAATTGAGAGCACGAATCACAGTAAGAGTTTGCATGCGCTTTGTTTTCTAGACCTTGATCAATTTAAGGTAGTGAATGATACCTGCGGTCATATTGCCGGTGATGAACTGTTACGCCAGATCGGAAAGCAGTTATTAAGCACGGTGAGTAGTCATGACATACTGGCAAGGTTGGGTGGCGATGAATTCGGTCTATTGCTAGAAAACTGTTCACTTGCTCAAGCTCAACGGACCGCGAATGTGGTGTTGGAGGGCATTAATGACTTCCGATTTTTCTGGGAGGGTCTCGAATTTCGAGTTGGGGTTAGCATCGGCCTGAGTGAAATCAACGAGTCGACCGTCAATTACACCGAATTATTTCGTTACGCGGATGCTGCCTGCTATATGGCAAAGGAGTTGGGGAGAAATCGAATACATGTCCATAAACCAGAAGATGCCGAATTAGCCAAACGCCACGGCGAGATGCAATGGGTGCCGCGCATCAACGAAGCACTCGAGCAGAATAGATTTATCCTATATGCACAAATCATAGAACCGCTTGGCGAGAAAACGGGTATTCATTGTGAGCTATTGTTGAGAATGTTAGACGATGACGGCAGCATTATTCCACCCAATGCTTTCCTGCCCGCTGCTGAACGCTATGGTCTGATCCGAGAGGTTGATGCCTGGGTTGTGAATGCGGCATTGCAGTTATTGGCTTCTCACCCTGATTTTTTACAGCAGGTTCACCTAGTGTCTATTAACCTGGCTGGGCCTTCGGTGGATAGCACTGATTTTCTGGATTCGGTGGTGGCGTCAATCATCGCACTTGGCATTGATGCCAGTAAAATTTGTTTTGAAATTACCGAGACAGCGGCTATATCAAACTTGAATGCCGCGAAGATATTTATATCTAAATTAAGAAGCTTGGGTTGCCAGTTTGCGCTAGATGACTTTGGTAGCGGCCTTTCGTCGTTTCGGTATTTGAAAACACTGCCTGTCGACTATCTTAAAATTGACGGCATGTTTGTCAAAGATATGATCGATGATCCGATCGATTACGCGATGGTTAAATCGATCAACGAAATTGGCCATGTAATGGAAATGCAAACCATCGCTGAATTCGTTGAAAGCGATGCTATAAAAAGAAAACTGATCGAAATAGGTGTCGATTGTGCGCAGGGTTATGGTATTGGCAAACCCGAACCCTTTACTCAACTGTTAAACGGCCAATTCGACGCTTAAGTGGCATCACCTGGTGGTTGACTGCAATGATTTGCCTGACGACTTGAAGTGGATATCATTGATCGTTTTATTTTGGCGTTATGGTCACTTTTAAGCATAGGCGTCAAGCCGAGGTTGGCTTATGGTGTCCCTTAATGCTGCAAATCACTAATAAGAATGAAACTGCTTGGTTATACATTTATGCTCCGACGCAAGCTGCGCCAAATGACCGGCAAGCTCAAGTACATCATGGGAGAGCTGACTGCCTTTCTTAGTAGAGTCTTTGATATTCACCATATTGGCACTGACGGAGCGACTAGTCCCTGCAACTTCATCAATACTGATGGATAACTCACTGCTTCTTTCTGTCGCCAGGTTAACCAGCGTTTTAATCTGATCTACGACTTCTATGGCGCTATCTCCTACCTCGCGGTTCTCTAATACCTTTTTTGCACCACGGCTCATTTCAGTCATGAGTGCCTGCATTTGCTGTTGCATTTCACCAATGATGGCATCAATTTCTGATGTTGCCCCAACTGTTTTTTCAGCCAAACTGCGAACCTCATCGGCAGCAACAGAAAACCCTCTACCTGCCTCTCCAGCTCGGGCGGCTTCAATCGCAGCATTCAGTGCAAACAAATTGGTTTGCGATGCCAGTTTATTAATCATGTCGGTTACATCATCAAATTTTGATGATGAGCTGGTAAGTTCAGTGGCACGTTCATTACGACTCTCAAATACCTCAGCGAGTATGTTCATAGTGCTAAGAGCATTGATAATAACACCGCCGCCACTTTGAACAATTGCACTGGCCTCAGAAGATTGGCGATGAGGTTCCTGGGTCATTTTAGACATATCAGTTACCGTAGAGCATATCTCATCAACTGTTCTTGCTGTTAATTCAGTGTGCTCATTAGTCTGGTCATTATCAGTGACTATTTCGTTAATGGTTCCCGTCAGCCAGTTGACATATTTTCTAATTTTGAACTTCCAGTGATTAGCTGGGAAAGCATTTTCGAGAGGGTTTGGGTCAAATGATTGACAGCAATTCCCACTTGATCGAATTGATCCATTCGAGTCTCGTTAACCGTTAACCGCTGACTTAAGTCGCCGTCTGATATCTTAGCCAATGAAGCAATAGCCTGATCTAAGGTGTTACTCGCCTGTCTGAAGGCAAGCCGAAGTAGACTTAATACGACGGCTGCAATAACAATGCTACTAATCACAATCGTTCTAATTGCCATACTGCCAGCCTGAGATGCGCTTTACCTTGCCGGGCTAACATTTCATTCTGTGATTGGCTGCGAGCATTAATAATTTCAGTCAGTTCATTACGATTACTGATTGCAGCCGTTTCATATTTACCTGAATCAATTACCTGAGTCCCAAATAAATCCAATGGGGTACTAACGGCCTTTATTTTCGGCCCAAAAAACTCGTCGAAATCCTGCTCTATCGCTAACTGATGAAAGTTTACTAGGGTACCTTTTACTGCTATAAAACTGGCTTGATCTCGTTTATCTATGAGTATATCCAATGCCGCGCTCACTTCGACAAGACGCTCCTTCATTTGTGCAAAAAGACCATCATCCAGGGCCGTCATGGATGTCTTCATCTCCCCCCTTAAGCCACTATTTGAGTCATAACCCAATAGTTTAGTCGCTACAAGCCATCCTTTACGCGCTTCAATCCGATTAAATAAGAAGCTCTGTAATGAGTCATCGGTTAACCCGGCTTCGCCACCAGAAGAAATAATAGGTTCATAACTCTGGTAAAACTGGTCCAAAGCAGATGAAACGTCCACATCAGTTCGATTCAAGCGACTTACCTGTTCGCTCAACTCTAATTTTAGCTGGAATAAGTAAGCTTGCTGCTTATTGAGCTGGTCGACTTCACTTGAGGCCGTAACCAGTTTATTGAGAGAGTTAATTGATAATGCGGAGAGTAATGAAAAGCCTAATAACGTAAAAATTACAGCCAGCAATAGCTTTTAGTTAAAACCGAGCACTAAAAAATTCACAATCGAAACCTCCTATTAAATTAATCATAAGCATTTCAGCCTATGGTCTATATTTTTATAATCATGAAGTACATCCTTGAAGGTATGGGCATAGAAAAGTCCTTTTTTTAACTTGAGCGACTGATCTCAAAATTGATCACCTAGCAGTCATCGATCAATTTTAATTCCCACCATTCCATTCCACACAATCAATGGTTACAGACAATTAAAGGGGGGGTATCTAAGTATTCATTTCTTGTCTAAGCATAGGTTATAAAAACATTGATGTTGACAGAGTACACATGCTTTTGAGATATTGGCCTATGATCGGTAAAGAGTAAGTTTATTGTGCCTGCTAGGATATTAATGAGTCCAAAAATAGACGAAAGCAAAGGGAATGAAAATGAATTCTAAAAGGAATCGGGGGGTAGCCATACCACTTGCTTTTACGCTTGTTGCGAGGCCGGTATCTTGCTGCACCTTGCACCGAGCAAGGACAGGACTGTTATCACGTAAGTGATAAAATCTCCTCTGAAATTCGTTTTGCGGGAACTAAGGTTCTAGCTGAAAACAAACGCCACATGATATACAGCAAATGGTATGACCCTATATTACTTATTAGGTTACGCACTTAACGGTAACGTAAACCTATTTTTTGAGCCGATCTCAATCCGCAGAACTTGAGTTTTTTTGTGCACGCTCTTGTTGTCGTTTCGGCGCGCCAAATTTAAATTCCACCACAGTCAGTACGAGACCTATGAACATTATGACGAATACAAAAATGGCAATATAAAGTAAATTGTCGAGAATCATGATTGCTCCCTCTGAGCCAGAAGGCTCGACAATTTGAAGTAGATACCAAATGCAAGGATGGAAGGTACCCATATGGCAGTGAATAAGCCCTCTGTCTGGTAACCCTCGAACCACAACAAACCTGAAACTGCAAAGGACACACCGACTGCGAGCATTATGAATAAATCAGAAAGTTTGAACATACTAATCTCCTACCTAATAGTAAATGTTTGCCCGGATAAGGGTCCGGATGCTCCCCTTTAAATTCGATGGAACCCGATTGCAGCTAATAACAATCCACCAATCGTGATTGCCGCTGGGATACGGAGCCCAACAACACCGAAGATATCAACTATAGACGGCGCTAAACCGATCAAACCGAGCGGCACCCACAGAAAAAATGGAGTTGCGATAACGATTCCAAACCAGCCAACTGCGCGCAATAGCGTAAATTTGTTATCCCTTTCACCTCTGGGATGTACCGCTTTTCTGTCGCCTTCCACGATCACAGGTTTATTTTTCATTTTGTTCTGAGGTGGTTCATTATTAGCAGGCAATACAAAATATTAACCCGATTGATATGGAATTGGCAACACATTAGGTACATCCAATTAATTAGAATAAAAACATTATACGCAAACTATTAGTTAATGGTTCACAATTTCTTTTGTCAAATCAGGGAAGGCTTTGGAAGCTGTTTCTTTTACTAATTGAGTAAACTTTCGCCTTAATTCTGACGATAACGGGGTGGGGGAGGCAAAAACTAATTTTGAACGTTGCTTTGTCATCTTTTATGACGCAAGTGGTATAATCTACCCGAAATCCGTTTTGATTGAGCTCAAATCTCAAGTCAAAAAACAATGTGCATCATGTTGGAAGCTGAGCTTCACTAACTATATTGACAAACAGGGTAACGATGACTGATGGCTGAAAAATCTAGAATAATATATACACTGACCGATGAAGCACCTTTGCTGGCAACGCACTCGTTGCTACCGATTATCCGAACTTTTGCCTCTGCCGCCGACATTGAAATCGAAGAAATGGATATTTCGGTAGCGGCAAGAATTCTGGCTGAATTCTCTGACCAATTGCCAGAAAATCAGCAAGTGCCTGATAATCTTGCCGAACTGGGTCGACTCACCCAGAACGCAACTACCAATATTATCAAACTTCCAAATATCAGTGCTGCAGTACCACAGTTAATCGTTGCTATTAACGAACTTCAATCGCATGGCTATGGTATACCTGACTATCCTGAAGACCCGCAAAACGAAGCTGAGGCGTTGATTGAAAAGCGTTATGGGAAAATACTGGGCAGTGCGGTTAACCCTGTTCTTCGTGAAGGTAATTCGGATCGTCGCGCACCCGCTGCGGTAAAGAACTATGCGCGTAAAAACCCGCATTCAATGTCCAAATGGAGCCCTGCCTCACGTACTCATGTATCACATATGCCGAGTGGTGATTTTTATAACAGTGAAAAGTGCATGACCATGGAAAAGGCCTGCAGCGTGAGAATGGAGCTACTTGGGGAAAGTGGTGAAATCACTGTTTTGAAAGAAAAAACGCTGTTACAAAAAGATGAAATTATCGACAGTATGTATATGAGTAAAAAGGCGTTATGCCACTTTTATGAGGAACAAATGGAAGATGCACGTGAGACTGGTGTCATGCTTTCCTTACACGTTAAAGCGACGATGATGAAAGTATCCCACCCAATCGTGTTTGGTCATGCGGTTAAGATATTTTACAAAGACGCGTTTGAAAAGCATGGGAGTCTGTTTGATAAGCTGGGTGTGAATCCAAATTATGGAATAAGCAATGTGTATGAAAAAATTAGCAGCCTGCCAACCTCTCTACGTGAAGAGATCGAAGAAGACTTGCATGCCTGTTATGAACACCGACCTGAGCTAGCTATGGTTGATTCGGCGAAAGGTATTTCTAATTTGCATGCGCCGAATGATGTGATTGTTGATGCTTCAATGCCGGCAATGATCCGCTCAGGCGGCAAAATGTGGGGTGCTGATGGCCGACCCAAAGATACTAAAGCGGTTATTCCTGAAAGTACTTTCGCACGAATTTATCAGGAAATGATTAATTTTTGTAAAACCCATGGTGCCTTTGACCCGACAACGATGGGCACTTGTCCTAATGTTGGGCTGATGGCTCAAAAAGCCGAGGAATATGGTTCGCATGACAAAACTTTCGAAGTTGCAGAAGGTGGTGTCGCTCGGATTGTCGATGAAGATGGCAATGTCTTGCTTGAACAGACAGTCGAAGCAGGCGATATCTGGAGAATGTGCCAGACTAAAGATGCACCTATTCAAGACTGGGTAAAACTGGCGGTCAACCGTGCTCGTCAGTCTGGAATTCCGGCGGTATTCTGGCTTGATGAATATCGTCCGCATGAATTAGAAATGATACATAAGGTTAATCTCTATCTACAAGACCATGATACGACTGGGCTAGATATTCAAATCATGTCTCAGCAGCGAGCGATGCGTTACACATTGGAACGCATTATTCGTGGCAAAGATACGATTTCAGTCACCGGTAATATATTGCGTGACTACCTGACAGATCTATTTCCTATTCTGGAGCTTGGGACGAGTGCAAAAATGCTGTCTATAGTGCCGCTTATGGCAGGTGGTGGTCTGTTTGAAACCGGAGCAGGTGGTTCAGCCCCCAAACACGTAAAACAACTGGTAGAAGAAAATCACTTGCGCTGGGATTCTCTCGGTGAGTTTCTCGCGCTCGCCGTTTCTCTTGAGGACGTCAGCATTAAAACGGGCAACGACAAGGCCCGAATTCTGGCAGATACACTGGATAAGGCTACTGGAAAATTACTTGACTGTGGTAAGTCACCGTCAAGAAGAACAGGGGAGCTCGACAATAGGGGTAGTCACTTTTACCTCGCTTTATATTGGGCCGAGGCACTGGCCGAGCAAACTGAAGATATGGCGTTGCAGACTAGATTTACGGCTTTGGCGAAAAACCTGTCGGATAACGAGCAAAAAATTGTCGACGAACTAAGCGCAGTGCAGGGCAGTTCTGTAGATATTGGCGGTTACTTTGATGCAGATTCGAATAAAGCAAAAGCTGTGATGCGTCCTAGCGCCACGTTAAACGCAGCAATTGTTGCGGCTCAGGGCTGAACGAAGCCCGATAGGCATTTTGAGACATTCCCTGAAATCGACAAGATCAATGTTTCAGGTTTAGACTCAATCAGGCTAGCTTCTGCCAGTTTAAAAAAGTAGGCATTGCCCTCGGTGAGTGGTACCGGGGGGGGGGTGTATCTGCAATCACATCGGTTAACGCTCGCCGGACTTGTTCTCAGTTATCTGGCATACCTCACAGCGATCGCTGCCAGTTAATAATTTTGAGATTCGCGAGCGATGCTTGGCAAAAAAAAGATAAACCCAATGTGACAGCTGCTTGACTAACGGCCAGCGCAGCGCCGCAACCCAGTGACGCTTGCCCACTAGAGTCCAGGCAATATAGGTCACATCCAGCGCATAGATCATTTCACCACTCGCCAGCTGGCCATGAAGAATGCGGTCGGCGTGCACAGCATCAATATGTGGGAAGCTCTGGGAAAATCCCTCCGCGTGAATATCTTGTAGGGATATTTTTTGCTCACGGTCAAGTTTAGACAGATGGCGCATTTCAGAGACGCAGAGTGGGCATCCGCCGTCGTAAAAAATAGTGAGTTCAGTCATTTTTATACCTCTTTTATCATCAGTATTAAGTGGTTAGCTATTTGTTGTCCTGGACCAGTTTTTTGAGGCAACTCACCCACAGCGGATGGTCGTTTAAGCTTTCTACCAACTGGACGTTGTCACCACCATTGTGGCTAAATATTTCTTGATATTCATCACCAATTTCGATGACCGTTTCGAGGCAATCGGCTGTAAACGCGGGCGAGAAAACCAGCAGATTTTTGGCGCCTTTCTTAGCCTGGGCTTCCACCACTTTGTCAGAAAAGGGCTCCAACCAATTCTTGTCGAGCCTAGACTGGAAACACACGGTGTAATCAGATTCTGCGAGTCCTAGCTTCTCTGCCAGTAGTCGAGTTGTCGCAAAGCAAGTGGCTTTATAACAATATTGATTCTCTGTGGTTATCTCATGATCGCAGTCCCGATCTGAACACAGGCCTTCTTCATAAACCTTGTCAACATGACGCATAGGCAGTCCATGGTATGAAAACAACACATGATCATAATCAGCCAGGTCATATTTGCTTGCTCGGTCGACAACCGCATCTATGAAATCAGGATGATCATAATACTGACTGATAATCTTTAACTCGGGTATTGCCCACCACTTCCCAATTTCTTTCATGACCATTTCCAACGCCGATCCGGTTGAGGCCGAGGCATACTGTGGGAACATGGGCAGCACTACGATGCGGGAATAGTTTAGTTTTTTCATTTCAGCTAACACGGTGGGGATGCCAGGGCTTTTGTAGCGCATTGCCAGATGTACTGTGTAATCATCGCCCAGTTCTTCATCTAGTAGTTTGGTGACTTTTTTGCTGTAGTGGAGCAAGGGTGAGCCATTTTCAGTCCACAGTTGCTGGTAAAGTTTGGCTGATTTTGGTGCTCGAAACGGCACTATAATAAGGTTTACAAGGATTTTACGCAGTAGCCAGGGTAAATCGATGACTCGCGGATCATTTAGGAACTGAAAAAGGTATGATCTCACATCAGTTGTGGATGGGCTGTCCGGAGTGCCCAAGTTTATCAATAGAACGCCGGTTTTGTTTTTCATTGGTATAGTTGGCCAGTTGGATGCAGAGTAACAGTAACAGTAACAGCCAACTATAGGGCTGTGCTATCAAAAAAACAGATCAGGTATGCTAGTTGTTACGAGTAAATACCAAAAACAGATCATCTTAAATTGGATGAAAGCACAGCTATGCCAGATTGACTGCTGGTGGGGGAGCAAATAACAGACAAAGAAATAATCGGAACATAGCAGTGCTCTGATAAAAAACCACTGCCACGCCGCCAAGGGTAGATCCTCCACTTTTGCTTGCGGCGGAAATTAAGGGTTAGCTTCTAACCGGAATTGATGAAAACAGGCTTCCTTGCCTAGCTTCTTAAGCAGATTGATCCATTGCCCTTAATAGTTTAGTTGAGGTTAGAACGAGTTAAATACTTCGCCTACATGTGGGTGTACTGAGTCCGCATCGACCACTCCAGCGCTAATCATGTCAGCAAATGCTTTGCTGGCGACATCAGAAGTGGCTTCCATTGTTGCCTGATCTGGATATTTTGCGATGACAACACCTTTGCCATTACCATATGAAATTAGATCGATGAAATCAGCACCGACACCTTCCAATATACCACGCATATTATCGGTGGCTTCTTTTACCTTATCCATATCTGATGCAGCAAAGCGTGTAATTCTGTAAACAGCCATTTGATTCTCTCGATTGAGTTTTTCATGCGGTTCATTCCGCATAAAAGCGAGCCCAGAGGGTATAGCAAGAATAGGCCACTGTATGTATTTAACGATTCATTTAAGTCGTCAAGTTATGCTGTTGTTGGTATACCGCAATAATCAGATTAACTTTAACCGGCTCATTAAATGTTGATCCATCAGCACTTTGGCTGTCTTGTTGACAGGCAGCTCGTGTTTATCAGTCGATTCTACTAACGCCTGTTGCCAGTTCTTGTCAAACGAATGCCAAAATAAATGTTTTGCTTCAGGAAAACGGCGACCTTCGCCAATAACCAATGCATATAGGCTTATAGCCTCGCTAGTAAGCCACTCCGTTTCTATTATTCGGGTTAAAGCCTGACCATTTTCTATGGCTTCAATTGTTGGTTGATGGGATTCAACCCAGCTTTCTATGACTGAATACATTAATGCAGCCTTATCGGGGAAGTGGTTATAAACCGTGGGTTTGGACACCGCACTTATTTTGACTACTAAATCAACCGAAGTGCCCTTAAAGCCATGTTCAAGAAATAATGGCAGTGCAGTCTGAATGATGTGGTCTTTTTTTGATCTTTGTGCCATTTGCTATTGATTCGTGACGAATTATATGCAAACTATACTAAACCGTGTAGTTAGTGTCATTAAAATATTTTATTTGGGAGATTTAAAATGATTCGCAGTAACAATGGATACTTTGGAGAATTTGGAGGGCGTTTCGTACCTGAAATTCTATTACCAGCTTTGACTCAGCTAGAAGATCTGTTTTTTGAATTACGCGAAGATCCTGCTTTCTGGCAGGAGTACCTCACATTGACTCAGGAATTTAGTGGCCGACCTACGCCATTAACACCTTTGCGCCGCTTATCGGAACAACTCGGCGGCGCACAAATTTGGTTGAAACGTGAAGACTTGAATCACTCCGGTGCGCATAAAATCAACAATGTGTTAGGGCAGGGTTTGTTGGTTCAGCGTATGGGTAAAAAACGCGTTATTGCCGAAACGGGTGCAGGCCAGCATGGATTGGCGACTGCAATTATGTCCGCAAAACTGGGTTTAGAGGCAACCATATATATGGGTGCTGACGATATAGAACGTCAATATTCGAATGTATTCTGGATGCGTCAACTAGGTGCCAATGTAGTTGGCGTAGAGACAGGTTCAAGAACTTTAAAAGAAGCGCTGGATGAGGCGTTACGAGATTGGGCCGCATCGGTCGAAACCACTCATTATGTTTTGGGAACGGCCTGTGGTCCGGCGCCATTTCCTGAATTAGTGTCTTATTTTCAAAGCGTCATCAGTCAGGAAATTAAGCAACAGGCCATGACCCAGATTGGTCGATTACCTGATGAAATAGTGGCTTGTGTTGGCGGTGGTTCGAATGCAATGGGTGCCTTTTCGGCATTCTTGGAAGACAGTGATGTGAAACTGGTTGGCATTGAAGCAGGTGGCCTTAGCCTAAAAGATGGTGAGCATTCGGTTCGCTTGTTAAAAGGCACGGCTGAACCTGGAATAGCCCAAGGATATAAAACATTATTTCTTCAAAATGAAGATGGTCAACTAGGTGAAACACATAGTATTGCAGCGGGGCTTGATTATGTTGGTGTCTCGCCTATTTTGGCGCATTTGTCTCAAACAGGTAGAGTCACCCCGGATTCTGCTAGTGACACTGAAGTCACAGATGCTTTTCAACTGTTAATGAGAACAGAAGGCATTATTCCGGCGATGGAGTCAGCGCATGCTTTAGCCGGTGGATTTAAAAGAGCTAAAGCGATGAATAAAGATCAACATATGGTGATTAATTTGAGTGGTCGAGGTGATAAGGATATCTTTAATATCGCACGAGCATTTCCGCAACGAGATTGGACCGAATTTCTGCAGCGTGAAGCAGAAAGGTCGACTGATCTAATTAATCAAGCTGAAATCACTGATCACTTAGCCACTAATAAAGCAGGATAAGAATTATGTTTCCTAAACAAAACGACGCTTTGCAAGTAATGTCACACGCTGTGGTTGGTTTTCCTGATCTGGCTGTTAATGAGCAAGCGATTGCTGGATTAGTCGATGCTGGCGTTAATTTAATTGAGTTGCAAGTCCCATTTACAGACCCAGTTGCAGATGGGCATACATTGGTGAATGCCTGCTATGACGCGCTTAAACAGGGTGGTTCTGTTCAGGCAACACTCGACCTCGCAGAAAAGGTCTGTGCTAACCATCCAGAGACTAGTTTTATTTTAATGAGTTATTTGAACCCACTATATCGCTATGGTTTAAAGGAAATATTTGAAAAGGCTGCTGCCGTGGGTATTAAAGGTTTCATTATTCCTGACTGGCCGGTCGAAGAAGTCGAGCCCTGGTTGCCAACTTTTGATGAGCTTGGTTTGTCGCCAATTCTGATGGTGACGCCCAATACACCGCTTGTAAGAGTCGAAAGAATTGTGAACGCATCGCGTGGCATGGTTTATGTCGTCTCACGCATGGGGGTGACTGGGCACGAAACCGAGTGGGGTGAGGCGTTTGAAAAATACCTGCAGACTATACGGCAATATACCGATTTACCGTTAGCCGTTGGATTTGGTGTGAGATCGTCAGATGACTTAAATGCAATAGCTGGTAAGGCCGAAGTGGCTGCTTTTTGCTCTAAATATATTGAATGGCAACGAAATGATGGTAGCGATGTTGCTGCCGATAAAGTGAAAGCGATGATTGGTAAAATGAAACATTAGCCAAACGTTATGTGTCAGAAGTAAGCGTCAGCTATCGACAAGTTGGCCACTCACTTGTTAGATACTTTAGGCGCAATGAAGAGCGAAATCGGTTGAAAAATACCGTAATCTATTTATATAATCCTTGGACTTAGAGATAGGAAATACTAATGGTTAAACCCAATTATTCTTTTCAAAAACGTCAGAAAGAAATCGCCAAAAAGAAAAAGAAGGAAGATAAAATTTTGCAAAAAAAAGAAGCAGCCGACAGTCATTCACATGACGTCGAATCTGCATCAGACGGAATTGATAACGTGGCAACGACCGACGACACATTACCAAACGAATCCACCTGACACATTTTTCGTTCGCCCCGCTCACTAAAAGTGTTTAGGCTATTTATAATGTTACGGCAACAATGGGTAGCTCACCGGTAGTTAGCCTGGCTAAATCTCAATGCTTGCTTTCTCGTTAGCTGCCGTTCAATTAGGTTAGTTTATTTAACAAGTTATTGCCCTGAATAAGCTATCAGGCATAAAAAAGCCACCTCAAATGAGATGGATTCTGCTCATTTGGCTTTTGTCTATTGCTAGATTTTCAATATCAAGAGTTGCGTCTACGAGCAAAACCTAACCCAGCCAAACCTAAACTGAATAAGGCAAGGATAGAGGGTTCTGGAACTACGGCTGTAACCTCGATTTTATCCAGAAAATTACCATAAGTTCCTGAATAGGGGGTAATAGATGTGAATCTAAGGGTTGTAGAAGTGCTATCTGCGATAAATCTATTCGAAGAAGTCAGCCAGGAGCCGGCAACATGATTGCTGAGGTTAAAGTTCAGGTTATCAACACTAACATTGAAAGCTTCATCACTAATCTCAGTATTTCCTCTCCTAGCGCTATAAATGAAGGAAAAGTCGTAGGTTTGGTTTGCTATTGTATCAAATGTTTGAAAAATGCTCCAAGCACCTGAGTTATTACCATGAGCGTTGAGTTCAGCATAGCGTTGACCTTCAATTGCAGTAGGCTGACGACCAGTCCACAATTCTATATTATCACCCTCCCAACCAGGCACAGAGGCAGCTGCATAGTAATCCCAGTCCGAGCCGCCGCCAAGACGATTCCCAGTGGTAGGATTTTCAAAACCACCATTTATTATTAAATTAGCATTAACGGAAGTTACCCATGACGTGCTTAGTAACAACCCCAAAACCAAAATTCTATTTTTCATTGCAAGTTCCAAATATAATATTAAGCAAAGTCAAAATAACAACCTCACCATATGACCTGAATGAGATTCTAAAGTGGAGTATAAAACGTGAACCTCCTACCTAGCACCTCGGGTTTAATGTACCTAACAAATTCATATGTCAGAATTATAACTAATAAAGCAATATATATGCCAGTTTAACAGTGACCCTATATAGCAACGGTTTAGGTAATTGTAGTAGGGTGAAATCATCCAGAAGTGTAAAATAACTTTACACTCTTTTGGATAAAGTGTAAAAAATGCTGACACATGGCAGATACCGGGATCAAAATCAGGGCTAGTATTGGGTCGATCAGAAGCTTAGGTCATTTAGCTAAGGCAAGCCCTCAGATAAAGATTGCTTAATGCCTGCGGCGTAGCATGAAAAGTCCATTTCAGATTCTGACTCGAACGCCTCCTAATTTGTCCATACTAGGCCTCTTACTTCATGTAGGTGAAGGACTCATAAGGGCTGCGGCCTTTTAGGGATACAAGTGGATTAATCTCAATAAATAAAGTCGATTAAACGTCATCTGAACTAACAAAATTCATAGAAACCGAATTAACACAGTGACGTGTGTTTTTACTGGTTAAACCTTCACCGTCAAACACATGCCCAAGGTGGCCATCACAATTGGAACAGAGTATCTCGGTGCGTCGGCCATCGGCATCGGTTTCACGTCTTACAGCACCAGCTATTTCATCATCAAAACTCGGCCAGCCGCAATGCGAATGAAATTTATGTTCTGATCGATATAGGGGTTCGTTGCACTGCTTGCAGGCATAGTACCCGCCTTCGAAAAAATCGTCGTATTTACCAGTGAAGGGAGGCTCGGTCCCTTTGTGTAAAACAACGCGAGATTCTTCAGCGTTTAATTCATTATATTTTTTAGTCATGATTGATTCTCGAATGGTATGATTTTTGTGGCAACAAATGATAACAATAACCAAGCAGATGGATAGTGATTGTTATTTGAATGACTATTGTACAAAGCAAGTTTCAACTTGAGACTATATTTTTACGACGTAGTTCGCTCGGAGTGCAATGATAAAAACGAAGAAATGCTTTATTAAGCGAGGCAGCCGAGGAAAACCCGACAGAAATAGCGATTGGCTCGATGGCAGTGACAGTATATTTAATCATGTTATGGGCTTTCAATAATCGCCAGTTGCGGATATAGGCTATCGGTGCGATGCCTATTGAACTTTCGACATGCCGTACAAGAGTCGAGCGTGACATGCCAACGCGCTTTCCAAGTTCTTCTAGAGTCCACTTAATCTCAGGTGATTGGTGAATTAAGGTGAGTGCCTGATACAGTCACCTATCCTGCAGTGCTGCGAGAAATCCACTAGCGCCATCGTTATTGTTCGCAAATCGATAGAGTAACTGTAAAAACAAAACTTCTGTCAGTCGGTCGATAATCGGGTCACCTACGTTTTGCAAACGTTGAATTTCTGCGTTCATTAAAGCAACCGTCATCCAGATTGGTTCGTCGGGCTCTAACATGGGGAAGTGCATGACTTCTGGTAACGAATCTAGAATTGGGTGTGCACCCTGTTGATCGTAATTAACAATGCCACACATAATTTGGTTGGTTATTTCTCCATTCTGAAATAATGGGATACCGAGCTGGCAGGCTTCTCCCGTATCGCTGTCTGCAACCAACTTTCTACCTGGTTTATCGGCAATCCAATGTGCATTGCCGCCCGGTAACATGACGATATTCTTTTGCATAACTTCAACTGCTTCACTCCCTTCTGACCCAACAAAACAGGTACCAGACAGAGCTATATGAAAACGTGGAAGGTCTATTTTTTGCATCGATATGCCCCAGGGTGATGCGAGTTGGGATCGGAAAAATATAGAGCCTCGAAAACGTAACGTGGTCAGTACGTCGTTCAGTACATCGAAACTAGGTGCCTCGAAATTGTGATCATCGAAGTCTTGAGGGACTTTGAGTTGTTCGGAAACTTTTTCGAATCTCCGGGAGGGGTCGTTCCACCAGTTAATTAAATAGAATAACCCCGTTCGAAAAGCTGGCGCAACTGTTTTGCGTCTAAACTCAAAATTGGAGTCGTTATAATGAATACCAGAAAAACTTTAAGCTTGTCGGCTATTTTCAGTCTTTCTTTCGGCTGACTTATGTCATTCGCTTCGGCCAATTTTTTGGCTGGTGAGTATTTTAATATTGCCAATGGAGAGCTGGAGCGGTCGACAGGGTATCGAGAATGGATCTATGTTGGAACCCCGGTAACACCGAACGATATGAATAATGGTAAGGCTGCATTTCCAGAATTTCACAATGTGTATATCGACCCAAAGAGTTGGGCACACTGGAAGAAGACGGGAGAGTTTCGTGATAACACCATTCTGATTAAAGAGTTAGTGAGAGTTGGGTCGAAAGCGGCAGTGAGCGGTAGTGGCTACTTTATGAGTGATTTTTTAGGCCTTGAAGCGACTATTAAGAGTAAAAAAATTTTTTCGAATGAACCCAGTAACTGGGCATACTTTAGCTTTACGACACCAGATCACAAAACTTTGGCAACGACAGCGAAGGCGTTCCCAGCTGCGTCATGTAATGGTTGTTATGCAGCCTCTGCTGACGATGACTTTGTTTTCACTCAGTACTATCCCATTCTGAGTGCAGGGAAAGGCTCAGGTAAAAAAGCAATTGGTGGTGTGGCTAGCAACTTGATGATGAGCCAGTAGTTATGGGTCGATTAAGCCATGGCTGGTTTGATATAAATTCAAAATAAAAGGCAATTATCTACAGTGTCCTGGCGGAATTAAGTTGAAAGCTTAAATTCGTTTTGTTAATTTTAATCGATGGTACTTCATTAAACGAAACCCCAATCCTATGCCAATTTTTTAACAATGACCTCGCGGTTCGATAGAGCAGCGGTTGGTTTTATTAACTGTTTTAAATCGGGGAACTTCATGCCTCAACGCTGTTGTTTACTCGACCCTGCCTCATGAAATTGTAAAGGTTGTTGTAGACACTTACTTATTATCTATAGAGGTCTTAAGTGGCACGGGCATGCCTAACTGCTTAAGCACCTCTCCTAGTCGATCCGGGTAGTCGGTGATGATGCCATCGACGCCCATTTTAATCAGTTCACGCATACGTTTTTTTTCGTTCACCGTCCAGACGTTCACCAGTAGTTTTAATTGGTGAGCTTCTGCTATTGATTCGTGCGTTACTTCTTTGTGATAAGGCGACCAAATGTCGCCACCGGCTGACTTGATTGCTCTGGGGGTATTGCCACTAAAATCATCGATATCGAGTCCCCCTAGCCAGGGTGACTTACCGGGTTGATCGGTTTGCAAATTGTTTAGCCAGGGTTGTGCTGCCGTTAAGTAAGACGTTTTGATCGAGGGGTCTAGTTGCTGAACCACTTGCAGCGCTTGCCAATCGAAAGACTGTATGCTGACGCGCTGTTCCATGCGGTAAGTATGAACTACCTCAAGCACAGCTTTTACAAATGGTTCGGGCAAGGCAGTTAACTTGGGTTCTTGAGGACTAATTTTTATTTCAATATTCAAACCAACTTTACGATTACCTGATTGATTCACAAGTTCGAAAACGGCTGCCAGTGTAGGCACTCGAGTTCCATCTACCGGTTGCTGGTCTGCAAAACGTTGTGCATACCGACTGCTTGGGTTAAGGCGTCCGACATCATAAGTTTGAACTTCATCCAAAGTCATGGAATGAATGGCAGGACTGCTTTTGGTAAGCCAGTTCCCGCTAGCATCGCGAGCAATTTCCGGCTCAAAGCGTGGGTTATGCATGACCACAATCTTCGAGTCCTGAGTCATTGCCAAGTCTAACTCGATTGTACTAACACCGATGGACAATGCTTTTGAAAAACCGACCATACTATTCTCAGGCGATAATCCCCTAGCGCCACGATGACCTTGTAAATCGAAACTGTGCGCTGTTGATGTCATGCAGACTAACCCCAGAATGAGTAAATAACGAGATAAACGCAGGAGTAGATGGCTTGTTCGAACGGCCAACATTATGACATACGTTTTTCTGTGTCTGGATCAAACAGATGAACTTTGTCGGCGTCAATCTGCAGTGGTAGTTGTTCGCCTGGTTGAAAGTACTGAGTACCGGCTAAGCGGATGGTCATGTTGGTTTTGTCTTCGCCGAAGTGGCCGTGTACCAGAGTATCTGCACCTAAGTGTTCTACCAACACGGTGCTAAGATTACGTTTGCTGTCGGAATGGTCGGACAGTATTAAATCTTCAGGGCGGATACCGAGTGTGACATCTTTATTCGCATGCTGAGTATACAGATCGGGCAATAGTGGGAATTCGGTGCCGCTATTGAGGACGGCTACTTTGCTATCAGCAGAAATTTTAGCATTCGTAAAACTCATCGACGGCGAACCGATGAAACCCGCGACAAACAGCGATGCAGGTTTTTGATAAAGCTCGATCGGCGTACCAATTTGTTCGACGCGGCCTTGGTTCAAAACGACTAAGCGATGTCCGAGTGTCATTGCCTCGACCTGATCGTGCGTGACATAGATACTGGTGGTGCCAAGTTGCTCTTGTAGTAACTTGAGTTCGAGCCGCATTTGCACCCGTAACTTGGCATCCAGGTTTGACAGCGGCTCATCAAATAAAAACACACTGGGATCGCGAACGATGGCTCTACCCATTGCCACACGTTGTCGTTGGCCGCCGCTGAGATCGCGTGGTCTGCGCGATAACTGGTCTTCAGTTAATTCAAGAATTTCGGCAGCCTTGGTGACACGTTGTTGGATCTCTGATTTAGGTAAACGTCTAATCTTTAGAGCGTAGGCCATGTTTTCAAAAACTGTCATATGGGGATAAAGCGCGTAGTTCTGGAAAACCATAGCGATATCGCGATCGGCGGGTTCGAGCTTGTTGACGTTTTTATCGCCAATAAGAATGTTGCCGGAAGTAACCGATTCAAGGCCAGCGACCATACGCATTAAGGTCGACTTGCCACAGCCGGACGGTCCTACCAGTACGATGAGTTCACCATCGGCTATTTCAATATCAACGCCAAAAATAGCTTGATATCCATTAGGATAGATTTTTTCAATATTATCGAGACGAACATTCGCCATATTTTCGAGCCTATTTTTCGGTTTCGGTTAATCCTTTTACGAATAGTTTTTGCATGAAAATAACCACCAGCACTGGCGGTAACATCGCCAATAGAGTCGTCATCATGATGATATTCCATTCGGGAGACTGTTCTGCTGCCTCCAACATTTGTTTGATTGCCATAACAATGGTGAACATGCTTTGGTCTGTAGTGATCAATAACGGCCACAAATACTGGTTCCAGCCATAGATAAATAATATGACAAATAATGCGGCGATATTGGTGCGTGACATTGGCAGTAATATATCGAAAAAGAAGCGCATCGGGCCGGCACCATCAATTCTTGCCGCTTCGAGTAATTCATCCGGGATAGTTAAGAAGGTCTGTCGAAACATAAACGTTGCGGTAGCTGAGGCGATTAACGGAATGCTAAGACCCCAATAACTATTGAGCATGTTCAAATTGGCGACGACTTCAAACGTTGGAATAATCCTTACTTCAACAGGCAGCATTAGGGTGATAAAAATCATCCAAAAAAAGGCCATGCGAAAGGGAAATCGGAAATAAACGATGGCAAAGGCCGATAGCAGCGAGATCGAAATTTTGCCTAGCGCAATCATCAAAGCCATTACCAGGCTATTGAATAACATCATGCCTACGCCCTGGTTTGCACCGCCGCCGATACCCAGATTTAAAGCCTGATTTAAATTGTCGAAAAAATAACTGCCTGGTAGCAGCGGCAGTGGTATTTGAGTCATTCGCACGGCGTCATGGGTCGCTGCGACAAAAGTAATCCAGATCGGGAAAGCGATGATCGCAATGCCAAAAAGTAGCACGCAGTGACTAACTATTGTGACAGCAGGTCTGTTCTCTATCATGCGTAGTCGACCTTTTTTTCTACATAACGAAACTGGATGACAGTCAGGCCGATAACGATTGCCATGAGGATGACCGACTGTGCGGCCGAACTGCCAAGGTCGAGTCCAACAAAACCATCGTTATAAA
This sequence comes from uncultured Acidimicrobiia bacterium, assembly GCA_964195315.1. Lineage (GTDB taxonomy): Bacteria > Pseudomonadota > Gammaproteobacteria. The sequence goes on along the minus strand of CAXMOZ010000021.1, from coordinate 81,312 downwards.
CTTTATAAACTAGAATTTCAGTTGCTTTGGCCGGACCACCTTGAGTAATTGCATGGATGATGCCGAAGGTTTCGAAAAAAGCGTAGACGATGTTCACCACTAGTAAGAAGAAGGTGGTCGGAGAAATTAACGGGAAGATAATAGTGCGGAAACGGTGTAGCGGTCCTGCACCATCAATCGCGGAAGCCTCTATTAGAGATTTTGGAATTGATTGCATTGCTGCTAAGAAGAACAGGAAGTTATAGGCGACTTGTTTCCAGGCTGCAGCTATCACGACCAAGGTCATCGCTTCACCACCGTTAAGCTTATGATTCCAATCGTAACCCATGGCTGACAATCCGTATGTCAATATGCCGAGTGTCGGATCGAACATAAATACCCATAGTGCACCTGCCACAACCGGTGCGACCGCGTAGGGCCAGATTAATAAAGTGCGATAGACCATCGCCCCTTTAATCACTCTGTCTGCCATGGCTGCCAGGACGAGAGCAAATCCCATCGACAGACTGGCGACTAATACCGAGAAGAAAATAGTGCGCTCGAACGCACCGAAATAATATTCGTCTTCGAACAGAACCTCGAAATTTTCGAACCAAACAAATTCGGTACTAAAACCAAATGCATCTTGAATCAACAGCGATTGATACAAGGCGTGACCGGCAGGCCAAATGAAAAATACTAACGTAACGATAATTTGCGGCGCAACCAAAAAATAGGGTAGGTAGGAGGGGCCGAAATGGACTTTTTTGAGCATTCGTATTTAGTCGTATGAATCAACAGAGTCCTATTGGCCTGTGCAACACTGCTCAGGCCAATAAGGTTTACTGATGGTTATTTATTCGCACGCTGAAATTTGCGAAGTAATTTATCACCACGTCGCGCTGCATCATCAAGTCCCTCAGAGGCAGTTTTACTGCCATTCCAGATCGCTTCCATTTCTTCGTTGATGACGTCACGTACCTGAACGAAATTACCAAAACGAACACCACGAGAATTAGGCGTAGGTTTGTTAAGACTTAATTGCTTAATCGCGGTATCGGTTCCTGGATTGCTATCATAGAAACCTTGTTTCTTCGATAGCTCGTAAGCTGGCGTGGTAATCGGAACATAGCCAGTTTCTTGATGCCACCAGGCCTGGACTTCGGGTGAAGACAGGTAAGTCATAAATTTAGCGACGCCCTTGTATTCCTCTTTTTCGCGTCCTTTGAGTACCCATAAGGTCGCACCACCGATAATCGAGTTTTGCGGTTTGCTTGCAGCGTTAGTATCTAATGGCAGCATAGTTTGACCAAAATCAAATTTTGCTTGTTTCTTGATAGAACCATAATAAGCCGATGAGTTTAACCACATGCCGCATTCACCAGTGGTATACATGGATAAGCTATCACCACGGCGACCGCCATAGGTAAATAACTTGTCCTTGGACCAGTCTGCGATATTGCCAACTAGCGACTTCACCTTGTCGTTATTAAACGTGAAGTTGGTATCGAGTCCGGCAAAGCCATTCTCCTTGCTGCCGACCGGAATGTTGTGCCAGGCACTATAGTTTTCGATCATCACCCATGACTGCCAGCCGAAGGAGAAACCACACTTGTATCCAGCGGCGACTAATTTTTCAGAAGCGCTTTTCATTTCACTCCATGTTTTTGGTGGTGACGAAACACCTGCTTTCTTGAAAGCATCTTTGTTGTACCAGAGTACCGGAGTCGAACTATTAAACGGCATTGACAACAGCTCACCGTCCGAAGTTTGGTAATAGGAGATAACCGCAGGTAAGTAAATCGATTTGTCAAAAGGCTCATTGGCATCCTTCATGACTTGCTCGACTGGATAGATAGCGCCTTTGGCTGCCATCATTGTCGCGGTACCGACTTCGAAAACCTGAACGATATGCGGTTGTTCGTTGGCGCGAAACGCGGCGATTGCCGCTGTCATGGTCTCGGTATAGTTGCCTTTGTAACTTGGCTTAATTTCATAGTCTGACTGCGAAGCGTTAAAATCGGCAGCGATTTTATCTACTCGCTCACCATTCACACCACCCATTGCATGCCACCATTGTACTTCGGTAGCGGCTAATGAATAGGTTGAATAGCTGCTTGCCAATAAGGTGGCTGCTATGCAATACCCGATTTTTTTCTGGATCATTTTTGTCTCCTCTTTATATTTAAATTATTATGTGGACGAAATTTATTCTAAGCGGTTTGATTAATGTTGGCTAGCCCTTTTGGAACCATAAAATTCTGAGCAGTGATAGCGCTATAGATTGGTTATCTCGCAACTTTTAATGGAGTATTTATTCTGTTAGGTTGTTTCCTAAATTAAAACTAGTCAAAACTTCTATCTCCCACAACTACCGCTGTGAAGCTGCCGTTTTACATTGGAGCGCTTTGTTGTGTGTTAGTGCTGGTCGTTTTTTACACCCTTATAACCACCCTCACCATGTATTAATAGGCAATCTCATATACGGCTTGTTTTTTTTATCCGAAGATAGTTAAACTAGCGACATAAATAGAGAGGCTTGTATTCATGGTTGAATTTAACGCTAAGAAAGTAGCAAAAGTACATCAGCATTTACATAGTCACCTGCCTTCCGATTCGGCGCTTCGAGTTAAAGCACTGGAAACCCTATTGGTTGAAAAAGGATTGGTCAACCCGGCATCCATTGATGCATGGATCGAAGCTTACACCGAAGACATCGGCCCTAAGCGCGGTGCGCATATCGTTGCAAAAGCCTGGTGCGATCCTGAATTTAAACAACGACTAGTCGAAGATGGGCCGAGTGCGATTGATGAGTTAGGTTATGTTGGCAGTGCGACCGGTCATCTGAAGGTTATTGAAAATACCGCATCGGTGCATAACCTGGTGGTTTGTACCCTTTGTTCTTGTTACCCCTTTTCAATTCTCGGTATTGCGCCTGCCTGGTATAAGGCTGCTGCTTATCGTTCTCGGGCAGTGCGTGCCCCACGAGGCGTGTTAGCAGAATTCGGTGTTCAAATATCTGATGATGTTGAAGTTCGAGTTTGGGACAGTACCGCTGAATTACGCTATCTGGTTTTACCGCAACGACCGAGTGATACCGAAGCCTTAGATGAGGAGGAACTGGCTTCTCTAGTGACCCGAAATTCGATGATTGGGACTGATCGCGACCTGCTTAAGAAAGTTGAGGTTAAAGCCTGATGGACGGCATTCATGATGTTGGCGGTAAACAGGGTTACGGCGCAATTGATGTCGATGAAGCCGATTTGTATGAAATAGGAGAGGCCTTTCATCACGACTGGGAGGCGCGAGAGTGGGGCTTATCCAGATGCGCCCGAACACCTGACATTACTATCGACTGGTGGCGACATTGTCGAGAATTAATCTTGCCGGTTGATTATCTCGAGCGGCCTTATTTTGACTCCTGGGCACAAACTGATTTTGCAACCTATATAGATGGTGGTTTTTTTACGCTGGACGAGGTGTGTTCAGGCCACTCTAATTCAGGTAACAAACAATTAGATGAAGAACCACCGAAGCCACTGTCAAAATTAGAAGCCGTAATGGCCGATCGCCAAAAAGTATGTCGTTTTGATAGCGACATAAACGAACAGCCACTATTTGCCATCGGTGACGCAGTGATTACCAATAAGTATGGTCATAGTGGACACACTCGATTACCGGAATATGCGAGAAATTGTGTCGGTAAAATTCATGCCTTAAATGGCGCGCATGTATTTCCTGACTTTTCTGCACAAGGTAAAGAGGTCCACCAGCATTTGTATAGCGTTGTTTTTGAGACAGGGGATCTTTGGCCTGATTCTGAAAATAAACACGACAAGGTATACCTCGATCTTTGGCAAAATTACCTATCTAAAAAATGAACGCTAAGCATCCACGAAACGCAGCATTAAAACCATTAGCCGATACCGATGGTGACCCCGTATTCGACGAGGCCTGGCAAGCGCAGGCGTTAGCGATGGCAGACAATCTGGTGGAAAGTGGGCTATTCAGTGCTATCGACTGGTCTGATGCCTTAGGCCAATCATTAAAAGAATCAGTGGATCAGGCGGATGTGGATTCTCAACAAACGTATTACCTCTGTGTGCTTAAGACGCTGGAAAAATTAATAGCGGATAACAGTGAGATTAGTGCCCAACTGATGGATCGTAAACGTGAAGATTGGGCTCGGGCTTATCTTAAAACCCCGCACGGTCAACCAGTGATCCTGGACTAAGCTGCGAGTTAGGTTTAGGCATAATGACTGTTGGTGCAGAGATTGGCATTAGACATCATTTGATTCGAATCTCTGTGGGCCTCGAAAGCCGGCAGGATATTATAGACAATCTTAATCAAGCACTGGCTTGCATTTAGGTGATATGAAACTGCCTATTTCCGTGCAAGTGCGCATGACACGGCTAAACGGTTAAATGATTCGTTTAGTCGTTTCCTGACCCTAGCCGAGGAAATTTGAGATGCCGACCAGTAATCCTTCAAAATTAAGCGAGGCCATCAAAGAAGACCGCCAGGAATGGCTCGAATCGTTGGAATATATCCACCGGGAATTTGGCGATGGGGGAGTTCGGGAAATCCTTCGGTCATTGCAAGACCATGCCTTGCAGATGGGTATTCCACTGAATGAGGCGACCTTGAACACGCCTTATATCAATAGCATTCCATTGAGTGAGCAAGCAGTCTATCCTGGTGATATCGAGATGGAAAAGCGCATCGAAAATATAGTTCGTTGGAATGCGATGGCGATGGTGATGCAAGCCTATGATCAGGGGGCTGGTGTTGGGGGGCATATAGCAACCTACGCTAGTGCGGCAACCATGTTGGAAACTGGGTTTAATCATTTTTTTCGGGCTAAGAGCGAAAACTATGGCGGCGACATGGTATTGGTACAGCCGCATGCAGCACCTGGTGTTTATGCGCGGGCTTACCTTGAAGGTCGTTTAAGTTTGGAGCAGATTCAAAACTTTCGACGCGAGCTGGGTGAGGGTGGTGGGCTGTGTTCTTACCCCCATCCACGATCAATGCCCAATTTTTGGGAAATGCCCAATGCCTCGATGGGGCTCTCAACCGTGAGCGCCATTTATCAGGCGCGTTTTGCCAAGTACCTGGAGAATCGTGGTCTTAAACCGAAAAACGGCGGCAAAATCTGGTGTTTTATTGGCGATGGTGAATCGGATGAACCCGAGGTATTGGGTACCATCAATATTGCTGCCCGCGAAAATCTTGATAATCTGGTGCTGGTCATAAACTGTAACCTCCAGCGCCTTGACGGGCCTGTTCGCGGCAACGGGAAAATAATCCAGGAGCTGGAGCGCAGCTTTCGCGGTGCCAGCTGGAACGTAACCAAAGTTATCTGGGGCAGTGGTTGGGATGTCTTGTTGGCTCAGGATCACCACGGTGATTTGCGTCAACGAATGGAAGAGTGTGTCGATGGTGACTATCAGCGTTATTCAATTTTGCCCGGAGGTGAACAACGTGAACATTGGGTGAATGGAAACCCTGATCTTGAAAAAATGATGAACTCATTGACCGATGAAGAAGTTAGGCAAATTAAACGGGGCGGGCAGGATCCGAAAAAAATCTTCGCTGCCTATGACCAGTGTATTAAATCGGATGGAAAACCGACCGTGCTTTTGATAAAGACCGTTAAGGGTGAAGGCATGGGCTCTTCTGGTCAGGGGCAGAACAACGTGCATCAAAAGAAAAACCTGAGCCCTGAAGAGCGCGTTCATGCGGCCAAAAAGCATGGTATTCCGCTTGATCAAGCAGGGGCCGTTGCGGCGCAGTTTTACCGACCCGCAGATGATTCTGAAGAGATGAAATACCTACAGTCCAGGCGTCAGGCATTAGGTGGTTATTTACCTGCGCGACAGGTGAGCAGTAGCGTATTGGAAACGCCAGACCTAAGTTTGTTTAAAGATCAGTTGTCAGGTTCAGGCAGCCGCCAAATATCAACTACCATGGTTATGGTGCGTATGCTGTCAAAACTGCTCAAGGATAAAGCGCTGGGTCAATATATTGTGCCGATCGTGCCAGATGAGGCTCGTACTTTTGGTATGGATGGATTGTTTCGTGAAGCGGGCATTTATTCCGCCAGTGGACAGCAATATACGCCGGTTGATGCGGGCTCACTATTGCCATACCGCGAAGCAAAGGATGGTCAGATTCTACAAGAAGGCATTTGTGAAGCTGGGGCAATGGCGTCATTTATGGCGGCTGGTACGGCCTATGCAGTGCATGGCATTCCCATGATTCCTTTTTACATCTACTACTCAATGTTTGGCTTTCAGCGGGTTGGTGACATGATATGGGCCTGTGGCGACATGATGGCCCGTGGTTTTTTACTGGGCGGCACTGCCGGCCGCACCACACTCAATGGCGAGGGCTTGCAACACCAGGATGGGCATTCTCACATTTTAGCCAGCACCTTTCCGAGTTTGCTCAGTTACGATCCTTCCTTTGCTTATGAAATTGCGGTGATTGTTCGTGAAGGCATTCGTCGTATGTATGTGGAACAGGAAAAAGTTTTTTACTACCTGACGTTATACAACGAGAACTACCCCATGCCAGCGATGCCCGATGATGAGGACGGTCAAATTAAGCAAGGCATTATTCAGGGTGGCTATCTATGGCGCCGCAGCACAGCCAGCGAGGCTTCCAAAAACACCTTATTATTTAACGTTCATTTACTATCCAGTGGTTCAATAATGCAGCCAGCGATAGCTGCGGCAGATCAGTTGGAGCAGTTGGGTTATGCGGTGCATATCTGGAGTATCACCAGTTTTACCGAACTTAATCGAGAAGCTGAAGCTTGCGAACGGTTTAACCGCTTGAACCCAAATCGATCCAAAAAAACACCTTTAGTGACTCAATTGTTTGACCACGAGACAGGTGTCTGTGTTTCAGTCACTGACTATATGAAAGCACTAGCTGCCAGTATCTCGCGTTGGGTTCCCTTGCCTTATACCAGCCTGGGAACAGATGGTGTTGGTCTCAGTGAGTCACGGAGTGACTTGCGTGACTATTTTGAAATCAGTGATAAGTACATCGTGGCAGCGGCCTTATCGAGTATCACAGAGCAGGGGCATATGGATAACGAAAGCCTGATTGAACATCTTGATCGATTGGGGGTTCAGGCAGAAAAGTTCGACCCAGTGACACGCTAGTAACGAATGTTTTGAATTCAATCGTAGAAACTAAGTTGCTGAAAATTGGTGATGTTCCTAATTAAGAAAAACTTTTTTAAACAACTGCAGAAAAACCAGCTTTTAGGAATTGTGTTTAGCCAGCCATAGCTAAATTACTTTTCTCCTGACTGGGATTGTCTTTTATTAGAAATACGAGAGTGCCTGCGATGATTGCCAGTGCGATTGAACTCATCAAGATAAGGTCATAAGTGGCATTTTTATCAAAAAAATACCCGCCGAGTGATGCTGCGATGGCGGCACCGATGGAATGGCCTGCCGACAGTAAACCCATGGTGACGCCCATCACCTTAAGGCCAATATGACTAGCCACTAAACTGGCGGTAACGGGTACAGTCGAATAATCCACTACGCCAAAAATAACCGCAAACAACAACAGTGTTTCGTAGCTGGTGCCGACATTGAGCAGCATCCAGAAAGTTAAACCACGGACAATATAAATACACCCGAGCAATAATGGCCGATTCATCTTATCGGTTAACCAGCCAATGCCAATCATGCCGAGCAGGTTCACAGCTGACAGCAGTCCATAAGCGGTCGCACTCGGTATCGGTTTAAAGCCGCAAAAAGAGGCATATGGCATCAAATGGGTTTCAATAACGCCAGTGGTCGTATAACCACAGATGACATAACTCCAGAATAACAAATGAAAAACCGGGGTAGAAAAAAGGGTTTTAATGGTCGATTTCAAATTAGTGCCGCCATTGGCCAACGATGTTTTATCGGATAGCTTGGCTGGCTTATCGCTGGGTACCCACCAAACAAAAGGGATCAGGCAAGCTACGCCCACTGCAATGCCAACAAATCCCCAGCGCCAGCTAAATGATGCAAAAATGAAAGCGATTAGTGGCACAATTAAAAACTGTCCTGCGGTAGAACCCGAGGTCGCAATGCCCGCTGCAAAGCCAACCTTTTGTGGATAGACGCGAGCCACTGCAGAGGCAACGACGTGGGTAGCGATTATACCAAACCCAACGCCACCAATAATGCCAAAGCCAATCAATAGTACCCAGGCACTCTCGGCGATACTAATAACAACGCAGGAAATGAAGACTGCCACCAGGCCTAATAACAAAGTAAATCGAAGGCCTTTACGGTCGAGAATGAACCCAGAAATAGGCGCGACAGTCGCCATGATTAACAACGCCACCGCAGCAACATTGGAAACATAACCTCGACTCCAGCTCAACTCAGTTTCCCAGATTGGCATCGCCAATCCTAAAACAGCCCGGGCCGAAAATGACAACGCCAGTGCTAAAAAACCGAGCGCGACAACAACAATGGCTCTATTAAGTCTTTGATTTTCACTAGTGCTATTCATGCTTCTATAATAGCGGGTTGATGTAGTGGCATAAAGGACATTATGCGCACCCAACAGCCAGACAAATGATTATCGAGATGAGTCAATTTTAAACGAGGGAGATTAGCCGCTGTGAAAACTTCTTATTTGAGGTGTTTGACTGTGGCTATTTAAGCACCTATATAGCGTCTAATCACGAGAGGTGATTATCAATATCATTCAGCTGATATCGATTTCATCATACTGATGCGCGCTCGTATCTATTGAGGCCAACGCCATACGGTTAAAATGCGTTGTAGCCTATGCCACAAGGCGGTTTTCCTTTCTGTGGTGGATTTCTAATTAAACTGAATCACCTTGCTAATCACCTAACGAAACTATAAATAAGATCGTCTATTATAATAACTCATGCAAGATTTTCATCAGTCACACAGGAAAACCGATTGACTCAATGTAGATTGAGACTCAATCATCCAAATATTACAACAGAGGTGCCTTTATGTTTTTAAAATCACATACGTCCAAAAAACTCATTCTTGTGGTTGCGATTACTACTGGTTTTTTAGCCATGTCATGCTCAAATATAACAACGACTACTTTTACCAATGGCCTGGCAACCGTCTCTAACATCAATGCCCAATATTGTCCGGTAGGTTCTGAAAATGTGAAACTGGATTTAACCAAGGTTTCGCTTAAACGAGAACCAAGCATTCCATTAATGTACCAGGGGTATAACAATATTGAAGGGCCAGTATGGTATGACGGGGCTTTGTATTATTCGAATATGGGTTCAAATCAGCCGGATGAAAATGGTTTTGAGTTAAGTAACCAAACCACGATATGGCGTTGGGTTCTAGGTGAAAAACCTCAAATTTGGATGCAAGATACTGTGGCCGGCACTAATGGATTAGCGTTAGATAGCAAGGGGAGTTTGGTGGCCGCACGTCAACTAGACGGTTCACTTTCATACATCGATTGGCAAACTAAACAAGTGACGCCTATTGTGACCAGCTATCAAAAAAAACGGTTTAATTCGCCCAATGATTTAACCATTAGTCATGACGATACCGTTTACTTCACTGACCCAAACTGGAATATCCCGTCAAATATTAAATCAGTTGATGTTCAAGGAGGAGGTCAACCGGGTTCTACTGAAAAAGGCCAGCGTATTTATCGAGTAACGGCTGACGGTAAAGTTAATGCCACTGCGGTTACAGAACAGGTACCAGCGCTTCGCGATAAGCCCAATGGCATTATCTTATCGTTTGATCAACAACAGATAATTGTTGGTGGACTACAAGGGCTGTGGGCGTTTGACTTAAACGCAGGTGAAGTATCAAACCCACAGCAATTGTTGAATACCCCAATAGATGGATTAGGCAAAGATTGCAGTGGTAATATTTATGTCACCACTACCCGTGAGTTGCCAGCAAGAAGCGACGGCCAGGTGGTCGTGATATTGGACAGAAGTTATCAAGAAGTAGGTGTCTTAAACGTATCAGGAATTCACATTGTAACTAACGTCGCTTTTGGTGGTGATGAGGGTAAAACGTTATTTGTAACCGGTTTAACGGCGCCAATGGACGGTGAAAAACTTCGCCAATGTGGTGATGCGCCTTGTTTAAAAGCAGGGATTTATACTACAAAATTGAATATAAAAGGCTTTCCTTATTAAGAACTAAGTAAGGGCTCTGTAGTTTGATGTCATAGCTAGAAAAATTAATTCTCGAGAATATGACCGACAGCATCAACTTTCTGGGCTCAATCAATAAGCCTAAATAAGTTTAAGACTTCCGAATGACAGCCACCATAACAATGCCGGGCGTTAATATTGCCAGGCTGAGCCAGCCCAGAACACCGGGCTCCTCGCCAAGAAATATCAAACTCAGGATAGTACCCAAACCGGGCACTGCGGCCATAAAGGCAGCCGTTGCAGCTGGTCCGACATGTCTCACCGCCGTCGCGACTAACAAAAGGCCAAGTAAATTGGGTATTAAGCCTTGATATAAGGTTTGAGTCAGTAACTGTGATTCAGTCGCTTGTGCCATGCCACTCGGTAATAGGTAAAACCAGATTGGTATGAAAATAATTGCATTGATGACTGAACTGCACATGAGGATTTGTAGTGTTTTAATGTGCCATAGACGACTAACAACCAGATAGGCAGAGAAAAATATCGCTGCAATCACAAACATCAGGTCGCCTATCCAGCTATCAAACAGAGAAAGTTTTGACGCATCGGCCACTGCTAGACTTGCGCCAATAATTATCCCAATTACACCAATCATTTGCACCAGGGACACTTTTTCTGACAGCCAGTACCAACCAATCAGTAGCGTAAACGCAGGAAGCACACCGTTCATAAAAATACCGCCGTGAGCAGCCGGTGCATATACAAATCCACCAAACACAAACAAAATATAAATCGGGCTGAGCAAAAAGGTCAGTATCACAATGCGTCGAATTGGCATCGACTTCCAGGGCTTGAAATACAACACTAGTGGCAATGCAAATACGGCCGAAACACCATAACGTAATGCAGCCAGGTCAAATACGGTTAAAGTCGACTGCGCACCCGATCGGGTAACTACCAACCATGTCGCCCAGATAAGGGCAACAGCGCCAGCACTGATATATCCCAGCAAAGGTTTGTTTGATGCTTGCGGCTTTACGCCTATAATTGGATCGATTTCTGAAACTGACATGAGTATTTAGAATGCTGAGTAATGGCGAATATTACAGTAGATAGATTAAAGGGCATCTACAAACATGCCTTTTTAAGGCTAAGTTACTCTTTATAGGTATCGCATCGGTGAATAGGGTTCTGCTGGAATACTATGAAGCTGACCGGATAAGGATTCCGCAATCAATTTCCCTGTCATTGGTGCTGTGGTCAAACCCATGTGTGAGTGTGCAAAGGCAATCCATAAATTTTTATGACGAGGGGCTGGACCTATAATAGGCAGTGAGTCCGGTGTGCTTGGACGCCGTCCCATCCAGGGTTCATCTAGTAATATTTTTTCCACAGGGAATGCTTCCTTAACCTTTGGAGTCACTTTGTTTACTTGATCTGGCGTTTCAACCGTATCCCTATAGACCATATTTGAACCCGTTGTTACGCGCAATCCATGCTTCATTGGAATCATCACAAAACCACCATCAATATCAAATATAGGGCGCTTTAAAGACTTGCCTGATTTCGCCTGAAAAACAGTATGATAGCCGCGTTCGATAGCAAGTGGATTTTGGTAGCCAAGTGATTCTAAAAGGGTTGGTGTCCATGCTCCCATACAGACAACCAGGTTGTCGACCATGTCTTTGCCCTGATCGCTAATGACTTCCCACTGATTCGAACGATTGACTATCTGTTTAACATTACGCTGTTTGAATTGACCGCCCAGCGACAAAAAAAGCTCGGCATAACACTGAGAAAGCGCCAGCGGGTCGCGCAATGATTGGGTCTCTTCAATCAATAATCCTTTTTCAAATACGTCGTGTAAGTCAGGTTCCAGATCACGGCACTCTGCTCGATTGATCATTGAGTATTTTACACCGCACAGGTCGTAAAGCTCTCTTTCCAGTAAGTTACGCTCGAATGTTCGGGGATTTCGATATAACTTTAATGCACCCATTGGGTTAAGCAAATGTTCTGAGTTGGCCTGTTTAATCCAAATTAAATGTTTCTTAACCGATGGAAGGGTAAGCTTACTCATGGCAAGCCCGTCATTGATATAAGTCTTGCGATTGCAGCGCATCAAAAATTTAGTCAGCCAGGGTAGCAACCAGGGTAAATGTGAGTAGCGAATGAGGAAGTCACTATCCTGGTTTGTCGCGAGTCGAAACAGCCGATTTAATAGTACAGGACTAGCGAGCGGCGTCACTGAACTGATACTCAGAAGACCCGCATTACCGTAAGACGTTTCTTCACCAAAGCCACGCCGGTCAACGAGGGTTACCTGAAAGCCGTTTTGCTGAAGTTCTAGTGCACAACAAATACCGACTATGCCCGCGCCAAGTACTGTTACTTTACCTTGTTGCATTTATGGTTATTCTCAAACTAGGCAATGTATTGTTTTAGGCCAAATAATCGGTTGATCAATGATGCTAACTCTCACTAGAGTAACTGATTCAAAATTTTATCTAATCTAGCTCGTTTCATATTCTTAAGCAGCTTTCTAGCTTCAGCTGGATAATCGTCCAGGTTATCTATCTCATCGAAATGATTTATTTTCGTGCAATTGGTCATTATCTGATTTAGTTCACCGTCAAATTTTTCAACCAGTAGTTGTTTTGGATCCTGAATTAAAATCCCATTTTCCATGTCCAGTCGCCAGGCCCTTGGATTAATATTATGCCCTGTTATCAAATAGTTAGATCGATCGCTATTGATGCCCTTGAGGTGAAAGCTATTATTTTCATCCTCCCATAGATGAACATTTAGTTGGCCAGAATCGATATATTTTTGATTGGATTTGAGGAATCTCTTGAGGTTGGACTCATAGACGTACGGCAGTACTCCAATTTTTTCAAAACTTTCGTCGACCGGAATAAAAAAGTCATTGGCTCTTTTATCGCCAACAATAACGGTGACTCTTATTCTTTTTCGTAATAAACGTAACACCGCTTTATGCACTTTCGAAGGGAAATTGAAATAAGGTGTAAAGATGGTAACTTCACTTTTAGTTTGCCTTATCAGTTGTAGAATAGTTTCGTTGAGTTGGTTTTTTCGATGACCAAAGCCAAATAGAGGAGTCATACTTATCGTGTCGATAGTGCTATTAGGTTCACTTCTTCGAAACTTATATTCAGATCTTCGTAGTAATGCTTTTTGTTGCCGAATCGCCGGGCGAAGGCTTTTTACTGATGCAATAGACTCGCTAGTGAGCAATGTTACCGCGTCACTTTTAACAAAGTTATCATTCAAAAATTTGACTAAGCTATCGGCTAAATCCGTATTATTAATCAGGTGATATCTATCGGCTCGGTAACGGTCCGCATAGTGAAGATATATGTCATTGATACTCGCACCGCTGTATAGCACTTCATCATCAAAAACCAATCCTTTCAAATGCAAAACACCCAAAATTTCTCGACTTTTGACGGGCACGCCATAGATATCTACAGGGTGTTGATACTGACTATTTAATTCTCGATACAGGCGGATGTTTCCAATTGACTTTTTATGCCCCACCAGCCCGCGCTGAGCACGCAGAAAATCAACGAATACCTTAATATCGAGTTGTGGATTTTTTTTCTTCGCTTCATACAAAGCGGTTAATACAGCGCTACCGGCTGCATCATCCTGTAAATAAAGCGTTGAAAGATAGATTCGTCTTTTTGCCGATGCAATGAGCTCAAAAATTTTACCCTGATAATCCTTTGTGGCGGGTAAAATAGACAGATCGTCTTTTGAAATATTAATTGTGCCTAGCCCATCTAAAAAACTATGGCGGCCTAAATTCATACTCATATAGTCATTCTAAAGCAATCTAAAAAGGAATTAGTAGTTTAACATCATATCGTCATATTTAGGCACTCATTCCAGCGTCAATGTGCACCAACTGAGCAGCACAAACTTATCTTGCCCTCTATGATTGGCACTCGTTTTTATTTACGCTATATTAGCTAAATTATCGTCTTACAGATCTATTTTGGTCAGTTAGGTAATACAATTGGAATTTTTGCAATGAAATACAATATTCTTGGTAACAGCGACATAAAAGTGAGCGAAATCTGCCTTGGCACTATGACCTGGGGGGAGCAGAATACGGAGACTGAAGCGTTTGAGCAAATGGACTTTGCGATAGATCAGGGTGTCAATTTTTTTGATACGGCAGAAATGTATCCTGCCAGCCCTATTTCTGCCGAGACCTGGGGTAATACGGAGACCATTATTGGTAACTGGTTTAAACGATCGGGTAAACGTGATCAGGTTGTACTGGCCAGTAAGGTTACTGGTGCTGGGTTGCCCTGGGTGCAGGAAGGCATCGACATATCACCAGCCAAAATTGCGATCAGTATAGAGGGCAGCCTAAAGAGACTGCAAACAGACCGAATCGATCTCTATCAACTGCACTGGCCAAACCGGGGTTCCTATCACTTTCGTCAAGCCTGGCGCTTCGATCCTACCAAACAGGATAGAGAGAAAACCCGAACGCATATATTCGAAACTCTCGAGGCATTGCAACAACTCGTTGATGAGGGAAAAATCAGAGAGATTGGCCTGTCGAACGATAGTTGCTGGGGTATAAGCCAGTGGCTTCAAATTGCCGAAGGGAATAATTTACCCAGAGTTGCCACCACTCAAAACGAATATAGCCTGATGTGTCGTATGTACGACCTGGATCTGGCCGAACTTTCACACAATGAAAACGTTGGATTATTAGCTTATTCACCACTAGCGACTGGTATGTTGACCGGGAAATACTCATCGAATCACATCCCAGTCGGGTCACGTCGAAGTATTGGTTCAGATCTAGGCGAAAGATTTACTGATGATAGCGCGCAAGTTGCCGATGCCTATGTTGCCATTGCCAGAAAACATGGGATTGATCCTGCACAAATGGCACTCGCATTTTGTAATCAACGACCTTTCCTTACTTCGAACATTATTGGTGCGACTAGTCTTGAACAATTAGCAATCAATATCAAGTCAACTGAGATCACCTTAAGTGATGAAGTTTTAGAAGATATTTTTCAGGTTTATCGAACAAACCCAATGCCATTTTAGAGATAAGGTTAACCATAAAATGAATAACGATAACTCATTACTATTAGGCCAGGCATCCATTGTTTCTGAGATGCGGGTTCTACCGGTAATCGATACCCAGTTAGAGATATCTAGACGCGTATCATTTATAAAACAATGCCTGATTGACTCGGGGTTGAATACGCTAGTGCTAGGCATCAGCGGTGGCGTCGATTCAAGCACCTGTGGGCGGCTGGCACAACTGGCAGTCAATGAATTGAACCTGGAGCCATTAAGCAAAGAAAAGCTTAACAATAACTACCGCTTTGTCGCCGTTAGATTGCCTTATGGGGAGCAGGTAGACGAAGCAGATGCTCAGTCTGCGATACAGTTTATCCAGCCAAGTGATTCCGTGACAGTCAACATACAAGCAGGCAGTGACGCCATTCACGGCAGTGTGACCGCAGCAATGAATCGTTTCGGTTTGCCGACTCAAAGTGATGCCAGCCTTGATTTCGCCAAAGGCAACGTCAAAGCCCGAATGCGGATGATTACTCAGTACGAAATTGCCGGATTACTCGGTGGGTTAGTTATCGGCACAGATCATTCGGCAGAAAACATTACCGGCTTTTATACAAAATTTGGCGATGGCGCCTGTGATCTGGCACCATTGTTTGGTCTCAATAAAAGACAGGTAAGACAACTTGCCGCAGAGCTAGGCGCACCCGAAAGGTTGATACATAAAGCACCCACTGCTGACCTGGAGAGCCTGGCCCCATCAAAACCAGACGAAGAAGCACTGGGCCTTAGTTATGATCAGATTGATGATTTTCTTGAAGGTAAATCGATTGGATTAGAAGCAGAAGCGTACTTGATTGGGATTTATTTGCGGACTCAGCATAAGCGGCAGGCTATTGCTACTATTTACGATGATTAGCTAAGCTACTTATAATAAGGTTGTATGTTGTAAGGCTGCTAATCGCCCTTAACGGGTCTTTTAGAAGCAACTATTGATGATTGTGGGGCACACACCAAGGTCTGCAGTGTTGTCATAGAAGTCATTCACATGAATATGTTAATCAGTAAGCCAATTCAATTGCGGGCATTCCTCATGAACTAAGTTGGGTTGGTTGGTATTAAATATATACGAATCAAAAAACCTAACGGACATTGCCATACTTTATGACTGATCCTTGACAGCATTATTTTGTTCGGCATCAAACAGGTGGATACGGTTTTTGCCAGATTGCTTAGCAGCATACATGGCTTCGTCGGCGTGAAGTATGAGTTGAGCTGCATCGGCACCGTCTTTCGGATAAAAGGTTACACCAATACTCATTGAAACTTGCAATGTGGTACCACCCACAATAACAGGGGCGGCCGTTGCTTTAAGTAGCCGCTCTAATACAAGCTTACTACCTTCGATATTTTCCAAATCAACCATTACAGCGATAAATTCATCACCACCAATACGCGACAGCGTATCACCTCCACGTAAAGCCTCTTTCATCCGTTTTGCCAGTGCAATGAGTAACTTATCTCCCATATCATGGCCGTAAGTATCATTGACGACTTTAAAGCCATCTAAGTCCATATATGCAACGGCTAATGACCGATTATGGCGTTGACACTGCATCATAGATTGGTCTAAACGGTCTGCCAGCAATGTACGGTTAGGTAGGTCGGTTAGTGGGTCGTAATGGGCAAGACGCACCAGCTTTTCTTCGGCTAGTTTGCGCTCGGTGATATTTTGAACTGTTCCTATTGTTTTAATAATTGTACCGTGAACATCAAAAACAGGTTCACCTATTTCATGCATATAAACTTGCCTACCTGACTTATCTATGTGGGAGTACTCAATATCCCACCCTTGTTTGCTCTCGACCGCCGAATTAATGACCTGACTATATCGTTCGCGGTCTTCCTCACAAACAGACAATTGGTTAACCTCATCGCCTACTATCTGAAGTACCTGCTCAACAGTTTTTTCACGAAGTTTGGCGTAGTGTTCCGAGCATGTAATATATCGACCCGCTATTTGATCCCACTCCCAATGACCCAGCTTGCCTAAAGCTTCCGCCTGATTAAATAGGATGTTGCTTTTTCTCAGCGTTTCTTCAGATTGTTTGAGCTTTATTTCTGATTTTTTAATCTGAGACTCTGCCATATTCCGCACAGTAACGTCAACCATCGTTGCTAAGCTAGCTTTCATTTCCCCATTGTTGTCAATTAGGCTAATTGCCGAGAGCTCAACATTGATCACGCCACCATCTTTTTTAACGAGATCATATTTGATATTGTTCACGTACCCGTCTTTTAAAAACTTGGGCAACACTTCATTATTGGAATAATCTCTGGATTCTTCAGTAAAAAAATGCAGCCGTTTTTTGCCAACTACTTCATCGAGTTGATATCCCATTGTTTCCAACCAGCATTCATTTACGGTTTCTATTATGCCATTGGCATCTACCGAATTCATCATCACGGGTGTTTTGTCATATAGCAATTTGAATTTTTCTTCGCTCTCATACAATATTGACAAATTATGCTTGTACTCGGTAATGTCAACCATCGCGACAAGGCAGTCGGTTACGGCTCCCCCAATAATAGCTTCGAGACTAAGCCACAAATCGTGCTCACCAACCTGTACTAATATCTCACAGTTTTGCTTGTCACCTGTTTCAAATGCTTTAGTAAGAAAGTCACTGAACGTCACCTGATAATCTTTGGTCAAGTAGTTTGAAAAAAACCGGCCAGTTAATTTTGATCTTTTAACCTCTAGCATGCTCGCCCCACACAAGTTGATCCTTGTGATCTTGCTGCTGGGGTTAAGAACGAAATAACCGATAGGGGCAAAATCAAAGAGTTCGGTGTAGCTATACAATGCTCGATCCTCAGCATCCTTGGCCTCGCGCAGCAATTCGTTCTGCATCACAAGCTCTATCTGATGAACTTTCAGTTCATGTACCAGCTTGCTCGCATCCTCCACCGACAGTGACTCGTCTAGCGTAACCGACTCTTGCAGGCGCATCTTCGCTTTTCGGCGTAACTCGTTAGCTGTAGGCGATTTCATGACTTTTCCTTGTTCACTATTCAGATTTGATTTAGGAAACATTGGAGATTATGAATTGCCCCAAATAATATGGGTATTCTGCTTCGCTCGTAAGAGCGAAGCCATCACCAATTACCGAGTTTTTAGGTCATAATAAATTACGGATTCTAAGTGGTTAAAATTTACTAGCTGCCTATGCTCAATATAAGTAAAGTTATTACTGGAATAAAACCATACATTTAGTACCTATATAGCACTTTAACGGATTTTAGTATTTTATTTAGCTAATGAGCGAGTAGAGGCTTTAATACTAACGAAGTATTAACAACAAGCTAGGTAGATAAATGAACAGAGCCATTAAGTCAAACTAATGGCTCCACAGTTCGTCAAACCTTATGTGAAAGTCAATAAAGCAGATGCGGCTGATGCTTAAACTATCTGTGAAGCGTTCACACAACTAACCATGGGATTTATACCCATCAAATCGTTTGAACAGCGTGCCGTATTTTCGATGCTTCGTGCTCGATTAAGTTTTATTAAGTCGAGAACAGCTCAAGCTAATCAGGTCAGAGGTTTGTTAGGTGAATTCGGTATTGTTCATATTTTTAAAGGCTTACTTGATATTATCTATGATGCAGAGGATGGGTCAACCGTGATATTTCAAAAGTTGCTGCTTTGCCTTCGATGATATTTGTTAGAGCCAAATTACCAGAAAGAGGCATTAGGAAATTTGATCGCGACCTGGCACAAAAGCAATACTAAAAGCCAGCGACTTGTCAGCACACCCGGTGTTGGTTTGTTAATTGCGAGTGCCCAGGCAACATTCCAGTGGTGGAAAGCCATTACTGCTCGGCATTAGTAAGCGAGGTAACGCTATCTAGGAACGCTGATGGTGCATGGTGCAATTTCCCTTGTTTGAGTTGCCGTTAACAATCAAACATCGACTGATAAATGGACCAACTAACTCAGTACTTGACTACATATCAATGTCGTATTGGTTGCCAGGGCGAACAAGAACGTTCGTAATGATTGGTAGTTGCTAGCAAACAAACGTAACTTCAGAGGTGAGTACAGATTGGTAGCATAAATAAATCCCCTCAGGTTTGAGTTCAACATGAATTGATGGTCGACTGGCAAGGCCGTAATGGATCAAGCCTAGTTCACACAAAAGTTATTTATTGAAAGTGTCAAACCTTTTGACACTTTCAATAAATAAAGAGAAAAGAATCCAGACACATTGATAATCGTGGCAGGTTAAAAGTGGGCGGAGCATCGGGCAGGCCTAAGACCTAGCTCATCGAGTTAAGGCAAACCTCCAAGAAGGGCTGCGGTAACTATTAAGGTACCGTGAAGAGTAAAATTCAGATGAAATCGGGAACGACTGTTTTTTTGCGTAAAGCGGTCATTGCCTACATTTCAAAAGCATTAACAGAAGCTGATTAGCAGAACTAAAATCTATATTAGAAAATGTCGGCTTTGTTACGTTAGCTGACATTAACTATAATCTTTCAAGCGTCCGCAATATGATACAAGTAGCCCATAACCATATGTATTTCGAAGTCTATAGTTTGGCCTGGAGTTGGTGTTACTTACCGAGCACTGAAATAGATTAAAAAATACAGGTACGGACTCATTCATTAATTCACCAAAATCGAAAATTTTTAGCATTCCACATAGCAGTCGAAGGCCCAGTCTCAAAAATTACGCTTTTACCCCCTCCCTCCTGAAGCCCGCGTAAAAATCGGGGTAAAATAACATGGGTGTCGGTAAGTGGCGAGAACATATGTCCATGGATGGACGGTATTAGAACAATGCAGGAGCTATTGTCGAGGATGCGTTAAGCTTTGGTTACTTTTCTTGCTGTTGAGAAAAGTGACTCGCGCACCAACTCGGTATCAACCACGAAGTGCTGAAAAAATAGTGTGCGAAACAGCATTGTTTAAGAAGAAAAGTAACCCAATCAAGCCTGTTGTGAGCCAAATATAATAACAAACACACCAACAAGGCAGATACCCACACCTATAAAATCTGTCATGGTCGGTTTAATGGCATCAACTACCCAAAGCCAAATGAGTGCAACACTAATATAAACTCCGCCATACGCCGCGTAGACGCGACCAGCTGCCTGTGGGTGAAGCGTTAATAACCAGACAAACAATGCCAGACTGAAACTGGCAGGAATCAGTAACCATAGTGGCTTATCTTGTTTTAGCCAAAGATAGGGCAAGTAGCAGCCCACGATTTCGGCGATTGCCGTTAGCGCAAATAACCCTAATATTCTGATCAAGTCGAGTGGTGTGCTTACCACAAGGCACCAGCATTTAACTGAATATCTTCCATCGTCAGGCCTTTGGCAGATTCCGAACAACAAAAAGCGACAAGTGCCGCAATCTCTTGCGGTTGAACCAACCTATTTTGCGGGTTGCTGGCTGCCATGATGGCGATTTCTTCAGCTTGACTTCGCCCGGTTCTGTTGGCAATGGTAAGCGAACTTTTGCGAAGCATCTCAGTCTCTACCCAGCCTGGGCTAATCGAAAGGCAGGTTATGCCATACGGCGCGCCTTCTACTGCCACTGCCTTTGTTAAGCCAATCAGGCCTGCCTTAGATGCACAATAAGCACCATGCGTATCGTCAGCCACACGAGCTGCTGTAGAGGCAATGTTAATAATACGTCCCCAATGACCTCGTTTCATTTCTGGCAAGCAAGCTCGAATCATTCGAAAAGGTCCGCTGAGGTTGGTATTAATGACTGCATCCCAGTCTTCGTCGGTATGATCTGAAATACTATGGTGATGAGTAATGCCCGCTGCATTCACTAAGATGTCTGGCGCGCCAATTTTATGCTTTACCTGGTCGAAAAAGGCGTCTACCGACAAGGTTTTCTGTAAATCTAAATGGGATATTAAGCCCTGTTTTCCAATAGCTTCTCTTGCATCGGCACAATGTCCAGGATCGTTAGCACGTCTCGCGCCAATGGCAACAATAACACCCTGGCGAGACAGTTCCTGTGCTATCGCCAGGCCGATACCCTGAAGCCCTCCAGTGACTATTGCTAAGCGTTGAGTATGCATAGCTATAGCGGCCAAAAAAACAATATAGAAGGTACAGAAACAACCACAACGAGTATTTCCAGTGGTAATCCCATTCGCCAATAATCCCCAAAGCGATAGCCACCTGGACCCATGATGATGGTATTGTTTTTATGACCAATAGGCGTCAAAAAAGCGCAAGAAGCCGCGACGGCAACGCCCATTAAAAACGGGTCTGGGTTGGCACCAATCGCATTGGCCACATTGAGACCAATGGGTGCAGCGATTAAAGCGGTTGCTACGTTATTTAAAAAATCTGATAGGGTCATAGTAACCATGATCAATACCGTCAGTATCGCCCAGTGCGGCCAGCCATCTGTTTGCGCGACAATCAGCTTGGCTATTAACTGGGTACCACCAGAATTTTCTAGCGCAATGCCAAGTGGGATAAGTGATGCCAATAGCACTATCACTTTCCACTCGATACTTTCATAAACTTCTCGCCCTGAGACAATTTTAAAGGCCGCAAATGCTATAACGCAGGCAGCCAAAGCAATCGGTAAATAAACCAGACCCGCTACCGATAAAGCAATGGCCCCTAGAAACAAACCAATCGCCAGCATCGCTTTCTTACGTTGGATGACGGCATGCTTTTTATCGGCTAAGGGTAGTACCCCTAACCAATGGGTGATTTCTAACAGGCGATCTTCTGGCCCTAGCAGCAATAAGACATCACCTGATTTTATGATTAACTTTCGGACTCGATCGCGAAAACGCTTACCCTGGCGCGATACACCCAGCAGGGTAATGCCATGCCGTGTTAATAATTTTAAATCGTGACTACATCGGTCATCGATGCGGCTGCCTTCAGGCACTATCACTTCGATCAAATTGAGTGAGTTGCTGGTTAACCCTACTTCATGTTTTTCTTTACCGGCGAAATCAAGTTGGGCTCCGCCAAGAAAGGCTTCGATTGATTTTGGATCACCTTCCAATACTAAATGATCACCTTTGCGTATTTCTTCATAGCCGGCGAAACCAGCCAGGCGCTTGCCGCGACGAACCAGTCCTAAAACGGTAATATCATGTTCGCCTGCGAGTGGGTAAAGTTCTTTTATTCGTTGCCCTATGGTAGTCGAATCTTCTGGCACCTGCGCTTCGGCAACAAACAATCCTGCATCACTTTCGTTGTGAATATTACCGGGGCGTTCGCGATTGGGAATTAAGCGCCATCCGATTAAGGCCACATATAAAATACCAACAAAAGCGACGCAAAGGCCAACAGGTGCGAAGTCGAACATGCCGTAGCTTTCGCCCAATGCTCTTTCGCGGTATTGCGCGATGACTATGTTTGGCGGCGTGCCAATGAGCGTGATCATGCCACCTAAAATAGTGGCGAAGGATAATGGCATTAAGCTGAGAGCGGCTGCGCGTTTGGCCTTTTCTGCTGCCTCGATATCGAGTGACATTAATAATGCCAGCGCAGCAACGTTATTGATGATGGCCGAGAGTCCTGCGCCAACCACGGACATAACGCCAATATGTAACGGTAAAGGACGGTTAGAAGACAGCACCACGCCAGATATCATTTCCACCGCGCCTGAATTCAACAAACCACGAGACACGATTAGCACTAATGCAATGATCACCACAGCCGGATGACCAAACCCTGAAAAAGCTTCGTCTGATGTCACAAATCCGGCTATTACGGCAATTACAAGTGCGCCAAAAGCGACCAGATCATAGCGAATCCGTCCCCAGATTAATAGAATGAAAACAGCGCCAAATAGTGCGAAAAGAAATCCTTGTTCTGTCGTCATCGCTCGCTCTATTGCTACTAAATGTTCCCGAATTTACAACCTGAAATCGAGTGTGCTTATCCGCCTTCTACTATAAACGTCGTGCAGTCTGCATTATTGACCCGCATCGGTTGAACTGGCGCATATTCTTCTGAATCGAGAAAGGCTTGTGCACTTTTAACATCTGGAAATTCGATAATTACAATTCTAGTCGGAGTCCAAAGCTTGCTTTCTCGTAGATCGATAGCGCCGCCTCTTACTCGATAAACACCACCAAATTTTTCCGCGATTGGCCTGGCCAACGCTTTGTATTCTTCGTACGCTGCTGGGTCTTTTATTTCTGTGTCGACTATCAAATAAGCACTCATAAAATCTCCCTAAAAAAAGTTAAACTTCGAGTTACGTTCCCAACAACCCTTCCGCCTGCTCATCAGCATGGTAAGACGAGCGTACCATTGGTCCACTGGCGACATGATCAAACCCAATTGAATAAGCATACTCGCCGAGGCGGTCGAATTCATCGGGGGTGACATACCGTTCAACCGCGAGATGATCAAGGCTAGGTTGTAGGTATTGCCCCAGAGTCAGCATGTTGACGTTGTGAGCTCGCAGATCACGAAGTACCTGTTCAACATCAGAAATCTCTTCACCTAAACCGAGCATCAGTCCCGATTTAGTAGGGACGTTGGGGTAGAGAATTTTGAATTTCTTTAGCAAGTCTAGCGACCATTGATAATCCGAGCCAGGACGAATTTTCTTATACAGCGCTGGGACTGATTCGAGATTATGGTTGAATACATCGGGTGGTGATTTGGACATTATTTCTAATGCGACATCCATCCTGCCTCTAAAATCAGGGACCAGTATTTCGACCTGGATGTCGGGATTGAGACGTCTGGTTTCTTCGATACAATCGATGAAGTGCTGCGCACCTCCATCACGTAGGTCATCACGATCGACTGAGGTAATGACGACATATCGTAAGCCCATATTTTGGATTGTTTTTGCCATGTTATAAGGCTCTTCCGCATTGAGTGGATTGGGTCGGCCATGGCCAACATCACAAAATGGGCATCGACGGGTACAGATATCGCCCATTATCATGAAGGTGGCGGTACCCTTTGAAAAACATTCACCCAAATTTGGGCAGGATGCTTCTTCGCAAACGGTGTGGAGGTTATTTTCACGTAATGTTGATTTGAGTTTTTTAACCATATCGCCACTTGGCGCTTTGGCACGTATCCAGGATGGCTTACGCTGGAAGTTTACTGACGGTACGACCTTTATTGGAATGCGAGCGACCTTATCTGCACCTTTTAATTTAACGCCCTGAACTACCTGGTTTTTTCTATCCATCGTGACTTCCCGCTGAGGTTAGTGTTCTTGTTTCAATTTTTGGCTGCATTTTCTGTCAGCATGTTATGACTCAGTAAAGCTGCTAACTCTCTACCGGCCTGTTCGACAGTAATGGACGCATTTAAATCCGCCATTTGAGTCACTGCTAAGCCTTCAAACCCACAGGGATTAATATTCGAGAAAGGCTTTAAATCCATATTAACATTCAAGCTCAGGCCATGATAACAACATCCCTTACGAATGCGTAACCCAAGCGCTGCAATTTTTGCGATTTGCCCTGTTGGTGCCTGACCCCCCACAGTCAAGCTCAGGTTGACATAGACACCGGGGGCATCACGTCTGGCGAAGGCTTCGATATCATATTGCGCCAGTAGTTCAACGATGGATTGCTCTATCGCGCTCACCAGGGCGCGTACACCAAAACCAAGGCGCTGAATATTGAGCAGGCAATATAGTACTAATTGGCCAGGGCCATGATAGGTGACTTGCCCACCTCGGTCTATTTGAACTACAGGTATGTCGGTTGTCTGAAGAATATGTTCAGGCTTACCGTTTAAGCCCTGAGTAAATACGGAATTATGCTCGGTAATCCACAGCTCATCAGCAGTGTTGACATCGCGCTGATGGGTGAATTGCTTCATCGCTTGCCAGGTCTGTTGGTAATCACTGCGACCCAGGTATTTAACGATTGGACTAACTATTTGATTAGTAATGGGGGAGGTTTTTGTCACCAATGGGCTGCTCTAAAAATAGTAAATTATAGCGTCATCACGACATGCTCACAGTTGTATAGGTCTTGATAAATATCTTCGAGCTGTCGTCTGCTATAAGCCGTAAATGTCAATGTCAGGGCGGTGTACTTTCCATTTTTGCTCTCCCGGCTAGTGACTTCGATTACCTCGTCGCCGGGACATCGCGCTTTGACCAGATCAAATACTTCAACTTCGAATTGTTTCGACTTAGTAACAAATACCTTCAGTGGAAATCGGTTCGGAAAATCGATAAGGTCTAGCGAGGATTGAGGTAGTGACTGTTTGTCTGCCATAGTTAAACTGCTGGTGCTCTCATTACTTTCAGTTTGTGCTCTTGATAGAGCTGAATCATTTGTAGCCACATGGGGCCTGGTTTACCTTTGCCAACGGCGTGCTGATTTAATGTCGATATGGGTATAATTTCACGCGAGGATGAACTCATCCAAATTTCATCCGCATCATGCAGCTCATCTTCAGTGATGTCTTTTTCGCGGCAGATTATTTTATTTTGCTGGCAAATATCAAGCACCGTTTCTCGGGTGATGCCGCCAAGCATGTGGTTGCTTTTAGGTGGTGTGATAATGATGTCGCCATTAACAATAAATAGATTGCTCTGCGTTCCTTCAATCGCATAGTTATTGCGAATTAGAATGGCTTCGTTCGCACCCATGCCGCGGGCTTTCTGTAACAGCAGGCTATTCGGTAATAGATTGGTAGTTTTTATATGTGCATTCGCCCACCGAGTATCGGCTAGCGTAACCGCACGCTCACCCAGTGTTTGCATGTCCTGTGGCGCATAGGCCTGGGTACGGCAGGTGACGAGTACATTGGGCACCAATTCGTCTGACCAACCTTCGTCTCTTTGAGCCATTGTGCCGCGTGTTACCTGAATGTAGATAACGTTATCAGACAAGGCTTCATGCTGCGCTATCAGTGTGATGAATATTTCCATCCACTGCGCCATACTCAAGGGATTGGTAATTCCCAGTTCGTCGAGACTTGTCTGTAGGCGGGCTAAATGAGCCCGGCCTCGTAGCAACATACCTGAGTAGACGGGAATAACTTCATAGACACCATCGCCAAACATAAACCCACGATCAAACACTGAGATTTTTGCCTCAGCTGGTGGGATGTATTCGCCATTCAAGTATAAAATTTCTGTCATTGTCGTCTCTGTTTGATGAACGCTAATTGAGTCAGGATTATGGGGCTTATTTAAACATTAGCTTAATGCTGTCCATGGCTTGATCAAATAGACCACCTTCATTGACCACATGAGTCGCCACAATTTTTTCGCTGGCAAGTTGCTTGCCTTCTAGCTCAACAGTTACCTTACCCAATGATTGACCACTTTTAATCGGGGCTGATATTTCGCTGTCGATATCCATCGACGCATGCAAACTCTGATAACGTCCGCGTGGGATAGTAATGTAAATGTCCTCGGCAACACCCATCGATACCTGCTTCTGGTCACCGTACCAAACGCGTGTTGTTTTTAATACTTCGCCAGCCTTGTAAAGCTTATGTGTTTCATAAAAACGGAAGCCATAATTTAGCAAAGACTGACTCTGTTGGGTTCGTGCTTTATCAGACTTTGTCCCAAGCACCACCGCGATTAGGCGCATATCCTCTCGCTTTGCAGAAGTAACCAAACAATAACCAGCAGCTTCGGTGTGACCTGTTTTCAGGCCGTCTACGGTTTCATCACGCCATAACAAGCGATTACGATTGTACTGACGAATGCCATTAAAGGTGAATTCTCGTACTTTGTAATAGCTATAAATGGCTGGGTGGTCACGGATAATAGCCATCGATAATATGGCGATATCTTTAGCCGAACTGTAGTGCTCTTCAGCAGGCCAACCAGTTGCATTTTTAAACTGAGTATTCACCATTCCCAATTGCTTAGCTTGATGATTCATATAACCTGCAAACGCAGATTCGGTACCTGCGATATGTTCGGCCAATGCTACGCTAGCATCATTGCCTGACTGAATGATCATGCCTTTTAGCAACGCATCAACCGATACTTCTTTACCCACTTCGACGAACATTTTAGAGCCTTTCATACGCCAGGATTTTTCACTGATTGTGACCATTTCGTCCAATGAGATATCACCATCGGCAATTGCCTTAGCGACCAGATAAGCGGTCATCAGTTTGGTGATGCTGGCAGGTTCGACTTTTTTATCAGCATTTTTTTCAGCCAGTACTCGGCCACTATCAAAATCAATGAGATAAAAGCTATCCGCCTTCAATGAAGGTGCATCTGGTATGGGCTTTGCTGCTGCCCATAACGGGTTTGTCAGTGAAATAACGACCGAGAATAGTGAAAAGAGAAAAGTCTTCATTTGATAGGAATTGCCTGCAGAATGGGTGATCGAATTGTAACCATCGTAAGCTACGGTCACAAGGGTTATCCAGAGCCATGTTCAATTGGGACTGTTTACTCGCGGACAACCACTCGAGAATATTTAAAGCCTTTCTTTGTGAGCCTGAGAATAACTGAATTGGCTTTACCAATATCGTATAACGGGCCTAGTCTAACTCGATAAAAAGTGCCCTGTGCATTGGTTAGCTCATACACCTTGGCACTAGTCTCATTTAAATTATGTAAGTCCTTCAACAGGTTTTGGGCATTGACCTTACGCCCAAATGAGCCTAGCTGAACAAATAGTGGCACATCTTCCGCGACTTTTTCAACCAGCGGGATGGCTCTTACCACCGGCCGTGTTTTACTTTTAGCCGAGCTTACTACGCTGATTTCAACTTCCGCTGTGCCAGGTCCGGTGACGCCAAGTTTAGTCGCAGCAGCAAATGACAGATCAATAATTCTATCGCCTACAAATGGCCCGCGATCGTTTACCTTAACCACAATGCTTCGACCATTTTTTATATGGACTACCCGAACATAGCTTGGCAATGGTAATGTCTTGTGCGCTGCGGTCATCGCATGCATGTTATAAACCTCTCCGCTGGAGGTTTTGCGACCATGAAATTTTTTGCCATACCAGGACGCTATGCCGCGCTCTACGAATCCTTGCCCATTGTCCATCACATAATAGCGTTGGCCGAATACAACATAAGAGCTTGGGTTGCCTAATTTAGATCGCTTATCTTTAGGTGGCACTTCGATGACAGCGGCATTACTGGTGTCGGTGCGACTGCCTATTGGCACACCAAAGGTACAGGCGGACAGCGTTACCGTCAGAACACAAACTAAAATTAACGGAAGCCTTGTCACTTCGGTACTTCTAGAAAAAGTGCGTTGTCAGCAATGCTCACTACTCGTCCATACCATCCTTAATCAACAATGATAATTGGTACACTGCCATCGCATAAAGTTCACTGTGATTATATCGCGTGATAACGTAAAAATTTTTGAAACCAGCCCAATACTCGCTGTGATCATTTTGCTCGAGTTGAACCAGTGCTACGGGGGTATCCGCAGGCATCGTGCTATTCGATTGCAATCCATGCTTGGCAAAGTCTGACCATTGGTAATCTGTTTTGACACCAGGCTTTAGTTGATCAACCGTATTTGTTTTCTGTAAACTTAATGGTCCCGCTATGGGCTCTTTAGGACGCCACCCGTGCTTGACGAAATAATTGGCAACACTCGCGAGAATATCGGGCATGCTATCGAATAGGTTGACCTGTCCGTCGTTATCAAAATCGACAGCATAATGGCGGTAGCTAGAAGAGATGAACTGTGGCATACCCATTGCACCGGCGTAGGAGCCCATAATGCCCTTGGTGTCGAGATTTTGCTCTTTAACAAGTAACAGGAACTCCTCTAGCTCCCGAGTGAAAAACTTCGCGCGCTTAGGGTAATCAAATGCGAGTGTAACCAGGCTATCGAATACGGGGTCTTTTCCTCGGTAGGTGCCATAGAAGGTTTCAACACCAATAATCGCGATCATAATTTCGGCTGGCACACCTGTTTTATTCGATACCTCAGTGAGTAATGGTTTGTGCTCACGCCAGAATTCAATGCCTTGATTGATGCGGCTGTCTTTAATGAAGATACGACGATATTGATGCCACTCTAGCGCTTTTTCGGCTGGCTTATTAAGGCGTTCGAATAGATGTCCCTGCTTTTTGACGGTGGAGAATAAGGCGACTAATGCCTGTTCGCTGTAGTCACTTGTTTTCACTATACGATCGATGAAGGCATCTACATCCTGTCGATTTTTATAGTCACCTTGTTCAACTTTGGCGGCAAAAACATTAACCGACACTAGCAGTGCGGTTGTGATTAAAAGTAGTCTCATCATTTATCTTAAACCTTATCTCGAATCTTCACTATTGAGTCATACATCATAAAAGTCACTATAAAAAGTAGTGATGGCGCCTTTTATGACCACTTATCCCATGAATCGTTTTGCCGATCTAATCGACATAATCAATCCAAACCCTGTTAACAGCGTCACCATTGACGTACCGCCATAACTAATCAATGGCAGCGGCACACCTACCACCGGTAACATACCGCTAACCATGCCAATATTCACGAACAAATAAACGAAAAAAGTCAAGCTGATAGCGCCTGCGACCAATCGCCCAAAATTATCATTAGACCGGGCTGCAATATATAACCCGCGAAAGATAATGGATAGGTAGAGCAAAATTAAAATGACACTGCCAAAAAAACCAAACTCTTCGCCAAACACCGAGAATATAAAGTCGGTTGAGCGTTCTGGAATAAAGTCTAACTGTGACTGTGTCCCGTTTAACCAGCCTTTACCATAAACGCCGCCTGATCCAATCGCAATTTTAGACTGAATAATATGATAGCCAGATCCAAGCGGATCACTCTCGGGATCGAGCATCGTCAATATGCGTGAGCGCTGGTAGTCATGCAGCGCGAATTTCCATAATAGCGGTGCCATGAGTGAAAAAAGAAACATCAGGCTCAACATGATTCGCCAGCGAATACCGGCCAGAAAAAGAACAAAAGCACCAGCGCTACCGACCAATATTGCGGTTCCAAGATCGGGCTGTCGAGCGATTAAGATGACAGGAATAAGCACTAAAATAACGGATACGAACAAGTCTTTTAAACCTATCGGTAATACTCGATCGGCGAGGTAGGATGCCACCATCATCGGTACAGCCAGCTTTAGCATTTCAGATGGTTGAAAACGAATGATGCCGAGGTCGAGCCAGCGTTGCGCACCTTTGCCAACCTCACCAAAAAACATAACCGCCAGTAGCAATAAAACACCAAGCAAATATAGCCAGACTGAAAAACTTTTTAGTAGGCGCAACGGCACGTTGGCAACCGCAATGAAGAAAAACAATCCAAGCGCTAGCCGGGTTATCTGGCGTAGCATCAAGTCAATATCTGAACCGCTTGCACTATACAGCAACGCCATGCCAAAGGCGGCTAGAATGCCCAACAATACAAGTAATACAGGATCGATTCTGAGCGCATCGAGCAGGCGCCGGGTGAGTGAATAATTTTCAGTGTCGCTCATCTCATTCATGGCTGACTCACATTACCTGAATTGTCGCCAGACACTTCGGGTACATCGGAATCTACTAGGTAAGCATCAAGCACTTTTCGTGCGATAGGCGCTGCTACGGAGCTACCATGCCCGCCATTTTCGACAATAACAGCAACTGCAATGCGAGGGTTTTTGGCAGGTGCGTAGCTCATAAACAAGGCGTGATCCCGTAGCCTGTCGATGACGGTGTCTTCATCATATTCTTCATCCTGAGCAATGCCATAGACTTGAGCAGTACCTGTCTTACCGGCTATTTTGTAAGTTAGACCACGATTAATTCTATTCCCCGTACCGCGTAACCCGTGCACCACATTCACCAGCGCTTTGTGAGTCTGCAGCCAATTCGACTGTTTACTGACGCCGGCCTCGGCAACTTGTTTGACCAGGGTTTCAAGCTTGTTACCCGAATAGCCATACTCCAGGGCGCCGACTAAATGAGGCTGATAACGTAAACCATTCAGCGCCAGTGCTCCAGTAGAATTAGCCAGTTGCAGCGGTGTCACCAGGAATGTGCCTTGTCCTATACCCGTATTAAGCGTCTCACCGGGGAACCAGGGTTGGTTTTGAGTCCTTCTCTTCCATTCACGTGATGGCAGCAATCCTCTCGCCTCACCCGTACTGTCGATTCCAGTTCTTTTGCCAAAGCCAAACTTATCCAAAAAAGCAGACATTTTATCGATGCCTAATCGGTAAGATAAATCGTAAAAGTAAACATCACAGGATTGCGTGATTGCGCCTTTTAAATCCATGTGGCCATGACCCTGCTTTTTCCAGTCACGATATTTGTGATCCTCGTTAGGAAGGCGATAAAATCCAGGGCAGAAAATTTTGGTTTTTCTACTAACGGTTCGCGCTTCCAGCCCCGCTAACCCGAAAAATGGTTTGGTGGTCGAACCAGGTGGGTACTGCCCTGATAATGCCCGATTAAACAAGGGCCGCTTAATAGAATTACGCAGTGCATCGTAGTTTTTATAGCTAATACCGTTGACGAATAAATTTGGATCGAATGTCGGCATACTCACCAGAGCGAGTACTTCACCATTAAGCGGATTAATCGCCACCACCGATCCGGTCAAATCACCAAACGCTTGTTCAGCCACTTTCTGCAGCTTCGAGTCGATGGTGAGGTGTAAGTTATTACCGGGTATGGGCGGTGTTTCACTTAACACACGAAGTGTCCTGCCTCTGGCATTGACCTCTACCTGCTGCACGCCGACAGTTCCATGTAGCTCAGACTCATAGAACTTCTCTAACCCCAGCTTTCCGATATGGCTGGTACCGGCATAGTTATTTTCATTCACTCGCCCCAGGTCTTTAATGTCGATGCGACCCACATATCCCAATGCATGGACGGCATGATCACGCTGCGGATAATTGCGCGTCAGTCGAGCATTGATTTCAACACCCTCGAATTTGTACAAATTAACGGCGAGCCTTGCGACCTCATCATCGTTCAGGTTCAGCCTGAGCGGGATGCTTTCGAAAGATCGGCGACGATTGACCGCCTGACGATAACGGCTGAGATCAAGATCACTGTATTCAACGTATTGTTTTAAATCGATCAAAGTTTGATCGAGATCTTCGACTTGTTCTTTGATGATTTCTAATCGATAGGCAGGCAGGTTGTTGGCCATGACGATACCATTTCTATCGTAAATAAGTCCTCGAGCTGGCGGCAGCGCTTTTATGCGCACTCGATTATTGTCAGACAGCGTACTGAAATGTTCGTGATCTACGATTTGCAAGACGTAAAGACGACCTAACAATAGGCTGAGCAAAATTAAGATAAAAAGAGCAGATAGAATAATACGTCGCCGAATTAGGCGAGTTTCCAGATATTCATCTTTAAGGTGGACACGCTTCGACATATGGACCGGTTACGGAGCGAGAAAAAGGGATCTGGAAAACAAGATTTTACAACACTTTAATGGGGGCTGAGGATGGATGATTAAACCATCGACGCAGCCCAATGCCTAGTGCTAGTCGAAGTTATTTTGTGCTCAACTACCGGTTATAAACGATTTATACCAATATTTATTCGAACAATAGCCGTGTTTGCCTAAAACGAATTTTGAACCCGCATTAAAAGTAGATATGATGACTGCGAACAAATAGTCTGGTACCTATCGCTTTTGATCATGATTATTGAATGTAAAGGGCATTTCTAAAAATATTATTTTTTCTCACAACGTCTGGGTCAGTACTCAAAGTCAGAACAGAGGGCATTTTAAATAACATTTCAATTACGCTTAAATGGAGAGAAGTATGCAAGTTAGTCATTTGTTACCACCGATTATTGGTGTGCTCGGCCTGGTTGTCGCTATGTACATCTACAAGCAGGTAAAAAAGTTTCCAGAAGGTGACGGGAAAGTTGTAGAAATAGGCAAGCAAATTCACCTTGGCGCTATGGTTTTTATGAGGCGCGAATACAAAATGCTGGCAATATTTGCAGCAATACTTACCGTGTTATTATTTATCTTTTTAGGCGCTGCAACCGCCTTTTGCTTTGTTCTCGGTGCATTGGCTTCAGGCACTGCAGGCTACATCGGTATGAACACAGCCACTAAAGCGAATGTACGCACTACCACCGCCGCTCACAATTCAGGGCCAGCCGCAGCTTTGACAGTCGCCTTCTTCGGCGGGTCAATCATGGGTCTTTGTGTTGCTGCGCTTGGATTACTCGGATTGGGCGTTACCTTTATAATGTTTAGTGGTGACCCAGAAACGCTACATGCCATTCATGGTTTCGCTATGGGGGCCTCAGTGGTTGCTTTATTTTCTCGTGTTGGTGGTGGGATTTTCACCAAGAGTGCCGACGTTGGTGCTGATCTGGTTGGAAAACTAGAAGCTGGAATACCTGAAGATGACCCACGAAACCCAGGCGTCATCGCTGATAACGTTGGTGATAATGTTGGCGACGTCGCAGGCATGGGTTCGGACATATTCGAATCTTACTGTGGTGCCATGATTGCGACTATCGCGATTGCCGCAACACTTGGCACCAGTACCTTAATCGCCATGGGCAGCCAGGGTGACTTGATGTTCTTGCCGTTGGCTCTGTCTTCGCTTGGATTGCTTTGCTCCATTGCTGGTATCTTTATCGTCAAATCAAATGCCGCACAATCGCCCGAGAAAGCATTGCGTATGGGTACCATGGGTTCGTCTATTATTTTCATCGTACTGGCCTATTTCTTGATATCGACACTCGATTTGAGCTGGGGAATCTGGGTGGCGGTACTGTCAGGCGCGGTCGGCGGTATCATCATTGGTCTGGTAACTGAATATTATACCGCCGGTGCCCCTGTCCGACATATCGCAAAGTCGGGTGAAACCGGCGCTGCGACAGTCATGATCAGCGGCCTTGCGATTGGCATGCAATCTGTCGCCATACCGGTTTTCACTATCTGTGGCATTATTGCCATCTCAAGCCACTTCGCTGGACTTTATGGCGTTGGTATTGCGGCGGTTGGCATGCTCGCTACGGTTGGTATTACAATGGCGATCGATGCTTATGGTCCGGTTGCTGATAACGCCGGTGGCATTGCCGAAATGGCAGGTCTGGGTGAAGACACGCGAAAAATCACCGATTCGCTCGATGAATTAGGCAATACCACTGCAGCCATTGGTAAAGGCTTTGCCATTGGTGCGGCCGCACTCGCTGCACTCGCGATTATCACTGCTTTTATCGAGACTGTGTCACTCAAAATTCCAGACTTTAGTCTCGAACTGAGTAATCCGGATGTTTTAATTGGCTTGTTTATTGGTGGCGTTATTCCGTTTGTTATCGCCTCAATTACCATGACCGCGGTTGGCGATGCCGCCTTTGAAATGATCAAAGAAATTCGCCGGCAGTTTCGCGAAATCGATGGTTTACTTGAGGGCACTGCTGAACCTGATACTGCCCGATGCATTGATATTGCCACCACAGCTGCATTGAAAAAGATGATCGTGCCGGGTGTTATTGCGGTTAGCGTACCACCGCTGGTTGGTTTTATTATCAGCGCAGAAGCTCTCGGCGGCATGTTGTCCGGTGCTCTGTTAAGCTGCGTACTGATGGCGCTGATGATGGCAAACGCCGGTGGTGCCTGGGACAATGCAAAAAAATATGTCGAAAAAGGTAATCTGGGTGGCAAGGGGTCGGACGTTCATACCGCTACCGTTGTAGGCGATACAGTTGGTGATCCATTCAAGGACACCTCAGGACCGTCGATGAATATTTTAATTAACGTTATGGCGATTGTTAGTCTGGTTATCGCACCACTATTAGGCTAATAATCCATTTTAAGAAGGGTAGGTCATTGCCTGCCCTTTTTTTATTCTTTCTTATTTAATTTTCAATTTGTACCTCAGAGACACTTTGATTAGTATTAACTTATGAGTCTTAGCATATGAGCATCAAGAATGCCTTCTACGCCCAATCTGGTGGCGTTACTTCAGTTATCAACGCATCGGCCTGTGGCGTCATTGAGACTTGCCGTCAGCATAGTGACCGCATCGGCGCCGTATTCGCAGGGCTAAATGGCATCATTGGTGCGTTAACAGAAGAGTTGGTCGACACCTCACTAGAATCATCTGCTGATATCGCCGCGCTCCGGAAAACACCATCCGGTGCCTTTGGTTCCTGCCGTTTCAAAATGAAAAGCCTCGAACAAAACAAACGCGAATACGAACGACTCATTGCCGTTTTCAAAGCGCATAACATTGGATACTTCTTTTATAACGGTGGTGGCGATTCAGCCGATACCTGTTACAAAGTATCCCAACTATCAGAAAAAATGGGTTACCCGGTACAAGCTATTCACATCCCTAAAACGGTCGATAACGATTTACCTATTACCGATAACTGCCCAGGCTTTGGCTCAGTCGCCAAGTACATAGCAGTATCCGCATTGGAAGCTTCATTCGATGTCAATTCGATGGCAAAGACATCGACCAAAGTATTCGTCCTCGAAGTAATGGGACGAAATGCAGGTTGGATAGCCGCCGCTGGTGGTTTGATCGAAGACTATAATGTCCCCGTTTTACTGCTATTGCCCGAAATCGATTTTGATCAAGAGAAATTTCTCGCCGCAGTAAAACACAAAGTAGAAACCCATGGTTATTGCACCGTCGTGGTATCAGAAGGTGCTCATTATCCAGACGGCACGTTCCTCGCCGAACAGGGTACGCGTGACTCCTTCGGACATGCCCAACTCGGCGGTGCAGCACCAGTCGTCGCAAACATGATAAAAGAGGCCCATGGTTACAAATACCACTGGGCAGTCGCCGATTACCTGCAACGCGCGGCACGTCATCTCGCCTCCGCCAGTGATGTTGAACAGGCTTATGCAGTTGGCAAAGCCGGCGTTGAAATGGCACTTGAAGGTAAAAACTCAATTATGCCAACTATTAATCGCCTGTCTGATAAGCCCTATCGGTGGGAAATTGGGTGTGCTAATTTGGCTGACGTTGCAAATGTCGAGAAGATGATGCCACTCGACTTTATTTCGGCGGATGGATTTGGCATTACGGATAAGTGTAAGGACTATTTACATCCATTGATTCAGGGTGAAGATTATCCAGATTACGATGACAACGGCATGCCTAAGTATATTGTTATGAAGAATATTTTGGTTGAGAAGAAGCTTGAGACGTTTGAAGTTTAATTCAGAGGGGAAAAAAGTGACTGTTTTAGATTGAATAGCTATTTTAGGTGCTCTTGCTTGGTCTCCCCATATAACTGTTCTTCAATAAAAAAGGTTCACAAAAGCACTAATTCGAGTAATGACTCAACGTACTGTTGAAATCGGATTTTCAACAATGGGTCCTCTTATCAAAATAAGATTGGCATTTTCAGCATACACTCCATCCATGGAGATATCCCCGACGTGGGTGAACCTAAAATGGCATCCATGCCAAATTGCCCCGATCTGAACGCCATTTTTACGCGGGCTTGAAAAAGGGCGGGGGGCTAAAGGCACAATTTTCGAAACAGGGGTTTCGTCTGCCCTTAGCTCCGTAGGGCATATTAGCGAAGCGTTATATGCCGTTAACCTAAAAAACCGCACCAATCTCAACCGAATCAAATTATTAGCCTAACAATCAGGCAACCCTGTTATTAAGCCAGGTTATGAAAAACTTTCGGGGAATAAATAATAATTTCTCTCTAGTGGGTTTCCTCGATTCTCCCATCGCTTTTGATTTCCATTCGGTGTATTACGAACCGCTAATACACGATACGATCCTGTAATTTCCATACCTTTGACTAACTTAATGACTCCCCTTGCAGAGCGAGTGATCCACCAACGCCTGAATAATTCGACACTCACTAACTACTTCTTCTTCACAACAAGCTTCAATCCGTTTCAATTCTCGTTCCAGCGATTTAAGCTTAGCGATACGTTGCTTGACTAATTTGAGGTGCAGCGTTGTGATGTTATGTATTTCGCTACAGGTTTGACCCTGGTCATGATTAATTGCCACCAATTCGCGTATATTTTCCAGGGTGAACCCCAGCTCTCTAGCGTGTCGAATAAACGATAAACGCTCTAGCTCGGCTTGACGATAACGACGTTGGTTGCCAGCTGATCGTGATGAAAAACCGATCAATCCCATTTTTTCATAATAGCGAATCGTTGGGATCTTAACGCCAGTTTGCTTTGATAAATCGCCAATTGAGAACATTTTAAATACCGCTTGACCCTCTAGTAACTAGAGATATTACGCTAAGCATATCAGGTTTCATAATTGCTAAATGGTGAGGAAATTTAATGAGTGGTCAATGCTGTCAGAACCAACCTAAATTCGACGGTGTATCAGCGGATTTTAAGCGTGCATTGTGGATAGTTATCGCGATTAATGGTGTGATGTTTGTTGTTGAAATGATTGCTGGGAGGATAAGCGAGTCACAGGCCTTGCAGGCTGATGCGCTGGACTTCTTTGCAGATACTATCACCTATGGGTTAAGTCTTTATGTCATTGGCATGTCCATTAAAGTTCGATCATCAATCGCATTGCTGAAAGGATTTAGTTTAGCCGGTATGGGTCTTTGGGTTTTAGGTTCAACCGTTTATCAGTCGATTAACCCCAGCTTACCGCAAGCAGAAGTGATGGGGTTGATTGGTTTCCTGGCGCTACTGGCCAATTCTCTCAGTGTGTTGTTATTGATTCGTTATCGTAACGGTGATGCTAATGTTCGTTCTGCCTGGTTATGTAGCCGCAATGATGCGATTGGCAATATAGCGGTTATGTTGGCTGGTAGTGGTGTTTGGGTGACTAACGCTGCCTGGCCTGATCTAATTGTGGCTAGTTTGATGGCTGGATTATTTTTCTGGTCATCCCTACAGATTATTTGCCTCGCTAATGAAGAGTATCAATCAAGTGTCTGATATTTAAAAATCTTCTATCTGATTGATTGAATAAACTGAATGGATTTCTTGGCGACTAGCTACCCAGCTTCGAGCAATAACGAGTGTTTATAGTCAGTCATCAAAACAAGCCCAGAGTTGATAAGTGCTGCGTGAACTTATTGATTAAACTGCGGATTGCCACCGTCGTAGTTCTCTCCCCGCTAAAATTGGAAATGTGCTTTGATTTATCCAGGGCCTTATCTGTAAACCATAGACTGAACAAATTTTCCAACCTGGGTTCGGTACTATTTTCCTCCATCAAGTAGAAAATGGAAGACACGGCAAATCTAAAAGAACTTCTATTGATTAGCTTGTTTGGGTGCCCCTGATAATTAATCCGACACTAAAAATCACAAACGCAACTAATTTATTATTAGCCTCATCGCACAAACCGCCAGGCAAAAATATTGCCCATTAACGCAATGGGCACAAACCCGGCAAACAACCAAAACGCCACCTGGCGTATGCCATCATCTGACATGGTTTCGCTCATTCCAAAACTATTCGCTATGACGCCTGACAGTGCTGCACCAAAGGCGAATCCTGATTGTAGGGTCATGGGCAGTAGTGATGAGGTTCGTGTTTTTTCGTTGGCTGAGGCATGGCCAATAATTCGTTTGATGATGAATCCCCACATCATTCCAAAACCTAGATTGCTAATCATCGATGTGATGATAATTACCCATAATAATTGTCCTGATAGTGCGAAAGCTAAACTAATCAGGCCGATGACGACCAATGCACTGCCTGTGCGAATAAGTATTGGCTCTTTGTGTTCAGCAGTGCTGGAGAAAATGATGGCCGAGCTACTCCAGGCGAGTGTTTCTGCCATAATAATCAGGCCAGCATAAAAAGGACTTAAGCCATACAGTTTGATTAGTATTACTGGTCCATAAATCAAAAAAGACATGATGCAAAGGCAAAGTAGAAATATTGTTAATACGCCGTTACCAATCGGGTGATTTAAATTGGTGATATCTTTCGGTAATATGCGGCTGGATAGTGCGGTGCGATCGCGGTACACAAACATTCCCAGAGCGATAGCGCCGGATGAGACTAGTAGTGGTGACATGACTGAATCATATTCAGCGCCCGCTAGTGATACCAAACCAATGGCGGAGGCCAATATTGCGAGACGAATTATCGGTATACGTTCTGATTTTTGGTCAGTGTTTTTCGTGGCCTTAGGTTTTTGTTCTTTAGGTAAAAGGAAACTTATCGCGATAATCAGTAATAAGGCCTGTCCGGCAAATGCCCAATAAGCCATGCGCCAAATGCCCCAGGTCGCGAAGGCACCGCCTATCATTGGCCCACAAAATGCGGCTATCATCCAGGTTAGAGATAAGCCGGCAACAATTTTTGGCACAAAATAATTGGGAAAATACTTATCCTGAGCAACATAGACCAATCCCATTAATCCGCCACCGCCTAAGCCCTGTAATACACGACCGACTAACACGACCGGCATGGAAGGTGCCAGGGCGACAATGGCGCAACCAACGGCATACACCAGTGCTGCGCGAATCATCATGGTTCGAATGTCTGATTTGATGACTAATAGACCGATACACGCGCCGGCAACGATCGAACCAATCAGATAAAGAGAGAAGGTCCAGTGCAGCAAGTTCAGGCCACCGATGTCATTAACGGCACTTGGCATAGTGGTCGCAGTTAGCATCGAATTAGAGGCATGTAACCAAACCGCGAGCATTAATGTGGCAATCTTAGCGGCATATTCTCGGGTTAAGATATCACCCCATCTTGCTCTGGTTTGTTTGGCTTGATCCATCGAGTAATTCCAACAAAGCAAAGGCACGATGCTATCAGCAAAAGGCCATTTAACGACCATTATTTAGCTGACTTCGAATTAATAAATTCGCTTGCCGGATTAACGGCTGATCGATAGAATCGCAGTTCGTTGGTAGCGATGGCGTCGCTACATCCCAGCGTATTCGATAATTGCATCTGCAGTTTTTTAATCCTGCACGCCCGGACCATCTAACCGGGTATTTATCTAGAGTTTACCCGGATATTTTCGGAGTGATCCTATGTCTCAAGCTCAAAACCAAACTCAACGACCCGATTTTTTTGAATTACACAATGGGTCAAAAGCTAAGCTGCCTTTCTCTACTGCAGAATACGAAAATCGTCTGCGCCATTTAAGAACCCTCATGAGTCACACCGGCGTTGAAGCCACTGTTCTGACATCGATGCACAACATTGCCTATTACTCGGGATTTTTGTATTGCGCATTTGGGCGTCCTTATGCCTGTGTTGTGACAGCTGATCGCTGCGTCACCATATCGGCTAACATCGATGGTGGACAGCCATGGCGTCGTAGCTTTGGCGAAAACATTATTTACACCGACTGGAAACGCAATAACTACTGGCGTGCAGTTCAATCCGTTATTCCTAATGCTAAAAGCGTTGGCATCGAAGCGGATCACATGACACTTGCCTCACGAGATGTGATGAATAGCCTGTTAGGCAATATCCAGCTGAAAGATTTAAATGCTGACATCATGACGTTGCGCATGATCAAGTCTGCCGAAGAAATCGAATTAATTAAAGGCGGTGCTCGCACCGCTGATATTGGTGGTGAAGCTGTCAAAGCCGCAATTAAGCTAGGCACCCGAGAAATCGATGTGGCTATGGCCGGTCGTGATGCAATGGAACTCGAAATTTCGAAGAGTTATCCTGACAGCGAAATACGCGACAGCTGGGTATGGTTCCAGGCGGGTTTAAATACGGACGGAGCGCACAATCCAGTCACTACCGCAAAGTTAGAAATGGGTGATATCTTAAGCCTGAATACTTTCCCTATGATATCGGGTTATTACACAGCGCTTGAACGCACTTTATTCCTCGGTGAGCCAGATACCGAATCACTGCGAGTTTGGCAAGCCAATGTTGATGCCCATGAACTTGGTATTTCATTGATCAAGCCAGGTGCAACTTGCTCTGGGATTTGTGCTGAAATTAATCGATTCTTCGAAGACCAGAATTTATTGCAATATCGTTCATTTGGTTATGGTCATTCGTTTGGCGTGTTGTCGCATTATTATGGTCGTGAAGCGGGACTCGAACTGCGTGAAGATATTGATACTGTGCTAGAACCAGGTATGGTTATTTCGATGGAGCCAATGCTCACATTGCCATTGGGTACGCCAGGTGCGGGTGGCTATCGTGAGCACGATATTCTGGTAATTGGGGAAGATAATAGCGTTGAAAACATTACTCACTTCCCTTATGGGCCTGAGCATAATATCGTCGGTGCATAGTACGCGAGTAAATTAGTAATATAATCTAACCTGATAGCTGGCGAGTAAAGCCAGATATCAGGTTAGTCTTAACTCAATAGCATTCCTTCAAGAACTTG
This sequence comes from uncultured Acidimicrobiia bacterium, assembly GCA_964195315.1. GTDB lineage: Bacteria > Pseudomonadota > Gammaproteobacteria. The sequence goes on along the minus strand of CAXMOZ010000021.1, from coordinate 39,862 downwards.
ACTTCAAAATAATGACAGACCCAGCGTCAATTGAGTTATTGATTTACCGATACATGTGATCGAAAAATTTCATCTTATAAGCAAAATAAACGGGTATAACTCCTTACCACACTGCTTGCTAATTTAAACGGAGTTTTCGCCATGTTCCGCAATGGTCAATCAGATCTTGTTCGTTATGATCCCGCCCCAGGTGTTAAATCCTTTGCGATGCTTGCGGCACTAGAAAGTACAGCCAGGGCGATAATAATTTCGGTTTTGCCGATTGCGATGTACCGCGTTTATGCGGATGCAAAGCTGGTATCAGAAGTTTATTTTTTAGTGGGTCTACTGTCGTTAATTACTGCGCTGACCGTACCATGGCTTAGTCGTTACATACCTCGGCGATGGCTCTATACAGTCGCAGTCGTGGTTTTTACTATTGGTGCAATCATTGGTGCCCTGGCCGACACATGGGTACTGGCAATCGGCATGGCTTTTATGACGCTGGCAGTGGTTGTCATTACGGTTTGTATCAACGCCTACTTCATGGATTATGTAAGCCGTTCTAAATTGAGCGAAGGAGAGACACTGCGCCTATTTTATAGCGGCGCAGCCTGGACATTGGGGCCTTTTTTAGGTGTCTGGTTGATGGGCATCTGGAAACCTGCACCATTCATACTGTCGGCATTGGCAGCCAGTTGCCTATTATTTTTCTTTTGGAAGTTGAGACTGGGCAATGGTAAAGCCATTCACAAAGCGAAAACCAAGCCGCCAAGCCCGTTTGCCTTTTTAAATAAATTTCGCAAACAACCTCGGTTGGTAGCTGGTTGGGCGTTTGCAGTAATGCGTTCAAGTGCCTGGTGGGCCTATGTAGTTTACCTGCCAATTTATGCGGTTGAAAATGGTTACAGCGAACTATTAGGCGGAATTTTGTTATCCGCATCAAATGCTTTTTTGTTTTTAACACCGCTAATGCTAAAAGCAATGAAAGGGTATGTGCGTAAGGCGGTCATGTTGGGTTTTAGTGGCAGCAGTATTTTCTTTTTGTTGTCGTCATTTGAAATAGCAGGGTCTGCTTTTGCGATTGGCTCTCTGGTATTTGCCTCACTATTTTTGATACTACTCGACATGTGTGGCGGCCTGCCTTTTCTGATGGCAGTGCGGCCCTCTGAACGAACCGAAATGTCGGCGGTATATTCGACCTATCGTGACGTATCTGGCGTTATTACCCCCGGTGCTGCGAGCCTGTTATTAATCGTTGCACCCTTGCAGGCAATGTTCAGTTTAACCGCTGTTGGTTTATTTGGTTGTGCGTATCTGTCGAAAAAACTGCATCCTCGTCTGGGGAACAAGCGTGAAGTACCCGTCGTTACTGAGTTAGTGCTTGAGCCGGAAGAATAGTGTCCACATCAAGGATTTGACCTAATGTCATTAAGTTAAGGAATTTCGTCATGCCGGTGCAGGTGGGTGTCTATTGAGATCTACGGCATAGGACTAAACTTACGCTACCAAGATGGGTTTCTTTAGTCCTAATAACGGCTACGAAGGTTCGTTGTAACTTGAGTTTGTCCTCGAAGTCGCTAGATTGTGGCATACGCTCACAATGGCGATATATTTTGAACTTACATCTATTTTATTGCCAACCATGAACCCAATTACTATTATCTTTTAAATCATGCCAATTGATTGGAATTGCCTTTTTTGACATAACCGCTTCGATACAACAGGACACGACTATACTTGTTTCATCAAATACAATTTCAGACACAACGAAGTGTTTTTCTTTATTTATAGGTGTCAGCGCTGTCCACTTACTATTGAGTAACTTTTTGGGATTAATCTTATTCATTAGAATTTAATAACAACCTCAACTTTAATTTGATTTTTTGTGCTGGTAATAACCCTCCGATAATAACATCTATACTGGGAAGAAATACCATTACCACTATATAGGGTGCCGTGCTCTATGCCGTCAGAGTGGTAAGATGCTCATCGCCTAGTGCATAGAGTACTGACCTTGAAACAGAGAAATCCAATGCAAAATGAAAGATGAAAAGCTCAACAAGTGGAACATTGACTCATGACTGACAAACTAAAATTGTTTGTTACGCGCCCGCTGCCGTCTAGCATTACAGACAAGCTCGTCACAAATTTCCAGGTGACGCTGCGCCAGGCAGTAACGGCCCTAACGCGACAGGAAATTTCCGTAATATTCGTCGAGTTTGACTGTGTCCTGACGACCTTTGGCGATGTTTTCGATGCCTCCGATTTCAGATCGAATCAGCGCTGTAAATTACTCGCTAACTACGGTGTTGGATACAGCCATATTGACATACAAGCTGCGAAGGCGGCTGGGGTCGCTGTTACCATTACCCCCGGTGCTGTCACTGATGCGACTGCCGATATTGGAATGATGCTGATGTTAATGGCGGGACGGCGGGCTAGCGAGGGTGAAGCCTGTGTTCGCGCGGGTGAGTGGACAGGTTGGCATCCAAACCAATATTTGGGTCGGCATATCACTGGGAAAACTCTGGGCGTCATTGGTATGGGGCGGATAGGGCAAGCCATTGCAGCCCGAGCGCATTTTGGATTTCGGATGAAGATAGTATTTTTCAACCGGTCTCGTGTTAGCCATCCGGACATTCCAAATGTGCCGCAATTGAGCACGATATCAGAAGTGATGGCACAATCAGACTTTGTTCAAATCTGCGTGCCTGGCGGTGCTGATACGCAGCATTTGATTGGAGCAGAAGAATTAGCCGCTATGCAGCCGCATGGTGTAATCATCAACACCTCGCGGGGCGAAGTGATTGATGAACAAGCCTTGATTGATGCTCTGGCAAATAAGCGCATTTTCGGCGCTGGTTTAGATGTCTACGAGAACGAACCGTTCATACCCGAAGCACTGCGCGCTCTACCCAATGTCACCTTATTACCACACATGGGCACCTCCGTGTTAGAAGTGAGAGAGCTCATGGGCGCGGTGGCTATCGAAAGCTTGCAGGCTTTCGCCGCAGGCAGGCCGATTCCAAACGTGGTATTGAGTTAATCTATTTCATTGGATCATGGTCAGAGCCGAATATAAGACCTTGACCTTTTCCGTGTTATTTAAAGTACTTCAACGCCTTTTTGGTATGCTCATGGTGTGATTTTTTTGCTACAGTGACGTGTTTTTTTTGGCGGAAGTTGAATTTTGTTTGGTAATCGTTTTAAAGATATTAATCTGAAGGGTGATTTGTTTGGTGGGGTGACCACTGCAGTAATTTCTTTGCCGTTAGCACTAGCATTTGGTGTTGCATCAGGTGCCGGCGCCGAGGCGGGGCTTTGGGGCGCTATAATGGTGGGCTTTTTTGCGGCCTTATTTGGTGGCTCAACTAGCCTTATTTCTGAGCCTACGGGGCCTATGACAGTGATCATGACTGCTGTGTTAACCAGCATGATGGCTAAATACCCTGAAACTGGCATGGCAATATCGTTTACCGTTGTGATGATGGCGGGGGCTTTTCAGATACTGCTGGGAACGCTAAAACTCGGTAAATACATCACTTTAATGCCCTATAGCGTCATTTCTGGTTTCATGTCAGGAATCGGGGTTATTTTGATTATCTTGCAGCTATCGCCTCTGTTAGGGCATGCCGCCCCAACGGGTGGGGTCATGGGCACCTTGGTAGAGCTACCTAACACCCTGCTAAACATCAACTTTAGTGAGCTTTTTTTAGGTTTACTGACCTTGGCAATATTATTCTTTTTACCTAAACAGTATCGCAAATATGTGCCTGCACAATTGGTCGCTTTGGTCGCTATAACCCTGTTATCCATCATTCTATTTAATAACGATAGTATTCGTCGAATTGGTGAAATACCGACTGGTTTGCCATCAATGATTATCCCGCATTTTAACATGGAAATATTCACCACTATGGTAATTGATGCCCTGGTACTAGGCACCTTAGGCTGTATTGATACCTTGCTCACAGCGGTTATTGGTGATTCGTTAACGCGGAAAGAGCATGACTCCGATAAAGAACTACGGGGACAGGGTTTTGCTAATATGATTTCTGGTTTTTTTGGCGCTTTGCCTGGTGCAGGAGCAACAATGGGGACGGTGACCAATATCCAGGTTGGAGCTCGCTCACCGTTGTCTGGAATTATTCGAGCTTTGGTGCTGGCTCTAGTGGTGTTGGTCGCTGGTGGACTAACAGAACCCATTCCAATGGCTGTGTTAGCCGGTATTGCGGTCTATGTTGGGTTTAATATTCTTGATTGGAGTTTTATTCAACGCGCACACAAAATCAGTGTTCCGGGCATGGCTATCATGTATGGCGTTATGCTGCTAACCGTTTTTGTTGACCTCATTGCTGCGGTTGGGCTTGGCGTGTTCATTTCTAACATCCTCATTATCGAGCGATTGAGTCGTGAGCAAGTTCGTCAAGTGAGAACGATAAGTGATGCAGACGGTGATGATGTGCCACTAAGCGACAGTGAACGAGCTCTTCTAGACAGGGCCAATGGCAAGCTACTGTTTTTATACCTGTCTGGACCAATGATATTTAGTGTTTCTAAAGCGATCTCTCGTCAGCACACGAGCGTGGCTGATTATGAAGTCATGATCCTTGATTTAACTGACGTGCCCATGATTGACATGACAGTTGGACTCGCACTTGAAAATGCCATAAAAGATGCTCAGGATGCCAACTGTGAAGTTTTCTTGTTGTGTCCCAATAAGCAAACCCAGCAGCAGTTAGAGAAGTTTAACGTAGTAGATTTGGTCCCTGGCGGCAATACCTATTCACACCGTTACGAAGCGCTACAGGCTGCGTTGAAGTATTTAGATAACAATGAAGTTTCAATTGCGGCTCAGCCTATTTAACATCAATTGAGGGCTGGGTAGAGCTCTCTTTTTCTTCCGGCATTAGTGGGCCTATTTATTTTTCCAATTAGCCCACGGATCGGCATCTCTCTCACCAGAGGTACTGTCAGATTCCGGCGACACATTATCATCTCTTCTACTGTGGCTATTGTCTCGCTCACTGGAATGATTGTTTTGATGATGACTAACGCGCTTGCCTGAACTGTGCGCTGCATTCAATTCCCATGCCGCTGATTTTACTGCACGCTTCTCACGCAATTGCTCTGCATCCTCGAAGCTGAGTTCTGCGGGTAACCCTGGCGATTGATCATTTGGCACTATTCGATTCCTGGGCGGTAACTCAAACTGTTCAGAAGATGCTTTAGGCAAGTTTTTAAATTCGTACAAATAGAAAGCCTCGACTTTTTCACGCGCCCAATCTGTTTTCTTAAGAAACTTTGCACTAGATTCGATGCTCGGATTAGTCTTAAAACAATTAATGTTTAAATAAGCAAATAAGATATCAAAACCATAGTGATCCACTATTTCGATCAGCAGGTTTTTTAAACCAACCCCATTCAAAGGGTTCTTCTTGTAATTGATCTCAGTGTTCATACTAATGTCCTGTTGGCATTGCCGATGTAACTATTATACCTGTCACGGCACAGACAGAATAGAGTACTGTATTCGCTTCAAAGGAACCGTTGTCTTGTGATAGAAGAAGCCCGAGGCGAATTTAGAAAGCCGTCGCAGATTAAACTCTTCAGCCCATTGTGTTTTTAATTGATTGAGGTTGTGACGCCATGCGTTCTAAGAAGATAGACTGCAAGTTATTTGCTAACGTCGAAAATCCTTTCGCTTTAAGGATTTCAATTGCACACTCGGCAGTGCACAAACAGCCCTCTCTTTGGTTGCGTCTCAAATGATAGACGGATGGCTTGCTGACTGAAATTTTAACCGTCGGCAAATCTTTTAAATAGGGGCTTCGATTAACTATTTTCTGAGCTTCTTGCCATGTACCATCGATGATAACGTAGTTTTCATAATCTGCTGCTTCAGATAAAAACTGACTGTCAGTCGATGGATACAGCAAAGCAGTAGAGCCCTCAGTAATAGTTCTTACTAGCTCAGGATCAGGTGCTACTCGATCCCAAACGACTAGCTGCGCTTTTTCTCCTAGCACATCAACCACAAGTGAACCTGTGTTGGTTTTTTTAAGGTGTTCTCTTTGATGAGTCAATAGAAAAATATTCATAATTTAAATGGTTGGAAATATAAACCCGCTACAGCGCAGCTTGCTAAAAATAAACCTCAGATATCGACTTCAATGCCAAGCGCAGCTATGAGCCCATAGTATCCAATAAATACGGCTATAAAAAATACCGCAATGATTAGCTCATGCTTATAGCCATGGCGATGAAAGAAATCCCTATCTCGATGATGAACGACATCCATAAGCTCATCAGCAAATCGAATCGACAGGAATGTCCCCACTCCAGAAAGCAAAATCACGCTCCAATACGGATTGGGTGTTGTAAGAATGGCATGCAAAAGCTTGGTCAGTGTTGTCGTTTCATAATATTCAGCAAAATAGAGTAACGAAACGATATTAATCGTAATGGCTATTGCCCAGACGGCAATCTCTGACATTAACATGCGAACACCAAATAGTATCCGCAGAGGGAAATCCAACAAAAATCCAGCATCTGCGATTGGTGTGCATAAAACAAAGAAACTCCAGGTTAGGATGGCAGCTATTCCACCCGTCATTAAGTCGTATTGAACACTGAGATAAGAGAAATAACCGATTAGCACCAGGCATAACATAAGAAACTTGAAGAGCACCTGCTTCTTTGGATGTCCACTATCGGTACTTTCTACTGCGGAGGCTTTTTTCATTTTAGGTCATTGGCGTAGAGTGATTTTTCATCAAGGTCGAGCATCATCAGTCAGCTTCGACGCGATAACGCATAGCTGCGCGAAGAATAAGCGCAGAGAGTGGTTCGACACAAGTTGATGTTATGCATTTAATGCTCTGTTCCGGTGTAAACCCACATAGGCTCAGTTTTACCTGCCCGTTCAAATCCCAGCGCTTTATAAAACTCGATTGAATTGCCATCAGCATTTTCCCTCCCCTGTCACCTGATCAAGTCAGAGAGATAATTAACGGTGTTGCTTCGAGGAGACCCATTTCGCGATAATAACGTTCACCTGGGCCAGATGGTTTTACTTTAAAAGTTTACGGGGCAGCAGTGAATAAAAGTAGTTAATTGAAGGTCAATTTTCGTACATACTGAAATTAACCCCGCCACAATATCAATAAGGAAGCTTAGTGGAAAATAAAAACAAGATGCGTCCTGAGGTGACAGCGGGTTTGCCTGGCGCTCCCTCTAAAGTGGAGCGGATATTAGCTAAAGCTGGCATCAATCCAGATCGCTTATCAATTTTACATCTCGGCAGGCCCTTAAAGTGCGACACCCCCAAATGGGCCGGTCGAATGATCGTTGGATATTGTCTTTGGTTAGTGCTTTTCCTGTTTGAACACTATGACATCGAGATGCCTATCTATCTTGAGGCTTTTCTATCACTTGTCGTGGGGCTGATGATTATTCAAGTCGCTTGCCAAGTGCTTGTCACTGCAACCGAGCGCTTTGCGGTAAGGATGCGTTGGACCCACTATATTGCCGGAACGGTGGCAGAAATACTCTCAACATTACCTGAAATTGTTGTTATCGCTTTTCTAGTTCCCGTTAGCCCACTGGCAGCTTTTGTCGTTGCCATGGTGACTATTTACAACAATGCATTGGTATTTAGTATCTATTCTTATTTTTTACCCCGCGATCAACGAGGTAAATCCTTAATGCCTAAACCGATAACAGACTCTGGGTCACAAATTCTTATCGCTGGTGGGGCGCTTGGCTTAATTTTAGGGCTAGTGATGCTGACTTTTTGTTTAGATGGTCATCCCAATAAGTCATTTGAGCCAATCGACTTGTTAGTTTTGGCTCTATTGATGTTAAGTATTTTCGCCATCTATATTTATAAGCTTCTTAATGATTTAGAAGAGGAGGAAGAGGTGCTTCAGCTGACTGACGACGAGATGGGTCAACGCCAACAGTTGGCTTTTAAGTATGTTGAAAAAAGTAGCCTACCATTTATCTTGTTTCTACTGTCTCTGGGCATTATGGGGGCTTTATTTGGTGGCGAGCGAGTTGCACAGTTTGCTAGCCTGATGATAGATGAATTAGGTTTAAGTGGAATTGTTGCTGCGATAATTCTGGCGGGCTTCGCCGGTATGAGTGAATATGTGATTTTATTTACATCTCATCGTAAAAAAGAATATGGCATTGCCCTTGCGAATGCTTTTGGTGGCATTGCTCAGGTTCTTTTTCTAATTGTGCCCTTCACTTTATTAGCGATCGCTTTTTACCAAAACTTTATTAATCCAGGCCATGCCGATTTACCTATCAGCTTTTCAATACCAAATATCCTACTGTTAATATTTCTATTTCCGACTTTGCATACCTTAGCGGCTCTGTTACAAAAAGATCACACTATGGATATTCTAGATACAGTGATTATGTTTGTTATTGTCGGGTTGCTATTACTTTTGCTCATCAGCTATGGTGTCTAAGGCGCGTAACTAACTTCTATATTAAAAAAGGCTATAAACTCTAGAATTGTGATGTCTAATAAAACCGATTGAGTTTTTTAGTGAAGTAATATTAATCGCAATAAATAGTATTTTGCTCCGTTCGAGCTTGCTCATGAAGCTGCAGCTCGCAGTACCCTTAGCTTACTGTCGTATTCTGCTCGGCTATGGTAGCAGCCGTAAAAAAGTCGTTTGCCTACATAGCCCATACGGCCATGCATATTGCGCCAATTGTCGAATATTAATGTCGTACCTGGTTGCATTGGTATCTTGAGCCAGTTGTCCTGCTCGATAGCGTGATTGTGAAATAGTGCATAAGCATGATGAAAGCGTTCATCGTCTTCATCTGAAAGCAAAAAGGGTGCACGGTCATAATTATTGAATGACACTTGTACTAATTCTCCCTCACGGTCATGTTTAAAAGTAGGGCGCTCTGCTCGCAGGTGCACACCTGTTTCCATATAGTGCGCTGGGACTATAATTTCGCTTAGAGTCTGATAAGCGTCCGGATCTTCACGTTTGATCCGCTCAGCAATGGCAAAACCATCAACTTGAATGCTCTCACCACCTTTGCAGTCAATTTCGAGGCAGTTAAACATCTGCAAACCCGCCGCATCATTGTAGTAAGTGCCATCGGTATGTGGTTCTAAGTAGCTTGTGGTATACGCCGAGTCGCCGTGGTCAGTCAGGTCAGAAGAGAGAGGCCACATTTTGCCAAATATGGTTTCTTGCACTCGGCCAATGCGGTTTGCCATGTCAGTTGTTGCAGTTTCATTGGGGGGCACGTTATGCACCAGACAAAAGCCGTAAACGTGGATATTTTCGAGCCATTCTAATAGCCCCTCATCGGAGTCCATTACGGCTTGAAATTCGACTGCAGGGTGTTGTTGCAGAGTATTGCTCTTATCCCAAAGCACTCTTGGTTTGTGCGGAGCAAGATCGTGTCTGGAAGGCGTTTGTCTAACCACGCTTGCCAGCATATAAGCAGAGATAGTTGAGCGACTTTCATCAGGCCATAATAAATCTATAAGCTGACTTTCTGAATTAAACTCAATACTTTGGCACATAATTTTTCTAGGAATCGCAAAGGTATTTACCATTCGTTGCAAGCTGTTCTGGTCTAAACTTGCTTCATCAATCCCATGATCTTTAACCCAAAACCAACTAAATAAGAGTTGTAGGCCATCAGAAAAATTTACCAATAAGCCACTATCTGTTGCATCAACATTGCTTATTAGCGAGGCAGTATTGGGTGTATAAAAGCTATTTTGTGTGTCCGACATTTGATTCTCTATTGTGCTAATATTCAGAACTGAACGATCGTTCAGTTTATAACTCAGTCGGCGCTATATGTCAAAATTTAGTCAAAATTCGGAACAGGCCAAACTGTCCAAAACTAAGCTTCGGTTGATACAGGCAACCTTAGAAAGTTTGATGGCGGAAGGCATAGATGGATGTTCTGTTCGAAAAATAAGTGAACGCGCGAAGGTATCTACAGGATTGATTAACTACCATTACCCTACCATTAGCCATCTGGTTGCTGATGCCTATACCCATCTATCTCTTAGGTTTTTAAATTCGGCGATAGAGTTAAGCGAGCCCTACAAAGACGATCCAAGACGACAGGTGAAGGTATTCCTGAGCGCAATTTTTGCTGAAGATATTATGCAGCGTAACGTGCTTAGAGCATGGGTGGTATTTTGGGGGCTTATAGACGTGACACCAGAAATGCAGGATGCGCATAAAGATTCGAATAAGGCCTTTAATGCCTACTTGAAAAGCATATTTGAGGCCCTTGGAACTGACAGCGCAGCACTATCACCGAAAATGGCCGCCAATGGCCTAAGCGCTATGATTGATGGTCTTTGGTTGGAGTGGTGTTTGCAGACTGATTCCTTCACCTGTGTCGACTGCATACAGATATGTGAGCACTGGGTTGACTCTCTGCAACAGGCAAAAAAAACAACAGGTTGATATAACAGCAAGAATTGGACATGAAAAGTATAAAAGGCCTATCTGTCAATTCCAGAGACAAGGGTTCTGTGTCATATTGGAGCTATCCTGAGCTGGCACTAATCTGATAATTTACCGGTGTGAGTAAAGCAGTGGAAAGCTCAATGCGAATGACGCATTGAGCTTTGTGCCAGCTATCAAATGGACGAACCTTCCCTCTGAATAGCAATCCAGGCTTCGATATTTTTGCCAATCTTGATTGGGAGTACTCGCCAATACATGATGAATGGTGTGCCATCTTTTTTGTAATTGATGGCTTTTCCTTCAAATTTCTTACCTGACTTTAATGCATCAGCAAGACGATCAATCACCTCTTTATCAGTACCCACGCCCTGAAGAATGCGGGGTGTTTTGCCGATAACATCTGATGGCTCATAACCGGTGAGTTTTTTAAAGGCTTTATTTGCATAAATAATTTCGCCTTTGGCCGTCGCCTCAGTCACCAGGATAGAGTCAAAGCTGTTTTCTGCGAGCACCTTCAACAGGGCTAGGCTGGTATCCGATTTTCCAAGGGATGTCTCGATTGTGTAAGCCATTATTTTTTCCTTGTGTAAATTTAAGTTAAACAAAATATATTTACGCAGTGTGAGCTCATTCAGATCACTGTCGGGCCAGTAATATTTGGATCTGGTATAAGGGGCAGAGTTTAAGAGGGTTTAAGGGGGCGTTGGTAGATTGCGGTTACATTCATATACTCTTACCTCCTGGTTCATTGGTGTTAACGTTGTGATGCCGAATAGTCCGCGAGTAAGCTTAATTTTAAGAGAAAATAACATGTCAAATCTAGTTGGATACCGCTTAAGAATCTATATCAACTTCGTCTCAATACGCATAGGGCTGCTTGACCTAGTTGATTGATATTTCTGGCTAGGTAATCTGGCTATATCTGTGTGTCTAAGCAACCGCTCTCTCAAGGGCGCCATAACGCACTAAATCCACTTTTTGGCTTCAGCAATGACTGTGTTTACCCTGGTGGGTATCGGTTTTTTATGGCTGACACCGATGTATAGGGTTTCACTAACAGGATTGGACAGTCGATGGCTTTCAACCAGTTGGGGTTTTTGGAAAGCTTCTACAGCATAGGCTGGCAATACCGTAAAACCCAGCCCCATACTGACTGGTTCGAGGATCAGACTGATTTGGTTAGAAAACCCCTTCTTTTCAAACAGATTGCTATGTTGAAACTCTGGGTAGTTTGCTCCCAGTAATAAACCGGCATGATGCGCACCATCAGGATGATCGATAAACCCTAGCTGTAACAACTGCGCCCAGTTTGGCTCGGGAAATCCCTTTGGTGTCACTAACAATAACGCCTCTTCAGCAATGGTTTTAAAGCTGACTTCGTCAAGGTTTGAAGGACTCGTCATGAACCCTATATCCACGCTATTTTCAAATATGGACTCTTCCACATCTGAATTGGGGGCAAACTGATAGTCAATCACGAGCTTAGGGTGCTGCCGTTGCAATTCCAGCAGGTGAGGGTACAACTTGAGACCGAGGCTACCCGGTGACATTACGCGGACCAGTCCTTCGTATGCAGGGTCTTCACCGACTCGCTGTTCAAGATTTGATAGCGACAAAATAATTTCTCGTGCTTCTCGGTACAGGCGCTCGCCTGCATCGGTGAGGGTGAACTGTTTGCCCTGCCTGATGAGCAAAGGTCGTTCCAGCTGGTCTTCAAGCTTACGCACGTGTTGGCTCACACCGGACTGCGTCATATGCAAGCGCTCGGCGGTGCGAGTGAAATGTCCTAGTTCTACGAGTGTACAGTAGCTGCGTAACAAGACTGGATTAATCATTACAGAAGATACTTATTATGATTAGTTATGATAATTTTACATTATCATCCGATCTTTGTAATCTTTCCTTTCACAAGAGGAAAGACTATGAGCAATATTTACCCAAGAAACTTCTCTCACATCGGTATTTCTGTGCCGAGCCTGGAGCAAGCAGTTAAATTCTATACCGAGGTAATGGGCTGGTATCTGATTATGCAACCAACCGACGTTGTCGAGGATGACAGCCCAATCGGTGAAATGTGCACTGACGTTTTCGGCGCTGGATGGGGAAGCTTCAGAATTGCTCACCTTTCTACTGGTGATCGCATCGGCGTTGAGCTGTTTCAGTTCAAGGATCAAGTGAACCCGGAAGACAACTTTGAATACTGGAAAACTGGCGTATTCCACTTTTGCGTACAGGATCCGAATGTCGAAGAACTGGCAGAGCGGATCGTCGCTGCCGGTGGTAAAAAACGAATGAAGGAACCGCGTTTTTACTATCCTGGGAAGAAGCCCTATCGTATGATCTATATGGAAGATCCATTCGGAAATATTTTGGAAATTTACAGTCATAGTTACGAACTAGTTTATAGCGAAGGTGCTTACTAAACATTTGAATCTAGTTTTAAAATTGCAACAGGAAATTCACATGAAAGCAGTCAGGATTCACGAATATGGCAACAGAGATGTTCTGCTATACGAAGATGCACCAATGCCGAGTATTACTTCGACCGAAGTACTGGTTAAAATAGTAGCAACATCAGTCAATCCAGTGGACTGGAAGATTAGAGAAGGTTATCTAAAAGAGATGATTTCTTATTCTATGCCACTGACTTTGGGCTGGGATCTATCTGGGGTTGTTACCGCTGTTGGTGCTGATGTCACTCGCTTTCATGTCGGCGACGCCGTTTATTCTCGACCAGACATCAAACGTAATGGCACTTATGCCGAATATATCGCCATTCAGGAAAGTGAAGTCGCGCTCAAGCCTGTGTCAATATCGCATAATGCAGCGGCCTCCTTACCTTTAGCGGGCATTACCGCCTGGGAAGTGCTAATCACTACTGCGCAATTATCTGCAGGCCAAAAGGTGTTAATTCATGCGGGATCTGGCGGTGTAGGGTCACTCGCGATACAGCTTGCGAAATCACGCGGTGCTTATGTCATCGCAACTACATCAGGAAAGAACCGAGCGTTTGTGGAATCGTTGGGCGCCGATGAAGTAATCGACTATCAGACTCAGAATTTTAGTGAAATTTTGAGTGATATTGACGTCGTCTTCGATACCCTGGGTGGTGATACTCAGGCAGCATCCTGGTCTGTGTTAAAACAAGGCGGCATTCTGGTTTCGGTGGTTAGTCCTCCGTCTGAGAAAAAAGCCAGTGAGCTAGGTGTTCGATACGCGTTCGTTTTTATAGAGCCGAGTGCTTACATCCTTGAGCAACTGGCCAAACTGGTTGAGCAGGGCCAACTTCGGCCAATTGTTGGTGCTGAATTCGCACTTCAGGATATCGAAAAAGCACATATCCTCAGCGAGTCTGGGCGTACTGTAGGCAAGATTGTTTTATATGTTGGACAACCTTAACAAGTAGGGCTGTTTATTTTTGATTGAAATTGAACCCGTCAAATGACAATGTCGAGAATTGCCTCGGGAGTCAGCAGAGTGGGTTTAAAATTCATGGTGACTAGTGCTAATTCGGTTTGTGGCATTTGCCGATATAACCAGTCTCTATTATTGTCAGGATGGTCAGCTAAATAAAATTGCGTAGTCAATTGGTGCTGGTTATTGATCAGCACCTTGACGTGTATATGCGGTGTTCGCCCAGGGTAGGCGGTTGGTTTAATGGTACGAAAAGAATAACTACCATCTGCAGCACTCAGGTCATGACCAAATCCCTGGAATGCAGGGTCACGAGAACCTTGGCCAGAATCTCCTCGATGCAGATAACGACCCTTAATATCGCATTGCCAGATCTCAACCCGAGCACCAGCGATTGGGTTGCCGGCTTTATCTAGTACTCGCCCGCTGAGAACAAAAACTTCTCCACCGGCTTGCTCAACCTCGCTGGCGATTTTTACCAGGTCGTTATCGACGTCATCAAAACGTATGCCTGGTGTAGGATAGAAAGGTCCTTCACTTGCGCGTGGTGTTGCTATAACCGCTTCGGCAATTGCCGAAGCAGGTAGCGCAATTATACCAAGAAGCAGCTTTCGTCTGATCTGTTTATTAGAAGTATTCATAGTAGCGAGTTCGACTATAATTGATTCGAAAAGTTTATCGCGCCTATAAAGGTTTGTTCAATAAAGCGGTAAGCCTATTTTCCCTTCCACACAGGTTCACGCTTTTCGGCAAATGCCTTAAACCCTTCCTGACCATCTTCACTGCCGTATAACACATCGACAGATTCGAACTGGCGTTGCGTGATTCGGTTTAAAGCGTCCTGAAATTTCATGCCTTCGGCTTCACGAGCGACTTCTTTGATCGAGGCAAATACCAGGGGTGGGCCAGCTTCTAGTTGTCGGGCGACTTCCCATACGCGGTCGTACAATTTGTCGGCTGGTAGCACTTCGTTAACTAAACCCCAGCGATGGGCTTCCTCAACGTCCATCCATCGTCCTGTGTAGAGCATTTCCATAGCAACATGATAAGGGATTCTACTGGGTAACTTGAGTGTTGCAGCATCGGCCAAAGTGCCAGCTTTAATCTCAGGCAGGGCAAAGCTCGAATGGTCTGAGGCATAAATCATGTCGGCTGATAAAGCCAGCTCGAATCCGCCACCGACTGCCATGCCATTGACCGCGGCAAGTACGGGTTTATTCAAGCCTCGCAGCTCCTGTAATCCGGCGAAGCCACCAACACCGTAATCACTATCGACTGCATCACCTCCGGCAGCCGCTTTCAAATCCCAGCCTGCGCTGAAAAATTTATCACCGGCAGTGCGCACGATAGCAACACGCAAATCTGGATTATCACGGAACTCCTGAAATGCGTCGCCCATGATACGGCTCGTCACAAGATCGATAGCATTGGCCTTTGGGCGATCGAGTGTGAGTTCGAAAATACCACCGACAATATTAATTTTGACTACTTCGGACATTTATTCTTTCTCCTCCAGTATGATGAGTGCATCAGCGGCATAGGTACCTTCACTTGCTGCGCACAATAGTAACGGATTAACGTCGAGTGCAATTAATGTTTCTAACTTCGCAATCGCGAAGGCCTGTATAGCCATGATGGCATCGACGGTTGCTTTTAAATCGGCTTTCGGTTTGCCACGATAACCAGCCAGTAATGGTGCTGACTTTAAATTCAATACTGCGCTTTCAATGTGGGTTCGATCGACTGGGATGATCAAAGTTTGTGCGTCTTTAAATATTTCTACCAGAATGCCACCGCTGCCAATGGTAAGAACTAGTCCAAATTGATCGTCACGAGTAATACCAACAATGAGTTCGGCGACAGGCGATTGAATCATGGCTTCGAGGTAAAGCGTTACACTTAAGGCAAACAGATCGGTTGCTGCCTGCTTTACTTCGTTTTCAGTATTAAGGTTTAGTCGCACTGCATTCTGTTCAGTCTTGTGTGCAATGCCGAGCGCTTTAAGCACCACTGGAAAACCGATGTGATTAGCAAATTCAAGGGCTTGCGCTACTGAGGTCAAGCGCTTGCCTTGCGGTATGACAACGCTAAAATCAGATAGTTGTTGTTTCGCTTCTGCTTCGTCTAGCGTGATTCGGCCTTTAACAGTGGATGGTAGCCTTAAAGTTGGCGGTGGCAGTTCTGACTGCCAGGCAATGCCAATATCGGCGGCAATTTCAGTCGCCGTTAATGCATCGTCGATGCCATATAAACTGACGATGCCACGTTCCATAAACGACTCAGCATAATCCTCAGAAATATTCTCTGACATGCCGACCACTATGGCACCTTTTGCATCGTTCTTTTTTAAGGCAGCTTCAAAAGCATCTACCGCAATGTGCCACTCCCAATCCTCACAGCGATCTCGATGTGGAAAGTCGATTATCAAATAGTTCATGTCAAAATCATTGCCGACCATGCCGCTATAAGCGGCTTCCATCACCTCACGGTTACCCCAGCAATAGGTATGATAGTCAAGTGGATTGGCAACAGTTACTAACGGGCCAAGTGCGGCCTCAATGGGTGCTTTTTGTTCTGGACTTAGTTTGTCAAAACATACTTTACGACCGTCAGCTGCATCGGCAATGATACTCGCCTCGCCACCCGAGCAGCTCATCGAAGTGACGCGATAACCCGGCAATGCACCGTGAACATGCAATAGTTTTAAAGTTTCGAGGAAGGCAGGAATCGATTCAGCTTGACCGAAACCATTGCGCTTTAAGAAAGCGCTGGTGATATTGTGTGAGCCGGCCAAAGATGCAGTATGCGTCATCGCGGCCTGTTGCGAGTGTTCACTTTTGCCAACCTTGTAAACAACCACCGGTTTTTTTAGATCACGAGATTTTTGTGCTAATGCTTCCATAGACTGAATCGAATCAAAACCTTCGACGTACATGCCGAGCGTTGTAACACGGGGGTCATCCAGAATGGCTAGTGCCATTTCAGAGGTGCCGACCAATGCCTGATTTCCGGCCGTTAATATATAGGCTAATGGCAAACCACGCTTTTGCATCGAGAAGTTGATCGCAATGTTAGAAGACTGCGCAATAATCGCTACGCCAGTTTGGCCCTCTTTTAACCGTTTGCCACCCTGCTGGTCAGGCCAAAGTAGAGCGCCATCGGCGTAGTTAATTAAGCCGTAACAATTCGGCCCAAGTACGGGCATATCGCCAGCCGCTTCGATGAGTTCGGCTTGTAGTCTGCCGCCTGTTTCATCTGCTTCGAGAAAACCTGAAGCATAACAAATGGCGCCGCCACAACCCTTGGCGTGCAACTCCCTAACGATGTCGATAGTCAGGTGGCGATTGACACCAATAAAAGCACTATCAGGGCTACCGGGTAAGTCTGCAATTGAGGCAAAAGCGGGCATGCCCTCAACCTCTGATTTGGTCGGGTGTACCGGCCAAATTTCACCTTCGTATCCCATGAGGCGACATTGTTCGACCACACGCCCAGCCTGCAAGCCGCCGATAGCGGCAATCGACTTAGGTCGTAATAAACGCTCTAAACCAGACATGAGTACTAACCACCTAGCGGACGTAGCAATTCACGAGAGATAATATGACGTTGAATTTCAGACGTGCCATCCCAAATTCGTTCGACACGAGCATCACGCCAGAAGCGTTCTAATGGCATATCATCCATTAGTCCCATGCCGCCAAATATCTGGATTGCTTCGTCAGTCACGCGGGACAACATTTCTGTTGCGTACAATTTTGCGCTGGCTATTTCACGGTTGGCATCCATACCTTCGTCAAGACGCCATGCAGCAGCTAGCGTGAGCCAGTCGGCAGCATCGATTTCGGTAATCATGTCGGCCAGTTTAAAAGACACACCCTGAAATTTTCCGATAGATTGTCCAAACTGCTTGCGTTCGACAGCGTAGGGCAGGGCGTACTCGAAGGCACGTCTGGCACGGCCGACACTGGTCGCAGCAACGGTTATACGAGTGGCATAAAGCCAGTCGTTGGCCATTTCAAATCCGCGGTGCAATTCCCCCAGAATTTGAGACGCAGGCAAACGACAATTATCGAAATTGAGAATGCAGTTTTTGTATCCACGATGACTGACGGAATTGTAGCCAGGGCGAATTTCGAAACCCGGTGTACCGCGATCAACCAAAAAACAAGTTATCTTTTTACGTGGGCCACGAGGAGAGTCTTCTTCGCCAGTCGCAATAAACACGATAACAAAGTCAGCTATATTGGCGTGACTGATAAAATGCTTACTACCGTTTACGACCCAGTCGCCACCATCGAGTTTGGCATTACATTTCATGCCGCGTACATCGGAGCCAGCGCTGGGTTCAGTCATCGCGAGGGCATCAAATTTTTCGCCTTTGACGGCTGGCAGTAAATACTTTTCCTTTTGTTCATCGTCGCAAGCCATCAGTATGCCAGAGGGGCGACCAAAGAAAACTGCGAGCCCATTCGATGCTCGACCCAACTCACGTTCGAGCAGGGTGAAATCTAAATGGCCAAGTCCACCACCACCGAATTCTTCAGCGATATTGGCAGCGAAGTAGCCTGCATCAAGACACTTATCACGAATTTCGTGGCCAAGTTCTAATGGCACTTCACCCGTTCTTTCAACTTCGGCTTCATGCGGATAGATTTCTTTTTCGACAAACTCTCTGACCGTATCGACGATCATTTCCTGTTCAAAGCTGAGTCCAAAATGCATAGTAATTTCCTCTATATTTTTCTTGCTGTGTCTCTATCTGGCAGTTAGCGTTTTATTACCGGATCTATAACCAGATTGTTAACTAAGCATCATTGGCCGCTTGTAAAAGTTGTTGCTCATAGCTTGCCAGTGTTTTTCCAGCACCCCAGTTATTGCCTTTGAGTGCTTTTAGAATCGCAATTAAGTTATCGTCCCGAACAATTTCTAAATCTCGTGGTGATAGCCCTTTGGCCTGAGTTTCGCATTGATCACCAATTTCATTGATAAACGTTTCAGTTAAGTCAGGTACATCCATTAGCTTTGTCCATGGCCACTTTAAACAAGGGCCAAACATGGCGAGCATGGCGCGCATGCCACCTTCACCACCAGCCAGGTGGAAGGTTTGCATAGTACCCATTTGAGCCCATCTTAGGCCGGGCCCGTATGCGATTGCAGTGTCAATTTCTTCAGCTGTCGCAACGTTGTCGTGCAATAACCAAAGTGCCTCTCGCCAGAGTGCTTCCTGTAGTCGGTCTGAAATAAAGCCTTCAATCTCTACGCGACAGTGAAGCGGGTGCATGCCGATGCTGGCATAAAACTCTTTGCCCCATTCTATATATTGACCATCTGTTTTTTCGCCAGCGACTAGTTCTACCAATGGCAGCATATAGACTGGGTTGAATGGGTGAGCCACTATGAGCCGATCAGGATGAGCCATTTCAGATTGAAGCTCTGTCGGCATAATGCCGGAAGTAGAAGAAGTAATTACTGCGTCTGATGCAGCGCTCGCTTCTATTTCTGCATAGACAGATCTTTTTATATCAACTCTTTCGGGGACAGATTCGATTATAAGTTGAGCATTTTTTGATGCCTCAGCGACTGTGTCATACCAACTAATCGATCCCTTTGCAGGACGTGGCGCATTGGTTAACTTTGAATAAGCGCGTTCTGCGTTAATAAGTACAGCATCAAATTTCTCTTTGGCATCGGAAGCTGGATCAAAAACAGCGACATCTATCCCATTTTCAATGAGACGGGCTGCCCAGCCGCCACCAATAACACCACCGCCAATAATGGCCGCTTGTTTGACTGTTATCATGTTCATTTCTCGTTATCTGGTAGTCAGTTTATTTAGCTTAACTATTTAGATTAGCTATCTAATTATTTGGACACAGGGGCGCGTTTTTTAAGTTGCAACTTTTCGCGTACTTCAGCAGGCGTCATCAATGAGGCCCCCATGTTGGTGGCAATCGTGGCTGCTTTCTCTACTAGTTGAGCATTGGTCGCTAAAACACCTTTTTCAAGCCAGATGTTATCTTCCAGGCCTACTCGTATGTTGCCACCGGCGAGCATTGCCGCTGCTACATAAGGCATTTCATTACGGCCGATTGAGAAGGCAGAGAATGTCCAGTTTTTGGGTGTGTTGTTGACCATCGCCATAAAAGTGTTTAAGTCATTTGGTGCTCCCCAGGGGATGCCCATGCACATCTGGATCATCACAGGGTCTTCGATAATACCTTCTTCGACTAGCTGCTGGGCAAACCAGAGGTGACCTGTTTCGAATACTTCGATTTCTGGACGGACGCCAAGATCGGTCATCATCTGGCCCATGGCGCGTAATACACCCGGTGTATTAGTCATGACGTAATCTGCTTCAGCAAAGTTCATTGTGCCGCAGTCGAGTGTACAAATCTCGGGTAGGCATTCTGCGACATGGGCTACGCGTTCGGTAGCACCAACCAGATCGGTTCCATTGGGGTTCAGCGGTAACGGAGATTCAATATCACCAAAAACCATATCGCCGCCCATGCCTGCGGTCAGGTTGATAATAACGTCAGTTTCAGAGTCACGGATACGTTCAACAACTTCGCGAAATAAATCGGGACGTCGGTTGGGTGCGCCTGTTTCTGGATCACGCACATGGCAATGAACGATGGCGGCGCCTGCTTTGGCCGCATCGATTGCGCTATTGGCTATTTGCTCTGGGCTGCGAGGTACGTGCGGTGAGCGGTCTTGCGACCCGCCAGAGCCAGTAACTGCACAAGTGATAAACGGCTTCATATTGGGTTCTAAGGGCATGACCGGTCTCCAGAGATAGATGTTATGGGTGATTAGTATGGTTGATTATGAAATTGATATTCCAATTTGATATTCTAATTTAATGCCTTTATTTGAGATAGTGGTTTGAGGTTATGATGTCACGGAATTTTCGCGTATGATTTCTAATTTACGCAATATAGTTAGCAATTTACGAAATGACGATATTCACCGCAAGTGATCAAAGTATTGAGGTCGTGATCCTGCTCATACCCGAATCATCGATGATGTCGCTGGCATCGACTCTGGATACCATGAGAGCAGCGAACCGAATTTCGAACAGGGTCTTATTTCATTGGAAAATAGTCACGCTAGACGGTCAGCCCGCTGATTTAACTTGCGGGATACCAGTAACACCGATTTGTTTGTTGAATGAAGGTCTGATCGGAGACGCATTGTTTGTGATCGCTGGCTTTAATCACCAAAAGTATTTGACGAAACAACATCAGCTGTTAATAAAGCTGGTCTGTCGAAATTTTAAAGTAGTTGGTGGAATCGAAGCCGGCAGTTGGATACTGGCCCGCTGCGGATTGCTCAATCAAAAGACAGCGACTACCCATTGGGAAGATCAGGAAGAGTTTGGTGTTCAATTTCCATCCGTTAACTTGAAGGCTGATCGGTTTGTTATCGATGGAAAATTTTTTACCACGGGGGGCGCTTCTCCCACTTTTGATTTTATGTTGTACTTGATTCGTACCCGCTATGGCTATCCGCTAGCACTGGAAGTTTCCAGCGCCTTTATTTACGACGGTGTGCATAGCGCGACTGAGCCTCAACCGTTGGTGTCGCTCGGCATGCTCGAAAAAAAAGAACCACGAGTCGCAGCCGCGATACAAGTCATGCAAGAGCACATAGATGAAGTTATTTCTATGATTAAAATAGCCGAGCGACTGAACCTGTCGGTTAGAATGCTCGAGTATTTATTCAATCAAACCTTAAACCTCTCGCCTGGTGCTTATTATCGAAGACTTCGACTGCAAACCGCACACCGCATGGTGGTCGATACACGGCTGAAGCTGCAGGAAATTGCGATTCGAACAGGCTTTAATTCGCTGTCATCTTTTTCGAGAATGTTTAAGCAGTATTATCGGCAATCACCGGGACAATACCGAAAACAGTCAACAGAAAACTAGATGACTAGTTAAATTATGAGAGTGGTCGATTGGTTGTGTCGACCACTGTTCCTTCTAATAATCGCTTTACGCCAGCACGATCGGCATTTCTATTGGTGCACGACGCGTCAACAATTCACAGCCATCTTCGGTGATCACGAGGTTTTCCTCATGTACGATATTTTTACCGGGAGCGAATTCAAGGCCGGGTTCGATAGTCATGATCATACCGGGTTTTAACACGGTTCTGTCGCCCGGCATATTCGAAGGTGGCTCGGTTAAATGCATTCCCAGACCATGGCCCGAACGTCCAACATTATTACCTGATTTGGCGCCAGCGGCTTCTAGTACTTTATTTTGTGCAGCCCATAAATCCTCTGCGGTTATGCCAGGTCTGGCGGCGTCAATACCGGCCTGAGTGGCACGCCAGACTGCTTCGTTCGCACGTTTTGCAACATCATTAATATGACCAAAAGCGAAGTTTCGGTCAAAATCACAAAAATAGGCATCAAACAACAGGCCAGTATCAACAAACATGATTTGGCCGTCTGTTTGCGCAACTTCATGCGGTCCGGCGATGACCTGAGTATAGCCACCGAGCCCTGAGCATACCGATACAAAAGGTGCGTTATCAGCCCCGCACTCGAAAGCGGTTTTGCGAAACTCCTGCGCCATTTCGACTTCGGTAGCGCCGTAGGTAATCCGGTCGAGAAAAAGGTCAAAGGTATCGCTACCGATGAGGCAAGCTTCTCGCACCTTATCGATTTCTAATACCGACTTCACCATGCGTAAGCCCCAGATCAGTGGTGAAGCATCGATAAATTCAATGCCGGATATATTCGCTCGCAAGCGATCAAAGTCGATAATCGGCATACGGATAATCGATTCGCGCCCCATTTCCCAGCCGATGCGACCAAAACGCCGCGGCAATTCGCTGAGCACACTACCCATCAGGCTGACACCGTCGTCTTCAGGGCAGGGCGCAGGCCAGGTGCGGATGTCAGTAACCCAGGTGGTTTCTAATGCTGGTCCACCGATGGATGGCACTACCGCTATAGGCGTGCCTTCGCGGGGCACGACGAGGAAAAATGGTCGAGTTGGGCTTTCCCAGAACTGCGAATTAAAACCTGAAAAGTAGCGAAAATTTTGTGGTGTTGTTAACACAATACCGTCCATGTCGCTGGATAACATTTCTGCCTGCGCATTTTTGACGCGCGTTTCGAATTCGCTAACGGGAAACCCACGTGGAGGAGATAGTCTGGTCATTATTAATGTTTCCTAGTTATTTTGCCTTGGCCTGTTGTTTGAAAAAGGAAGCACCAGTGGGCACCTCAGGAAAAGCCATTTCATAATCGCTACAGCCTACTCGACCGCGCGCTTTACGGCGAACAACTTCGGAGATAGTTTCGCTGGAAATATGCTTGGCTAGTAATAAATTACTGTCGCGCTGGAAAGGTTCAGTTTGAACTGTCGTTAAGCTAGTCCTTAGATGAGGTCTACGAGTATTCATTATGAAGCCTACATTATCGGAGAATGCGTTCATTTTTTGGATCATATAATGGTGTTAGGCTAATTTTGGCGCGAATTTTCTGTCCTGAGACGAGTACTTCACAGCGAGTATTGTTGAGTGTTTGCTGATCTATTGTTTTCCGATCAGGGATGCGAGTGCTAATCCAGCCAAGTCCAACAGGCCCACCCAGCGTGTGGCCATAGGTGCCGGTGGTGATGCTGCCGACAATATCACCGTCGAGCAGGATGGGTTCATTGTGGTAAATTAAATGTTCGCTACTCTCGAGCAATACCTGCACGATTTGCCGATCGACAGTTTTCTGTGCGCGGATGGCATCGCTGCCGATAAAACCTTCCGGTTTATTGAACTTGCAGGTGAAGGCCAGTCCCGATTCTAGTGGCGTATCGGTGTAACCCATATCGTGGCCCCAATGTCGGTAGGCCTTTTCGGTGCGTAGTGATTCAGCCGCATGGAAGCCAACCAGTTTGGGAGGTTTGGCTTTTTCGTCTGACATGATTAGCTCAAATAAATAAGGCGCAAAGGATGCATCGACGAATATCTCCCAGCCAAGCTCACCATTGTAACTAATGCGTTGCGCGCGAACCGCAACGGGGCCTATATCGATGTTCTGGCTAGTGCTAAACGGAAAGGCTTGATGCGACAGATCGCTATGGGTGTAGGCCGCCAGCAATTCGCGCGAGCGAGGGCCGCTAATACCCAATACCGCCTCTGAGGTACTGACATCCGTTATATGAACATCTGCACCCTTCGGCGTATTTTTTTGTAACCACGCCAGTTCAGACAAGCCTGTCGCGGCAGATGTCATTACCATATAAAGAGTTTCTTCTAGGCGAGCGACGGTTACATCAGCCTCGATGCCGCCACGTTCGTTAAGCCACTGTGTGTAAACCACGCGACCCGGTTTAACCGCAACATTGTTGGTGCAAATTCGTTGTAAAGTAGCTTCGGCGTCACTGCCTTCAACGAGAATTTTGCAAAACGGACTAAGATCAACTAATCCGGCATCGTTTCGTATCGTTTCGTGTTCATTTTTCCAGTGCTCAAACCACAGAGTTTTGTTGTAACCATAATCGTATTGGGCTTTGACACCTTTGGGTGCGAACCACATCGGGCGTTCCCAACCGGCCGATTCGCCGAATACCGCGCCGGCCTGTTTTAGCTGTTCGTGAATTGGTGACCGCCGTAAGCCACGCATGGTGTTTCGTTGTTTGTAAGGCCAGTGCATGGCGTAGGTTTCGCTTAGTGTTTCTGGGCCACGCTTAAGCAGGTAGTCACGATTCGCCTGAAAAGGTTGCACGCGGCGGACATCGACATCGACCAGATCACGTGGCGCATGGCCTTTGAGTATCCATTCGGCGAGTGCCATTCCGGCGCCCGGGCCATTTTGAATGCCGGATGAATTAAATCCAGCGGCCACAAATAGCTTGCTGATAGTGCGATCTTCGCCAAGATAATAGCGCCCATCGGGGGTATAACCTTCTGGGCCATTGAAAAAGGTACGAATACCAACATCGGCCAGGGCTGGCACGCGTTCGATACATTTTTCCAGCACTGCATCCAGATGATCTTCAGGATAGGGTAATTCGGTAAATTCAAAATCACTGGGTATACCGCTCTTCGGATCCCAGGGTATGCCATTTAACTCCGCAAAACCGATCATCAATTTGCCTGCGTCTTCCTTGTAGTAGGCTTGCTCGTCGTATACGCGTAAAACGGGTGTTGGCTGACTAAGTGCTGGAATCGGATCGCTGACAATATAAAAATGCTGGTTATGTTGAATGGGTAGATGTGTGTTGCATGCCTGTGCAAAAGATTGGCCCCAAATGCCAGTGCAGTTAACAACATTATGAGCGCGGATTGTACCTTGTTCGGTTTCAACCCCGACGGCTTTTCCATCGTCTATGATTATGCGCATTACTTCGGTATTTTCGAATATATTTGCACCTGCCATGCGAGCACCTTTAGCAAGCGCCATGGTGGTATCAATTGGGTTGGTTTGGCCATCATCAGGAAAGTGGATTGCTTCAAGAATGCCGCCGGAATTTAATAGTGGCCACTGAGCTTCAAGCTCATCTATCGAAAGTGATTGCACTCGAATACCTTGACCAATAGCGACATCCTTGCGTCTTCGCAACTCTTCGCAACGTGCTTCGTTCATCGCAACGGCTGTCGCACCGACTCGTTTGAAGCCAGTAGCCTGTCCGGTTTCAGCTTCCAGTTGCTGCATCAGTTCAATTCCATAACAGGCCAGACGAGTAATGCAAGGGAAACCCTGAAATTGGCTCACCAGACCGGCGGCATGCCAGGTAGAACCAGAAGTAAGCTGTTTACGCTCAAGTAATATGACATCATGATTGGCCTTAGCCAGATGATAAGCCACCGAGCAGCCGACGATTCCACCACCAATGACGATAGTCTCTGTGTGCTGGGGAAGAGAAGTGTCCATAGTTAGCCCTTCTGACTTTAAAGTTGGCGTATTTCAGAAAAAAAGGTTTAAATCATTCTGGTATATACCAGTAAATAAATATGACTGTCAACAAAAAAGAGAACTCACTATTGCCGATTTATCTCCGTGCCCGAGATGAACTCATCGAGCAAATAGAGGCTGGAAAATTGAAGCCCAACGACGCTTTGCCGTCTGAGCGGGTGCTCGCCGAGCAGTTGGGTATTAGCCGGATGACAGCGCGTCAGGCTTTGGCTGAACTGGAGAAGGCTGGCTACGCCTATCGGCAGCCTCGTAAGGGTAGGTTTGTAGCCGATAAACGACTGAGCTATGACATTGGCAATACGCTCAGTTTTGCATCTCGTGCATTGCAGGATTCAGTCGATTTGACTATTGAGGTAATTGCTAAATCGACTGAAAAAGCGAGCCGACATGTCGCCCAAAGACTAGGGCTGGAAATCGACACGCAGGTGCATACCTACAAACGCCTGTTTAGAGTGAGTGGTAAGACCGTGCTGGTTGAGCGCGAGTGGGCCGCTGCCGAGTTGTTTCCTGATCTGCTAGAGCAAGACTTGAGTCAACCCACGACGTTATTGCACGAAAGTCGTTATGGCATGATTGGTTGCAGTGGGCGTATTACGGTGCGTTGCGTCGAAATTTCTGACGAAGATCGACAATTACTGGACGCTGATACAGCGCCTTTTGGGCTTGAAATGGAATTAACGATATTTGATTCGAACGACAGACCGTTTTGTTATGGCCAACAAACCTGGTGCAGTGAATTGGCTGAATTTACGCTGTTGGCCAAACCAGCATGAGTCGGGTTTCATGCCTCCAGGTTGTGATTTGAAAATTAGCTGTTTGAACTGGTTTAATCGTCTGCCAGATAATATGAAGGGGACAATTTTCCTGATGTTGGCATCGATATTGTTTTCGATGATGGTTTTGTTAATCAAACTGCTCGGCCAGCATTTACACATTACTCAAATTCTATTGGTGCGGCAGCTGGGGATGATGGTCATGGTTTTACCCGCGATAATGAGCCATTTCCCTGGTTCACTTCGCACAAATCGCCCAGGTTTACAAATGTTACGACTCGGTTTTGCAGTCATTGCTATGCTCTGTAGTTTCAGTGCCGTGATCCATCTGCCACTAGCCGATGCGACAGCGATCTCTTTCGCCAAGAGTTTTTTCATCACAATCTTTGCGGTCATATTTCTAAAAGAAGTGGTCGGTATTTACCGCTGGAGCGCGGTAGCGATTGGTTTTGTCGGCGTTATGATTATGGTGCAACCCGGCACTGCCAATTTTTCAATCTATAGTGTCGCGTCACTGGTCGGTGCTGCTGCTGCTGCTGCCATCATGATTATCCTTCGCATCCTGACACAAAAGGATAGTGCTGATACGATTATGACCTGGTCGGCACTTGGTATCGGCATTGCTATGATGATACCTGGTATTTATTATTGGCAGTTACTGGTTGCTGTTGACTGGGGCCTACTCGCAGTGCTGGTGGTTGTTTCCTACTTCGGTCAGCGCTGTAATATCTTTGCATTCAAATATGGAGAAGCCTCTTTATTAGCGTCGCTCGATTACCTGCGGTTATTGTGGGCGGCTTTGCTGGGTTATCTGGTATTCGGAGACATCCCTGGCGTACCAACCTGGATGGGTGCATCGATAGTGATATTGGCGGCGATTTTTGTAATTTATCGAGAGACCCGACTGGGACGGAAGCAGGTTGATGCAGTGACAGATTCCTAGTCAAAAGAATGATGCATTGAAAGCTAGCCATGTCAGTTAATGTTAGTGATGGTAGTTTGGTCATTGAGTTGACGCTATAATTGTACGAAACGCTGATCCTACCCATTAGCTAAGTTTTGCACGCGTAAGGAAAGGCTGTCCTAAAGACTAGCCTGGCAAATAGCCGTCAATTAAGTAGTGATGTGTTTATAGATAAGCGAGAATGAAATATGAATTTAAATGAACTAGATGAAAATCAGGAAAACCTAAAGCAGCAAGCTTCATTAGAAAAGGCTCGTAAGATAAAAATCCAGGTCATTTTTATTGTTGTATCATTGCTCATAGCTGTGGTTGCAATGCAATTGATAAGATGACGCGGAGCAACGATGTTAAGTCATTCAAAATGACATTGCGCATCCCTTATGTTGGCGCGGAAGCTGAGTCCTGATAATGGTATCTAAAGCAAAACTCTATCGGCAATTAGATCGACTGGAAGAGGAGTTGTGGGAACGAATTGTTCCTCATCTCGAGAAAGCAACAATCGGACAAAATGATTTAATATTTTGCGTAACTGACTTCAATCCTTTCCCTCAACTAAAATTCAAAACTGATACCGAGACAGAGTTGCTAATTCAAATTGCAAGGCAAATCCTCGGGTTAACTGAAAAATTAGGCGAACCTTCTGAGGGTTCGATAGCCGATAGAATATGCTGGTACTGTAGAATCTGGGGAAGTACAGGAGACAGTCACGGCAAAATAGCACAAGGACTAGCCGGTGACTTTCTTGAAGAGATAATGAATAT
The DNA here is from genome assembly GCA_964195315.1 of uncultured Acidimicrobiia bacterium. Classification (GTDB taxonomy): domain Bacteria; phylum Pseudomonadota; class Gammaproteobacteria. The sequence goes on along the minus strand of CAXMOZ010000021.1, from coordinate 11,564 downwards.
TAAAACTAAAAAATAGCCAATATAATTGCATAAAAAAACAATCGCTATGTAGTTTTTTTTAGTGGTGGCGGTTACTAATTGTGATTTAACTTAATAAAAAGCGGTGTTTAGTTTGTTGCTCTGATTACCAATCAATGTTAAATCACTGGTTTTTTAGATTTCATCTTTACTGCGTCCCATTTGTGTTTCAACAGCAACTTGCCAATTAGTAATATCTTCCTCGTAGCCGGCCAATTTCACTTCTAATTCGTTGATACGACTTATCGCTGCTTTGATAATTGGAGCGTCTAATTTATTAGCCCGTATAGCAATTCCCTTTAAATTTTCGACTAGGTCCGTCATGTTGTCTCGCTAATTATATAAATTAAATTTCTACAGTTTAGTTACCGTTATTTTAACTAGTGTAGACGGCTAAGGTCTATCTGCTAGTGGAAAACAATTCAACTGCCTTATGGGCTTAAAAAGATGATTATAATACAAAATTGATTAACCGTACCCTACCCTTTAGCTTGAGTTGACTTGGGCTGAAAAAATGTCTTAACTTAATTGCTACTATGGACATTAAGTCAGCCATTCATTTTCAGCGACCCCAATGCCCATTTGGGTCGATTTATGAATCTTCGGGTGAAGGGAAAAGTTTGCCACTGAAAATCTGTTCATCCAATATATAATGATTAATGCCATGGGTTATGCTGATGGTTTTATCAGATTCTTTATATTAACTAAGAGCTGAGCAGTAAAGCACTTTTCGGGGTTACTATTATTCTTTACTCGCCACAATATTTTCTAACAAGAGACTTTAGCCATGCAGCAATACTTAAAAGGCGCGAAATATCAATCACTAGAGCCCTGGCCATTTGATAATGTCGATTCAGATTACAAAATTACACGCGGTGATTCGCAGGCTTCGGGCCGACTTGATGCAGGTAGTAATAGCGGTCAGTTTCGAATGGGTATCTGGTCCTGTACAGAGGGTGCCTTCGAATGCACTGAGTTGGGTGATGAGTTACAAACCATAGTCGAAGGCAGGTTAACGTTAAGACAGATGGATGGCACGGCCATCGAATGTGGCCCGGGAGATTCCGTGTTGACGCGTAAAGGCGAACGAGTAGTTTGGGATATTCAGGTGGCAGTCACCAAATTGTTTTTAACCTACAATCGTGATGGGCAGGCCGAATAGCGATAACAGCCGGAATCAGGCATTAGGAAGTAATAATCCTAAAGTGCCAAATCAATCACTATCTTGTATAGTCTAAGTTGCTTTAAAGAAGCGCTATTTCCACTTAGAGAAAAGAGACTGCATGGATATTTCTACGATTATTACACTCGTCATTATCGGCGCTGCTATCATTTACATCATTTCAATATTCAATACTCTGGTTGCGTTACGTAACCGATTCGAAAATGCATTTTCGCAAATTGAAGTGCAGCTCAAGCGTCGTTATGACTTGATTCCTAATTTGGTCGAAACGGCGAAAGGTTACCTTAAACATGAGAGAGAAACCTTAGATGCGGTAATCCAGGCGCGTAATACCGCGTCTAGTCAATTGTCGGAAGCGCATAATAAACCTGGCGATCCTGCGACGATGGAAAGTCTTGGGCAGGCGGAAGGAAATCTTGCCGGCGCGATGGGGCGGTTTAATGTTGTTGTTGAAGCTTATCCAGATCTGAAAGCGAATCAGAATATGATGCAGTTGACTGAAGAGCTGACCAGTACTGAGAACAAAGTGTCATTCGCCAGACAGGCATTTAACGATCAGGTAATGGCTTACAATACCTACAAGCAATCGTTCCCTCAAACCATTTTTGCCGGCATGTTTGGACATAACAAAGATGCAACCTTACTCGAGTTTGAAGACAGCGCAGTTATTCAGGCAGCGCCCAAAGTTTCTTTTTAGCTTTTTGATGTTTGTTCAAATTTAAAGCGATTCTAATTAATTCCTCAAGCTTGTTGCTTGAAATCAAGATGAATGCCACATGAATTTTTTTGAAGTTCAGCAAAAAGCGCGCAGAAATACCACTTGGCTAATATTTCTATTCGTTAGTGCGGTCGTCATTCTCATTGCATTAACTCAATTCTTACTGTTTTTTATTTTCGCTTACAGTGAGACTGGGGAGTTTATTTTTTCATATGCTGGTCTCAGTTTGTATTTTAGCTGGGATATTTTCCTCGCAGTGGCAATCGGCATTCTGCTTCTTATTTTTATTGGTAGCTTTTCAAAGTCGCTCTCGTTGTCTGCTGGCGGACCTGCAGTGGCGGAAATGTTAGGAGGTCGGCTAGTGTCTCAAGGCACAGCCGATGGGCAAGAAAGAAGACTATTAAATGTCGTAGAGGAGATGGCGATTGCGGCTGGCATGCCGATACCCCAAGTATATTTACTTGATGATTTAGCCATTAATGCTTTTGCAGCAGGCAAGACACCCGGTAATGCTGTTATTGGTATTACCCGAGGGGCTTTGTCAGTGCTAACTCGTGACGAATTACAGGGTGTGATAGCCCATGAATTCAGTCATATCCTGAATGGTGATATGCGGCTTAATATCAGGCTGATTTCCGTATTACATGGGATTTTGTTAATCGGCATTTTGGGCACATTTTTGATTCGGTCATTACGTTTTTCGCGACGCTCTCGCAGTAGCAAAAATGGTGGTGGCATGGTCGCAGCCTTATTCGTCGCAGGGTTGGGCCTGACCATCATTGGATATGCAGGGACATTTTTTGGGCAATGGATCAAAGCGAGTATTAGTCGTCAACGCGAGTTTCTGGCCGATTCCTCTGCGGTTCAATTTACCCGTAACAAAGATAGTATTGCTGGCGCATTAAAGAAAATTGGTGGTACAACTGCGGGCTCATACATTAGCTCTCCATCTGCTTCTGAATATAGTCATGCTTATTTTGCGAATGGCATTAGCGGTTTCTGGCAGTCCTGGTTTGCGACTCATCCGCCTCTAGAGCAGCGTATTAAAAAAATAGATCCACGATGGGATGGCAGTTTTCCGGTTGTCATCCCTAACGCAGCTAGGGCTGAAACAGCGGTGCCATCAGCTGCTTCTGCGCAGTCTACAGTTGAAAAAATAGTCGTAGCGACTGCAATTTTAACCGCCGCAGAACAGGCCATTAGTAGAGTCGGCACACTCAACGAACAGAATATTGAATATGTACAACAACTACTGGCGGAGATTCCAGAATCACTCAAAACTGCAGCACAATCGGCGTATTCAGCCAGAGCGGTTGTCTATGCCATTTTAATTGCAAAACAGAAAACTAAAGACAATACCTGGACGGTCTTAGATCAAAATGCAGATGCCAACATGGTCGTGTTGGCAAGGGAGTATTTTACCGATACGCAAGATCTGGAGGAAAAGTTTAAGCTACCACTGCTAGAGCTTTGTGTTAATGCCTTAAGAGAGCTATCAACTAATCAATATATCCAGTTTGAGCAATCAGTTAAAAAAATAATTGAACTGGATAAAGTGGTCGACTTGAATGAATGGGTGATCCAGCGGCTAGTACTGCAACAACTCGATGAGCACTTTAATTTTCGCCAGCCACCCAAAGCAAAATATTCGAATCTTGGGGCAGTTAAAAGTAGTGCAGAGACTCTGTTATCGCTCATCGCTTTTGTCGAGCATAAGGATGATAAGTCAGCGATCAATGCGTTTGAACTGGGTACGAAAAAGGCTGGAGCTACTGCTTTAAATATTATTCAAAGAAAGGCGCTTTCTCTCAAAAGTCTGGATTCTTCTCTGGATCAGTTAATGCAACTTAAACCTCTGATGAAACCGAGAATATTGAAAGCCTGTGCAGAAATCATACTGGCAGACGGAAAGGCAACCATTAGGGGGATCGAATTAATCCGCACCATATCAACCTGCCTGGACTGCCCGATGCCTCCAATGAAAGCGCAGGATTGAGTAAAGGAATATTTAGCCACGGAATACACGGAATAACGCGGATGAAAATAGGGCGGATATAAGGCTAGAAACGTAGGGCGTATTAGCGCAGCGTAATACGTCGCATGGCTGGCTAGAACCCCTATCAAACCACAATGGCCTCAGCCAAATACGCAATCCAATCAATGTTGCGTTTGCCCCACCCCAGCGATGACCTACATTCGCCGAAATGGAGCAGTTCTGAAAATGTAGTAATTCCGGCGCATGCTGGAATCTAGTGGCTTGAAGGGTGAGCCAAAAATAAAAACATTTTGCAAAAAAAACATATAAAACAATAGTTTAATGGTTTTCTTCGAGCTATGCTCGGCAGCGATCTAAGCCATCGCTAAATGGTTTTGAATGCCCTGAATGCTGTCTTCCCTGCGGTGATTCACATAAAGCACCGTAGTCTCGAGGCCCTCGCAAATTTTTTCGATCAACGCTAACACTAACTGTCGATTCAAGTCATCTAGCCCCAAACAGGGTTCATCTAAAATTAATAACGATGGATGTTTTACCATTGCACGCGCGATTAATATCAGACGCTGGTCGCCAAATGACAGTTGGTTAAATGGTTCGTCTGCTCGACCGCTCATACCGAGCAACGCCAACCATTGATCTGCGATGCTTTTTTGCTCGTCGGTATATTTTTGATAAATACCGATACTGTCATAAAAGCCCGAGATAATGGCATTGCGCACACTCACAGTAACGCGATATTCCCATTGCAATGCACTAGACACATAACCTAGATGCTGTTTGATTTGCCAAATGCTTTCGCCATTGCCACGTTGCATGCCGAACACGAAAATATCGTTCACGTAACATTGCGGGTGATCGCCAGTAATCAAATTCAGCAGACAGGTTTTACCGCTCCCATTGGGGCCAGTGACCTGCCAGTGCTCGCCTGCTTCGATAGTCCAGTCGAGATCAGAAAAAATAACACTATCACCATAAGCCACTCGAACTTGGCGCATGCGCACTAGTGGTTGTGACTTATCGAGTTTAATAGGCTGGTGATTGGTATCGGCTGCTGGCACGGATAAATCAGTTGTTTTTAGGTGCATGAGTTGAGTCAAATTACTCATCGCATCGCCATCATCTCTATTGATTTGAAACTCTAACGTTGCATTGTTAGCGTAGGCGATATGACTGATGAAGCCGGGTATTTCATCTAAACGATTCAACACCATAACAATCGGCGTGTGCTGCGCGATCTCTTTTAGTAATTGCTGCAAATAAAGACAGGAATCTTCATCTAGTCCTTCAAAAGGTTCATCTAAAATCAGTAATTGTGCCCTGCTGGTTAATGCTCTAATCAACATTAACTTGCGCGATTCACCCGACGATAATTTGCGAAATCCTCTGTCGAGTAAACCTTCGAAATTAAAGGCCTCTATCAGCCTTTGTTGCAAGGCTTGATCAGAACAGGTTTGATCGAGTAACTCACGAACAGGCGTACCAACCACGACCACATCTAATAAATCTGCATCATCCTTTTTAAGCTCTACTTCAATCAATTCAGCCTGCGCCTCAAAAGATGCAATAGCCACCTGTTGCGGCAACCCATTAATTTCACCAGAAATAATATCCCCTGCGCCCGTTAATATTGCAGCCAATGCCGACTTACCCGAGCCGTTGGTGCCAACAATAGCCCAGTGTTGGCCTGAGGCGATTTCCCAGTTAATTGAGTTCAGGCTAAAGTATGCTTCAAATTGAACGCTGAGATTAGAGAGAGTGATCGTCATGATATTTCTATCGTAAATAAAGAGGGCGTGATTATCCTCAATGTGGGGGGTGCTGCAATAGGTTGACCCGTTTTATAGTTAATAATAAAGCGGCTGGTTTTTTACTTTTTTAAGTCCGCTTCCAGCTTTAAGTTAAAAAATCCGCAATGGCATCAATGGTTTTCGGGCTACTCCACTCGTATGCGCCGCGAGCTTTCTGTAATACCTGACCATCAGCATCGACTAACAAGGTTAGTGAAATTGTATCGGCTCCCAGTATATGTTCCAGCTCGAGCTTATGGTCGATAAAATTGTCGAAGTTAATCTCGATGCTTTTGATGAAACCAAGCGCAGCATCGCGATAGTCATAAGTCGAAATTCCGATGACGTTAAATTCGTTTCCATTAAATCGCTTGGCGAGTCGTTCCAAAGATCCCATTTCGGCTCGGCAGGGCCCACACCAATTGGCCCAGATGTTTATGATTAAAGGTTTGCTACGGAAATCGGAAAGCTTTTTCGTTTCGGTGTTTAGGCCCTGGAGCGTTGCCTCGCGCAGATAACTACTAACTCCTACTTCGCCAGGCGTAGCCGCGAAAAAGTTGGCTGTCAGTGCAGACCATGCAATCATTAAAAAGCAAAAAGAACGCATAGGAAAATAACCTGTTTGGTAAGCTAATCTTTCGGATGTTAGTGGTTAACGACGGCGGCTTCGAAGAAAGGAAGTGTCAGGCGTTTGATTTATGATCGCCAGTATTTTGTTCATTTAGTGCAGGAGGCACAGCTGCAATAGTTCTATTGAGTGGGCATAGTTTATTGCTGCGGATGGGTTTGTTGTGCGCAATCCCATAATGCTTTTAGTAGTGGGTCTTTGATCCGTGCTTTCAATGCACACAAGCTTAAAGTAAATGGTTGAAGGTTCGACAGCCAGGGTAAGACCCGAACAGTATCTCGCTTTGGGCTGTGCTCTATTACCAGTTCTGGTACCACTGCAACACCAAAGCCAAGACTGACCATTGACACCAAGGCTTCATGGCCTGCGACCTGGGCGTAGATGTTTGGCTTTTCTCCCATGTCATTTAAATGGGTCAGCAATTGTTCGCGCGCAAGGCCTCGTTCGGCCAGTACCATGGGTATTTCTGCCCAGTTGGGTTCAATACTGTCGGCAATGGCCTGGTCAATCTGTCGGTTCAATGCACTCGGTGATTTCGGGCCAATGAGTCGTAGGGGCGTGGTTCGTAACGACAGGAAGGTGAGTTTATCGGGTAGGATTTCTGGCGTTGCGACAATTGCACTGTCTTCCTGGCCTGATAGCACACGTTCAACGCCATCGGCCTGATCTCCTGTGCGCAGTTTAAGTTCGATTCCTGGGCAGGTTTCACGCATCTTGGATAGTATTTGAGTCAACAGACTATAGCTGGCAGTAACTGAGCCAAACAAACTGACTTCACCATGCAGGCTGGTGTGATTTGTGTTTAAATCGCCAAGTACTCGCTGCCAATCGTCTATCGCCTTGTGGGCATAATCCTGAAAATGGCGTCCTGCTGGTGTCAATCGAACTTGTCGATTATTGCGCTCAAAGAGCTTATGGCCAATATTCTCTTCCAGTCTTTGTAATTGGCGGCTTATAGCTGAGGGGCTCAAATTGCACTGTTTTGCGGTTTGTCCAAAGTGAAGTGAGCCAGCCAGGTGCATAAATATTTGCAGTGTTTTAATGTCCATAGGTAATGACGATAGGCCAAAGTTATTGAATATTACGCAACATAGCATGGCGTATATTTCATTTTACGCAACATAATAATTAGCGCATTATGCGTCTATCGAAATTCTAACTGGAAAAACCTCATGCGCGAAAATTACTTCAATACCTTACCACTGCGTCTACAACTTGAAGAGTTGGCAAAATGCCGATTCATGGGTAAGGATGAATTCGCTGATGGCGTCGACTATATTAGAGGCAAGAAAATTGTCATCGTTGGCTGTGGCGCTCAAGGCTTAAATCAGGGCTTAAATCTGCGAGATTCTGGCCTTGACGTCAGTTACACGTTACGTGCAGCAGCCATTGCTGAAAAGCGTCAGTCATTCAAGAATGCGTCGGAAAATGGTTTCACAGTCGGGACTTACGAAGAACTGATTCCAACGGCTGATATCGTTATGAACTTAACACCGGACAAGCAGCATAGTGCGGTTGTGAATGCGATTATGCCAATGATGAAAGACGGCGCAACGCTTGATTATGCACATGGTTTTAATTTGGTTGAAGAAGGCATGCAAGTGAACAAAAGCATCACCGTAGTGATGATGTGCCCTAAATGCCCAGGTTCGGAAGTTCGAGCAGAATATGTTCGCGGCTTTGGTGTGCCAACGCTTATCGCAGTTCACCGCGAAAATGATCCAAATGGTGATGGCATGAAAATCGCTAAGGCATTAGCTGTCGGTACTGGTGGTCACCATGCGGGTGTGCTTCAATCATCACCGATTGCAGAAGTAAAATCTGACTTAATGGGAGAGCAGACGATTCTTTGCGGTACGTTACAAACTGGCTCTATCCTATGCTACGAGAAAATGATCGAAGAAGGCATTGACCCCGGCTATGCGTCGAAGTTAATCCAGTACGGCTGGGAGACTATTACGGAAGCGCTTAAGTATGGTGGAGTGACTCACATGATGGACCGATTGAGCAATCCTGCAAAATTGAAAGCTTACGAATTATCAGAGCAACTTAAAGATTTGTTACGTCCATTATTTCAAAAGCACCAAGACGATATCATGTCAGGACACTTCTCTACTGGGATGATGGCCGATTGGGATAACGATGATGCCAACCTATTAAAATGGCGTGCGGCTACAGCAGAAACTGCATTCGAAAAGCAGGCAGCTGGTGATGTTGAAATTTCTGAGCAAGAATATTTCGATAAAGGTATTTTGATGGTGGCGCTAGTTCGTGCAGGTGTCGAGCTTGCGTATGAGACCATGGTTGACGCAGGTATTGTTGAAGAATCAGCCTACTACGAATCACTGCATGAAACGCCGCTTATCGCAAATTTAGTGGCCCGTAAAAAGCTATACGAAATGAATGTTGTTATTTCTGATACGGCTGAATATGGTTGTTATCTATTTGACCAAGGTGCACGACCATTATTGGCAGAGAAGTTCATGCCATCAATCAAAAGTGATGTTATTGGTGCTGGCTTAAGCGATAGCAGCGGTAGTGTCGATAACAAGACTCTGGTTGATATTAACGAAGAGCTTCGTGCCCATTCAGTTGAAATAGTGGGTAAGAAGCTTCGTGGCTACATGACAGGTATGAAAGCTATCGTTTAATTATTGACGACAGCTTTTGTTTTCGTTAAAGGGGTGAAACGACTTTCGTTTTACCCCTTTTTTATTGGCACCGCCTTTTATGCCGCACTCTAGCAATGGCCCAGTCAGGCTGTCACCAAGTACTAAGCTGGCTATTAAGCTCAGGTCCGGTTTTTTCTTTTGTCATCAAGCTGTCATAATAAAGCGGTATATATACTTATGCTGATATTGTAATTTTTTGAATGGGCCTATGAAGATACTAGTAGTCGAAGATGATACCGATATTCGAGAGATGATTTGCCAGTGTTTAACTCAGGCTGATTATCAAGTTCAAAGTTGCATGGATGTCAAATCGGCGCGTCAGATGGTCGAAGCCTTCAGGCCGGACTGCCTGGTGGTTGACTGGATGCTGCCAGATACCAGTGGTGTCGAATTGATCCGCTGGTTACGGCGCCAACCGGACTATGCGCAAGTCCCTTGTTTGATGTTAACCGCACGTTCGCAGGAAGCAGACAAAATTACAGGTTTAGAGTCTGGTGCAGACGATTATATGACGAAACCGATGTCTCTACGTGAGCTTCAGGCAAGAGTGAAAGCGCTGTTAAGGCGGCCATCAGCCTACCTTGAAGCCAGCGACATAATTATAGTTGGTCCGATTAAATTGAATTTGAGTAGTCATGGAGTCGAGATAGCTGGCAAATTGCTCGACTTATCACCGACTGAATACAAGTTACTGAAGTTTTTTATGCGCAATCATAATAAAGTGTTTTCGCGAGACCAAATTCTGACGGCGGTCTGGGGAGAAGATGCATACATTAGCGATCGGACTGTTGATGTTCATATTCTAAGGTTGCGCAAGGTCCTTAAGGACTTCGAAATTGATGCTATGATTAGCACCGTTCGAGGTGCCGGTTACCGCTTTGTTGATCTGGCAAGTTAGCCATATAAAGTTGAAATTAATTTGAAGAAAATCTGGACCACAGAGCGCCGCACATTACTGGTGGCTTTGTTTGCAGCGATATGTCTTACCGCATTAACCAGAGACTGGATGTTATCTGCTTTGTTGTCGCTGGTGGGTTATATCAGCTGGTTATACTATCGATTGATGCGGCTCGAACAGTGGTTATCGCGAGGTACCAAAGCGAGTGAAGTGTTCGACGACAACGGTTTTATTGGCATTATCGTGCGGCATTTGTATCGCCAGAAAAAACACAGCAACGAACGCAAAAAACGAACCAAAGATATTTTAGGACGATTGAATCGGAATATTGCAGCATTACCTGATGCGACTGTTTTACTCAATCAATACCGACAAATCGAATGGTGTAACGAGCCTGCCCAGTATTTGCTCGGAATACATGGTCGCAACGATCTTGGTCAACGCATTACTAATTTGATACGCCACCCCGAGTTTTCGAACTACCTCGATGCACCCGAAGCTCGTCAGCATATTGAAGTCCGTGCACCAGGCGATACTGGGCTAACCATTCAGATCCGCGTCGTGCGTTTTGGCGATGATCAAACCTTGTTGATCGCCCGGAACATTAGTGATCAGGCGTTATTGCAGGAGGGATTGAAAACTTTTGTTGCTAATGCATCGCACGAATTAAAATCGCCATTAACAGTGATTTCTGGTCATCTGGAAATGCTCGAAGACCAAAAAGCATTGACTGCATCTGGCCAAAAATCATTGAAAACTGCACAGCGTCAAACTAATAAAATGAAAGACCTTGTGGAAGATTTGTTATTGTTATCACAGGTCGAGAGCTATCACTTGCAGGCAGATGAAGGCATCGGAATTGATTGTGATGCATTGACCCAAAATATTATCGTTGCACTGCAGGTTGGTTTGAATCAAGGGAGAATTGAGTATAGTGCAGATGAGCAATTCTGGTTGTTAGGCGTAAAGGCTGAGGTCGAAGGTATTTGTATTAATTTGATCGAAAATGCCTTGAAATACTCACCAGAGAAAACGAAGGTATCAGTCAGTTGGTCGCTTAATCAGCAGCATGAATTATTGTTTAGCGTGAGTGACCGTGGTACCGGCATTAGCTCGAACGATTTGCCCCATATCACCGAGCGCTACTATCGTGGCAGTCTCACCGGTAACGAATCGTCGACCGAAGGCACTGGCCTTGGTCTGTCGATTGTGCAGCAAGCTGCCAACAAGCACGGCGCAACATTAATGATTGATAGTGAGCCGGAGCGAGGCAGTCGATTTACGATTAGTTTCCCTAGTTATCGTGTTTTAAAACGACCAGAAAAATCTACAGTCATTAACTTTGGGGATTATCAGTCGTTATAGTTTGGTGATCTATCACTTTTAGAAATTCTTCTCAGCTTGATTGTCACATAGCTGTAACATTTAACGTTCATACTACTCAAATGAAAACTTTAACTGATCATTTCAAATTAAAAAACTCAGGAGTTAATATGAAGAAATTAATGCTCGTAACAGCACTTGCTGCCATGTCGATTAGCAGTGTTCAAGCAGCTGGCAGAGACACAATTAGTGTCGTCGGTTCCTCAACAGTCTATCCCTTTGCAACGGTTGTTGCGGAAAGTTTTGGAAAGAAAACTAACTTTAAAACACCCAAAATTGAA